>NZ_LZSY01000065.1 GCF_001665625.1 Mycolicibacterium peregrinum | reverse complement strand
AGGTTACATGTATGCGTGGATAAAACTGCACTTCAACACACCTTTAAGGCGTGTTTTGAGAATTTAACGCCTGATAAGAACAGAGCAGGCTGTCAGCCAGCTAGGGACGCTCGGCGGTGCGCGCGCACCCGGCACGCCGGCGAGCAGTAAACGCGTCGCCGTCCCGATCGCGCCTGTCGGATGGCTCCTTCACACACCGGGCACCGCGTTTCGTTACATGCGGGCTCGCTGGGCGCTATTTCGTTACAGGTGTCTTCGGGGAGGCTGATTATGTCGACGTCAGGGATGCCGGCGGCGGCAAGTGGGCGGTTGGACCAGAGCACTTCGGTGCGCCCTTTGTAGACCCCGCCCTGGCTGGTCGCGGTCGTCAGTTCAACTCGGTACCAATCGGGATACAGCTCGTTGTCGTAGAGCGTGGATGCGTATCCGGAGAGGACGACGGTTGCCGCGCAAGAATGCAAGGATTCGGCCAGCTCCCGATGTTCGGCCGGAGACAACATCTCGTTGCGGTAGTTGCGTTCTCGGACATCACCGATATAGGGAGGGTCTACGTACATCAACGTGCGCCGACCCTTGCCATAGGCGGCGATCATGTCTAGACCCGCGCGGCACTCCAGCGACACCGAACGAATCCGTTGGGCAACGGACTCCATTCGCCGCACGTAGCCGTCAAGGCGTCGCGGCATCGAGGTGTGCGCGAAGTCTGCGGCGTCGAAACGCCAGCCGGTTGGGCGCAAGGTTCCGGTGCGTCCCTGTGCCAGGCAAATCCAAATCCGGCGGGCTCGTTCGAGGTCATCCAAGGCTGCGGGCCGGTTCAGCGCTGCTTTGCGCTCAGCGCGTGAGTGAGGGGTCAGCGCGCAGTACCGTGCCAACTCTTCGGGACGCTCGCGCAGCATCCTCCAGAAGTGCACTATGTCGCCGTCCAGGTCATTAACCGTTTCGAGCCGACTCGGCTTCTTGGCCAACAACACTGACAGCCCGCCGGCATACGGTTCGACGTAGTGGGTGTGCTCGGGAAGCATGGCGGCGATCGTCGCGGCGATCTTCTGCTTGCCGCCGAAGTATGCGAACGGCGGACGCAAAGCTGGCGTTGCCAACGTTCCCCCTGGGCTCAATCGAAAGAGGATTGGGTGTGTAACCAACGTGGTGAAACCACCACATCTACGACGCTTCGGCGACCATGACCTGCCCCTCGCGCATCAACTGAGCGCAGGTGTTGATGATTTTTCCAACTGTGTTGTGACTGATCTTGAGTTCCTCACCGACTTCGCGTTGCCCCCATGCTTTGTCGTAGCTGAGGTATAGAGCTGTAGCTACCTGGGTTTGATTGAGTCCGTGAATGGGTGCGCGTGCAACCACCGCGCTCGCCATGTCGTTCCAGCGGGCGTAGTCGCGCACGTCGATAGCGCGTTGCTTGCGCGGTTGGCCGTGGGCTCTGTGTGGCGTGGCGTCCTCGGTTTCGCGTGAGGGCTCATTGTCATCGGGGTCGGCGTTTTCCGATTCCGCTTCGCCTGATTGTGTGTCCATATCAGATGTGGTGGGCGTGCTCTTGCGGCCGAGGACGACCAGGCCGTGGGTGGTCAGTAGTAAAGAGATTGGCGCGGTTGCCGCAATTAGCGCGCTGAGCGCCACCGGCAGGGGTGCATCGGTAGGTAGGTAGGCGTGGATCATGTTGAACGCGATACTTGCTGTGGCTGAGCCGATCAGCAGTTTCCAGAAGTAGCTGCGGTCGTGTTGGCGCTCAGGGGCGGATGCGAGGGTAACTACTCCGAGTGTGGCCAAGAGGATGGTTCCGTCGATGATGGCCGGCCACATCCAGGCCCATTCGGCTGGTATGTGGGATCTGGCGCCCAGGTCGCGTAGCGCGTGGAAGGACAGCATGAAGCTGAAGGTGCCGACGAGGAAGGTCACAATGACGGCGCAAGATCGTGTGAGTATTAGCCCGTTGGACATGTGTGGCTGGGGTCGCATCGCGCATTCTCCGTTTCGCGGGTGTCGCAGAGGGACAGTGGTTTACGGGTCGCCGGTGTAGGTCCATAGGACTTTTCGCTTGCCCTCACGGATCGCGCGTCGTACTTGGCCCTGGGCCTCCAGGCTTCGCAGGTGTCGGTAGATTCCGTTGAAGCCCGAGGCGGTTCGCGGATATTGAACGACATGCCAGGAGCGGTGGCACTCGAGAATTCGGATTCCCTCGCGGGGTGATGACGAGCACTGCAAGACTGCGCAGCTGTCGTCGCTGCGCACGGTCTTCCACGGCATACGCTGTGCCAGTTGCTCAGTGGACACCGGGTGTGGGCTATCGCGCAGCTCCTGGAGGAGTCTGCGGCGCAGCATGAGAGTATCGGCGCTTGTCATCGCCGATGCCCCGATGTGCTTTCGGTGACTTTCATGCGCTGCGGGCCGCCCGATTCTCGGTGAGATGGCGGCGCCGTGTGTTGCCCAGTGACCGGCGCCGGTAGAGGCTGCTGGGTTGTGGGATCAGCCGCGCCAGTCCCCTCCATACAGCGCCACCTTGTTCCCGTGAGGCGCCAAGTTCTTTGAGCCACGACGTTACGTCTGGCTGATCAATCGGTACCAACGCCGCTAACGCCACCACGAGGGCCTGCAAGTCGTAGCGCTCTGTCTCCTGCAGCTCCGCCCACAGTGTTGCCGGCGATCCCTCATCGTGAACGTGCGCAGCGATGCGCACGGCATGCTCGAACAGCGCGCTGCACTGGCGGGAACGGGCTACATCGGTGGAGTACTTCACTGGCAAGGATGACTGCCCGAGAAGGAAACGTATCTGTGCGGCTACGAGACTTGGCTTCACGTTCGGCCGTTCGACGTGCATGGCGACGTCTTCACGGTTGGCATCTAGCAGCAGCGCCGCACGGACGACAGCTCGCGGCGACCACACATCGTGGGTCGGGCGCGATGGGTTCTCGGGTCGCCAGCCGTCGCTCAGGAACTCGTCGCGGTGTGACCACAGTAGTGCGGCGATGCGTACCTGGGGGACGTGGAAGAAGGCGGCCACGTCTGCGATGGCCGGGCCTTGTGGCAGCGTTACTCCGCTGTCGATGTCGTCGAGGACGTCGATGTGTTTGGACAGCTTGTCGCGCAGTTTGCGCTGGCGCGCAGATTCTGAGCGTGAAGCGGCCAGACGCTGCTGGGCCAGTGAATCGTCGAATTCGATCACGACGTCATTTCCTTCCCGTGGTGGTGAGTTAGGCCCGTTCGCGTCGGCTGTGCGGTGCGTAGGGCGCTGGGCCGCACTAGGACTGACCATGGGCGGCTTTGCAGCCCAACGAAGCCGCGGCCCCAGGTTGGTGCGGCCAGTCGGTGCGGGTGTGCGAACACCCAGTGGAAAATGGGGCGGTCGGGACGTCGCTGCGGTTCGCCCCATGGACTGCAGCAGTGATGCTCTGCGCGATGAACATCGGTGAGCACTGCGGCGCCTAGCCAACCCTGTTGTTTGGTGTGCCAGTTCGCGTCGAGCCCAGCGCGCGTCATGAACGACGTGGCGGCCGGGTCGATGCGGGTACCGGAGTAGATGAGTACCGGGCCCCGGTAGTCGGTGGACCAGGTTCTGTTCTCAATGTTCTTGCCGCCCAGGCAGTGCGGTGTCAGTAGCAGCGACGCCCAGGGGCGACGTAGCGTCAGCGCCATGGCGCGCCCTCCTGGCTGGTAGGGGCTTTCCGGTGGATTGGCGAGGTCGAGCAGTACGTTGCGGTGGCACGCGGTGTCATCAATGGGGCATCGGCAAGCAAGATCACGCCCTGTGAGGTTGGCGATCGCGGCTAGCCTGTCTTGGCGACCCGCGACCCAGACGGAGTACCGTGCAAGGGCTCCAAGGCGATCCGATGGGCTGGCGTCACGGCCAGGGTCAAAGGGATTGGCCAGCATGCTCGGTGCGCTGATCGAGACCGCATTGTGGCAGTGCCAGCGCGGGCGGGTGGGTGACTCGACCAGCGGGCGCGCGGTGCTCGCGTCGAGGTGATTCGCTGGGACATGCACTGGCACGTGGTGCATAGAGATCGTCATGGCGTACTCCTTGAGATCTGTCATCGAGCAGGTGAGGGACCGTTCCCACCGCGCCCCGGGGGATCGACGGGTGGGCGCGGCTTGCCAGGCGGCGGGTTGTGCTGCGCAGGAGGCGCATCAGCCCTAGTGGGTGACGTGCTCTGCGGCTGTTGTCCGCCGCGGCCGGGCGAATTGGTTTGGCCGCGCTGCTTGCCTGTGCCCCGCAGACGCGAGGCGCCCTGTTGCAGGGCACTGGCGCCGGCGGCCGCGGCGGCTCCAGGCGGGCCGCCGACTTTCGCCCCTAGTTTGGCTGCGTTGGCCGTCTTGGCTACAGCCGATCCCTTCCCGCCGCCGCCTGGTCCCTGCTGTGCTGGCCGACCGGTTGCCGGACTGCTCGATGGCCCAGCGTTGCGTCCAGGCCCCGACGACCCGGGCCGGGTAGCGCTGCCCTGTGTCGGTGTTGAGGGTGGACGAGTAGAAGCTGGCGTGGGATGGCCCTTGCGGCCTGGAGCCTTCGGGCCGGCGTTGGACTCATTTGCGCTGTTGGCAAGTCGGGCTTTGCGCCGCTCGGCTGCACGTGAGCGGAGATCGGCAACCTTGCGTCCGGCGTACTCGCCTTCACGGACAACTGTGTTGGCGCGAGATACACTTCTGGCTGCGAATTGCACACCGCGCACAGGCCCTGGAAGCCCGCGATCGCCGAAACCATGCAGCAGTTGTCGGAATCCGATGGCGCTGAATATGGCGACCAGCAGCATCACTATGACTTTTGCCATGGGGTGTGTCATGCCGATCAGGCCCGGAAGATCGCCCCGGGTGATGTGTGCCAGAAGCAGAATCAGGATCCCCAGACCCACGGTAGCGACGATCATTTCGACGCCGTGGACGATGAGTTTGACGGCGGTTCGCTTAGCGAACTGTCGTTGAGGTCCCGGTGCTACGGCGAGTGCGCTTGCTGGGAGGATCACGAGCAGGTTCCAGAAGGCGCGGAATCCGATCCGGATAACTTCGCAGGCTACGTAGCAGATCGCGCACACGACGACGAAGATGGCCAGGATCAAGAAGCCGAACTGCCCGACAGTCAGTGCGTCAAGCTGTTGCGCGTAGGCCAGTGCTGAGGGCGCACACGTGCCCACCGCGTGTGCCGGCGCCGCGGTGTGGCCGGTTCCCAGCGCCCGATTGTAGGCATCGGCGCAGCCCGGTATGTCGTCGATGATCTGGCCGAAGTTGATTTGTTGAATCTGCTGTCGCACAAGGACATCGACGAACCATGACATCATGCGGTCCAGCTGTGCGTCGCTACCCCCTGGCGCCACTGGCCCGTTGTTGGCCAAGCTCTGAGACAAGGTCAGCCCAAGATTGCGTCCGATGCCCAGCACTCCGCCGTCGCCGGCAATGTCTTCGGCGGGATTGTTGAGTAGCAGCGCTATGAGCGCAATCACCAAGCAGCCGCCGAGAATGATCCCCAGTCCGGTGCCGAAGCCGGTGGTCACGGCGACCACTCCCCCGATGGCGGTACAGATCAGGAACATGCCCGGGATGATGTACATCCGACTCACCAGCGCGCTGATGTTGGCCAGGATCGGTTCGGCGAGCGCCGCAAGCCACTTCAGCCAGATGGTCGAGAGTGCGAACTTGATGACCCAAAGCCCGACCGCGACAATGAATGTCAGCATCGCGCATTCGACGGCCAGCCACGAGGCTAGTTGCGTGTAGGTCAGAGCGGTCCCCACTTTGGATGCGATCGCCGGACCCCATGTGCCGGGGTCCGCACCGAACTCGGGGCCTTGTTCTCGAATCGCTTCAACCATCGGAACAACGGAAACGAAATGCGCGCCGATCGGAATCCCGTAGCTGTCGTGCAGACCGGTCCACGACCATGTGGCGCTCAGACCGGAGGCGGCAGCGCTCGGTGCGGTCAGTACCGCCATCAGTGAGCCGCCCCACATCAGTTGCGCCAGAATCCACATCCGACGTACCCGCGGGTGGCAGTAGAGCCAAGCGGCCAGTAGTTCTCTCATTCAGGCCACCTCCGACATGTCGGCCGTGGCGGCCTGCTCCTGCAGGTAACGCGTGTCGAACGCGGTGACCAGTTCCGGCTGCACCGGCGGGAGAAGATCGACCAGCCCGCATCGGCCGAAATCATCGATGAAGTAGGCGTATCCGTGACCAGCGACAGTGCGCAACCGCATCACATCGGGATATTCATCGGGATCGATCCCGAGCTTTCGGAACGCTTCGCGTGCGTACTCCCGCTCGGTGGGCTTGAAAGGCGTGACGACGCGCATCGGCATGTTCTGGGCGCCGATCCCTTCGAAGTCCTCGAAGTGCTGCGAGATGCCGATGAATCCGTAGTGCTCTTTGCGGCCCTGGGTGGCCGTGCGCAGGGTGTCGTCTCGGCCAACCGGCGAAGTCAGATAGGTGCGGGCCTCCTCGGCGACCAACCAGCCGAACGCGTCGGGCCGTGGCCTGTTGGCTCCGGTGTAGGTCAACCGGGTCAGTGAGGCGATCATGCCGTAGATCGCCAGGCCAGCGCGGGCGCGGCGAGTCTGGCGTTTATACAGGTGGACCTGATCAGTGTCACTGGTCTTGGGAAGCTCCAGCTCGGAGGTCAGCCAGATCACGGCATCTTTCTCGCGGATGGGAGGTGCGGTGAGGGATTCGTCAAACACCGCCCGTAGATAGTCCTCGGACGCCCACGAGTTGAGTTTGGCTGTCAGTCGGGCATATTCGTCTTTCTCGGCGCCTCGGAGATCGTTGAGGTAGCGCAAGACACCACCCATGGTTTCGGCGACGCGGCGGTCGGGCCGAAGCAGGTACCGGAGCTTGTCAGCCAGATCGTCATCGGGTGCCACACCCATCATGGGCAACAAGTGGTCGAGCATGTGCTCGGCTGCCTTCTCCCGCGGGAACAACTGCAGCCCGTCCAGTGACCATTTGCCGCCCGTAGGGTCGATGGCCACGACGCGGTCGCCATGGTGGGCCAGTGCGGCCTCCCATTCGCGCATGGTTCCTGGGTCGATGATCGAAGCTTGCGAACCACGTTTGAGCAGACCGTCTACGACACGCTTACTGCTTTGTGACTTGCCTCCGCCGGAGGTCCCGACGAACAAGATGCCGGGGGCTCCGCGCCGCTCGGTAGTGCCCTCCATGTCGAGCAGTACCGGCGTGGGACGCCTAGTGGCCAGGTTCTCGGCGAAAAGAATGCCGGTTTCGTGGCCGAGCTCGCTGGACAGAAAGGGGGCAAACCGTGACCAGTGTTCGGTAGTTGTGAGTTGGCAGAACTGACTGCGCGGTGCACGGTTTTCGCTGCCAGGATGGCCAAGCTGCCACAGCGCCCGTTGGGCGCCGCGAGGATTGCCCAGCGTGGTTTCCAGTTCCTCGGCGAAGTGGGTACGCAACCGCTGAGCGGAGTGCTCTGTCGCCTTCGCACTGGTGGATCCGACGGCGATGACCGTGGTCCACTCGGTTTCACGCTCCAGCGTGCTCGACTGCAGTTGAGCGTTGTAATCCTCGCCCGACTCGTAGCGTTGCTCCAGGTCTGTGGTGCTGGCGCGGCGTCCGCCGCGCTGGTATGCCTGGTCGTCAAGATTTCGCAGCGCACGGTCGACGCGGTTGATGCCCTTCTCCCGCGACCGAACCGTCACGTGATGGTCCCAGTCGACGTCGGCGTCGACGTCGACGTCGTAGGCAGACAGCAGGTACTCCGCTCCGGGGTAGGCCAGACCACCGCGGGGCAGTTCCTGCACGGGCAGCAGAGCCTGGTAGCTCTGCGCGCCGTCGGCACTACCGAGACGCACGATGCGCTTCATGGAGGGCAGGTGCCGCCGCAACCACGAACGGGACTGGCGGCGCGTGCGCTGGTCGCCCTCGTCGAAGTCCACGGGCGCGCCCGTGAAATCCGCAGCAGTGAGCCGCCGCGGCCCGTCATCGTCGTGCGGGAAGGGTGAGGGATCCGCGCCCAGGCGCCAACGTCGGTGATAGCGCCACTGGATTTGCCGAGGTGTGGCTGGCCGAGCCTCGAACTCGTCGGGGATCTGGCGAAGAACCGACTCAACGACCTCCGAATAGGCCTCCAGCGTTTGCGGGTCGTCATGATCGCGACCAGCTACGACATCCCAGGCTTTGGCGACTGCGCCGGCGCCGCTGCGCCCTGCCATGCCGGCGTCCACCGGTACCCGCAGACCAAAAATGTGCTCGTAGAACATCGGCCGGGCACTGCCGGGTTGTTGTGACTCCAGCCGAGCATCCCATGCCCTGACCTCTCGGACCCATGCCTCCTTGTGTGTCTTGCCGGCCAGCATGCGCCGCTTGAGGCGCTGCGGGCTCAGCGGTGCGCACACGCCCCACAGCACCAACCCAGAGGGCAATTGACGGACCAAAGGCCGGTGCCTCTCGGCGATTTCGCGCTTCTCGCCAAACGGCATCATTCCCGCGGGCTGTCCAGTGATTAGGAACTCCGCGTACACCCCACCCTTGGTGAAGATGAGATTGTCGATCACCGCAATGGGTGGTGACAGCCAGGGGTCACGCTTGCCCTTGGCTGCTGCCCGCTGTTGAGTGCCGAAAACACACGACAGCAACCACATGATCCGGTATGTCGGGCTCGGCCTGCTGATCGGAATCTGACGCGCCCATGCCGTCAATATCGCGGTGATCCCCAGGCCGGTGACTGCCACCACCGCAGAGTGCCCGCTGTCAAAATTCTTGTATGCCGCCCATATCGTCACGGTGAGGCCCAGCAATGCGGTCGCACCGTCCCACACCCGCCATGGCGCCCACCAGATGCGAGTGTTCTCATCGATGTAGGACACATGGATGGGGAAGTCACGCACGTCGGTGAAAACTCGTGCAGTGGTGTTGGTTTCATTGTCAGCCATGCAGCCCCCTTGGCTGTGGTTGGTGAGAGATCAGACGAGCGCTCTAGCGGCCGTACTGGCCGACCGAGCAGCCATTGCAGTGCTTGTCCATGGTGGTTTTGACTGAGTAGGACAGCCCGACGGCCGCGAGGACGATCGCCGACATCGCGATGCCGCCGATGAGCTTTCCGGCGGCAGTGCCGAATCCCTTGTGGAAGCTCACGATGGCGCCGGCCACGCCAGCGGCAATCACCAGGATCGATAGGGGAATCTTTAGGTCTTCCCAGAATGCAGGGATTGCGGTGACCAAGTCTGCTGCTGCAAGCGTGGTTTCGATCATTGTTCGTATTTCCTCTCGGTGTCGGCTAGGGGTTGTTTGCGTGGCAGCTAGTTCGGGGCGGTCGCCCCTACAACGGGAACCGGGTCGTCCGCGGTGGACATCGCCGGTGCGGCATCGATCGCTGCCACCGACCATCGACCACCTAGCCCTCTCAAGGTGAGCGGGTACACCAGGTGAGCGGGCGTGTACTGGCTCGTGACGGCATCCACCTGCGCTAGAACCCGAACGCTTTGACCGTCAGCTGGCGTTGCCGGCACGGCGGACACTGCGGTAAGCATCGTCATCGTCGCCGTCTCATAGACAGGGCCCAAGCCGACCAACATCGAATCAGAGGTGACGTAGCGTTCCACTCCGCCCTGGCCCGTCAAGTACGCAGTGATGAAACCGGAAACCACCTGAAACGCGGAGTCGGTGGCCGCCAACGTCGTGGGATAGGCCAGGGGAAGATCAGCACCCGGTCCAGGACCGCTCACACGGGCCGGCAGACTGGCCGCACGCGGTCCAAACCGGCTCCACAACACTGGAAGTCGGTACAACGCACGCATTGGCGGCGCTGACTCGTACGCGCGTTCAGTGACCCCGACCACCACGGAGTACACCTCGCTGTCGTGAGCCTTGCCGGCCGTACCCTCGAACGTCACCGCCACGACCGTCGGTGTCGTGATCACTACCCCAGGAGTCGGCGGAAGCTTCAAGACGTCGCTCGGCAGCGAGAAGCACTGGGCCAAGCTCGTCGAATCTTGCGTGGTCGCGGTGAGCCAAACTGACACGCAGTCCTGGGCAAACGAACCAACGACAGCGGCCTTGTTGACCACCGATCGAGCCGGTGTCACCGGATCCGGTGGCGAGCTAAACAGCATCTGCCACAGCACATTCAAACCCGACAGCGCTGCCAGGCCGACCACGATGTAGACACCCACACGGCTTCCTGCCGTTCCGGACTTCGACAACCGATTTCGCCACGCGGTGTTGATTCTCATGAGCCAACACCCGCAGCCGCAGCGTTGATTGCCATGTCCGGCCGCGATGCCCGTGACTGTGACCGTGCAAACATCTGTCCCCCTGACTGATTGATGTCTCTTTAGTTCGGCTCGTGCCCGATCACTTCGAGGCGGCTGATGGCGAACTTGGCGTCGACCGGATCGCTGTTGGCCGAAGAGTTGCCCAGGGCAAACGGGTTCGACGTGGGCACTGGAGCCCCGCTGGGCGAGGCCGGCCCAAACACACCCGGCAAAAGTCCACCCCCGTTACTTCCGGGATTCGGCTCCGTCGCTGGTTCGGGCTGAGCCGGGGGTCGCGATGTCTGTCGGATCAGCATCGTGATGTTGGATGCCACGACACCGCGCGCGCCGTCCGCGCGCTTGATTTTCACGACCGCTTCGCCGTGTACGTTGCCCGTCTCCTGAGTAATTGGCGTGCGGTCAACGTCGTTGAAGGTGTACTGGACAGTGGAGACCACTCGATGCTGAGCCCACTGCGATACGTCGCTGGCGTCCTTGCCGACCCAGCCTGGAGTGATCTTGATAGCGGTGATCACATAGGTCTTCGACAGGTCCAACGTGATCACCTGCCCATCCGCGCCACCTCGTACGCACACAAATGCCTGGCGCGGGTCACTGCCGGCCATGGTCTGGGCAGACGTGGACCCGACCCCGCAGGACCCTCTGGCGTCGGCGTTGTACGGGATGGAGCGATCGGAGTCGGCCGAGGGACGCGGCGGAGGCGCAGGTTTGGCAACCGCTACTGCCGCAGGGTCTGCCACCGTGTCCCGAGGAACAGTCTGCTGTTCAGGACCGCCGGAGTAGAACATCACACCGGCCACCAACGCCACCACGACGCCGGCAGCCGCCAGGCCCCCGAACCCCGCTGCGACCTTGTGATCAAAGCGCTTCGGCGATGCTTCGGTGCGCGCGACATCGGTGGCGCCGTCTCCCGACGCCATCTCGGCAGCGGTGTTGGGAGACAGCTCAGCATCGGGCCCGAGATCATCAAGGTCGTGTGGCTGCAATTCGCCCATGTCCGAGGCGGTTTCGACACCCGATTGTTCCGCGTCGTACTGGGCGTTTACTTGAGCCAGCCAGTCCTCATCGGAAACGTGGTCGTTCAAGGTCATCAGAATCCCCCTCGATGTGAATTGATGCGCTGCTGCAGCGCACCGCTTGGATATCTGCGCTGATGCAAAGCGGCCCGGCCCGCCGGGATGCTGTCCACAGTTGTTCGGGCCGGTGGTGTCCACGGGCTTGGTCGGCCCGTGGACACCACCGGCCACACCGGAGCGTGCGGCCATGCGTAAACACCCCTAGGGGGGACAGTGGTGTTCACGCATTGACTCACCCCGGTTGCCCTTGTCGCCCCGTACGGCGACCGCCCCGCAGCCGACTTCGAGGTCCGGCGAGAGAAAGCGATGAGCAGCGCCACCAGCACAAATGCCGGTGATAACAGCACGATTCCGCCGGCCAGCGATGCGAGTGCAGACACTCCGTTCGGCATCGCCAGCATGCAGCAGACAAAAGCACCTGCAACCGCTACGCTCGCCCTCATAAACGCTGATTCTGTCAGAACGAAGCAGCAAGAGCAATAGGTGAACACATGCTAGGCAATAAGGTGGCGCCTGACCGGTTCGACGATCTGCGCAGAGAATGGATCGCAGACCATCAAGGGATCTTCCCGATGCAGAAGCGCCGCGCCGAACTACTCAACCGCCAAATCCGTTGGCGCAACCGAGTTTTAGCGGGAGCTAGACCGAGCGCCTCCGACGACAACGTCGTTCATCCGCTTCTGACTCGCCGACCCACGACGTTCGAGGGTTGGGCAGAGTGGATCATCGTTTGGACCACCGCCATACTGGCGCCCATCGGGTGGCCGGTGGGCAGGCTGCTGTACGGGCATCTACTGTCGTTCATCCCCGATCGTCTGCGGGCCTACCCGATCCCGGCGCTGCTGTGGACAGCCTTTGGCGTCGGCATGCTCACCGTGCTCCTCTACACGCCCGACGGAAGCTTCACAGCGACCGTCTTCGCGCCGTACTTCATCGCCCAAATCCCCGCCACGTTTGCGATCGCCGGCGTCTACGGCATTCTCAACGGGTGGATCGCCGTCGACGGGTCGACCGAATGGTGGCCGCAAACCCCTCCACCGGTGCCCGTCGATCTCGACTTGCCTCTGGGACCTGACGATCTGACAGCGCCACACATCTTCCTCACTGAGGACGACACCGATGAGGCCGCGATCGCGCCGTTCCAAATCACCCAGTCGGATCAGCCAGTTGGCCTGGTCCTTGCCGGTCTGGCGGCGTGTGCGATCGGCAGCGCCTGGATCATTGGCGCAGTGATCGCAAGCGTGCTCTGAATGATGGAGCCCGACCACCCGCCCTCGCCCCGGCATCGGCCAAGGTCTGCTGGCGCTGCGACGACCGTTGTAAACGTGCCTTCGCCGCGGCCTCGTAGCGCTTTTTGAACACCGAAAAATCCGGAATCTCAACCATTTTCCCCACATCGCCCCTAACCAATAGGCGTGCGGTCTCAGGGCTGGTCGGCAACAACTCCTGCCACCGCAGTCCCGGGCCCAGCTCGCTATTGAGGCTTTTGTGACCGTCGGCCTGGCTGAACGATTCAGGTCGCCGGTTGGTGAACAAAGACCAGTCCTCGCCGGCCTGTAGCAGCTCGATCTCGCGGGCGCCATACATGATGACCGTGGCGGGGAAGATCGCCCGCAACTCGTTGGCATAGGCCTCCCCGTACACGGTGTCCAGCTGGCATGACGCCTGAACCGCGGCCATCAGATTGATACCTAAACCACGTCCCTCCCCCACAATCCGCCTCAACGACGGAATCGGCGCGGTGTTGGGCAGCTCATCGACGACCATCAACAACCGGTGCATCTGCTCCCGCGATGCGGTCTTGTCCCTCCATCGCCGCACAAGCGACTCCAACAAAGTCACCGCCGCACCGGCCACCGTTCCATCGGCGGGGGCCAAGACGAACAACGTGGCATGAGGGTTGTCGAGGAACTCCGAATCGAAGTTGTCCGGACTGAACAGGGTTGGCTGTGCGCTGTCGTTGAGTGCGCTGGCAGCGGCCAGGGACGTGCGAAGCCACGGTGTGATCGCTTTGCGCATCGTGATAGCGATCGAATCACGCTGTCGAGGTTCCATTTCCAGCGTGCGCATCATGCTCAACGCCAGAGTCTCGTAACGGTGGCACAGCGCAGCAGCCTGCGCCCACCCTGGCTCGTTGCGTTTCTCGGGATCAATGTTGTCCACCGCCCGAAGCACCCAGTTCATGCCCAGGCCGACCCCGTCGCGTGAGACCGCGGGAGATGCCGCGTAAAGGAACGCAGCCAGAGGACCCGCAGCCTGCGATTCCCAGATGCCACCATCGGACACCTGATCGGCCCCCGACCCCAGGCCGACCGTCGCCATCTGCATGATGTTCTCAGCAACAGTCTGGGCTTCCATCGGCGTATTGATCGACACCGTAGGGTCGTAGGTGAAGGCACGAACGCCCTCGGGATACACCGGTGCTGTCACCGGCCGCATGTCGATCAATCCGACAGGTCCGAATCGCAACTCCATCACGAGCTGCATCAGATCGTCTTTCGACGACACGATCACCGCTGGCCCGCCCCACAGAGCTGCAGCCGGCGCCAGCAAGCGCCTCGTCTTTCCCGTCTCGGTTGGCGCTGAAATCAACACGTGGGCAGCCGATCTGGGCACATACAGTCGCTTGACACCATCCACTTTCTTCGTCAGAAACCCGCAATACGGTGTGGCTGGCTTTTTGTACATCACAGCGTCCTCTCGAAGAATGGTGCAGTGTCGTGCGCACGTGTCGCGGTCGTAACCGACGCGCCAAGCCCGCCGCGGTGATGCAGACGGGTCACCGCGGCGGGCTACTTGTCGTGTGGTCTCGTCGCAGTGGCTTCGCGGCCGCTAACCGAAAGGCCAGACCAACCGCTGATGCAGCCGTCGAAGGGTGCCGAGGTCCGCGCCCGGGCGCGCGTATCGATGCCAAGGTGCACGTTTGCCGCACGACCGAGGTAGGCGGCTTTCTGGATCACGTCGTGGTTGATGTGGTCGCCGTCACCGACCAACAGCAGCAGTGGCCGGAATCTAGACGACGCCTTGGAGAACCGCCGAAGCCTGGCGAAACGTTTTCCCAGCCAACCACGGGCCGGAGGCGGGCGCAGACTGTCCCACAGCCTATTCTCGACAGCAGCCAGGACCGCAGCGAGTTGTTGCGAATCAAGGGGATCAACGACAGTTGCCCCGCTTGCACGAACCTTATCGCGAGCGGCTGGCGTGATCGGACCGTTAGACGTGCTCTCGATTACCAGGCAATCCCATCCCTCACAGCGAACCGCAGAAACGATCCGTTCGACCCCACCTGCGTGCCACCCGCCAACCCACGTGTGCGTCAGGCCAGCGAACCGGGCAGTCCGGGGGTGCCAATCGATCGGCTTGAATGTGTGGGTGATCACCGGGGAGCCGCCTGTCGGCCGACCGGCTCGGGGCCGACAGACTCAACTGCGTCAAGCGACTCGACCTCGTGGCCCACCACCATGAATGGTGTATCGCCGATCTCTCGCCCGCGCTGGTCGCCGTCGGCGTCGGCGCTGGCGTCGGGCCGAGTGTCACTGATAATCGCAGTTACTCGCGAAGCACGCAGTCCAGCAGGACGGTTGAGCAGCAACAGAACCCTTCCGGCGACCGGCTCCACCAGTTGGATTTGTTCGGTCGCTGGATACCCGTGCTCAGGGTCCCCGTTGAAGCGCCAGATCACCTCGCGGACGACGCGGCCGGACTGGAGCGCCGCAGGAGTGACAATCACCGCCGTGACCGCCTTCACATCGTCGAAGTCGAAGACATAACGACTCCCGTGGCGGCCAGCATGATCGCAGGGATCATGGGCAGTCGCAGCATTGTCGCGCCGAAGCGAGCAGGCCTCACCGCTAGTACTGGCAGGCCGCAGAACACGGCTGCGCGGGCGCCCCGCGCCAGGAACGACATTGACGTCAGTGATCGCCTGGGGTGCAGCAGCGGTCACGGTGTGCGCCGCGGTTGACGCACCAGTGTCAGTGAGGACCCACGCAGCCGCCACGGCAACTGCGAGCACAATGACGACTGCCACGGCACCCGCCGACCGCCGAAGCCGTTCCCGAGGCTGCAGACCGAAAGACAGGATCCCGGTTGATGTGTCCTTAGCGGGAACGAAAGGACGGGCAAGGTATTCGCAGTTCCACTGAACAATGAACTCCGAATCATCCTCGGTTGCAAGGTAGTCGACGTGCTGTATCTCCCTACGGAGCAGAGTGTTATCGGTGAACGCCTCGACCGCCTCATCGCTGATCGAGTAGTAGGCCAGGCCAGGCGATACCGAAAACGAGGTGGCGCGGATGTCAGTTCCCGGCTGTTCGGGCAGAGTTTTCCACAGTACGGCTCCGCGTCGTTTGCGGCTTGCCGGCCCGACGAGCTTGACAAGTGTGCGCGCGAAGCGTTCTTCAGCGTGCCCGATCCTCCACGCCATCCTCATCCTGGCGGCCCGTGTCAGCTTGACCTCTTCGTCGTGTTGAGTCTGGTAGCCAGACAGCCACACGTGCAGGGCCTCAAGGCCGCGGTGAAGACCAATGAACGCACCAGCTGCCGCCGCAGCGAACAGGCACAAGGTGACAGCAACCAGTGCCCACTTCAAGCTGGCGATGTAGTAATCGAGACCGCCGGTCATCACTTTCGTCGGATGGTAAGCGCTGTCGGCCGTGCCAAGGTCCTCCAGGACCCACGGTGCAGCGTCGATGATCAACTTCGCCCACAGGCCCGCCGCCACACCCACAGCCGCGGCCGGCGCCCAAGCCTGTCTTCCTCGCTTGGGCCACGCGCGGCGATACACGTGCACAGACCCGATAATCAGCGCGGATCCGATCACGGCTAACGCGGTGAATGTCGCAAGTAAAAGGAACACTGGCTCGGTCATCGTGAACCCTCGCTTTCGTTGTTGTGCTCGAACTGCTGGTCTTGGCTGCGCATATCCAATTCGGAGGCGCGGCGGTGCAGGTCGGCGGATACGGCTAGAGCGAGAAGAATCACCACTGTGAGCCCGGCTATCGCCCACGTCCGGGACTCGACAACAGTGCTGATCAGTTCGTTCATCGGTTGTTTGTGGCGTGGTAACCCGTTGCTTTAAGCTGCGGGAGGAAACGCCACGTCTCCTTTCGGCTGGTTGTCGGTCTGCACAACTTCTCCCGTGTTTCGCTCATGCTTGGTTGGTGTGTTCTGTTGCGGGGAAGCCGATCACCTGTAGATCAGTGAGATGGGGAACGCGCCGGGCGTGCTCTCGTCGATGTCACGTCGTGTTTGGGTGTCAATCCAGGTGAAGCGCCACTCAGGCTTCGGCGCGATTACGACCGCCCAGCGATGGTGCACCTCTTCGGCGGTGGTTTCAGCATCCTCCGCATCAAGGCCGCCGACTTCGATCTCGAATTCCGTTACCTGGCGGGCGAACTCTTCGTCGCGATCGTGGCCGTAGGCGTAGAACAATCCGCCGTCTTCGTGCTCGATGAACATGTAGCGGTGCTCGACGTCGTACTGTGTCTCGAAGTCCTCGGCGGTGAGCGGGGGATGAACTGTGCTCATTGGTCTCTCCGTAATGTGGGTGGTTGAGTGGCGTTACGAGATGTGTCTTGAGTTAGAGCGGTGATGGCAGATCTGGCATGTCTGCGTCGGTGTTCCAGTTCCATACCGGCAGGCCGGCAATCGAGTCGTCACCTTCGGCCTCTCCGGTAGGCCGGTCGACGAACGCAGCGATGGCCGGAGCGGTGTCGGTGAAGACCAGGGAAGCCATCGGGGTGCTGCTGCCGTTGTACGACAACACCTTCCGGAAGGACCGCTGCTCCTCGATCGCGACGTTCAGCAGCGCACGGTCAGCGTCGCCGGTGAACGGCAACCAGTTGCGATCAGTTGTCATCAGCGACAACTCTTCGACGTTGGCATAGCCAGCTCGTGAGACCGAGAAGGTGCAGATCGCTAACAGCCGGACATCTCCCTCATCGGCCATCTGCCACAGCTCAAGCTCGGTGGCGAACCGCTTGGTGAGCTTGCGATGCAGGTCCGCATCCAGGAACCAGGGGTTCCCGGGCTGGTGCCTGATCTGAACTTTGAACCCGTGACTGGCCGGCTCGATACCTTTCACCTCACCCACGCCGATCAACAGTTTCGCGGCTTTCCCCGGCTGATGACGAGCTGGAGCCCATGCCCTAATCCGACGCTGCTCGATCTCAGACTTCCGGTCGATCGAGAACGGCTCGGGCACAAACAGAGACGGGCCGAGCGGGTTCTTGCGCACAAGCTTGCCGTCCACGGCTGCCCGCAGCCGCTGGTAGACAACTGCCCAGGAGCGATGTCCTGTAAAGGCCGCGTGCCAGGTCGTCAGTTCCGCTTCGTCCCACAGGTAGTGCAAGACCGCACGAAGGGACAATTTGTTGCCGTTGGTCTGAATTGTGCTCGATGGTGAGCCCGAGGGTTCTGGGGCGGAACGATTGCCGGACTTCGACAGTGAAAAGCCCAGCTTGAGCGCCGTTGTGCCATCGCCAGGGTTGTCGACGATTGATTTCTCAGCAACGGCTCCGTAGCCCGAGAGTTCTTCGGGAGGAAGCCAAGAGCGGCACCGATAGTCATGTGCGGCCGCCGTTCCGGGCATCCGCTTGACTATGAGCTGACCACCGGCGGCGGCAATGTACATTTCCACGCCTTGGGACTGACACATGCACAATGGCCGCAGTCGCGCGGCTCTTGCGCGACCAAGAACCTGCTGAGCCTCCGGAGTGTGCACATCATCAAGCAGGTCGCCGTCGACATAGAACGGGCTCGATACTGTGGTCGTCATCGCGTCGGCTCTCCCGCCTCGATGTGCTGCTCCAGGTCTGTGGCTGGTCCGGCGATGGTCGTCGCGCGTGTCAGCTTGGCCATCACGATTTCGCAGCCTCAGGTGGACGCGCTCGGTTGCTTTTCTCGCGCGACCAGACCGGTACGTGCTGCTATCAGTTGGAGACCTACGCCACGTCCCTCGGCCATGATCTGCCTCAACGAGGCAATCGGCCATCTGCTCGGGCAGTTGATCGGTGAGCGGCCCTTCGAGTTCCTGTGCGGACCCGGCGGCCGTGTCTGGCCGATATGCGACTGCTGTGACAGCGCCGTCGGTGCCGGTGATTCGTGAAACGACTTGGCAATCCGGACGGCCAAGGCGTCCATTCCGCACTCAGTGACGCCTGCAGCGGCCTTGCCCCGCCACGCCGGCCACGGCCAAGCGTCGACGTGTGGCTGCACGTCGAGCGGCCATTCGAACCGCCATCGGACCGGCATGAGGCGCTTGAGGGCCCAGGCCCTGCCGGCTGCCGGCTCCGCCGTGATCAGGATCCGTGGAGGCCCCGACATAGGTGTCAATCCTTGATCGGTCATCGGCTCTTCCCCTTTTCATCTTCGTGTGACACCGGATCCGGTGAGTTGCCCTCTTGGGCAGACGCGTTCACTTCGAGTTGGTGGCGCGGGTGTGCATCGTTAGCTCCCACTGCGCTCCTGACGGCAAGAACCGCCGACAAACCCAGTCCCGCTGTGAAGATCGCGACCAAGGCGATGGCGGTGGCATGGCGCCGCGTGCGTTTCAACCGGCCTAGCCCGGCCGGTTGCGATCGGTGGATAGCGTCGGAGCTCGCCGTTCTCACCGGTGTCGGCCTGCAGATCTTCCACCATGCAGGCGCTTTGTTGCGGCCGCAGGCTGGGCATCGACAGCCCACCTCAGCGAGCGAATCGATGCGGCAGTAGCCACACGGCCAAGGACCGGTAGTGGCGACCGCCACATCAGATGGAGGTCGCCCCACAGCAATCGGCGCCAGCTCGGCCTCACCGACTGTCCCGCGGTCCTGCCCACAAGTGTGTGCCCTCATGCGGGTGCTCCGATCGATTCCGCATCGGTGATGGTGCGAAGGATTGCACCGGTGACCATGTCGGCAGCCTCCTGAAGCAGCATGTGCCCGGCGTCGGGCAGATGCAGATGAGTGGCATTAGGAATGAGTGCTGCCATATGTTCGGAATGTGCCGGCGGGGTGAGGATGTCTCTTCCGCCGCTAATCACGGTGGTTCTCGCCGATATCGACGGCAGAATCGTGCGTTGGTCGAAAACCTTTAGCGCTTGCAAGAAGCCAAGCGAAGTCCTCATCGGCGTGCGGCCTATCGCATCGGCCAGCGACTTGGTCACCGACGAGTCGTGGGTGACCAGGCTGCACAGCGGCTGGGCCAGTGCACGTACAGCGCGCTCACCCAGTGCCCGAGGCGCGTGGGTGGCTACCTCGATCAAGGCACCTAACCCGGGAGTATCTAGGAGGCGGCCCAGACCGCATTCGGTGAGCCCGCCAGCCGATGTTCCGACGAGCACAAGTGCGTTCGGATGCACGGGCTGATCGTTGAGAGATCGCGCCAGATAGCTTAAGGCCGACATGCCTCCCATGCTGTGGCCAGCGATGGTCAGTGGCCCAACGACATTCAGGGCTGTGAGAAGCTCGGCGAGGTCCTGGCCCAACCTCTGTGGGGTGTAGGTCGCCAGTGCAGCGCTGCCGGATTGGCCGTGCCCGCGATGGTCGTAGGCGATGACCCGCACACCTGGTTGACACAGTCGTCGATACGTCAGGTACCAGGACCGACGTGACAGGCACAGGCCGTGCAGTAGGACGACGGTGTGGCCGATCGGGCCCGAGGGACGGTAGTCGGTCACCGCGATCTCAACCCCGTCGCTGGTCATCAATGCACGCTTTGAGCTGTCACGGGTCTGAACGCAGCGGCGCGGATCGGTTGCTGCGGGTGAGCGCAGCGTGCAGACTGCGGTGTTCATGCCAGATCCCCCTTGCAACTGTGCAGCCATGGAGCGATCGCCGAGTGCATCACGTCGGTAATCGAATTTCGCTGGCGTGGTGGCAAATTGGTGAGCAGCAGCAAACGTTCGGGAAGCGCCGTGCCCTGGCTCCAAATGTTGGCCGCCTGGCGCCAACCCGGCTCCGTCTCTGCCGCTTCGGTGCTGACGAGCGCGGTCTCTACCCAGTCCATGCCGTTGCTGTCGCCGCGCTGTCGTGATGCCGCGTAGAGAAGCTGCGCCAACGGCTGAACGGCTAGACAGGTCCACAGCTGGTGGGCATCCCCGCTCTGGCGCGGCAGATGATCGAGCAGCGCCTGAGCGATGCCGAGGGACTCGCTAGGTGTGTGGACGTGTTGTGTTGGATCGTTGCCGAGCCTACGACGGACGCTCCGCCGGTTCCGTTCGTGGCGTTGGTGTGCGTACCGCTGGCGGACTTCTTCGAACAACCTCAGTGCGTACCCGGTGTTGTTGAAAGCCATTTTCCCTCAGTGCCTTTCGTACCGTGGCAAGCGTTCGACAGCCGGCAGTTCCCACAGTGCTTCCAATTGAGCTGACTGTCGTTCGTCGTCTTCGCCGATGTTGCCGAGAAATGCCCAGTAGGCGGTTCGATCGCCCTGCTCACTGTCGAGGCGAATGATGGTGCCCAAGGCCTCCAGCGCCCGCAGGTGTGGATAGATACCCGCGCACGGTGCAGGTGCGGCCACAACGTAGACGACATTCCCGAACAGGTCGATCCCGTGGCATTCGACGATGGTTTGACCCTTAACCCGATCGCCAATGGCCGCGCCTACGCCAGGAGGAAGGCAGATGTGGTGATTGCTCGGCCCCAACAATCGGTCGGCGAGTTCACGAGTGGACAGAGGCCGGGGCGCGTCGCGTAATTCGGCGAGGATCTGGTCGCGGAATTGCTCGATGTCGGCCCGGGCGCGGCGGTTCATTGCGGACCTGCCGCTAGTTGACGGGAGTCACAGGTTTGGGCAGGCCCCAGATCAGGAAACGCCGGCACGAGCCAACGGTTGAGACGATCGCGGGCAAGAACGGTTCGGTGCGCGAAGTGATCGGTGATCCATGGTCGCACGTTGGCGAAAAAGCCCTGGGCTGTGATGAGGAACGTGAGTGCTGCGTGCTGGGCGATGAGCGGAATGCCGGGAAGCGCACCGATCAGAAGTGCTTGCCCTATCAGCCACCAGATCAACGCAAAAAGTGCCATGGAGACGAAGAACTGGGCGGCTAGGCGATCGGATCGCGACCTGTGCGAATCAAGGGCACGCAGCTCGATCTTGGCGGCGCGCAGCAAGTCCAGAGACAACGGGGGCCGCAGTTGACAGGATGCCTCGACGCGCCTGAGCCAGTAATGCATTTCAGGGTCTGTCACATCCGCTGCGCACTTCCAGGGCCATCGGATCCGCCACAACGCCTCGGGCAGCGGTGTTCGTACTTTCCCCATGGTTGTTGTCTCCCTATGTAAACGACGAGCGGCCGGACGACGTTGGGTGGATTCAGGGGCCCTGTCCGCCACGTTGAGGGCGCCGCCCAGGCCTGGCGCCGTCTCCGCGCGCGTCGGTCGGGCGTCGGCCGGCCAGTGTTCGCGCGAATCGCCTGAATTCAGAGGCGAGATTCTGAAGGCTGGGGCTCCGCGGTGGATCCGCGGCGGTATGTCTGTGGTCGCAATTAAGTTGCCACCCTGATCGATTGCCACGCCGCACCCCCTTGAGCGACTAGGTGGCCCACAGTGCCCGGGCTACGCATTCGCCGCGCCTACTATCGCTCGATTCTGACAGAAAAAAGCAATAGACTCAATACGTAAACACTAATGAGTCACCGGCCGGTGACGGCGTTGTGAACGAAGAGGAGAGTGCCGTGATCGACCCCACGTCCGCCGAAGCCCTCGACGAAGCACGTACCGATATCAGCGCTGCCCGCGACGCCGAAGCAGCCGGCGACGCGATTCACTGCCATCAATACGCACAGTCGGCAATTGATTACGCGGCGACCACACTGCTCGACCCCGCGGCCACCGACCGCGAAGTTGTTGCCGCGCGGTACTACCTACGGGAAGGGTTCAGCCTCAACGGCCAAGCAGATTTATGCGGCGTCGACAGCATCAACACCGAGCGTGAAGCCGACTCGTTGAGCGAAGAAGACCGCCAGTGGCTCGACGACTACCTGAGCCAGCGCAGCCATGACACCAACCGGCGACACGACTTCAGCCACGGTCGATGAGCGTTGGTAGCCTGCGGCCGACCACCTCAACCAACCGTCAAATATTTCAGACGAACGTCCGAGAATCAAGACGTTTACGTGTACGCTGAAGCCATGACAGCGGCCAGCTACCCCGAACCCCGCACGCCACTTTCGGACGCCGCAACCGATGTCGGCAGACACCTAAACCTCGAGGATCCCAACTGGCTGATCTTTGTGGCGGCCGGCTACATCGGTGCGCACCCCGAGCTGTCGCCGCGCCAGACCAACCTCGATGCAATCACCCTGTTCACCGGTGCCCGGCATGCCATCGACAACTATGTGCGGAACCTGGTCGCCGCCGCCCGTCGCGACGGTGCAAGTTGGACAGCGGTCGGCAAAGCACTCGGCGTGAGCAAACAAACCGCGTTTTCGCGTTACGGCTCGATGGTCGGTGAACGCGACGGCCAGGTGTTCCTCAACGACATCGTCCGAGATCGCGAAATCCCGCTGACCCCAGTGGATTCAGCCACACCCGAGCCCGAATTTGTTGCGGTGCCGGCCACCCCAGCTCAGTTGGTCACGATCGCGAAGCACTTCGAGGGCACCGACGCAGCTCAGCCGGAGAATCTGCCGCTGGTGGCGAATGCACTGATGGTGAACGCCCAGAAACTGGCAGCCAGCGAAGGAGCGGACTGGAGCGATCCGACCGCCGCGGCGAAGTATCTGGAGATCATGCTGGCGATGTTCACCCCCAAGCGGTAGCGAGGCATTGCCGCCAGACTCTCTAACGTGGCCGAGTAGCTTCAATCAAATGGGCAGCATCAATCTTGCCCGGTGCCATAGTCGAGAGCACGGTGCGTAGTGCGGCGCTGACGTCTGTCTCAACCAACGTCGTGATCGCCTCGTCGATCGCGCTGCCATCGAGACCGTCAACTTCATCGGCGATCCGGTGCATCTGCTCTTCGAACGACGCTTCGACCACGTTGCGAATAAACCGGCCATTGCCCAGCACATCGAGAAACCTGCGCCGCACTTCGTCGGGGCCTAGAGCGCCACTGTCCTCATGTGCGGCGATGACTCTGCGTATCTCCTTGTCATCGTCGCCACCGACCACCACGTCGAGCAGGGTCAGCGCGTTGCAGACACGCTCGAGAGTGTCGATGCCAGCAGGCACGATCGTGGAGTCCTTCGCGCCGGCGATCGCAGCGGCGATCTCTGCCAGTTCGGCCGGATTGTAGGACTGGAATCGAAGCCGCCGGGGGAAACGCCCCAGCAGACCCTCATTCGCCGTCAGGAAGCGATCGATCTCGTTTTCGTAGCCGGCGATGATGACCATCAGCCGGTCACGTTCGTCCTCCATACGCGCCAGCAGAGTGTCCACAGCTTCGCGTCCGAAGGCGTCCCCGCCAGATAAGCCGGTCTGTATCAGCGCGTAGGCCTCATCGATGAACAGGACTCCGTCGAGGGCATCGTCAATCAGTTTGTTCGTTTTGATCGCGGTTGAGCCCAACGTCTCCCCCACGAAGTCTGCACGCTTTGCCTCGCGACACTTGGTGGTCTTGAGAACGCCTAGGCCGCAATAGATGTTGGCCACAACTTTCGCAATCGTGGTTTTGCCGGTTCCCGGAGGACCACTGAAGATTAGATGGTGGCTGCGCATGATCGGCTCGAAACCACGCTCGACTCTGACCTTGTTTACCTTGACGTGCGACCGCAGCTTGTGGACCTGGTTTTTGACCTCGTCAAGGCCGATCTGCTTGGTCAAGGTGGCTTCAGCATCGGACAACAGTTTGGCCTGCCGTTCGGCCAGGTCCATTTCGTGTGTGCGTTGGGTGGTGGAGTCCCAGGGATCTGAGCGCGTATCGATCACGGCCGCATCGGTGACTCGGAAGCCGTAGGTGCGATCTTCCAGCGCGGTTCTTGCCCCGACGAAGTCGGGCCAGGCCACTCGGATCTCGGTGAGCAGCATCATTGCCTGTTCCTCTTGTCCCCGTGCTCGGGCGAGAAGGGCCAGGCAGAACTGTGCATCTCGATTAATGGGGTCAGGGTTGGCGGCCTCGTCGGAGGTGTTGGCGCGTTGCGCTGCGGCTGTGGCCCGGTCGAACAAACCGAGGTTGGCCGCCGCTTCTGCTTCGAGCAGGCTCGCAGCGCGCCGCAGCAGAGTATTCATCCATCGTTCACAGCCGGTGAGGGCAGTGAGTACATCTGGCCATCGCTCGGTTCTGCGGTTGAGAACCGCTCGCACGTAGGCGACTTCAGGACGGTCTTGCACGGTGTTGAGATGACTGTGGGCTGCCTCGTACTTTCCCGCGTTGATGAGCGCACCTGCGTAGGCGGCCTGGGCTGAGACGGGGTCGAAGATGTCGAGACGAACCGCTTCCACATCCAGACTTGCGCCCAGTTCTCGCGGCGCCTTGCCCAGGTGGCGCAGATGCGTGCCAAGGTTGCGCGAATGTGTCGACAGTGCCTTGAGAGTTTCTAGCGAATGATCGCCGGCGGCGACTCGACCAAGCAGCGCATCGGCCATCGTCGGGTCGCTTCCCAATGCGATGCTGAACACCTGCAGTGCTTTTCGCGGGGATGTGGGCAGTGCTTTGACGGCCGCGGACAGTGCTTCTCTACCGCGATCGCTCATCGACTCTTCCCTTTGAGTAGGTGACCCAGCACTTGGCTCTCGTTGCGGGGCCGCATGATTGTCAACATGATTTCTCGCCCGCCGGGCATGCGCAGAACCATTTCGGTCGGTGATGTCTGGGTGATGACGATATCGGATGTTGACGGATTCACTGAGTTGATCGTCACCAGGCCATGGCCCCGTTCACCGCCGACCGCCTGCTGGTCGCGGCGATCCTGGCGGTCAGACACGGTCAACGGCGCGTTCGTCTTCTGATCGCCGCCAGAGGTGAGCGTTAGTCGCTCATCGCAGATCGGCTCCCAGGACTCTGGCCTGTCGGTATCGACTGCGGCAACAGCGCCTGCGGCCGTGGCGCGAAGGAGAAGCCGTTGGGCGACTTCGATACTGGTGTTGATCGCCACTCGGGTGAACTTGAGTGGGTCCAGCAGTGACATGAGCCAGGGCTGACCCGATGCTGCCATACCAACGATGAACCCTGACGGGCCTACTGGAAGGATCAAGGTGCGCTTATCGCTGAGCCGTGCAACATGGTGAGCTGGCGTCGTTTGGATGCGGCGAGGCGCCAACGGCAATTGCAGTGAGCGGTGCCCGAGTGGAAGCATGGCCAATAGAGCTGACGATGTCTGCCCGTGGACAGGGTTCAGTTTGGATAGTGGTGGGTGCGGTACGGGTTTGGTGGTGTGTATCCGCACCAATGCCGCAGCCGAGATGGTGGCGTCGGCGTTGCGGGTGAGCCGAATGAGTGTCGCGGTGTGTGTGGAGCGGATCGTCCACACATCGTTGAGCAGCCCACTGGTCAGGTCTGTGCCGGCGATACGGTACGGCGTGACGTACTCGGTTCCCACTTGCAGATGCGACCAATGGGGCTGGTAGTCGTCCAGATCATGTCCGCCCAGCAGGATGCGTGTGGCAGCGTCGAGCTCATCAGAGCTGCAGGTGCTCGCCCTGCATCCAGCCCGCACCGCCGCCTGGCGGATGCGTTCTGTCGCTGTTGCGGTTGCCTCGCTCAGGCTGCCGCGGTAGGTCAAAGCGTCCAAGCATGCTTGCGGATTCAGTCGCAGCACCAACCAGGTTCGACGTTCGCCTACGGCTGGGCGGTCGCCGACGATCTGGTCGTAGCGCGGCGTGTAGTTGCCGTTCATAGGTGTCCGGGAGCCGATCGATAGCACATCGATCGAGCGCAGTTCCAGTCCACCGAACTGGCGCATCAGCGAACACACTGCGTCAAGGGGCACGACGTCGGGGGTGTCGGCACCGTCGGCGACGAGCACTGTGGGTGCAAAGGCACGGCCGTGCAGGGCGATCATGGTGATTGCGTACTTCGGGTTGCCGTTTGCGGTGAGTGCTGGCTGGGAACGGGTAAGGGTTTGGCTCACGAGCAGTCCTTGTCGGTGGGTGTGATCAATCCCAGCGCATTCCGATTGCGGCGGCGCCGATTATCTCGGCGCCGAACGCTTCTGGAACTACGACCGGCTTCCGTCCGCGGCGGGTGTGAAACGCTCGCCACAGCCAACCCGCACTGGTCGCGCCGCGGTAGTTCAGTGTGGCGAGCACAATGATGGCGGCCACGGCGAGGGCAAGCCCCCACCAGGGGATACCCGCGGCGGCCATCGCGGTGACAGTGACCACGGCGATGACCTCGGCAATGATGATGTGTCGCAGGGGAAATCTGACCTGCCATCGTGGCAGTGCTTGTCCCGTGACTGTCTGTGATTCGGCGCGACGCGAGCGGCGGTGGTGCTGGGCGTCGCCTGGGGTGCTGGTGAGTTCCTGGGTCATGACTGTTCCTTCCGGCGCACCAGCAGTACGACCGCCAGCGCAAGTAGTGAGCCGCCGACCAGGACGCCGCTACCGATCAGTGCCACCGTCATCGGGCGGCGGTCCGGAGGTGGTGGCGGCGGTGCGACATGCAGCGGGCGTGACAGGTTCTCCTTGGGCTGAGGGTCTGCCTCGGGTACGTCGTAGTTGAGGGCAGCGACGGGGTTGATTGCCCCATATCCCACACGGTTATCGACTACTGCGGCTGGCGAGTGGGCTGTCTGCTTGATGCGGTCGATGACCTGATGGGCAGTCAGATTCGGATACTTTGCGCGGATCAGCGTCGCTAGCCCACTGACATAGGCAGCCGAGAAGCTGGTGCCGTTCATCGGTAGGAGTACGCCTTTTTCAGGGTTGAAGGTGGCGTTGATCAACTCGCCTTTTTCGTTGAAGCCTTGGATGGCCACCCCGGGAGCGGCCACGCCGATCCATGGGCCGAGCAGACTGATCTCATTCTTTTGATCGTCGATGGCCGGTTGACCGGTGCCGTCGGTCGCCGACACCGAGAGGACGTAATCGGAGAACCAGGCAGGCGTGGAGATGGTTACCACTCCGCGCCAATTCCGGTATTGCTCAGGATCGGCGGTGACCGCATCAATGTCGGGATTCTGGTTGCCGCAGTCCTTATTGCCTCGATTGCCCGCTGCGGCAACGATCACGACGTCTTTTTCTACCGCCGCGTAGCGGATCGCAGCGCCCAGCGTGGTTTGGTCGACCGGTTTAAGCACCGGAACGCAAGCGACAATGCTCATGTTGAGCACTTTGGCGCCAGAATCAGCCGCTCGGACAACTGCTTTGGCCAGGTTGGCGACGGTGCCCGCGCGTCGATCGGAGTCGATGTCACCTGAGGTCGGGTTGGCGGGCACGAACGCATCCGAGGACTGCCGGATGGAGATAATCTCGGCGCCCGGTGCCACACCGACGAAACCGTCGGCCTCTGAGGGTGCACCGCCGATGATGCTGGCGATGATGGTGCCGTGGGAGTCACAGTCGCGCAGGCCATCTGAGTTTTCCTCGATGTAATCTCCGCCTCCGCGCAGGTGGGGCAGCCGCGGCCCTGGCGATATCCCGGTATCGATCACCGCTACCGACTGGCCCTCGCCTTTGCCTGCCGACTTCCACAACTCCGGCAGATTCATGAAGGCCTGTGATGGTCCAGGGGCGCCGAGATCGCTGTTGGGCAATACTCCTGTGACCGCGCAGCCGTGCGCCATTCGTAGTGGTTCGCCGGGCCTGGCTTCGGTGTCGGTCGGTACCGCTGCCGGATCGATTGTCGGCGGGTTGATCGCCTGGGCGGTGCCTGTCACCAGTGGCGCAGTTCCTACGAGGGCGGCCACGCTTGCCAAGGCCGCCGCGCTGTGTGTCCATCGGCGTCGGTTCATCATCATCGGTTTCTGGCCAGGTAGTACAGGTTGAGCAGCCACCAGCACAGCGGCGGAACGAGTGCGATGAGGACGTATTCGAGCCACTCAACGAGTTTGCGGAACAACGGGGAGAACACATGCTTGGGCACCACCGCGGCGATGACCAGAGCGCCCACCCCTAACATCAGCACCGCAGCGGCGATCGCAACGCTCCAGCCCGGGCCGGACCCGTTGGCCCGCACGTAGGTCAAACCGACAGCGGCCATCATGCTCAGGCCGGTGGCTACCAGGATGATCGCCTGTATCCGATCGGCGAATGCCCGTGCTGCTAGGATCAAGATTGTGGCCAGCATCAAGACATAGACCGTGGCTAGCCACCAACGGCCCTGGCCAGGAGTTATCGTGCAGGCTGAGCCGACCACGAAAAACACTGCAGTGCACGCGACCACGGCCGTCAGATACATGTTGGCCGCAATGGCGGCGCGAGTCAGCTGCGCCATGCTCGGAGTGCCGTGAGTTGCTGCCGCCTCCAGCGCCTGCGCAGCGATGTCGTCGGCCGGATCGAAAACGTTCTTTCCTGTGACGGTGGGGAATTCCGGCATGGGTAACCTGGCCATGCGCCCGGCAATTCCCTCTGACAGTTTGAGCACGAGCAGAGCGATGGCCATGACGGCGACCCAGAGGTAGCCCCATTGCACGCCCAGTGCGCGCAGCACTGATATGAGCGCCCAGCAGCCGCCGGTGATGGCTGTCCAAGCCAGCACTCCTCGTGGGGCCGGTGTCAGTGCCCACAGTGCCGAGGCCACAACGGTGACGGTGGCAAAGCCGAAGACCGCATGCCAGGCGGAGGGCTGTCCGGGTGTTCCGATCACCGCCGCCGCGGGGGCACTCACCAGAGCGGAAAGCCACAGACTCGTTGCCACGGTCAGTTCGCGGTGACGCCACCATACGATCGTCGCTGTCGCTAGAAGTGTTGCGGTCAGCACCGTGGCGGCAGCGGCGAGCATCAGGTTCACGTCGTGGCCGGCGGCCAGGTTGATGCGCCAGGCGTTGAGCAGTAGGCCGACCGTCAACACAACTCCGAGTGCGGCGGTGATCGCCGCGAAACGGACGGTGACTGCTTCGTCTATCTGTTGCCGGTGGTTTGAGAGGATCTGGGCAGTTGCCGAACTGGCGTTCTCGATGATGGGGGTCAAGGTGACTTCGGCGTCACCGACTTCCAGTCGCAGCAGGTCCCCGTCGATGACGCCCTGTGCTTGCAGGTTCTCCTCGCGGTCGAGTGCTTGACCGTTGACCCGTCGCAGAACCACCGAGCCCGGGGTGATGCGTCCGTCCTCACTGGCGTCGAGCAGGCTGTCGGCCGGATCGCAGATGGTGTTGAGGATCCCCGCCACGACGGTGGCCACTGGGACGGTGGCCGGCAGCGTCAGATCGTGCTGGCGACCGGAGAAGATGACCGCCACGCGAACCTGCTCAGCTAGCCGTACCTGGCCACGTCGGCGGACTGCGACTCCTTTGCGTGGGCCTGGCTCAGAGGCCGCCGTTCCGAGGTCGTTGTCTTCGATCAGTGTCATTGCCGCCACTCCGTCGGTCCGGGCCGTCCCATAGCGTTCTGGTCGCGGTCAGAGGCGCCGGCGAAACCGTCTGCAACCGACGCCGCGGCCTCGATGAAGGCTCGCTTGGTGTCAGGCTTCAGCCGCTGCATGTCGATCGCTGCGGCTTCGTGAAGGTGCGGATCGTAGGGGACGGCGTGCACTGCACGCACGACCCGTTCGAAATCTTCGTGAAGCTGACGTACGGATTTGTTGGCCGGCACTTTGCTCACGTTGCTGATCACAACGACCGCCGAGGAAACCAGATGCGGATAGCCGTGCGCCAGTAGGAAGTTGATTGTGTCGCTGGCGGCCAAAGCTCCATCCAGACTGGTTGTGGACACGATCACCACGGCATCGGCCATGGCTAATACCGCTGCGGTGACGTCGTCGAGTAGTTGGTTGCCGCAATCGATAAGGCTGACTGGGTATTGCTTGCCGAGGGTTTGAGTTGCTTGATAGAGCTGAACGCCGGTGATGACCTCATTGCCCTTGTAGGAGCCCAACACTTCAAGCCCTGACGAGCTGTCCTTGCCAGTGTGGTGGCGAAAATCGGTGTAGGAGTCTAGTTTTGAGTCTCCCAGAAGCGTCTTCCAGTTTCCATTGGAGGGCTCATCGATGCGATTGGCCAGGTTTCCCTTGGCGGTGTTGCCGTCGATCGCGACGACCTTGTCGTCACGATAGTGAGCGAGTGCCTGACCGAGACCCACTGTGGTGGTCGTTTTCGACACGCCTCCCTTCTGGCCCATGACGGCGATCGTGTAGGTCCCGCGCAGGTTCGAGTTGATGCGCCGCTGCAGGTCGTTCCACTTGCGTTCTGCAGGCGAGGGACCAAGATTGATCGCGGTGAGCTTGCGTAGCACCTTGCGCCAGCCTCGGGTGGCCTCAGGCTTGTGCGGACGCACCAGGCCTGCTTCCCGGATCGCTGCCCGCGTCTGGCCTACGGATGCGCCATTGGACTGTCGCAACGGCTCAAATCGCGAGGCACCCTGCGGAATTGACACCGGCGGCGCAGTCGGCATTTGATGCGGTGGCTGCTGCGGTCCGGCAGGTATCCGCGGTTCAAAGTGTGCTGCCGGCGCCCGGTGGGCCGGTGGTGCGTGATGACCAAACTCGTTGGTCACTGGAGGCCACTGTGCTGGCGGCTGACCGTAGGGGGCTGGATTTGCGTGGCGCCCGCCGGGAACAGCGGGTTGCTGCGGCCAGGGACGCGATACCTGCTCTTGGGGCCAAGGTTGTGGGTAGGGCGCGATCGGCGCCTGGCGGTGGTGCTCGTCTCGAAGGCTTGGTGTCGGCCCATTGAAGTCGTGTTGCGCAGGCGCGTTGGGTAGTGTGCCCTGAGCGTTCGGTTGCGCTGATCCCACGTCCCAGCCGTACTGATCAATCTCAGTGTTGCTGCCGTGCTCAGAGCCCTTGCCCTGAGTGGGGGTCGGCCCGCCTGGCAGCTGCGTAGGCTCGATATCAGGGTTGTTGGTGGTGTATGCCGTAGCGTCGTCGCCATAGCCCTCGGGGTTGTCGACCTCGTCGGTGGCGTCTATTGCGTGATCCGATTCGGCCAGGGTGTCTTGTGCGAGTGCATCGTCGATGTCGCTGATCGTCAGCACGTCGGGCTGTGAGGTGTGCGGGGGCGCTTCCCAGGTGTCAGCGTTAGGGTTCTGCTGAGCGTGACGCGCGCCTGCAGTCCATGCGTTGGCGTCCGCCTCACCGCCGTTGATGTGTTGGTAGGCCCCGACGGGCTGCGGCAACTCGGTCGCGCCGCGGATCGCCGCGCGCACAAAGTCCGATGTCACCTGCGAGGTCTGCTCGGGATCAAACCCCGAAAGATGCTGCGGTGCAACGGACTCGCCGCCCTCCGGTGCGCCCTCGGGCATGTCTGACCAGTCCTGGCCGGGTTCGTTGGCGGCCGAATCGCCTTGCTCGCTGCTGGTGTAGCGATTGTAAAAGTCGTCGTCGTTGTTGCTCACTTACTGGCTCCCATGTTGTGAGTTCCCCCGGGCCTCCACAGTCCGAAGCTGCTTAATACCTTACACAGTTAGGCACTGTAAAGCAGTACGTAAACACCACAATTGTTTCATTATTTTAGGCGGCTGTAGCTCTGCCACTCACGTCCGCCCACTGTGGCCACCAGCGATGTGAGCGCGCGCGCGGCGGCATCGTTGGTCCCGGGAACAATTTGAGTCCACCACTTGCCGTCTTCTCCGCGCACAGGGCCGGTCACCACCCGTCCCAACGAAGTATCGGTGATCGAGGCGGTGGCGACCGACACGTGCTCACCTCGTCGGTCATGCACCGTGACCGCGAACGTTGCCTCCATCAGCGGCGAATCCGCTGCCAGCATCACGACTTCGCGCTGCTCGGTGGTCAATCCCAGGCTGCCCAGCGCTCGTAACGCAGTGTGATCGCCACGCACGACCTCGCCCAGTCGGCTGAGCAGTGCCTCTGTCGGCACAGTGGCGGGCACGAACCGTGCTGCTTCAACCGTTGGCCCACACAGTGGCGTGATCCGATCCACCAGGTCGCGCATCGATCGGACGGAACTGACCTCCTCGAGCGTCACGTCGTCGTTGCATCGCGAGGCGGCGGCGTGCCGGCGGTCGCGGCGCGCAATGACCAGGCTCATATGCTCATTGCCGCGTCTGATATACACGCACAGGGTGATGTCTGGCGACGCCAAGGTTTGCAGCCAGGCACCGATAGTGGGATGAACGGTGCTCTCATCTACCAGCGCACCGGCCTTTAGCAGCGTCGCGAGTCCCACTTCGTCGGTAGGCGGGCCGCCCTCACTTACCCAGGGCTGTAGCCACAATGTTGAAGGCAGCGTTTCAATGCGGCAAAGCCCCTGCAGTATTCGCACTCCCTCGCATGTCGTGGTCAACGCCCGTACAGGTGCAGGGCCTGCGGGTGCCGGCGCTTGACGTCGAAGAAATGACGGTGTGCTCATCAGATCACTGACCTTTGTTGTTGAAGCAGAACTGTTGGGCGCGGGCCTTCATATGACCGTTGTGAAGTGCGAGGGCCCGGCAGGGATTCCGGTTGAGCACCGCAATCCCTGCCGGGCCGCCATTTGATTTGGTGAAATGACCAGCAGGCTTAGCCGTACTGGGCCGCGGCCTGACCGTCGCGCATGGTCATGTCTTCGTTGGCCTGGTTGAGAACCACCGCAGCCCGACGAATCGTTTCCTGCTGTTCCTGGTATCGATGGTTGACGAGGTTGATGGCGTTTTGGAACGCCTCCGATCCCCTGCCGTTGAAGTTGTCGGCGTTGGCCGTCACGATGTTGATCGAGTGCAGCCGATTCTCTTCGGTCTTCTGCGCGACCTGCTCGATCTCTGTAACCGCCGCTGCGATCTGCGGCGTGCGGAAAGTTACTGTCGACACGATGTGTCCTTTCGTTCGAGTGTGAGAGTGGATTTGAGAGTCGATGGAGGCTCTCGTGGGTCCCTAGACGATCAGGTTGGAGATCTGGGAGATCGCGTGGGCGTTCTCCTCGTCGCCACTGTCGAGGATCTGGCGGTTGTTGTTCATCATGTGCGAGTGGTCGGCGAAGGTTGTCGACATCAAGTTGCCCTCGTGATGCAGCTGCTCACCCACCTGCTGCATCGCCAGGCTGGCCCGACCGATCATGGAGGTGCTCAGGCCCTCCATCGTGGAAGCCAGGCTGTGCATCAGCGCTGCCTGTTGATCGGAGACTTCTTGTAGCCCCTGCGCGTCCTGCGCGAGGGCGTCGAGTTCGCCGTGAATCTGTTCCGACATCGTCGGATGTCCTTTCTCTCAAACTTGCTCTGGGATACCGGTTCTCATGATGTGTGTGCTTCTCACGATGCTTGTGGGTCAGCCACCTCCCCCGTCCGGAATACCGCTCCCGAGCCGCCGGTGATCACCGGCAAGCCCGTTGGAGAGCGGTACAGCGAGGCAGCTGACGAAAGGACTTTCGCCCCGTCGGGTTTCGCTGCCCCCTCACGCTTGTCATCGCCAGCGGCGTGGGCCATGGGGCCCATCATCGCTCCCGGCGCCCCCATGCCACCGCCCATCGGGGAGGCCCCTCGGGCCTCGGCAAGGCGCGATACCGCTACGTCAGCCCCGGCCGGTGATGATGCGTTGACGGTCGGGGAAGCCCAAGACACCGGGCCTCGCAGGGCCGTCGACACCGCGCCGGTCCCACCGCCGAAACCACCGCCACCGCCACCGGAGACCAAGTTCGCCGCCACCGGCCCTCCGCCCCCTGGCGCGCCCGAAAGCCAGCTTCCGGCGCCAACAGCCCCCATCGCGTCGGCCCCCGGCGGTGTCATCTGTCCGATCTGGGACGCCAACGACATCACCGGCTGCAGGCCTTGTTGGAGCTGCCCCACATTCGACAGTGGATTGGCACCGGAAGTCAGCTGCCCAGCTTGGCCGCTGATCTGTCCGAGCTGGCTCAGCATCGGCATAAACGTCGACATCGCGTCCTGCGGAGCAGCGCCGGCAGATGTGAGCGCCTGCTCTGGTTTCGATCCCAGAGAAGGAGTTCCGGGATCGCCGCCCATGGGCATAGCTGACGGTGTGGGCGGATCCAGAGGCGGAATAGCCTGCACGCCAGCCTCACTGGCCGCAGCGTAAGCGTACTTGTTGGATGCTGAGGTCACCCACATCTGTCCGTACCGTGCACGGTTGGCGATGATGAAGCTGGTCAGTAGACCCAGGAAGTTCGCATTGTTCAACGCGACGTGCTCAATTTGGTTCTCACCGATCTCCATCGGTGTCGGCGTGGCTGCTTTGAGGGTCTCGAATGCTTCGGCGGTCGCTGTGATCAGCCCTGCAGCTGTCGTGATCATCCCGGCCGCCCTCGCCTGCCACAACAAGTGCGGGACATTGGCCAGCACGGCGAGTTCCCCGGTGGGGGCCGGCCATGAGGTGCCCAACGCCAAGGCCACTGCCTCATGCCCGCCGAGCATGCCGATAATGGCCCCGGCGAGGGCTTCGAGTTCACCTGCCGCCGCCATCATGCTGCTAGCGCCAGGCCCGAGCCAAAACCCGGCTGAATTCTCCTCTGGGGGCAGCGCACCCCAGGCTCCGGTCATGCCGTCACCACCATCTCACCCGCCAGTTCCCCGGCAGGCGGGCATCCAGGCACCCCGCGGGTACGTCCTCGCGACAGGGCGTGCGTCGCGAGGTGAAGCCAGCGCGCAGTCCGCGATCGAGGCTGGTTTAGACGCATGCACATACCCGTGTCCGCGTATTGCTCGATGTCAGACGATGTTGGCAACGCTGAGTTGGGCCAACGCATCGCCGAGGTCGAGGATCGCGCCCGAAGATCCCAGCGCTGCACCGTAAGCAGCTTGGACGGCCGATGCCCCGCCGAGCACGGCCGCAACGTTGGCCGCATAGCCAGCGATCTTGGCGACGTTGGCCGCTGAAATCTCTTCGATCCCTGGCGGGACGACCGCGGCCACCGCTGCGGCCTGAGCCGTGTGTCCGCCCACCTGCGCCGACAACGCCTCAGTCGAAGCGGCCGCAGCCATCATTCCTTCAGGCACTACCTCAATGAAGCCCATGTGGATAACCCCTCATCTCCTTGGCAGAACGCGTTCGCGCCTAGCTACCGATTCTTACACACTTGCTCAAAATCGGAAACACATAATGTTCACGATTATCGTGCAATTTTACGTCCGCTGAGCACAACGTGACTGCACTAAATTCTCCCCTCAAGCACCTCGTCAGGCGGCAGCGTCTGGGCCACCTGGACGAGCTCCCTGCCCTTGCGGGTCCAGAACTCACCTCGCCCCGGGACGCGAACCGCGCCCTTGATGTCGCCGACGTAGGTTTCTTTCTTCTCGCTGTCCATCACCAACGCGCTGACGCCGGCGTCGTCCATCGCCGATATGACCTTGTTGCTCTTGCCAGTTTGGTAGAAGTTGGAGGCCTGGGTGGTTGCCAGCACGTGGAAGCCGATGCGTTGCCCTCTGGCCATCTGCTCGATGAGCGGCGCCAACGCGCTTTGCTTGCCCCCATGCTTTCCCGTGACTGTCAACTGGTCCAGGTCGTCGACAACAACGAAGATCCGCGGTGCCGCCGGCCGCCACAACCGCTTCTCGCGATCGCTGAGGTCGCTGGGCGGCCGCCGTTTCGTCAGCGCTTGCGCCAGCGCCTCGCATATCGACAGGATCTCCGGCTTGGTGTTGGCATAGGCAACCTTATAGCGCTCGTCAACGGAGTCCATCAGCTCAAAATCTGACTCGAACAGCAGGATCTGGGCTTGATCGAACGATGGCGCTTCGGGATTGGGTGGAGCGAATGTTTCGGTGATCGAGCGCAGCAGTGTCCGCAGCAACGTCGAGCGTCCCGACTGGCTGTTGCCAGCGGCCCAAAAGTGGGGGTATCGCGCGATATCGATACCAACCGTGTTGAAGGTGGTCTGTCCCAAGCCGAGTTTGAGTGTGCCTGGCGCCGCCGGACCCATGTCCTCGTAGGCGATCTTGTCGGGCAGCATCCGCAGCTGCCGCGTCTGCTGGCATCCCAGGTCGCTCCACGCGCGGGCGATCTCGGCCACTGCGTCCTTGGTTGCTTGATCCTCGGTCTCTTTGGCAATCGTTTCGCGCACTTGATAGGGCGCTCCGATGCGCATCTGTAAACCGTTGCGCTGCAACGCCAAACCGGGAACGTCAGGTAGCCGCCTTGCCAGCTCTTTGTCCCGGCACTTCGAGTCCACATGCGAGGAAAGACGCAGTTCGATCTGGGTACCGAGCTTGTCGCCCATCTTGATCGACAACCAACTATCGTTGGTCACCACCAAATGGATGCCGTAGGCCAGCGCATTCTCGGCCAGGCGCGCGACCCGGTCATGTAGATCAAGGTTGAAGTTCTTGAATGCGGTGATGTTGTCGACGATCAGAAACACGTCCCCATGCCCGTCGTCTGGGACTTCTTCTGGGCTGGCCCCGAACTTGCGGGCCCGGAATGTGTTGATGTTGATCCCGGCCAGTTCCCACTCTCGCTCGCGCCGTCGCAGAAGCTTCTCCACCTCGATGACGACCTGACTGACCTTCTCCGGGTCGCTGCCGCCGGCAATACCCGCTACGTGTGGAAGCCCGGCCATGTTGCGGGCGGTGTTGCCGCCTCCGAAATCGAGGCCGTAGAACTGGACGCGTTGCGGGCTGTGCGAGTGGGCCAAGGACAACATGACCGCTTGGGCGGTCATCGACTTGCCGATCACGGTTTTGCCGGTGATGCCAATGTTCCCACCGGCGCCCGAAAGGTCCAGGCAGACAACCTCTTGAGTGTGGCGGCGCGGGTTGTCTTCGCGCGCGATGGGCACAACCAGTCCCCCATCGGCAATCACCTGCGTCCACTCGCGACCCCAGTACTCCTTGGTCAGTTCGCTCAAGGGAATCTCGGGAGTGTCATCGAGGGCCGGCAGCCACATGTCGCCACGGGTGCGCCCCTTGCCAAATTTGGCGATCTGGCGCACCAGGACGCTTTCCACTGTGGGTGCTTCGGCCCCTAGAGGAAGATCCATGTCGTCGTCGAAGAAGTCCTCGGCGTCTTCGACGTCGTCTTCGGCGTCTTCATCGGTGTCGGCGATCTTGAGCAGATCCTCGGGCAGCGGAGCAATCTCGGAGGTGAAGCGGTGCACATCGACGGGATAGCCCTCGGTGGCGACCTTTTCGGCTTTTCGCCGCTTCGGTGGCTGAAAGGTTGCCTGCGTGTAGTACGCCCGGAATTTGGTGTACTCACCATCGACGGCCAAGATTGCCGATCCAGGCGGCGAATTTCTGAGCTCGTCGTAGGCCACCGGCGACCCCAACGCCCGCCGGCTCTCACCCGCGTCTTTGACCTTCATGCCGATCGCGTAGGACTGCTGGGCGATGAGTCCGGCCATCTTGCCGGTTTCGGCGCGCTGAGAGAAGTTGAGAATCGACACCCACAGCGAGCGGCCGAGTCGGCCGACCTGATCGAAGACAGGTCCCATCTCAGCCTTGAGCGAGAGCAGTTCGCTGAACTCATCAAGGACCATCACGAGCACACCGATTGGCGGCAACTTGGCACCGCGGGCACGGGCTTGCTCGTAGTGCAGAACACTTTCAAAGCCGGCCCGCTTGAGCGCCTCCTGGCGCAGCTCCATTTCGCCTTCGACGACGTCCTGGAACCTGTCCAGCTTGTGGAGGCTGTCACCCAAGTTGGACACCACGCCCACCACATGCGGCAGTCCTTCCAGACCGGTGAACTCGGCCTCACCTTTGAAGTCACCCAGCAGGATCTTCATCATCTCGGGTGGATGTTTGATGGCCAGACCCATCACGATCGCGCGTGCCAGCTTGGACTTGCCTGAACCGGTCATGCCGACGCCCATGCCGTGCGGCCCGACACCGCCCTCGGCATCCTGCTTGATGTCCAGCCACAGAGGTTTGTTGCCTACCGCGGTCTTGCCCAACGGGATTTCGCAGCGGGTTGCGATCGTGAGTTCGTCCCAGAGCGGAGTCGGATCCCAAGTCCGGGCATCCTCGATCCCCCACAAATCGAGGTATTCCTGACCTGAACGCGCTTCGCTGGCCGCAGTCGCCAGCATCCGGCCGGCTTCGTCGATGGGTTCGTAGCGCGACAGCGACCGGGCCAGCACCTCGAACTCGTTGCGGCTCATATAATCCGGGTTGGCGGCGAACAGCAATCCGTCTCGCGCTTTGGTTGATACTTGCACCATGTCAGTGGACCTCCTTGGCTGCGCGGAGAAGATTGCCCGAATCGTCGAGGAAAAACGCCGACTGGGGATTGGCCAGAATGCTGTTCTCGTCGCCGGTTGCTTCGATCACCGCTACCCCGAACTTTCCTCTGTCACCCAGAATTGGCGTGCAGCTGGCGTCCGGGTAGTCGACCACGACCACCAGCCAGCTTGTGGGCTCCTCGGAGCCCTCTGTCCGCAACCTCCACGGTTGACGTTCGCTGAGGTCCTCGCCAAACCGATTCATGAAGCTGGCCACATCGTTGAAGATCAGTCTGACGGGCCCCGAGGCGTCGACCAGCTCGGGATCTGCGGTGTGCGGCAACCATTTGGCCGCTTCCCACGCCTGGGGGTCGTCGGTGATGATCGCTAGCCGTATGCCGCCAGCCGCATCGGGGTCAGCTGCGTCGGCAGTTGCGGGGCTGTGGAAAACGCACAGCTGCGAGACCAGTGCCCGAAGCCAGCCTTGCACGATGTCGCGTTGGTCCTGGCCTTCCCAAAACAGTGACCAGCCAGCCTCGTCCCACAAGTGCAGGGGCCGAGGAACATCGTGAATCACGTTCTGCGACAGCAGAAAATCTCGTGCTGCTATCGCCGTGACGGATTCGCGACTCTCTTCTGGTGGCACGTTGTCCGGTGGGGTGATGATGGTGTTGATCCGGGTCAGGCCCAGGCCGATGCGAACGTGCCCGAAATTGTGCCGGTCGGGCGCTCTCTCAAACATTCGCCCACTGCCCACCAATGTTGTCAACGATCCACTACGCGGGTCGGGATGGTGGTAAGCGATTTCACGGGCCTGTTCCCAGGCGTCGGCATGAAGCCCCGACCGTAAGGCATCGAGCTTGCGCTGGTAGTCAGCACGCCGCTGATTGAGCGCTGCGGGCCGTTTCGACTTATCGGCGCCCCCGGCGCGGTTGCGCAGCATCGCGATCATGGATATGACCATGATCGGAAAGATGATGAATCCACCCATACTGAGTTGCTTTGCGCCACTTTTGTATAGCAGAACCATCAGCGCCACCGCGGCGCCGACGAACAGAAGAACCCACACCCAGGTAGGAACGCGTGACTGCGGCACCCGTTCATAGGACAGCGGGTTGTCGACGGTGATGGTCTTGGGGTCCAAGGACGGCGCGGGGGTCGACTGGACTCGATGGCCGATTTTCGTCATGGCTGATCTCCAGTCGGGGGCGCAGGTAACGGCGCAGCCATAGGATCCTTGGCGAATGTGTCGTGCTCGACCATCGCGGCTTCTTTGGACAACACCGGTCCTGCCGGAAGCCAGCGGACAACCGCCCACGGGGCCGGTTGCGGAGCCTCAGTCAATCCCAACGCCTTACGGGTGTCAGTATCGTTGTTGCCTGTCGCAGACACCCCGAAGCGCACACCTGTGTCGGTGATGAACCACATGCTTTCGCGTCGCGGCGAATCGTCTTCGACACCCGTTACCTGCACGAAGTTGGCTGCATCGCTTCCGATATAGACCGCGTCTGCCACGTTCTCGCCACCGGTCACCAGCGAGATCAGCCGTTTGTCGTCCTGCACCGGAATGGGAAGGCGACGACCCGAGATCGTGCTCACCTGCGCCTGCGGCTCACCGCTACCTTTGCGCCACGACACGCACGTCACCGGTTCGGCGGCCTTGTCCAACAGTTCAAGGTGGGTTGCCGGGTAGATGGACACATCGAATCCGGTGGCCTGCGGCAGAGAAGCAATCTCGGTGGCGCTGGCAGTCAGCACCTGTCCACCATTGCCCATGCCGGCGTTAAGCATCATTGTGGCCACAGTGGCCGGAACCCGCTGCATCCCAGCGGGTATTGCGATGAAAAACTCATCGCTACCGGAGGCGTCTTGGACACGCACCACGCTGCCCGACACCAACGGCAGCTTCGCCGTCGCGAAGGCTACTGGGCCGCCAGGGTTGGGCACCTCCGGAACCCGCAGGGGTGCCGTCGGCGGCAACGCCTCATACATCGCACGGGACATGGGAGCGGGGTGAAGATCGCCCACTGGCAAGCCCAGCGCTAAGGTCACCGGTTTATCGGCCAAGTCAATCTTCGAACGATGTCCGTCAGTGACCACATACACGTCACCGGCATACGTCATCAGCACCGCCTGCGGCGAGCGCATCATCTGCGACCAGTCACCCAACGTCGGCGGTCCCGCCACGATAGTCACCTTCGGTATCACCTGAGAGCCGGTAGAGCCCAGTCGATCACACAATGTCCACCCGGTCTGGGCCGGTGTGCGCACCGACAGGTCGTCAGGTGCACCCATGATGCCCACGGCCGGCCCAATCGGACTCTTGCGGATCTCGCCCATCGGCACCATCTTTGGTGCCTCAGCCTGGCCGACAATGAGGCGGGCCGAGGCCAGATTCAACGCCGGATGCATCACCCCGCCCACCTTGACCCAGCGTGCCCCAGTGGCCCGGTCTATCAGAATGGTTGACGTGCCGATCTGGCCGACAGGCCGAATCCAGGCCAACACAAAGCACAGTGCAAGCACAAGTCCAGCAGCGACAAACCCGACGAGGTAGGCGGCTTGGGAGTTCTTAGACGGGTCGTGAATCAGCCGCACATTCCAGCGTCCGACCGCCACCGACAGCCGATGCCACAGAAAGCGCCAGCCTGAAACCTGCTCCATGGACGCATAATTGAGTGGCATGACCTAGCCCACCTTGCCGCAACCGTCGCGACCGCTGGGCCGCAACATCTCTTGAAACGCGATCACAAGCTGTACACCTCTCCCCCTGTTGGATACCCGCCACCTTGCGTCGCCGCATGAACGTGGTCGTAGTGGTTGGCGGTCATGCCGCCGCGGTCTTCCATCTTGCGAACGGAACCGTCTGTGCCATACATCATTTGCCGCCAGATGACGTGGTCGACATGAAACTTGTCGTTGTGCTTCAAGATGAAATCCACGACCCGGTTGCCCAATGCCACACCGCCTGGGCTGGTGGGGTTGGGAATCATGAAATCCAAGGCCAATCCCTGCGGGTGCCACTTCAATGAATCCGCCCGTACACCACCGATATCGGTGATCTCTGGAAACGCTGCCGAGACAGCCCTGTTCATCAGAACCGTGTACCGCTGCAGTCCCTTTTCAGACCCTCTGCCCGGGCCCAATGCGCCGGCAGGAACCGCGGTGGCCGCAGTCTTCACTGCGCTTTCGGGAATGCTTCCCGCGCCGGCTAGTGCCGACGATGTCCCTCCGCCGAGCATGCTGGCCAGGTTGGTTAGGGGTGCCAGGGGAAGGCCGCCGCCCATCATGGGCATGCCCATCCCCGAGGGCATCGGCATCGACGGCAGCATCGGCATCGACGGTGCCCCCGCAGGCATACCGCCCGCGCCCAGCATCGACGCCGGCGTTGTCTGAGTGCCGATGCCGTTATAGCCCGCAGCCGTGGTGTCGGCGCTGGCCGCGCGAGTAGTGGCATCTGAATGCGATTGCTGCAGAGTCGACTTCGACTCCTCCAGCCGCCGAGTGATCGCATCGACCAACGCACGCTGACCCGCATAAGTGTTGGTCGACATGCCCAGTCGCTCGACGTCACCGACCGCCGCGGCGATGACTGAATCCATACGCTCACGCCCCACACCGGCCGCAGCGACTGCCTGAGCCAGATCGGCGTCACTGGCCGCGTCGTGCTCACTCAACGCACTCACGTGAGCACCGACCTGGCGGGTCTCGTCGTCGAACCCGTCAGCGGCTGCACCCGAGGCCGCGGGCCCGCCCGGCAACACACCCACCCCGCCGCGCGCCGGAACCGCTGCGCCACCAGGACCGAAAGCCTCCCGCGCCGAGCCCATCACCGCCCCCGACGCCCGCACAAACCCCTCCAAACTCATGGGCTACCAACCTGTTCGAGCTGCGGCGGCAGCGCCCACCGACCTGTTGAGGTCGGGAGCTGCGTCATCACGTGGCGGCCTCATCATGGCGCGGCCTAGGTCACGTTCGGATTCGCAGGTGCAGTTGCCGGCGCATGACCACCGTTCTGTGCGCCGGCGGTCGGATCGATCCAGGCCAGGAAATCAGGGCCGGAGCTGATGCTGTCCAGCGGTTGCACCTGCCCGGACACATACACCTTGTTGTTGCCCAACGCCATCACCAGATGGTCCTTGAACACACCGACATCCCCGGCCTTGAGCATGTTGGGCGGAACCATCATCTTCGGGTCAGTGATCGGGCTCCCGGGCGGCGGCAGATCGATCTTCTGATCTGCGTAGCTCTCGGCCACACTCGCGCCATTCATATGGGCCCGTACTGCAGCGGCCGCCTGCTCGGTGCGAGCATCTGTCTTCACTTCATTTCCCTTGTCGTCGACATACTCAACCTGTGTGCCAGAGCCGCCAGGTGTATGCGCACCGGCACCACCACCGGCCGCGTGATCACCGCCAGCAGCACCCTGATCACCCGCCGGATGCGTTCCCTGGTCCTGACCGTCGCCCGACTCGGATTTTCCATCTGACCCGCCATGGTCGTCACTGCCCGAACCGCCATGGTCAGATTGGTTGTCGTGCAACTGCACACCATCGCTGGCGGCCTTGCCGTCATCACCGGCGCCAGTTTGCTGATCCTGCAACTGAGGAGTCTCGCCGCCAGCCGGATTCCCACCCAGGCCGCTCAACGCCGACAGCGGATCACCGAAGCCACCCATCCCGGGCATCCCACCCCCACCAAACGACGGCAGCGACGGCATAGACATGGGCATGCCGGCAGGCATCATCCCCGAGCCGAACGGCGATGCTCCGGTCGGAGCCTGGTTGCCTGCCGGGACGGCTGATGGCGTCGACGCCGGCGTGGTCTCAACCGGAGTACCACCGCTACCGGCGCCACCGTTGCCCCCGCCGTTACCGCCCTCGCCGGTCCCTTCTCCCCCGCCGCCGATCTCCGCATAGCGGTTTGCGAGCTCTTGGGTCTCTCGGGCCTTGGCCTCGGCATCAGCAATCTGCTTTTCGATCACCTGCTTGGCCGAAGACAGTCGTTCCTTGAGATAGTCGCGCAGCTCCTGCTGCCCCTCGCCAGTGTTCAACCGAGGGCCCAGCTCCTTGATTTTCGCGTCGACATCGCGAGCCACATCCTGCAGTGCCTGCTTGCTCGCCTCTCCGGAGGCGTGCACGGCATCAACGGTGGCTGCAGCCTTCTTGTCGAGCTCAGCGAGCTGCTTCATCAGCTTGTCCAACTCGGCAGCATCGGCCGAGGCCGCTGTCGCCGCAGCACCGCTGTTCTGCTCGGTATTGGGCGGTTCTGGCTGTTCCGCGGGCGCCGGCGGTGCCTGCCCGGCTGCTGGCGCAGCATTTGGCTCACCCCCGCCGAAGCGGCCCCCGCCGCCTGCATACGTCCGCTCGGCCGGGTGATCACCACCGCCAAGCATTCCCTCAATGCCCTTGACACCCATACCGATCGGATTGAAAATCGCCCCCGCCGGTCCGAGCGTGACGCCGCCGACCACCCGGCTCACCACATCGCTGATCAGGCTCCACTCAGTCATCTACAGCGACCCTTTCTAGAACTTGAGCCGACGCTCGTCGGCCGCGACGGACTGATGAGTCGGATAGGTGGCTTCGTTGTGAGGCTGGTTCGCCAAGTACCGATCCCGCGCCACCGCAGCGACAGCCACCGCATTCTCGCCCAGCGTCCACGAATCCCACTGCCGCACAGCATCACTGAGAACCCGAATCCCAACCACGAATCCGTTCTGGTCAACCTCGGCCATCAGGGTGCGCTTTGCCGACACCGCCGTGGCAACCACCTTCGTGGCAGGAACATCGGTTTCGTCTGAACCTGCAACAGTCACGCTCGGCCCCTTCCTTGACGCACCTCCACGCGCCTATTGCGTATATTACACACCATAAGTCATACGTGAACAGATATGAAGCAATCGGGCGGTGAGTGCACAAAGCACCTCACCGCCCACCTGCAGAAATTCCCCGACACACACAAACTCGACTACGACTGGCGCATGCGCTGCTCATGCTCAACCTCGGCCACCGCCGAGGCCACCTCAGACCCGAACCCCGCCGCGACGCCGCAATACGCCACATCCCACACGCCCATCGACGGCCGGCGGGAATCCCAACAGCTCAACAACTCAGCCACACGGCCCGCCCGGTAATAATGCCGATACCACATCCGCGCGTTCACCGATTCGGCCGACGAGCCCGGGTCGCGCGGCGCGTGCATCTCGGGCACCTGCACGGCCGTATCCAAACCGCTGGCCCACGCGCCCCAGTCAGACTCACCGATCGTGTTCGACCGAATTGCCTGCCACAGCTTCTCTTCTGCGGGCCCACAAAGTCGCTGCCCCGTCTCATCTGGCTCCGACGCCGCACGCAACACCGACTCCGTCAAGCGCACCGCCAACTCCGCAGTCGCCCGCTGCGCGACATCGGGAGTAAAACTGCGCCCCAAGCTCGCCAACCGAGAAGTCAAAGCCAAATCCGTCGCCGCCAAACGATGCTGATGCCCCGCATCAAGTACAGGAGGCTCCGCCAGGGCCTGCAAAATATCGATCTGCCGAACCGCGACGAAATCCCCACCGCACCGAGGGCGCTTGGGCCACATCTCCGACGTGACGATCGCTGAAACGCGAACCCCGCTAACCACTTCCGACAACCGCTCAAAATGCGCCGCCAAGATAGCCGACGGCTGCTGCGAGCCCATCCACTCGCCAGCCCACCCGATGGGCAACGCCGAATCAACCACCGCCAACCGAACAGTCACAGGCAAAAACACCGTGACCGGAACATACCCGCCCCCACCCACACTGCTAGCCACAACTGTCTGCGGACCAGTAGGCGTACGCAACACCGCCACAGCCCACGACACCGGACTCTGCAACACCTCCCCAACAGGCTGAGAACCACGCACCAGCCCCGCAAGAACCCGCGTGGCCATCGCAATATCCGGATTAGCCTCCGTCGTCGAGGCAAGCGTCGCCCCTGCGGCCGCCGAGCTCGAATTCCCCGCAACAACCGCCGGACTACCCGCGCCACCTGGCGCGGCAGCCGGGGCCGCCGGCGCGGCACCCGCCGTCGACGCCGGACCACTAGAAACCGGCGCACCACCCGGTGCAGAAGAAGCGGGCGGACTATACGGCGCCAACGGCTGGCCACCGGCCGCCGCAGGAGGCGGCATCATCCCACCCCCACCCATCGGTGTGCCACCACCGACCGGCGCACCATGCGTGCCGCCACCAGCAACCGAACCGCCATCAGCCGCACTGATCGCCCCAGCGCCCGCAGGACCAGAAAACCCGCTCGGCGAAGCCACAACAGGCTGCTGCACGGGCATAGGAGCGAGCGGCTGAGCATACTGAGACGAAGGCACCGCACCAGACGCGCCCATACCCGACGCAACCCCGGACTGAAAACTACTCCCCGCGTTCGACAAACCCGACACAAAACTATCCGGAGGAGGCACCTTCGGAAAAGCCGAGGCCGGCGACGTACCTACACTCGACGCTGGGAAAGAAGGGGTCGCAGGCGGCTTGAACGCCGAAGCCAAACTGTTGCCACCCGAGCCCAATCCGCCAAGCCCAGAACCAGGCCCACCACTCGAACCTGAGCTACTTCCTAGCGGCGACGCCGGAAGGCTTGGCATGGAGGGAAGCTGGCGTGCAGGTTGCCCAGTGTCCCCAATTGTCGGCATCGTCGGCCGCGCGTCGACTCCCGGTACAGAGCCAGCATTATCCCCGGCCGAATCGGGTAGCTGAGTAGCCCCCGGCTGTCCATCGGCCGAGGCGCCGGGGTTCTCGGTATTGACGTAGGGCTTATCGCTGCCGGGAAGATGATGGTCGTTCTCGTCCGAAGGTTTGGCCATCTTCTTCTTGGAGTCGGCTTTCTCGTGCTCCTTGTCGCCGTCGCCTTCCTTCTTCTTCGTCTTGTTGTCGAGGGCGTCGACATTGGAGCCGTTGCCGGTGGGGGGCGCTGGAAGCGGCGTGGGGGCAGGGACCTTGGCGATGTCGGTGAGTGCGCCGTCGATGATGGTTTCGACTTCTGGCGCGTAGGTTGCCGTTACGACTGCGGTTCCGCCCGGCACTGTTTTTGCGGTGTCCCACTCTTTCTGCGCGGCATCGGCGATACGGGTCAGGTCGATCTTCACTCCGTTGGTGATGGCCCAATATTGCTTGGCTGCCGAGACTTTGGATTCGAAGTGGGCCTTGCCGTCAGCGGCGTGGGTGGCCATCTTCAGCAGAAGCTGTTGATTGGCATCGCCGGCCTCTCCAACAAGGAGGTCGGCCTGGGTTTGTGCATCGCGCATCGTCGCATCGGTGTGGTCGCTGCAGAGGTCGGCGTATTTCTGTTGCTGCGCTATGAGCGCCTTGAAGTGGCCGTCAGTCAAGTTTGGCCACTGCGCCCAGACGAGGGCTTGTGCGGCCTCGCCGGCCGGCCGCGGGTATGTTTCGTCAGCCTCCGGGACTGGCATCGAAGGTATCGATGGCACAGTTCTTCACCTATCCGAGCTGGCAGACGTCCCACGCGCGGTCTGAAATCTGTTGCGCGCGTTCGGAGTCGTAGTGCGGAGGCTCTGCCAAGCCGCGAGTACGCACCTTCCCAAAGGCTGCGATCATGGCGTCAAACTGACCGATGACATCAGAGATAGCTGACCGAATCTCGGGTGATGCCGCCGGGTTCTCATTTAGTGCGAGTCGTAAGCCGTTCGCTCCTGGAAGGACCTGCATGCCATTCTCGGCAGGGCTGGGCATTGAGCTGTTGATGGTGGCGTAGGCCGTGCATAGCTGAATGTTCTGTGCCTGAATCGTGCTCGCTGAATACGTCGGCGTGACTGGCTGATCTACAGGTGCAGGGTTCGTTGAGGTGCGGCTGACGATCACTGCACCCAAGATGCCGCCAACGAGTCCGGCAATCAGAATCGCTGCGACCAACATCGCGATTCGGCCGATGGTCTTGCGCTTACCGCCATCAGGGGACCCGCCAGGGGAAGGAGGTGGGGGCGTCGGCTGCGGAGTCGGGGCACCGCCAGCGCCGTATGCCGGCGCTGAGCCGTAGGGCACCTGCGCGGGCGGCGCGTAGGCAGGCCCGTAGCTCGTCGTCACCGACGCCATTGCTGGTGTAGAAGTCACTTTCAGATCCTCCCCTGCTTGTGAATGTCAGTCTATGCCGGAACTGCCTCCTTGGCCTGCAGTTATTCTGGGCGCTCACACCGATCAGACGGTCACTGATCTAATCTGCCCTGCCGACTCAGCATCCTGTGTAGTTAACTCTGCTGTCGTTACTGTGCTTGCCGACTCATGCTTGGCACCGCCTGCGGCGAGGGCAGCGAAGAAGGCGGTCCCATCAGCGCCCCATGGCGCAGTAGCGGCCGTGATCGCACCGGAGATTCGATCGGCAGCGACGTTCGCTGCAGCTGATGCAGCATCGCAAACAACCCCGCTGCCGCCCTCGGCTGCGGCTGCTGCTGTGCGACTGGCGGTGACCGCAACAGAGGCTGCGAAACTTTCGGGTTCGATCTTGACGTAGTCACCCGATCCCGATGAGGAATGTGCCACGGCAGGCATAGGGCTATGCCCGTCCTGTCTGCCGCGGCTGAGACTGCGAACCCGTCGCAGCCGCCAACGCGTCGGCCATTCGAACAGCGACAGGGTGTTGGGCAAGATGCTTAGGGATGTCGGTCCATTTCGACAAGAACTCCTCAGAGATTCTCATTAGGCCGGCGTGGGCCCTAGCTGCGTTCTTCGCGATCGCGGCGTTGATCTCCTCATCGAGCTCATCGACAGTGAGCTCATGCAACAGCCCGGGCCGCACATAAAGCTCGAGCAACTTCCCACGCGAATCGTGGGTGGCGATCACAGGATCGTCGTCGTCACCGGTCGCGATGAAAGCGTCAGCCTTTTCCTGCCATTCGTACACCGCGTCGAGCATGTCATCGAGGGCTTGCAGCCGCGCATCAGTCGTTGTTGTCATTGTTCCCCTTCTCTGAGGCCGCCGACGATGCTCGCCGGGTTGACCGCTTCCGCTCCACCGCGCCGAAAACTGGCTCGCTGTTGGCTGCCGGACGCAACACCACCCGGCGATCGTTGTCCTTATTGCGTTCTGCCGCTGCCCCGTCGCCGCCCAAGCCGCCCATCATGGGCGGGAACATCCCTCCCATCGGGCCACCGGCCGAGCCCGTCGCAACCCCTGGTGTTGAGGCCGCGCTGATAGGCGGTGCAGGTGCAGCACTCACCGGGCTGGCGTAGCCGACGGCTGGCCCAGCGCCAGAGACCGGCGCGCCGCCCCCGCCGCCTGGGCCGCCGCTGGAGGCTGGAGTGGTCCCACCAGTGCCGAAATCGTCGAGCCCGAGATCATCACTGGGCGATCCACCGCCAGCACCCATATCCGAGGGCATCGACGGGGATCCCGACTGCGGCATACCGCCAGTCATGGCGGGCAATGCGGACGACAGTCCAGACAGCGCGTTCGGAAGCATGGAGCCGCCGCCAGAGCCCGGGAGCCCCCCGGCGAGTTGGCTGGCAGTCCCGGTGATCGCCCCAACGATCGTGCCTGCCACATTGGCTGCCATACCCGGCGCCGTGGTGGGTGTAGCTGCAGCGGCCACGCCTTCGGGCGTGCCCGGCGGGACAGCAGCATCCGATGCGACAGCCTTGCCCGCCACATCAGAAAGCGGATCCTTTCCGCCAGCGCCTGGGCCGTCCTCCGTGCCGGCCGAACTGGCGACCTTGTCGTCCTTCGGATCTTTCGGTGCCCCCGGGGACTTCGACGAATGCATGCTCTGGATCGGCCCGCCCCGAACAATCGCCGGTGCCGGCGGCGGCGGTGTAGGTGCCGACCCCGCGGTTGTGGAGGCAGCCGCGGTGTAGGTGGTGTAGGCATCGATGGCCTGGCCTTGTTTCTCGGCCAACTTCGCCGTGGCAGCGACCAGCGGAGCGGCATTCAAACCGTTACTGGCCCGATAAATGGCCATCCCGTTGTTCACCTGGTTGCGCAGCTCGCTGAACTCCTCGGGTGTGGGGGTCGCGTTGCGCAACTCATCGATGTGCGAGGCGTACTCGTCGGCGCGATCGGCTAAGGCGATGACGTGATCATGCATCGGTGAAGACAGCCATTCAGCGTGTTCAAACACGTTGGCTCCCGCCTGCTGGCGTCCGTCGTCCTCCCAATGCTGATCAACTTCGGCGGCATATCGGTAGGTCTCGTCAGCGGTCTTGCTCACTGCAGGTGCTACAGACGAACGCCACGAACTGGCCAGGTTGCGCACGCTGTCGGCACCCGGACCACCGTGCACGTACTGCGCGATCTGCTCACCTGTCATCGGTGGCGGAGCACCCGGCAGGAAGGGCAGGGCCGGCAACGACGGCGGCGCGATCATCGGAACGTCGGCTGGCGCACTGGCGCTCGGTGCGGGCGCACTGGCACCGCCGACGACGGACCGGATGGCCGCGGCATTCTCTTCATCCGCAGCGGCGATCGTGCGTCCCGAGCCTGCTACCGCGATACCACCGATCTCTCGGTGCTTCGCAGCATGGTCGAGCAATGCAGACACCGTTGCGTTCCATCCGTTGAGCAGGCCCGCCATCGCGACGGAGGTCGCGTCCTCGGCCGCAGGAGCACAGGAAACGCCCGAAGGTCCTGGCTGCGCCGACGAGCACAGGCCAGCGCCGTCGCGGGCCAAACCGTCGTCATCAACCTGGATCACCGTGTCCCCCAAACGCTTCTTCTATTTGACCATCGAAGGTCAATCGATCAGAGCGCCAAAACTGGCCGCGGCATTTTCGTCGCCCTCGGTAAGGATGCGGTTGGTGTTGTCGAGCTTGTCAGCGTGCGAGCGTGTCTGCGCGGCAACCCGGGCATACGCGCTCTCGCGAGCGCTGTACTCGCTCTGCTTGGACTGGATGTAGTCGTCGTAGACATCGCCGAGCATGCTGCGCAACATCTCTGGTGGGACGTGGCGGCTACGTCCATGGGTTTCGACCTGATCGGCGTACTCGCGCCACTGAGCAGCAGCGGCTGCGGCCTGATCTTGATCAAGTGAGATTTCGTTTCCCGACACCGGAACCCTCCAAACGGCTGCGCAACTAGTGTTCACTCATTGCCCAGTGTGCTGCATCGGTTCACTGCGCGCAAGGGGGCCGTGGTGCCGAGAGCCTCAGAGCCAGTCGGAGTCGATTGCCTGCAGCGCGGCCGCGATGATGTCCCATAGCGGGCTGGTGGTGCGGACGTAGTAGATCCGGCGCGAGTCGTCGGGACGTTCAATGTCGAGCATGCCAAGCTCGACCAGTCGAGCCAGCTCGTCGCGGATATTCGTCGGTGACGCATGTTCGATTCCGCGTGGCTCTGACTGGAAGAACCGATCCTTGGGATTGTTGAGCACCCACGCCGCGACCGCTAGCCGGCACTTACGGCCGAAAAGCAGTTCGCTAACGCGTGTCGCATCCACGTCTTCCAGTATCCACTTTCTAGAATCTAGAAACTAGTAACTGGATTGTAGATACTGGAAACCGGGATCGGAGCGACGAATGACCACCGCAGCAGCCACACGCCGCCGCTCATCGTCGGGCTCGGAGACCCGCCAGCGAGGCGACAAGATCGACGTGCGCCTCAACGATGACGAAGGCAAAGTCATCAGGGAGGCCGCCCAACTCGCCGGCCTCAAGCCCGCTGCATTCCTGCGCACCGCTGCTCTGCTCATGGCCAAGGGTGCGTTGCCGACCGCTGTCGAGCCTGAGGACCGCTTGGCCAGCTGACGGCCAAATAGAGCGACCGCATCTTCACGACGCGGTCTGACCGCGTGTCGCTGCGGTCAGACCGCGTATTCGCATGCCAATATCCCGGTATGACGCAAGCACAGTTTCATCACAAACCACAGTGCACCCTCCCGCACCTATAGTCAGGCGCGACTCACGCACCTGAACAATCAGCGTTCACTGATTGCTTTCGCTGTATAGTTCGACCACGATGGGTCAAGGGAAGGGGGGACACCCGTGTGGGCCCCTATCTCGACGCACCCCTTGCTCGCTGTCATCGACGTGGATGCCAGCGTTGGCCTGCACAACGAGTAGGAGGGGCTCGATCCGTACTTGTGACAACTGAACAGTAGGCCCGAAACGCAAAAACCCCGCCAGAGGCGGGGCTCACGTGAAAACCGAGTTAGCGGCTCGGAATTCATTTCGGTCCCCCATCACTGAGGAACCAAGACTTACCAGGTCTGGTCTCAGAGTAGACGCTACCCGTTGAGATCGCAATACGACTCGCGTAATTGGTTGCTGTCCGACTTCCTCCTCGCAGCTGGTCTCTTCCGGCGATGGGCCCCGAATCGAAACGCCCACGCCCACAACAGGTTCGACCAACCGTCGAGGACGACCGATGAAAGACCAAACCACGCACCCCACAGCATCAACGAACACGACACAACCACCTCAGATTCAGCGCCCTAACCTCAAAAGCAGCCCGGGGCTGGCCAATTCATGGACCGCTCGGTGAGCAGCGCCGCCGTCCTGCCCGGACAAACCATTCAGGCCCTCTCGCCACCTCCCACACCCCACGAAGTCTGGAAACGCCTAGCCCGGCTGATCGCGGCGCCCGGGCGCACCCAAATGCGGCTGTACAACGCCGATACCGAGAAGTTCTCGGACACAGGGAGGCTCACCGAATCGCTGCCGTGGCGCTCAGCGGCGGTGTATCTGTACACCAAAGGACGCACTCAGGTCCTGGTGCTCGACTTCGACGCCAAGCACCACAGCACCGAACAGGTCAAGGCCGACCTCGATACCGCTGCAGCATGGATCAGCTCATGCGGTGGTGTATTCATTACCGATTCGTCGACCAACGGCGGCCGCCACCTCATCGCTCCCCTGGCCATCGGCACGACCGCGTCATGTGACGAAATGAAGGCGCTGGTACGACTACTCGCCAGCCGCCTTCCCACACTGGACATCACGCCCATGGCCGGCGCCGCGAAGGGCTGCATCAGCGTGCCCGGATCACCCGACAAGAACGGCGGCTACCGCCAACTCGACGGCAGCCTCGAGGACGCCGTGGAGGCCTTCGCCACCCGATCGGCCCCCGACCTGCTGCCACGACTGCAGATGCTGCTCGGCGCATTCAAGCCATCCCCCCAACCCGCGCCCGAGGCCGCGACGGTGCGCACGACGGCCTCCATCGCCGATTTTCTCGAAGGCACTGGGGACGACGTCCGGTTGGCCCCGGCCTACTGCCGTACCGACGAACTGCCAGCCGACGTCGCTGACTTCGCCGCCTACGGAGTCTTGAACCCCAAACGCCTCACCTGGGAAACCAATCACCAGGCCCGTATGTCGGTGATCGTCAACGCGTTCGCCCGCGGCTACAGCATCGCCGATCTGCGCGAGCGCATCGAGCCCGGCGGCTGCTGGCACAACGGTCTCGGCAACGCCTACGACCGCTACAAGCACCGCGCCGAGTCGGCCTTAGAGAGGGACTTCACCAAAGCCCAGCACTGGTACATCACCAACGTCCTAAATTCCTCTCCCCCGCGGCACAAAGACAAGAAATACTCACCGGGGGGTAACACACGGGGGTGGCGCGGACCGAAGAATCTTCGAGACTGGCTCGCCAACGCAACGGCATGGGCAGATGCAGAGTTCGCCGGAAAAAGGTTGAGATGGACGGTCAGGGCGGTCCTACAAGCACTGGCTTTCTACGCTCTGGTGGCCGGTGAGCAACGATCAGGGACCTGGCTGGTAGGTGTGGGGGGTAGAACTCTTTCGATCGGCTCAGGGCTTCTGAGCGAGGACAGCGTGTGGCGAGTGCTTGCCGACCTACGCGAGCGCCCAGGGTCCCCGATCGTCCTGGTGCGCCAGGCTCTGGGCACTGAGGCCGATGTCTACGCTCTGACCAGCCAGAATCGCGTAGTTACGGATCCAGTCCGAGCGCAGCGGGCCCGGGTGGAGGCAGTTCACGAAGCGTGGAGCGTGATCGGCCACCACCTCCGCAATGTATACGAGCTCGTGGCCTATCACGGATTGACGAAGAAGACCGACCTGTACGCGGCCGCGGCGATACCGCGCGCCACCGGCGACACCATGGTTACAGCGCTCGAAATCGCCGGCCTGCTGACCAAATCAGGGTGGGGAGCAGTCGCGGCCGGCCACGTCAGCCTCGACGACATCGCTCGACAACACCACCTCGACCAGCTGCGCGAAGACCGTCTTGACCGGCACAAAGCCGAACGCGCGGCCTGGCGCAAATGGCTCGACGACCGCGAACAGCAACGCACCACCCAGCCAGCCCTATCTGACCCCGAAAGTGGATGTGCGCCAGCCAGCGTCGGCACCAACCACACCGAGGAACACGCCGCCTGGCGCGACGCGATGATGTCTACAGGCCCACCACCACGCGACGACGTCGACGACGAACACGACGCCATCGAATTGCTCTCCGACGTTCTAGGCGCCCGAATCCTCGCAACACCGTTGTCCAAGTGACACACTCGTCGAGCTGGTCAAGGCACGCCGCGTTGTCCGCGCGCCGCCGCAAGGTGATCGTCATTGATCAGGGTGAGAACGCCGACGAATCTGGTGCGTGACGTGATCGCCTGTATGGCGTCCATGGCGCGTAACCGGGCGAGGCGGGCGGTTACGCGCGGCCAAGAGGCCGAGGCGGTGGATGACCTGGACGCCGCCGCCAAAAAGCTCGCCGCCCCCGACCGAACCATCGCCCAGGCCAGCCGCCACTTCGACGAGCCTGGGGATACCGGCCCGTTATGCACCAACGATCGATTCACCTGGATGCGAAAATGACGTCAATGAAACGGGCATCTCATGCAAGTTCGCGACACGGAGGCAGCACCTTATGGGTGCAATAGATCCCCGCACAGCGTTGGAGACTTGTGAAAACTCACTCCGAGAACTGATGCGCTACGTCTACAGCCGCGAGTTCGGCAGCAATTGGCTCTCAACTGTTAGCAACTCAAACCAGCGAAGGACGTGGACAAACCGCTTCCAGGCCGAGCATGGGGTCCGCCCCGGGGTCGCGATACTCCCATCTGAAGGACTGGCCTACAGCGATTTCAGTGACCTCATCGTAATCGCCTCCAAACATTGGATACCGCTAGAACCTGCGCTTGGACCGAAAACTGAGACGCTTCCCCTACTTGCCAGGTTCGAACAACTCCGTAACAGCGTGGCACACAGCCGCGGAATCCTCATGTTCGAAGAAGACCTCCTCTCCGGAATCGCTGGCCAGCTACGAAACCAGGTAACCATCTTCATGAGTACGCAAGATCCGAGCGGCGATTACTACCCCAGAATCGAACTCATCACCGACAGCTTCGGGAACCGAATAACACCCGATCCTGGAGCAGTCACCGTCGCAGATTGCGATGGCGTATGCCGGCCAACGCAAGTCCTACGAGTTGGCGACAGCGTCGAATTCGATTGCACAGGAACTGACCCCAAGGATCGCCAGCTTCATTGGAAAGTACGGTCGGCCGGAGCGGTCGAACAAAACGAAGTAGCACCGAGCGGCACCCCGGTCCGGCTGCGCTGGACAGCCGGGATCACTGGTGAAAGGTGTGAAGTACAGATTCATCTGAACAGCCCGAGCCAGTATCACCGCCACTACAGCCATGACGGCCTGGTCTGTTTCGTATATAAGGTGCTTCCTCCCCTGGACAGCGAATAGACCGTGGTTGCAAACGCTCATGTCATAGTTCGGTACATGCGCGGGCTGTGGGAGGCGAAAGCTAAACCTCACCTTGGCCGATCGAGTCTTCGAGTGTGACGTGCGCGGTGTTCGCGATCGTGATCTGGAGGCTTGATCAACCTCGCCCGGCTCGGCGAACCCAGCACGGGTGTACAGAGTCCCCCTGGCAGTGGCCCGGTGGCAGGACGCGGAGCCACGCATGAGACCGAACCCGCGCCAGCGGGCGACGCCGCCGGCGATGAAGCGTCAACCCCGCACCGCCACCCGGTGGATCAGACGGCCTGATGAACAAGCGAACCTCAGATCCGCTCACCAAGAAGCAACGGTGTTTGTTGCTTCAACACCAACTGCCGCAACGGGTTACGGGCTCACATGGGCGCCACAGGCGTGTAGTCGCTCTGCCCGTCCGTCAGCAAGGATGATCTTGGCGGCGTTGTGGTCGCGATCGTGGACCGCCCCCGGATGTCGGAGATGCGCAGCAGTCCGTTCCCCCACCCAGGTGTAGAGCAGGCTTTGCTCGACGCTGGCTACGCCGCCACACCGTGTGTACTCTGCGCCCAGAGCCGCCAGGCCTCCAGTCGTCAAGTGTGCCTGGTCCTGAAAGGTGATGCACCGTGCATCACCTTTCACCGCAGCGGCTTCTTCTTCCGTGGTGGTAGCAGCAACTTCATCTTTCTTGGGCGTGTCGTTCGCCCAGCACCCATTGCCGCGCCATAATGTATGTCTTACATGCATTACATGTTTAAAGGGGTGTAGATAAGGGTGACTGGTACTTCAACCGCCAACAAGCACACGGCCCGTAAGGCGTCAGGCCGTAGGACGGCCAACAAGCTGACCCGTTACGCCGGCGGCGCGGAGAGTGAGGTCTTTCTCGCCGCGGCTAAGGATGCCAATCCAGTTGGCGGCATTACCGCTGGCTTAGCCTCGATGGCGGCAGCAGACGGTCAGCGGTTTATCGAGGCGCCCCCGTCGGCGATCGCCCCGCACCCCTACAACATCCCAACGAGGTCTATTCCTAAGCCGGATAATCCGCGGTGGGTAGAGCTGGTGAATTCCATCTCCGCGGTGGGCGTGCAGGTGCCGGTCCTCCTTGTTACCCGCAAGGCCTTCGTCGCCGCACGACCAGTACTCGCCGACCAGGTCTCCTCGGATGCCGAGTACATCACGATCTACGGACACCGCCGTTGCGCCGCCGCATTGGCGGCCGGCATAGCTGCCGTCCCGGCGGTGGTTGACGACACCGTACTGTCCGATGGCGGTGATCTTGATGCGATGGCCAATGAAAACCTCGGCCGCGAAGATCTTACTGAAATCGAGCAGGCGGAAATGTTCGCCCGCTACAGCGAACTCGGTTATGGACAGCGCGCAATAGCCGAGAAGGTGGGCATGAGCCAATCGACGGTGTCGCGCCGTCTGAGCTTATTGCTGCTGACACCCGAAGTGCTCGAAGCCGTCGCTGCGGACCGGATCCGTTCGACCGAGGCGGCCAAGCTAGCCGGCGAGTTGCCTTACGGCCCCCAGCGACCGTGGCAAGAAGAAGTTGAGCCCGAGCAAGATTCCGACGATCGCCGAGCCGATCAGATCGCAGCTTTCGAACTCGTACTGTCTGGAACGACGCCCGTGCGTGCCGCCGAGCGGGTCGTGGCCGAGCGTCGCGCTCGCAACCGCGCGGCCGAAGATGGGGTGGAAATCGTTGATGCGAAAGAGCGCTTCGGGCCGGACTATCAGCGGCACTCAATTGGGTCACCGGAGGAGGCGGCCGGCCCGATTGTCGCGGCGATCGACCCGCTCCAGGGCGGGCTCATCTACTTCCCGGCAGACCTCGACACAGACGCGTCTGCTGCCGACTCGACACAGCCGCAACGGCCCCCTGCACCCTCCCCCAACGAGGCCAAGCTGAACACGGCCGCCAAGAAAGCGCGGCGCGCGGCATGCCCTCGTCTGGTCTCCAGCCCGCCTCCACGGGAGAAGCTGCTCCCCCTGCTGGCAGGTCAGTACGCGGCCGGATTGTCCGCGCTTGCCTCAGGGTCTACAGGTTGGGCGTTGGCTTTCGAGTTCAGCCGGGTGGCGGGGCTGTCCACTGCCGCCGACCACCATGACGCCGCAACCTACCGACGGGCGGCGGCCAGAGAGACGGAGCTGAAACGGCAAGTCGAGATCGCCTGGGCATGCGCGGTGGCAGCTTATGAATTGCGCGCAGCGGACAAGAATCGAGGGTCCTGGGACCACCTTGATGTCACCTATCTGGAGCTACTCCAGGACCGTGCTGCGTACTCACCGACAACCTGGGAACTTGAGCGAATTGGTGCAGTCTAATGTCGGCCAAACCAGCTCTACCAGGGCTTTTGCGGAACCTTTCAGGACTGATGCACGGTGCATCACCCCTGAATGGCGTGGGGATCCAGAGGGTGATGCACGGTGCATCACCCCTGGCGCTCCCGTTAACCCCCCGGCCTGATTCACCGTGCATCACCCCTAATCGCGACGCCGCTGGCCGATGCGATTCACGGTGCATCACCTCCCGTCTCGAACTACCACCGCCCCGATTCACCATGGATCTGCGACGGTCTGTCAGACGTCCGGCCCGACGCACGTGCCACTCCCCCACCCTCCCGTTCCACTCCACCACTTCCATCTAGAGGAGCTTCACTATGGGAACGACCTATGTCTTTGTCAGTTTGGCTGGCAGTACTGGCAAGACCACAACGACGGTGACGCTAGGGACGCAGTTAGCCCTCGGGGGCCTGCGTGTAAGGATCGTCGATCTTGACAGCCAAGCCAACGCCAGCACCTGGCTGGGCTATGAAGATACCCACGGACGCACTATTGCCGACATTCTGCGCAACGACGCCACCGTGGCCGAAGTTGAACTCCCCGGCCGCGTCGTCAATGGATTCGACGAAAACGATGAACCAGTCTTCGGAGAGATCCCCAATCTGACCCTCGTCCCCGCTCGCCGGTCGACACTCGACCGAGTCATGATTGAGCTAGCCGCAGATCCAGGCGGCGTCATGCGCCTCCGTAAAGCACTTGCCGAGGCGGACCCGGTGGACGTCACGCTCATAGATTGCCCCGGCACCATGTCGACCCTTGTCGTCTCTGGAATCCTGGCGACGAGCGTCAGCGAGAATGCCGACAATCCGGCGGCCTGGGGTGTCATCGCTTGCGCTAAGCCCGCGTATAAGGAGAGTCGCGGCCTGCCCGATCTTGAAGCTCAACTGCACATCCTGCGTGAGACCTACCGAATGGACTTGCGCCTACTGGCGATCATTCCGTGCGTGGTGCCACCGACCAACTCGGGCCAGGTGTACATCGACCAGATGGAAGATCTGCGTGACGTTTACGGCGAGCTGGTCACGGGTGGTGTGCGGCGATCAAGTGTGGTCGACGAGGCGTTCGTCAACGCCACACCACTCCCCCTCTACGGGCGCAACGCCAAGCTCGTTAATGGCGATTACAAGGAAGTCCGGGAATATCTCGCCGAAAAGCTCGGCCTGTTTACCTCTCAGACCGTGCCGGCATGACATCAGAACAGGATCCGTCGCTTACGCGCCCTGACGATGACCAAGGACCACCGCCGGGGCGCACCACGGTTAACGTGAGCGGTGAGCTGCTTGCCGCGGCCCGGGGCGCGGTGCGGCTAGTGAGGGTGAAAACGGGACGCCGCTACTCGCTGCAACAATTCACCAACGAAGCGTTCGCAGCTCAGCTCCGCGTTATCGCCGAAACCTACAACGACGGACGGGCAATCGCGCCTGACGAAACGCCGCTAGAGAAGGGATTGCCCGGGGGGTGATGCACCGTGCATCACGACCACGATGTGGTTGCCGATAAGGTGAGCCTTCGTGTTGGCGCCTCGGCCCGACCAGATTTCGGTGAGCACATTCCGGCCTGTGGTGCCAGGTGCGCGCCGCTATCGGCCCTTGGGTACGACTGGGCCCGGGGCCATTGTTTGCTCAGTGCGACTTGCAAGCAACGCCAGCAAATAGAGTGCCAGCCAATTCACGCTAGAATAGTCACTGTGACGTAATGCCGGCGGGACGCCGTATCGGCCTAGCGGCGAACGTTCATCACGATTGAGCCATGATCTCTGCACGTACAGCCAAAAGTGCTGTACAGCAATATCTTTCAGTAGTTTAGCTAGCGCACGGTGACATGGACGGCTGGCGGCGGAACCTTGGGTATCGAGTTGGGGATGGATTGACCACGGTTATCCAGGTTGATATTTCGTTGAGCGCTAACCTGCCCTCCAGGTCGGCTCTCTACTTCGCCGGCGAGATCGCGCATCCACCTCGTCCGCAGATGTCGGACCGGCTCAGCCGCTACGCCGAGTCATTACCGCTTCGGTCGAGGCGATGCTCGTAGAGTTCCGTGGTGTGGATCAGGTTCTGGCTTGGGAGTCGTCGTGTTGGTGGGTTCAAGACTCCCTGCATGGTCTTGGCGCCTTCTTCACCTCCCCGGCCGCAGCCGGCCTCGCGGCCGTCGGCGCTGCTCTCATCGCGGCTAGGGAGGTCCGAGATACGCGCGCCGCCGACAACGAAGCCAGGCGCGACGATCGCAAAGCTGACAGCAAGGCTCGACGCGAAGATCGTGCCGCAGAGCTCGAACGGCGCGAGAGAGAAGACCTGCGCCGCAAGCAGGAAGACCTGTGGGCCAGGTTCCAGTGGGTCGTGGATCGATCGACCTCTAGAACCAAAGATCAGAAACCCGCACTAACGGCAGTCAGAGCCGTAACGATACTGACCTCCTTGCGCGATGCGGCACGCGCGAAGCCGCTAGATGACGATGGGCTTGCCCTGTTGATACAGAATTTTCTCGACCACATGATTGCTACCACTACTCAGGAAATCAGTGGCTGAAGGCAAGAGCTGGCACCGAGGTGACGGTTGGAAGACAATGAAGGGCACGCGGAGGTGATGAATGAGCTTGGATGACCTTCTTCTAGATGCTGACGTCGACGACGCAGCGGAAGCGGCGATCGCAGCGGCGATCGCGACGGTCGATGAACCCACCGCGAGTGCCACTGCCCGTGAACAGGCCGCCGAACTGCTCAGAATTGGCGTTGACGGTTTGAAGGAACGCTTGCGTGCCGCGCGGCGCAAGCCTCACCCACCTGCAACGGTGCGTAGGGGAGTGACGCCCTTTCCGAGAAGGTCCGTCGTGCGCAGTCCCTCTGCAGTGCGCCAAGAACCTAGCGCCGCGCAGAGAGGCGAACGGCTCGACCCGCCCGGCAACTGGTATCTCGTGCATTCTTATGCAGGCTACGAGGGCAAGGTCAGGGCCAATCTTGAGACTCGAGTGAAGAATCTGGACGCCAGTGGCGACGTGTTTCAGGTTGAACTTCCCATCGCAGACTTCAGGGAGGTCAGCAAGGAACACCCGGACGGCATCACTGTCCGCAAGCAGATGCCCGGGATGATCCTGGTTCGCATGAGGCTCAACGACAAGTCACTGGATGTGGTCAGAGGAACCCCGGGGGTCACCGGAATAGGCGGGGATCCAGGCCAGCCGCGCGAACTGGCTCTCGACACTGTCGTGAACTTGCTCCCAACCGACGCCGACTCCGATGCAGAATCAACCCCGAAGCGACGGGCCCGCGCCGGCGGCGACGTGAGCGAAGACGCCTAGAAGTCAAGGCCGTCCTAGGTCGATGTTTGCCGGCAGTGATGTCGGGCTAATTACCATCACAAATTGCTCATCGGCGTAAACACCAATCCGTACCCGCAATGCTCGGTGTGTTCTATTCGGATCACGTCTACGCATGTACCATCCACTACAGACTGAGATGAGTTTGCACAGGTGAGGAGGGACGGCCATCACCGCCGAAGAGGCGACCGACGTCGAAAATGACGCAGACGACGCCGCACGGACCATGCTCAGCGAGGGCCAGGCCGTCGCTGCCGTGGCAGCCCAAACCGGGCTGTCGAAGGAACGGGTTTTGGAGCTGGCCCGCAACACCGACATGCCCGACGTCGGCCTGCTCGCCAAAGAGGTGAACAACCGTCTGCGCGAACTAGGATTGAGCACGCTGCAGGCCAGCAAGCTCGGGTTTGTGTCCCGCTCCACCCTGACTCAGCTCGGAAAAGATGACCGCGTCCCCAACCGCACAACCCTGGCCCGACTAGACGACCTGTGCAGCTGGGAAGTCGGGTCCGCTCGCGACGCGATGTATGGCATCGCACCCAAGCCACGCGAACAGCACACCGGCACCACACGCCCGGTCTATGACCCCAACGCTGAAGAGGACTACGACAACCTCGCCCGCTGGATCGAGGAACGTCTACGCGAACTTAATTTGTCGAAAGCCAAGTTCGCTGCGATCGGCGGACCCGGCCGAACCACACTGGCCACGATGGGCAAACGTGGTTACAAGCCCACTTCAGAGACACTGGAAAAGATCGACACCCATCTGTTGTGGGAACCGGGCAGCACACTGGCCGCGCTCAAGGGCGGTATGCCGATCCGAAGGGGCCCGACGCCGACCCCGCATCCCGCGTTGATCCCACTCAACGCGATCAAGGATCGACTACGAGTTCTTGCCGCGCGCAACATGCGCCACCAGCAAGGACTTGAACAAACTCAAAAAGACATCGAAGAAGCGATTCGCCACGTGAACCTGGCGATCGAGGACTTAGGTGACCCACGTCGACGCGACGCTGTGGGGACACCGGGCACGGGCAACTCCCGCAATGGGGTCAACGCCGCAGATCACGAGGACGACGTCAACGAACAGGACGCGGACCCATGACGAGCAGCGTTGCGGGATCGAGAACACTATGGCACGGCGCGACGACCCCAAGCAGCCGGATTTGTTCAGCATCGAAGGGGCCGAGGATCTCCGTGAGTCATTGGATGAGGCAGGCCGTCGACGACGTGTACCCCCAATGGCTGCCACTGCCCGCGGAATGGAGCCCCGAACAGATCGAGCGGTTCCTGGATCAAACGACCCAGCGGTTGGACCGAATGGCGGGGGAGATGGCCGACGAACTGGCCGCGACAGCGATAACCGACTGGACCAGCCAACACGGCCAGCATCCCGACTACGTGACGACGGTGCGTTTGCGCGCGACCGCGATGCAGACAGCACGAGAGACGGTCGTTCGCCAGGAACTTCACGATCAGATCCCGCCGACGGACGAGACGATCGACTTCGATCCGCCACTGGCACAACCGACGCCGGCCAGCGAAGTGCCGTGGAACCAGCGGTGGAACAACGCACGGTATCGCAGCGAGCCGGGGGAGGAGCTGGAGGATCTGGCCCAACGAGTTTGGCCGGACCACCAGTTCTCAACGATGTTCCAAATCAAGGCCGCCTACCTGCTGATCGCCCGGATCGAGGACGGTCTACCGGTACCGGACGGCCCCCAGCATCCGCTGGCCAGCGACCTGGCGCCGATGGTGTACGACGACCTGCGCGACGACGGGTACCCCGTCGAGTAGAAGACGACCCCCAGCTCGACCTGTTCGATTCGTTCGACCAGCCCACCGACCCACGCGAGATCGACCCCGGCGGAACCGAACTGCCGGCGGCGAATCGACCAGCCTCCACGGCCCCAACCACCGGCACCCAACTTCCCCAGGTCAGCGCCGAACCGGTCACAGCCCCCGAGCCGGCCGTTATCGAACAGAGTGCCGCGCCACCTGCACCACAGCAGACCGCGCCCGCCACGGCGCCAAGCCTCGATCACCCTGCGTCACCGCACCTGGCAGCACCGTCGGCTCACGATTTCCAACCGGGCACCGATATTCGCGTGCCCTCCGGCGCCAAAGCGCGCATCCAGGCCAACATCGCTGTCATCGATGTGCTGGAACGACTTCGCGCCGAAGACCGACCCGCCACCGCCGAAGAGCAGGAAACACTGGCGTGCTGGTCGGGATGGGGGGCGGTCCCCGAGGTGTTCGATCGCCGTACCAACACCTACGCCGGCGAACGCGCTTACCTGCAAGACGTCCTGAGCCCTGAGGACTACCGCGCAGCTGAGGCCAGCGTGCTCAACGCGCACTACACCGACCCGCAGATCGCCGCAGCGATGTGGCGCGCCTTGTCTGAAGCCGGATTCGCTGGTGGCAGAGTCCTCGAACCAGGCTGCGGTTCAGGAACATTCATCGGCTTGGCACCACAAGAAGCAGTCATGGTCGGTGTCGAGAACGACCCCACCACCGCCGCGGTCGCGGCCGCGCTCTACCCCTCAGCCCAAGTTCGCTCGGAAGGCTTCGAGACCACTCGCGTCCCCGGCGCGAGCTTTGCAGCAGTTATCGGAAACGTGCCGTTTGGGCAGTTCACCGTCTACGACCCAGCCCACAATCCACAACGCTTCAGCATTCACAACCACTTCATCATCAAGTCGCTAGACCTCACCGCCCCCGGCGGCTACGTCATGGTGCTCACCTCCCGATACACCCTCGACAACGTCGACTCAAAAGCCCGACGCGCGATCGCCGAGCGAGCCGACCTCTTGGGCGCGGTACGCCTGCCCACAGCGGCCTTCCGCAGGGTTGCCGGCACCGAAGTTGTCACCGATGTCCTGGTCCTGCGCCGCCGCGACGAGAACGAGCCAGTGCGCGAAGCGTCATGGCTGCACAGCGAACCGATCACCCTGGACACCGACCAAGGGTTGGTCGATATCCCGGTCAACACCTACTTCCACGACCATCCCGAACGTGTACTCGGTGACTTCTCCGCTGGACACGGCATTCACGGTTCAGTCACCCTCAAAGTCACCAGCCGAGACAACACCGGCCTGGTGGACGCCCTCACCGGCCAACTCCACCAGATTGTCACCGCCGCCAAACAACACGGGTTCGGGCTGACAGCCACCGCGAGCACCTGCACCGAAGTCAGTGAAGCGACATTCGATCCCGGTCTCATCACCGCCGTAGATCGTCGTGCCCAAATCCCGCCGGACACACTGCGTTACAACCCCGAGACGCAAAGCATTCAACGGTGGAACCGATTCGGGTGGGAAGAGCAACCCACCCCCAAAAGCCAGATCGCCGAGACCCGTGAGCTCATCGACTTGCGTGACGCCGCTACCGCAGTGATCGCTTCCCAACGTGACGGCCAACCCGCCGCCGAGCGCGAGCAGCTACGAGGCCACCTCAACCGCCTCTACGACGCCTACGTCACCAAACACGGGCCCATCAACCGATTCAAATGGATCTACCCCAAACCCCCCACGCAACAAGCCCATGACCGCAAAGTCGCCGCCGCAGAAGAGCGCTGGCGCAAAAGTCAGGGCAGCGACGGCCGCCCCTACCGAGGACCAGTGCCAGCCGAACTCATGGCGCGCTGGGACGAAGCCGGATGGGCCGAACGCGCACCGTACAAGCGCCGCCCGCACCTCGATGGCGGGATGAAAAACGACCCGGGCTGGGCCGATGTTGCCAGCCTGGAGATTTTTGACGAACAGACGGGAAAGGCCCTCAAAGCCCCGATCTTCTCCGTCGACGTCCTCACCGCCCGCAACCAGCTCGAACGCGCCGACAACATCACCGACGCCCTGGCCGTCTGCCTGGATCGTCACCGCCGCGTCGACATTGATTACATTGCCGGCCTACTCGACATCTCCGCCGATGCAGCTGAACAACAATTGCGTGGACTGGTCTACCCGTCGCTCAACGACCCCGACGAACTCATTCCGGCCGCCACAGCACTGTCGGGCAACGTCCGCGAAAAGCTCGCCGCAGCCACCGCCGCCGCCGAACACAACAGCGCCTACAACGATTACGTCAGTGCACTGCGCACGGTGCTACCGCCAGACAAGGAAGCCTCCAGGATCAAGGCCCGCCCAGGTGCCCCCTGGATCGACGCGCGCTATGTCGCTCAGTTCGCCCGCGAGGTGTTCGGTGCCGAACGAGTCACCGTCGACCACGTCAACGGCACCTGGTCGGTGGAATGCCCCGACTACCAACGCACCACCGTGGCAATGACCGAGACGTGGGGGACCGGCAGCCGCGACGCCATCGAGCTGCTCGATGCCGTCTGCAACTCCAAACCCATTGTCATCGAACGCAGCAAGGAAGACATCGAGACCCGCGGCGGCCCCTCGATCGACACCGAAGCCACCTTCGCTGCCCAGGCCAAAGCCACCAAGATCACCGAAGAATTCCAGCGCTGGATCTTCAGCGACGATCAACGCCGCGAAACGCTGGTCACCGAATTCAACCGCCGCTTCAACAGCCTTGTCGCACCCCGGCACAGCGGCACCAGCCTCGCCCTGCCCGGACTATCCGAGCGTTTCGAGCCCCATCCTTACCAACGCGACGCCGTCGCACGCATCATCGCCGAACCCAGTGTGCTGCTCGACCATGTCGTCGGGGCCGGCAAAACGGGCACCATGTTTATGGCCGCCATGGAACTGCGCCGACTTGGCCTGGTTCAACAGCCCTGGATTGTGGTGCCCAACCACCTGATAGAGCAGTTTGGCCGCGAGGCCAAGCAATGGTACCCAGCCGCCAACGTTCTCATGGGAGCCGCCGCCACCGATCCCGAAGGCCGCCGGCGCCTGGCAGCACAGTCAGCGGCCACCGATTGGGACATGGTCATCGTTCCACAAAGCCTGTTCACCGCGATCGGGGTCAGCGACGAACTCAAAGCAGCCCACATCAACAAAGAGCTCGATGCACTGGAAAACCAACGCGCCGACGCGGTCAACAAAGTCAGCAAGAAACGCCTGGAACTAGCCGAAAAGAAGCTCAAGGCACGCCTGGAGGAACTGACCGACCAGAAGCGCAAAGACACCGGACTGCGATTTGAACAAACCGGATGCGACTACCTGTTCATCGATGAGGCGCATTTGTACAAGAACAAGGGCAGAGTCTCCAACATCGAGGAGCTCTCCTGCGCTGCGGCCTCCCAACGCGCCGAAGACCTGGCCATGAAAATCGAACTCCTACGCCAACGCCGCCGCGACGAAGGCCGCGCCGCCGGCCTACGACCCGACCAAATCGTGGAACGAGTAGCCACCTTCGCCACCGGTACCCCCATCGCCAACAGCCTCGGGGAGCTGTGGGTGATGCAGAGTTTCCTGCGCCCAGACTTACTCGAGGCTGCCGGGGTAGCCAACATCAACGACTGGGGCGCTACCTTCACCACCACGATCAACACAGTCGAAGTCAACGCCACCGGAACCAACCTGCGACCGGTGACCCGCGTCGGAAGATTCTGCAATCTACAAGAACTCCAAGCAATTTCAGGTGTCTTCACCGACGTCGTCAGCCGCGACGACGTACCGTTGAAGCTCCCAACTCTGGCTGGCGGACAACGCAAGATCATCAGCATCACACCGAGCCAGGAAGTCAAAGACTTCATCGCCGACCTCGGCTGGCGAGCCACCAACATCGACACCGAGCACCTCGAATACGACAACGTCCTCAAGATCTCCAACGACGGCCGTAACGTCTCGCTGGATCCGCGCCTGGCGCATCTGGACAAACCAGAAACCAGCCGAGCCTCGGTAGTCGCAGACGAAATCATGCGGATCCACACAGCCACCGCCGACAACATCTACCTCGACCCAGAAACCGGCCAGCCCATGCCGATACCCGGCGGCCTGCAGATAGTGTTCTGCGACCGCGGCACACCCTCCAAACACACCGACCAGTTCACCCTCTACGGCGCCCTACGTGACGAACTCATCGAACGCGGCATGCCAGCAGACAACATCCGCTTCATCCACGACGCGGTCAAACCCGCCGACAAACTGCGCCTCTTCCGAGACTGCACCCACGGAGCAGTGTCAGTATTGGTCGGTTCCACCGAGAAAATGGGCACCGGGACCAACGTGCAATCCCGAGCCACCGCTGAACATCACGTCGATGTGCCTTGGCGCCCAGCCGATCTCGAACAACGCGAAGGCCGAGTGATCCGGCAAGGAAATCAAAACGAAGTCGTCGAGATCCTCAACTACGTGACAGAAGGCAGCTATGACACGGTCATGTGGCAGAAAGTCGAAGCTAAAGGCACCTTCATCGACCAGTACCGACGAGGAAACGTCGTCGTCGATGAGATCGAGGACATCGCCGGCGGCGACATAAGCAACGCCGCCGCAGAAACCAAAGCGATCGCCACCGGCGACCCACGCTTCATCAAACAGGTCAAACTCGACGACGAGGTCAAACGACTGCAAGCGTTGGCCAACGCCCACGACGAAGCCAGCGCCCGCCGCCGACAACAACTTCGCCACTGCCACAAGGAACTCGACGCAATCAACGAAGACCTCACCCAACTCGACCCCATCCTCGACACCGTCAGGAGCAGCTGCGAACACCCAGCGGCGATGACAGTGGGGGAGCAGTCTTTCGCCGAACGCAAAAACGCCGCCGAACCCTTCGCCGCGGCCTGCCGCAAAACCTTCCAGGCCCTACGCGACAGCGCCCACTACGACCACCGACCGGTCGGAGCCACCATCAACGGCATCGGCATCACCGCCCGCCGTGACCACATCAAAGGCCAACTGATCCTCTCACTCGACGTTCCCTCACCCGAGATCGTGATCGAACGCGACGACCTGATGGCCAGCACACCCACCCTGACCGACGCCGGCGAAAACAGCGGCGCGGCCAAAGCACGCGGACTACTCAAACGAGCCGAAAACCTCTACAAGGACCTGCCCAACCATCACTCCCGGCTCACTCAGCGCCGCGCCCGCCTAGAAGCCGAAATCGACGACCTCGACTCAACGCAGCTGGGAGCGTTCGAGCACGCCGAAGAACTGACAGCCAAACGAGAGGAACTGTCGGTCTTGACCGCACAACTGCGCATGGAAGCTCAAAGCGACGCCGCACAAGCTGCCGCCGCCGAAGCTGCACAACGGCTACAACATGCCGGCCGCGAACCCGGCTGGTCCCTGCACCTCAACCCCACCCCAGCATTGATCGAACAATCCGGCCTGCCCGACGCGGACAGCTACCGCGCCGCACAACGATTCACCGAACAACGTCGTGCCGCCGAATACCGCCGCGAACTGCGGGGTCGCGATCAAGGACAGGACGGCCTTGAACTCTAAGCCGTGACAGCGAATTCGCCACCCGGTGGTAGCTTCAAACTTGACGTCAAGGGGCGCTCGGCCTGCACCCCCTCAGATTCAGAGCGCCCCTGACGTCACCAAATTCCCAAGCGCCCCAGCATCATTGCCGACCTCCGTCACAGCGGCCGCCGCTGCGCAACTCACGGCCGAGCCCGGCCTATCGGTCGTCGCACCCGTCGCGAGACTCTTCACGCTTCGACGCACCGCCATAACAGACCCATCGCATACGTATCGAACTTTGTACTGCAATGCATATTCCAATGCATATCCACATGTTAATGTCGACTCATGGTGTCAATCGATTCTGACGATCTGGTATCAGCCACCGAGCTCACGCGAAACACAGCCGCCCTGGTGAAGCTCGCCTCTGAAGGCCGACGACTGATCATCATCAACAAAAACGCGCCCACAGCCGCGTTGATCGGCATGGAAGATCTCCGCCGCCTCGACGCACTGCGAGACAACAACGAGCAGGGGACAGGTGCCGCGGTCGCGCAGCCCCACCCAAGCTCTGACGACTTCCATCAGGCACTCTTGGTCTGCGCCTTCCCAGTTGACGAAAATGAATCGACGCCCGCAAGCCTGCGAATCCCACTGGGCATCAATGCCTGCGGCGAACCGGTCCGGCTCGACATGGCCTCACCGGCGGCCGGCGGAACCGGTCCGCACGGCGCCATCATCGGGATGACCGGTCAAGGAAAAACGAACATGGCGAAGGTGATCACGACGGCACTGACCGTGCTGTATCGCCCCGACCAGGTGAACGTCATCCTGGCCACCGATGACCTAGACAGCCAATGGCAGTCCCTCGCGGACAAGCCCCACGTCAAACACGTGTTCGGCGATCTTTCGGGCCAAGCAGAGCAGTTGCGCAGTCTCCTGGACCACGAGGTTCACCACCGCCAGCAAAACTTCCGCGATTCCGAAGATCCGGAGAATCCTTCACGCCATCATCTGCCGCACTTGGTCGTGATCGTCGACGAAGCCGGCCGATACCCGGAGCTCGCCGAGTACCTCATCAACCAACTCGGCAGATCCGGTGGATCTCTCGGGATCCACTTGCTATTAGTGTTCCAGCGGCCCCCCAGGTCGGAACTTGGCGCCTTTGGATACCGAATCCTATTGCGCCTGAGGGATTTCGGCGACTCTCGGTACATGATTGGTTCATCTGCCGCAGCCATGCTCCCAGTGGGGTCAGCCATCCTCTCCGAGGGGGAAGATCCAAACGTTCACGCTGAGTTTGCAGCATTTCTCGCCTCACCCCAGTTCGAGTAGAACAGTTGTCTGACACAAAGCACAGTAGTAAACACAATGAGCAATTCATGAACGCTAAGTGTGCAATACTGTAGGTAGCCGCTTGACTGCAGCCCCTTGTCGGACCCTTGGACTACGGTCAGGCGCAAGGAGGCGAAAGTCAGCGCCAACTAGCGGAAAGGGGAGTGGCAGTGACCTTGCAGACCTACCAAAACTCACCGCCCGCAACGGCGTCCGCACGCGATCCGTGGTGGGAGTATGCCGCCGGCGCAGCTGCTGCGCTTCTGGCCGGATACGAACCCCCAGCCCTCCCAACGTTCGGGCCAGTCCTGCAATCCGACGAGAGCGTCTACATTCAAACCGAGGCACACTACAGTCGCCTACGAGGCGGTGGTGACGGACACTACGGCCGCTCCCGCACCATGATCCTTGGGGGAGTAGGACTCACTCTGGGCATGCTTGCCGCGCAAGGGATCATGGACCGCCGGCACAGGCGCCGCATCGAACGCGACCAAGTCCCAACATGGCGTGACCAATGCTATGTGCCCGTGACTGTGACAACGCATCGGCTGCTGTGCCCCTCATTTGATGGACAGCTGGAGTCATTCTGGTTCGTCCACGCAACCGAGTTCTACCCCGACCTGGCCCAGCGCAGCGTCACCCTGGCATTCGGAGATGAATACGAACCGCTACGCCTGACCGGACCGGCCGCGCCAGCGATCGCTCTATGGTCAGCCGTCGAAATCCTCGGTCCGCGTTGGCATGAAGATGTCCGATTACACCCGCTGTTTACTCGGCGCGGTTCCTGACGAAGACTTCCGCACTGGTGAGAGGGACCCAGTTGGTGGTCCAGTCGTTATGCGACTTGGGGTTGGTGGGTCGTGGTCCACTGTAGAGCGAACTCGGCTGGGGTGAGTTCGCCGTGGGCGGAGTGGGGTCGGTTGGCGTTGTAGTCGATCCTCCAGTCTTCGATGATCACCCGGGCTTCCAATAGTGAGTCGAAGCGCCATGAGTTGAGCAGTTCATCGCGCAGGCGGCCGTTGAACGATTCGATCCAGGCGTTCTGCCAGGGCGAGCCGGGATCGATGAAAAGTGAACCAGCACTATTGAATCGACACCAGTCGGCCACGGCGTGGGCCACGAATTCTGGGCCGTTGTCGAAGCGCACGTAGTGCGGCGCCCCATGGAGGAGGGCCAACCGATCCAGCACGGCGACGACGCCGTCGGCGTTGATGGAGCGATCAACCTCGATCGCCAGGGCTTGGCGGGTGAACTCGTCGATCACGTTGAGCATCTTGAGGGTGCGCCCGTCGGCGGTGGTGTCGAACTGAAAGTCCATCGCCCAGATGACGTTCGGGCGGATCGGGGACATCGCCCCCACGGCGACGCCGATGCCGGTCAGGCGCTTCCTGCGGCGTCGTTGCGGGACCCGCAGGCCCTCATCCCGCCACAGGCGGCGGATGCGTTTGTTGTTGGCCTTCCACGGCTTATCAGTAGTTAACTACACAATGTGGGCGCACAATGCGTGTTGAACTGCGTATTTATCGTCGGGTACATGTACTCT
>NZ_LZSY01000064.1 GCF_001665625.1 Mycolicibacterium peregrinum | reverse complement strand
CCATGGTTGCTGACCGGTACCGGGTCCCGCAAGCACCGGCTGATCGAGGCAGCCGGCCATCTGAGCCTGATGGTCGAGCGGCTCGAGCCGACGGTGCGCTATGTGGCCGTCGACGGCGCCGTCGACCGCATCGAACCCGGCACCGACGAGCAACTCGTCGAGATGACCAAGCGCTATTTGGCCCCGGAGAAGGTGGAGCCGTATCTGGAATTCGCCCGCCGCGAGCAGGGCGACAGCGTGGCAGTGTTCCTCAAGCCCGAGCACTGGCTGTCCTCCGACCTGGGTTCGCTCTAGCTCGGTGAGTTCGCGTCAACGCTTGTTCCGGTGGCTGTACCGGGTGGGGTTCACCCCCTGGGACGGCCACCCGTTGGCGCATAGCCTGATGGCGATCGTCGAAGGCACAACACACGCGTTGACGCCTCCCGGGACCGCGCTCGACGTTGGCTGCGGCACCGGGGACAACTCGGTGTACCTGGCCAGACACGGTTGGCGGGTCACCGGTGTTGACTACGTGGCCAAACCGCTGAAGAAAGCACGCGCCAAGGCCGCCGGACTGCCCGCGATCTTCGCCAAAGCCGATGTGACCCAACTGAGTTGGTCAGGTATCGGAGGCGGCTTCGATCTCATCGTCGACAGTGGCTGCCTGCACGGCATGAACGCCGACGACCGCGACGCCTACGTCCGGGAGGTCAGCGCAGTGGCGGCCCCCGATGCACAACTGCTGATCGTGGCGTTCATCCCGGGCGCATCCATGGGTGTGCCCGGGATCGGGTTCGACGAAGTGGTCCGGCGCTTCAGCACAGGCTGGACGCTGCTGTCCAGCGGGGACGAGCCGGCGATGGACCACAACGGGGCGAACGCAGCGCGGTTCTATCTGTTCCGCCGCACCGCATGAGGGCGCCCGACAGCGAGCCGCATTACACCCGGCGGCATACTATCGGCACCACTCCGCAGTAAATCCACAGGTAGTTCACAGCCGTTCTCCCGCAACGGAATTGGTGCCAGGCCCGACCCTGCGGCGCCATTAGGCTTCCGCTATGACCTCGCCGCTGCGCGTGAATCCCGCCACCCTCCGGTCGGCCGCGGGCGATTTCGACCATCTGGGTACCGACAGCGCCGGCACCGGCACCAATCTGCAATTCTCCGCACTGCCCGCCCAGCTTCCCGGTTTGAGCAGCGGTGACGCCTGCCGGCAGGCCGGAACCGCTGTAGACACCGCATGCCGGCGAGTGGCAGACCAGTACGCCAAACTTTCGACCAATCTGAACTCGGCGGCCGACACATACGAGAAGACCGATGCCGACCTGGGCAAGAAGGTGAAGAAGGCCGGTGAGGGCACAGGTGGGCCGGACGACGGCGGCGAAGGCGCCACTCCCCCACCGGCGGCCCAGCACGGGCCCGAGGCCATTCCGGTGGATCAGGTGACTTACGACAAGGGGTCCTGGCCATCGGGCCAGGACGCCACCCGCAACTACATCAACCAGGCGTTGGACCAACGCGGCGTGACCGATCCCGCGGCCAGGCAACGCTGGATGGACGCCTACCTGACCCTGACCGAACACGAATCGTCCTACAACCCCATGTCGGTCAATGACTGGGACGTCAACGCGAAACCGCCGAACTCGACCTACAACGTGTCCGACGGCTACGGCAACGGGTGCTCACGCGGACTCGCCCAATGCGTCCCGGGAACCTTCGCGCAGTACCACCAGCCCGGGACGTCGAACAATATCTACGATCCAGCCGCGAACATCGCCGCATCGATGAACTATCTGGTCGGGGAGTACGGCGTGAATCCCGACGGATCCGACATCCGGGCGAAGATTCCGCAGACGAATCCCGGCACCCATCAGGGCTACTGAGATGACAGGAGAATTGATGAAGCTCACGCGCGCAGTCTCGATCGTCCTGACCGTAGGCGCCATGGTGGCGGGCCTGACGGCATGTCAGGACACTCCGGTCGTCGGCACACCCAGGGCCGACGGCTCTTCCGCGACCACAGGCATGAGCCACCCCGCGACGAGCCCTGCCAACCCGGTGTCCACGACAGCGCCGAACGCCGACGCCGTGCCCACAGCCGCGTGGGTCCACTCCAATCGCCTCCCGCTCAACGACTCCCAGCATTGGCCCAATCTGGCCGACTCGGCACAGCCGTTGGGAAGCAGCACGTTCCAGATCGACAGCCTGTGTGGAGGCACGCTGGCGCAACTCGGCGGCGGCGAGAACGCACGATCTCTGATCGATCGAGGCGACGACAACTGGTCGGCGCAACAAGTGATCGTCCACTATCCCGGCGATCCCTGGACCATGGGCCAGACCGCGCACGCGTTGTTCACCGCCACGTTGGACACGCTGACCGAATGCCAGACCACCTCTCCGACAGCGCGACTGACCATGACCACCCCGAAGCAGTTCTGCCCGAGCGTGCAACGCGGCGGCTGCAATCAAGTCGCAGCCGAAATTCGACTGCCGGACAAGCACATCACGGCGCACGTGTACCTGGCAGTCGTGGGAAGTACGGTGACCGAACTGAGCGTGTGGTCCACCGGAACACCTGAGGCACAGTGGCAGACCGTTGCCGACGAGGATGTCTTCGCCGCCATGAACCCCCAGCTGTGCTCGATCTGGGAATGCTGAGGAACTAGCCCGACATGACGATGACGATCTCCGAGGTGAAGAACTCTCACCCCGAGCAGTTGACCGATGCCGGTCATCGCGCGGCGGACTCTGCCGGCAAGGCTTCGCAGCAGATCGCCGAAGGGCACGGCACCCTCAAGAAGCTGGACGAGGGGTGGAACGGCTCGGCCGCCGACGCCGCGAATGCCAGTGCGAACCGTACTTTCACCGATCATCAGAAGGTGGCGGACGCCCTGCAGCGGCTGCAAACGGTCCTCACCGACGGCGGCGGGCGGTTGTCCGCCAGTCGAACCGCCCTGATCGACGCGGTGGACAACCTCACGCAATACGGCTACCAGGTGGCCGACGACGGCACCGTGTCAATCCGTCCCGGCGGCCCGCTGGATGTCGCGGCGAAACTCAGTCCGGTCACGGCCCTCGAGATTCGGCAACTGGCGGCCGCCAACTCGGTCAAGCTCAAGACTCTGCTGGCCCAATTCGACAGCCAGGACCGCGAACTCGCCGATGCAATACGCAAGGCCACCGACGGCCTGAACCCGACCGAGGACAAACCCAAGGACCCGAACACCCCGCCGCCACCCCCTCCCGACCAGCCGAAGCCCGCCAGCGACGACACCAACGCGCCGGTTCCAGGTCCGGACGCCAAACCGGGCGACCCCGGATACAAGGTGCCCCACGCGCCTGGCGACCCCGCGGAGGTGGCTCCCAAGCCCGGGTGGAAGGTCGATGCCAAAGGTGAGACGAACCCGCCCGGATACCCGGCGCAACCACCGGGCGAGGCGCGGGATCAGAACTGGCGTGACTACCTCAACGGCAAGAACGGCGACGGCACCCACCGGCCGTCGGGAGAGCCCCCTGCGGCCTACCCGCTGCCGGAGGCGGTCACCGACAAGAAGCTCAAGATCATCGGTGCGGCCGAGAATCAGCAGGGTACGCGCTACGTCTGGGGCGGCGGCAGCAAGGACGGCGGCACTTCAGGAGCACCGGCCAAAGGGACGGATCCGTACGCGGACCAGATGCACGACTACGAACACACCGGCTTCGATTGCAGCGGCCTCTCCGAATACGCCATCTACCAGGCCACCGGGTATGACCCGGGCAAGGGAACATCGGTGCAGTTCGGGAACATGACCGAGGGGGCCGGAGCATTCGGGTCCGTGGTGCAGACCGGGCCCAAGCTGGACACCTCGCAATTGCAACCGGGCGACGTCATCTACTACGACGGCGGCCTGGGCGTCGCGGGGGCGCACGTCGCGATCTACATGGGCAACGGTGTCACGGTCGAGACCAGCGAAT
>NZ_LZSY01000063.1 GCF_001665625.1 Mycolicibacterium peregrinum | reverse complement strand
AGCGGTCGACTATCGCCACCGGCGGAAGATCTTTGTCGGTGCGGATGTAGGTGATGTCGCCGTCGTGGTCCTCGATGCGATCCGCCGGTGGGGCATCTGGTGTTGCCACGGTCTCTCCTTGCTTGCCCAGTGTCATACGCGTCGGGTGTGATCTTTTCATCGAGCCAAACAGGACGGCATCGAATCCCGGTTTCCGCACCCTAACGAGGTGAACGGCGCCGCGTCAGGTGAGGAATGCGCGCACGGTGTCGATCGTGTCGGCTTCGCCCGGGGTTTTGTCGTCTCGATAGCGCAGGACCCTGGCGAACCGCAGCGCGACACCGCCCGGGTAACGGCTCGAGCGCTGGACGCCGTCGAAGGCGATCTCGACGACCTGCTCGGGCCGGACGGTGACTACCCAGCCGTCGTCGTCGACCTGCAGTTCCCGGAAGCGCTCGGTCTGCCATGCCAGCACCGCGTCGGTCATGCCCTTGAAAGTCTTGCCCAGCATCACGAATCCACCGGTGTCCGGATCACGTGCGCCCAGATGGATGTTGGAGAGCTTGCCGGTGCGTCGGCCCGACCCCCATTCCACTGCCAGCACCACCAGGTCCAGGGTGTGCACCGGTTTGACCTTGAGCCAGCCTGCGCCGCGACGGCCGGCTTCATACGGTGCCGTCGGCGACTTCGCCATCACGCCCTCATGGCCGGCGGCCAGGGTGCGGTCCAGGAAGTCCTGCGCGACCGCGCCGTCTGAGGTGACGACGCGGTCGACGCGCCGGTCCTGAGGTACCAGCGCATCGAGTGCGGTCAGCCGCTGCCCGGTGGGCAGGTCGAGCAGATCCTTGCCATCGATGTGCAACAGATCGAAGAAGAACACCGACAGCGGTTCGAGGTCAGTTGCGTTCTTGCGGCCGAACCGGGCGGCGGTGACCTGAAACGGCTGTGGGCGCCCGTCGGCCCGCAGCGCGATGGCCTCCGCGTCGGCGATCAGATCGGTGGCAGGCAGGGCCAGTGCCGCCGCGACCACCTCGGGCAGTCGGTGGGTGACGTCGTCCAGGCTGCGGGTATAGATCGAGACCTCCGAGCCGCTGCGGTGGATCTGTACGCGCGCGCCGTCCAGTTTGGCCTCCAGAACCGCTGTACCGCCGAGCCGTTCGAGCGCGTCGACGACGCCGGTGGCGGTCTGTGCGAGCATCGGCCCGACCGGGCGGCCGACCTGCAAACTGAACTCGGCCAGGGCGGCCCGGCCACCGGTGAGCGCCGCCGCGGCCACCGCTGGTAGGTCACCGGCCAGCATGGCCGCACGCCGGACCTCGACCGCCGAGATGCCGGATGCACGCGCCACCGCGTCCGCCATCACGCCTGCCAGGGCGCCCTGACGCAACTCGCCGCCAAGGAGCCTCCGGAGGAACGTCTGCTCTGTGTCGGTGGCCGCCGCGAAAAGGTCGCGCACCGAATCGGCGCGCAGCGACTGAGAGCCCTTGCCCGCGATTCCTTTGATGTCGGTGAATGCGGTGTCGACGCTGCTGATGGTCAACGTGGGGACCTCCGCCGGCGCCGGCAGTGAGCGCAGAGCGGCCCAGCCGACACCGATCTGGCGTTGGGGGAGTTCCCCGGACAACCAGGACACCGTGACCGCCACCGTGCGGGCGTGCCCCTGCGTGGCGGCCACCGACAGCAGTGCAGCGATACGTTCGATCTTGGCCAGTCGCGCCGAGGCGGCCGCGATGTCGGCGGATGCGGCGGCGACGTCAGCGAGCAACACGCCTTCAGCGTGCCACGGAGCTCAGACACCCTCCGGCGGTTGGCCGAGAACCTGGGCCAGGACAGCGGCCTGCGATTGCAGCTCCGACGCCCGTTCGTGATGCCCGTTCGCGATGTATCCGCTTGCCGCCGAAAGCCGTTCATCGATCTCGGCCCGGAGGAGGTCGCGCACCTCGTCGTCGCTGAGAACTCGGCGCGCCACCTCCGTGGAGCCGACGCCCGACACCGCGCCGGCGATCGCTCCGCCGATGCGGGTATCGGTCTGATCGGCCTGCGGTGTCTCGGCGTTGTCGATGGCGCTCAACGCCGACCGGATCGCGGCGGTGCGGTTGGTGTCGCGGGCCTTGCGTGCCGACAGCAGGGATTCGCGGAGACGGTCGCGCCAAAGCTCTGCCGGGGTCATGGCAGGCGAACCTATGCGGTCTCGGAGGCGGCGTCGAGGGATTTACGCACGGTCAACGACGGCGAACGTGCGGCGCGCGTCGACGAAATGCGGCGTGTCGGGGGACAAACCCGCACGCTCGCGGTGCAAAGGGTGGCCCAGGGGACCAGCACATCGAACCCGAAAGGCTTACGGGAAGGGTTGATGGGATAGGTTGCTTTACGATTTCGGTCATTTTTGGAAAGGAAGCTAGATGGAGATCGAAGGCAAGAAGGCTATCGTCGTCGGCGGCGCGTCGGGCTTCGGCCGCGCGACCGCTGAGGCACTGGCCAAGCGCGGCGCCAGCGTGGCTGTACTGGACCGGCCGCAGTCCAAGGGCCAGGAAGTGGCCGACGCGATCGGCGGTTCGTTCTTCGCGGTCGACGTCACCGACTTCGACGGCACCGAGAAGGTGCTGGAAGAGGCTGTCGCGGCACTGGGTGGTCTGCACATCATCGTGACCACCGCAGGTGGCGGCATCGGCGAGCGCACCATCAAGAAAGACGGACCGCACAGCCTGGACTCGTTCCGCTCCACCATCGACCTCAACCTGATCGGCACGTTCAACATCAGCCGGCTCGCGGCCTGGCACATGAGCAAGAACGAGCCGGTCGATGCGGAGGCCGAGGAGCGCGGCGTCATCATCAACACCGCCTCCATCGCGGCGTTCGAGGGCCAGATCGGCCAGGTCGCCTACACCGCGTCCAAGGCCGCCATCGCCGGGATGTGCCTGACCATGGCGCGCGACCTGGGCAGCCTGGGCATCCGCGTGCTGGCCATCGCGCCGAGCCTGTTCGCCACCGGCCTCACCGAGGGCATCCCCGACGAGTTCGCCGCGGTGCTCACCAAGGACGCCGCGTTCCCCAAGCGTCTGGGTAAGCCCGAGGAATACGCCAAGCTCGCTGTCGCGATCGCCGAGAACCCGATGCTCAACGGCCAGTGCCTGCGTTTGGACGCCGGCCAGCGCTTCGCCCCCAAGTAATGTGAATTCCGGCGTGATCGAGGGCGCGCCCGCGCCAGCGATCACGCCGGAACCGCATACCGGGAGGCAGCATGGCGACCATTGCAGACCAAGTCATCTCGGCACTGACGCTGAGCGGGGTCCGGCGGGTCTACGGCCTTCCCGGTGACAGTCTCAACGGATTCACCGACGCCATCCGGCGCAGCGGCGAGATCACCTGGCAGCACGTCCGCCACGAGGAGACCGCCGCGTTCGCGGCTGCTGCCGATGCCGCACTGACCGGCCAATTGGCGGTGTGCGCGGGCAGTTGCGGCCCGGGCAATCTGCACTTGATCAACGGGCTGTTCGACGCCCAGCGCAGCCGGGTCCCGGTGCTGGCCATCGCCGCCCACATCCCACGCACCGAGATCGGGTCGGAGTACTTCCAGGAAACCCACCCGCAGGACCTCTTCCGCGAGTGCAGCGTCTACTGCGAACTGGTCAGCACCCCCGAGATGGCGCCGCGCATCCTGGAGATGGCAATGCGAGCGGCCGTCGAGGAAAACGGGGTCGCCGTCGTCGTCATCCCCGGCGAGATCTTCCTGCAGCGCACGGGGGAGAGCGCCTGGGCGACCTGTCCGGTGCGGCCGACCCGATCGATCGTGCGTCCCGACGACGAAACGGTGCGTCGAGCCGCCGACATTCTCAACGCCGCAGAGCGCGTCACGATCCTGGGCGGCGCGGGCGTGGCCGGTTCGCATGATGCCCTGATCGAGCTGGCCGCCACGCTGCAGGCGCCGATCGTCCATGCGCTGCGCGGCAAGGAATTCATCGAGTACGACAACCCGTTCGACGTCGGCATGACCGGACTACTCGGTTTCGCCTCCGGGTACAAGGCCATCAAAGAAGCCGACACGCTGTTGATGCTGGGCACCGACTTTCCTTATCAGCAGTTCTATCCAGAAGGCGCCACCGTCATCCAGGTCGACATCCGCGGCCGTAATCTCGGCCGGCGCACCCCGATCGATCTCGGGCTGCGCGGCAGTGTCGCCGACACCCTGGCTGCACTGCAACCGCTGTTGCGACCCAAGACCACTCGCGAGCACCTCGACCGGTCGCTACGCCACTACCGCAAGACCCGCGCCACGCTCGACTCGTTGGCCGTCAACGATCGTGACAAGACCCCGATCCGCCCGGAATATGTTGCTGCACTGGCCAACCGGCTGGCCTCCGAGGATGCGGTGTTCACCTGTGATGTCGGGTCACCGGTGGTGTGGGCGGCCCGGTACGTGACCATGAACGGCCGGCGCAGGCTGATCGGTTCGTTCAACCACGGCACCATGGCCAACGCGCTGCCGCACGCCATCGGTGCGCAGACCGCGTTCCCCGACCGGCAGGTGGTGGCCTTGGCCGGAGACGGTGGACTGACCATGTTGTTCGGCGAGCTTGTCACGCTGAGCCAGAACAAGCTGCCGGTGAAGCTGATCGTGTTCAACAACTCGTCGCTGAACTTCGTCGAGCTGGAGATGAAGGCCGCGGGCATCGTCACGTTCGGCACCGACCTGGTCAACCCGGACTTCGCCGCGGTGGCCCAGGCCATGGGCATGTTCGGCCGCCGTGTCACCGAACCGGGTGAGTTGGAACGGGCCCTGACCGGCGCCTTCGCTCATGACGGCCCCGCGCTCGTCGACGTGCACACCGCACGTCAGGAGCTGTCGATACCGCCGGCGATCACCGTCGAACAGGCAAAGGGCTTCTCGCTCTATGCAATTCGCACCATTCTGGCTGGGCGCGCCGACGAACTCCTGGACCTGGTCACCACCAACGTCGCCCGTCGCATCCTGGACTGATGGCTCAGGCCGGCCGGGGGATCGCCGCGGCCGTGCTCTGGCCCAGCCATCTCGGGATGGCCCGGCGTACGTCGGCGGAACCCGACAACGCGACACTGCCGTCGAGTACCGCGCGGGCCCAGCCGACATCGCCGCGCCAGATCTCGACCAGCGTGCGCAGGTCGGTCTGCACGGTCCCGGCGACCTCGTAGCCGGGGTCGAAATCGCAGACGTCGGCCTGCCCGTCGTTCACCGTCAGCCACCACCTCGAGGCCTTGGGCGCCACGCCGTCGAGGACGAACGCGATCGTGGTGCGAGACCGCGGCCACTCTTCGATGGGAATGGTGCGGCGCATGTCCCACATCAGCAGGTGCGGGTCGAGATCCTGCTCGCCGAGTTCACCGATCCACCGCACGCCCCACGAGCCGAGCGCATCGACCACACCGGCGAGTTCCTGCCCGCACGGGGTCAGCGAATAGCTCGTCCGCCCATCTATCTCGGAACGCTCGATCACCCCGGCGCGGGTCAGCGACTTCAGCCGCTTGGACAACAGCGCAGGAGACATCTTCGGCACACCGCGACGCAGGTCGTTGAAGTGCGCGCTGCCTCGCAGCAGTTCCCGGACCACCAGCAAGGTCCAGCGTTCATCGAGCAACTCCATGGCCTTGGCCACGGGACAGAACTGGCCATACGTCGACATCGGCGGTCTTCCTCCCCGGACAGTACGCAGCTTTCTAAGTACACCGCTGTCGGAGCGTCGAAGCCAGTACAGATCCAGAACCCGGTCCGCTACAGATCTGGTACTGGAATGCCCCGGCCGTATGGGATGACGATGAAGCCACGCCGCGAGAGGAGCCCGCCATGAACATCACGACCACCGACAGGGAACTTGAGGCCAAACACCGGGCGCTGTGGGCGCTCGGTGACTACGCGGCGATCGCCGCGAACATCGTGCGTCCACTGGGGCCCGTCCTGGTCGACGCCAGTGGCATCGGGCCCGGTGACCGCGTACTCGACGTGGCCGCGGGGACCGGCAACGTCGCCATCCCCGCCGCCGCGACAGGCGCGCGGGTGACTGCCAGCGACCTTTGTCCGGAACTTGTCGAAGAGGGACGCCGGTTGACTGCGGAGGCCGGGTTGACCGTCGACTGGGCCGAAGGCAACGCCGAGGCATTGCCCTATGCCGACGATTCGTTCGACACGGTCCTTTCTTGTATCGGGGTGATGTTCGCCCCGCACCATCAGCAGGCTGCGGATGAACTGCTGCGCGTGACGCGCCCGGGTGGACGGATCGGCCTGATCTCCTGGACGCCAGAGGGATTCATCGGCCAGTTGTTCGCCACCATGAAGCCGTACGTGCCCGCGCCGCCTGCCGGTGTGTCCCCGCCGCCGCGGTGGGGCGACGAGCAGTACCTGCGCGCACTGCTGGGCGAACAGGTCGGCGAGTTGACCTGTGAAAGCCGGGAACTGGACGTCGTGTTGTTCCCAGACGGCGCCGCGTTCCGCGACCACTTCAAGGCCAACTACGGTCCGACGATTTCGGCCTACCGAGCCATCGCCGCCGACGCCGACCGGGTCGCGGCCTTGGACGCGGAGATCGCTGCGCTCGGGGACAGGTTCCTCACCGGTTCGGCGATGCCGTGGGAATACCTGCTGACGGTGGCGAATACGCATTGACCGGAGCGGGCAGCTGGCACCATGGCTGCATGCCCGACGACGTACAGGAATTACCGACGCTCAGTGCCGCCGATCAAGACGCCATCGGGCGCTGGCTGCGAGAGCAGCGGATCGGCACGACGCTGACCGACGTGGCCCCGCTGACCGGCGGAACCCAGAACATCGTGGTGGGCATGTGCGTCGACGGTCGTCGAATGGTCTTGCGGCGTCCTCCATTACACCCACGCCCGACGAGCGACAAGACCATGCTGCGGGAGATCGCCGTACTGCGGACGCTGGCCGGATCGGCGGTACCGCATCCGGGATTCATCGCCGCCTGCACCGATCTCGACGTGATCGGCGTGGTGTTCTACCTGATGGAAGAGGTCGACGGGTTCAACCCCGGCACAGAGGTGAGTGACGCCTACCGCGACGACGCCGACCTGCGCTATCGGGTCGGGCTGTCCTACGCCGGGAGTCTGGCGGAGCTGGGCAATGTCGCCTGGGAGAACAGCGAGCTCGCCGCGATCCGCCGGCCGGGATCATTTCTGGCCCGCCAGGTTCCGCAGTTCCTGGGACTGCTCGACAGCTACCGCCACGAGCACTACTCACCCGAGTCGTTGACGGGCGTGGGTGATCTGGCGCAGTGGCTGGAGGACAACCGCCCGCCCGACGCCGAACCCGGGATCATGCACGGCGACGCGCATCTCAACAACGTCCTGCTGCGCCGGGAGACCCCTGAACTGGCTGCGTTCATCGATTGGGAGATGTGCACGATCGGCGATCCGCTGCTCGATCTCGGGTGGATGCTCGTGTGCTGGCCCGACGATCCCAATCCGATCAACGCGGGCTCGGCACTGGCCGCGCTCGGCGGACTGGCTCACCGTAGTGAACTGATCGAGGCGTACCGGGCGGCCGGAGGCCGACAGACCGACCGGCTGGATTGGTATGTGGCGCTGGCCTGTTTCAAGCTCGGGATCGTCATCGAGGGCACCTGGTCGCGATACCTGGCCGGCCGGGCCAGCCGTGACGCCGGTGAACAACTGCACGCTTCGGCGGAGAACCTGCTGACCCTGGGAACGCGGGTCGCCAAGGGGGACAACCCGTTCGGCTGAGCTTCTTCGGCGAGCAGACGCGGCGGTACCCGGAATTGCGCGTTCTCGGGTACCTACGTGCCTGCTCGCGCTAGAAAATCAGTATGTGTCCAGCGCGAGCTTGACGGCAAGGGCCACGCCCGCCGCGCCGATCAGGAACCGCAGCGGGGTGGCCGGCGCATGCCGCACGATCACCGGGCCCAGCCGTGAGCCGATCAGACACCCGGCGCCCAACGGCACCACCGCCGGCCAGTACACCGGCGCCACCACGATGAACGCGACCGCAGCAACCGCATTGGCGACACCGAGTATCACGTTCTTGGCGGCATTGGCATGTGCCAGCGACGCACCTCCGGTACGCAGCAGCAGGGCCAGCAGCAGCACGCCGGCCGCCGCGCCGAAATAGCCGCCGTAGATCGTGATCAAGAAGATCGCCCCGGCTTCCAGGGCGACCTTGATCCGATGGTCGCGATGGTTGGCCACCCGCGTCTCCCGCTGACGACCACGCGGCAGCAGGATCGCCACCGACGCGAACGCCAGCAGGAACGGGACCACCCTCTCGAAGCCCTCGGCCGGGGTGCACAGCAGCAGTGCCGCGCCGACCGCCCCGCCGGCAATGGCGATCGGGATGATCCGCTTGATCCAGGCTCGCTGCCCGGCGAGCTCGGGCCGGGACCCCAGCACCGAACCCACGCCGTTGAACACCAACGCCACGGTGTTGGTCACATTCGCGGTGACCGGAGGCAATCCGATCAGCAGGAGAGCGGGATAGGTGGCCACCGAGGCCAGCCCCGCGATGCTGCCGGTGAGTCCGCCGCCGATACCGGCCACCACGAGCAGGACGATCTCACCGACGCTCATGAGCCATCCACCCCGCCGAGACTACGTAGTCGGAAAGTGTTTGCGTGACCGGACAGGGTGCGTCTAGCATCGCCAACGTGCCAAGGCGACTTGTAGTAGCAACCCGCAGCGGGGTCTGATCAGACCGACCCCCCGCTGTGGGTCGTTCGCTACTTCGTCGGTCACTTCCTCTGAGCAAGAGAAGACCGGCACATGTATCTCACTTCACAGGCACCGCAATCGGGTGATCCGATGTCATTCTCGGCCCACTTCTCCACCCCGTTGCCGCGCGACCTCCGCGATGCGGGCGAATCGACATCCTGGGAGCAGTTCCTGGGCGAATATTCGCCGTCGGCGGGCCCACTGCGACTTGGGCACTTCAGTTGCGCCGATGAGCGCTCGACAGGCAGTCGCCTCGGCCCGCAGGCCCGCAGCTACCGGGCGACGCTTGCCATCGGCGACGAAATCGCCACCTCGACCATGGCGGCCAGTGGGCCGGTGGCGGCACTGACCGCGATGCTGCATGACCGCGGCGTCAGCGTCGAGACCACCTCGTTTCACCAACTGCCCGCCGCGGGACAGACCGCCACCTTCATCGAAGGCTGCGACGGCCTGCACCGCCGATGGGCCGTGGGACTGTCCGACGACCCGGTGCAGTCGGCCCTGTCCGCGGTGATCGCCTGCGCCAACCGGCTGATGGCGGCCTGAGCGAGTTAGCCGTCGACGACGGTGACCGTTTCGTCCAGTGGCGCGCGGCCGGTCCGAACGTAGGGGACGGTGGGGTCCTCATAGCCAATGGACATGCCGCAGAACAGGATTAGTTCAGGCGGAGGGGACAGGACGTCGGCGACGGTGCCGCGGACTTGAGACCACGCCATCTGAGGACAGCTGTGAAGTCCCTCGGCACGTAGCAGCAGCATGACGGTCTGCAGGTACATCCCGAGATCCGCCCACTGTGCGGGGCCCAGATCACGGTCGATGTAGCAGAACAGCGCGGCCGGCGCGCCGAAGCAGTCCCAGTTGGCGATCGCGGCGCGTTGGCGGCCATCCCAGTCGTCGCGGACAATGCCGAGGGCGCTGTAGCGCTCCTTGCCGAAGGCCGCGCGACGGTCGCCGTAGAGCGCTTTCATGTCGGTGGGGTACATCTCGTACTCCCGCTCGTCCCAGGGCTCGCCGTTGGCCACGCGTTCAGTGGCCCGTTTCTTGAGCTCGGCCAGCGGAGCTCCGGTTACCACGTAGATGTGCCAGGGCTGGATGTTCGAGCCGGACGGTGACCAGGCGGCTGCCGTCAGCACACGCTGTAGAACCTCGGTGGGGACGGGCTGATCAGTGAATCCGCGTACCGCCCGTCGGCTGGTGACCGCGTCGTAGACGTCAATCATGGCGTGCCCTCCCGGATAGATTGTCGCGTTTGCGACTATCTCATTCAAGACGATCTTGGCACGAATTATTCCCGGTGTGGTTGCGTGAGGTTGACTACGGCTCCGGTGGCGGGCTCAGCCGGATGAGGAGTTCTTTCAGTTGGTCGACGTCGCCTGGCGGCATCGCGGCGACCAGGCGTTCGGCCAGCGGCCGTGCCGCCACATGTGCGGCATCGAAAAGCTCCAGGCCTTTCGGGGTGACCTCAACCGCCCGCACCCGCCGGTCACCCGGAACCGGTTTGCGCACCGCCAGACCCTTGTGTTCCAGGTCGTCGATGACTCGCATGATCGCCGACTTGTCGGACCCGGTGGCCTCTACGAGATCCCGTTGTTCTATCGGGCCGTGATTGACGAGCTCGAGCAGGACCGCGAAATGGCGCATCTCGATGCCGAGGGGTGCAAGTGCCTCCGACATCACGGCCGACGCATGCCAGTGGGCCCGCCTCAGCAGCAATCCGAGGGCGAACGGCGAGGTATCGCCGGCGCGATCGGTCGCGCGTGGCGTCGATGCCTCCTTGACTTCGTCGGCGGTCATGTCGCGACGTTAGACGCCTGGAACGCCGAATGGCCAGTTGTTGCACGGCGATACGTCGGACGCGTGAAACAACTGGCCAATGGGCCGTCGAAATGCCTCAGTGCAGCGGGCGCAGCACGATCGGCATGCCGTCGATCGGGACCGGCATGCCGCCGTAGTCGTAGCGCGGCTGATAGCCCGGGCTGGCGAGCTCCAGCTTGTAGCGGCGCAGCAGCCGGTGCATCACGGTCTTGATCTCCAACTGGCCGAACACCATGCCGATGCACTTGTGGGCGCCGCCGCCGAACGGCGCGAACGCATACCGGTGACTCTTGTGCTCGCTGCGCGGCTCGGCGAAGCGGTCCGGGTCGAACTTGTCCGGGTCGGTCCACAGCTCAGGCAGCCGGTGGTTGATCGACGGCCACGTGACCACGCTCGTGCCGGCCGGGATGAAGTAGCCCAGCAGCTCGGTGTCGCGCACGGCCTCGCGGAAATTGAACGGCAGCGGCGTCATCATCCGCAGTGACTCGTTGATCACCAGGTCGTAGGTTTCCAGCTTGTCCAGCGACTCGAAGTCCAACGGTCCGTCGCCGATGCGCGCGGAATCGTCGCGCAGGCGTTCCTGCCATTCGGGATTGGCCGCCAGGTGATAGGCCATTGTCGTCATCGTCGAGGTCGACGTGTCATGCGCGGCCATCATCAGGAAGATCATGTGGCTGATGATCTGGTCGTCGGTGAAGGTCTGGCCGTCCTCGTCGGCGGAGTGACACAGCACGCTGAACATGTCGGTGCTCTCCGACTGGCGCTTCTCGCCGATGCGGCTGGCGAAGTAGTCCTCGAGGGTCTTGCGGGCCTGGATGCCGCGCCACCATTTCAGCGGCGGCACCGATGTCCGCACGATCGCGTTGCCCGCCCGCGTGGTGGTGGTGAACGCGTTGTTGATCGTGGTGACCAGCGCGCGGTCGGTGCCCGCGGGGACGCCCATGAACACCTCGGAGGCGATGTCGAGCGTGAGTTCCTTGATCGCCGGGTGGAACAGGAACCGAGGGTCGTTGGCCACCCAGTCATTCGCCAACACGGCCGAGGCGACCGAGTCGATGTGCGAGATGTAGCCGGTCAGCCTGGTGCGGGTGAACGCCTCCTGCATGATCCGGCGATGGAACATGTGCTCGTCGAAGTCGAGCAGCATCAGGCCGCCTTCGAAGAACGGGCCGATCACCGGATCCCAGGCGCGCTGGGAGAAGTCCTTGTTGCGGTTGGAGAAGACCGCCTGGGTGGCGTCGGGACCGAGCGCCATCACCGAGGACAGGGCGGGGGACTGCGCGTAGTAGAGCGGGCCGTTCTTGCGGTACTGCTCCAGGATGAAGTCGGGACCGCCACGGAAGATCTCGATCATGTGGCCGATGATCGGCAAACCGGAGTCGCCCATGATCGGCTTGAGGCCGCTGCCGGCGGGCGGTTCGGCGAAGACGAACTGGTCCCACTCCTTGGCCTTGAGGCGCTTTTCCAGCGCGCCCATTCCCGGCAACGTGTTGGGCGTCGGGGTGAACCGACGCTTGGCCTGATCGAGCAGGTAATGCGGGGTGCTGATGGTTGTCATGGGCCGCTCCTGACCAACAAAGTCCGACGAAGTGTGGTCGATGTCACCACTTGAGGCCATCCTGACTGTCAGACTTGACGCATGTCAAGTTTTGAACAGGCGCGTCGTGGATGCAAAGGTCTAATGCCATGACCGCCGAATCGATACCGGGGAGCAGCAATGGCTCCACCGGGCGTCCGCAGGCCCGTCGCAGCCGTGGTGACCGGCAACGCGAGGCCATCGTGACGGCTGTGCGGGAACTGCTCGAGGAGCAGTCGTTTGCCGATTTGTCGGTGAGCACCATCAGTGAACGCGCCGGGGTGGCCCGGTCGGGCTTCTACTTCTACTTCGATTCGAAGTACGCGGTGCTGGCAGTGATCGTGTCCGACGCGATGGAACAACTCGCTGCGTTGACCCACAATTACGCGCCCCGCGACGCCGGTGAAACTCCTGCCGCCTTCGCCAAGCGGATGGTCGGAAGCGCGGCCACCGTGTTCGCCACCAACGATCCGATCATGTCGGCCTGCACCGTCGCGCAGAACACCGACGCCCAGATCCGGGACTTGATGAACGACTACGAGGACGCCGTGATCGACCAGATCGTGGGCCTGGTCGAACAAGACGCCGGTGCCCGTCCGATCTCGGACGACCTCCCAGCCCTGGTCCGCACCCTGGTCGCGACCACGGCGATGACGCTTTCGCACGACTCCGCCTTCGTCGGGCGGGGAACCGACCCGGCTCGTGCGCTCGACGTGGTCGAGCGACTGTGGCTCAACGCACTGTGGGGCGGCCAGGCCGCTTAGCGCCACAGGTAAGGTCACCGCTATGGGGAGTGATACCGCGGGTAACGCCCGGGCGGACTTTTCGGGGAAAAAGTGCTTGATCACCGGCGCAGCCAGCGGCATCGGACGGGCTACCGCCCTTGCTCTGGCGGCCCGGGGTGCCGAGTTGTACCTGACCGACCGCGATGAGGTCGGGTTGGCCCAGACCGTCGCCGACGCCAAGGCGCTCGGCGCCGAGGTGCCCGCGCACAGAGCGCTGGACATCTCCGACTACGACCAGGTGGCGGCATTCGGCGCCGACATCCACGCCGCACATGCGTCGATGGACGTGGTCATGAACATCGCGGGGGTATCGGCCTGGGGGACCGTCGACCAACTCACCCACCAACACTGGCGCTCGATGATCGACGTCAACCTGATGGGGCCGATCCACGTGATCGAGACTTTCCTGCCGCCGATGGTGCAGGCTCGCCGCGGCGGGCACCTGGTGAACGTGTCCTCGGCCGCCGGTATCGTGGCGCTGCCCTGGCACAGCGCATACAGCGCGAGCAAGTACGGGCTGCGCGGACTGAGTGAAGTGCTGCGTTTCGACCTGGCGCGGCACCGTATCGGGGTGTCGGTGGTGGTGCCGGGAGCAGTGAAAACCGGTCTGGTCCAGACGGTTCAGATCGCCGGTGTGGACCGGGAAGATCCGAATGTGCAGAAATGGGTGGACCGGTTCGCCGGCCACGCCATCTCGGCGGAGAAGGCGGCCGACAAGATCCTGGCCGGGATGACGCGCAACCGGTTTTTGATCTACACGTCGGTCGACATCCGCGCCCTGTACGCCTTCAAGCGCATCGCGTGGTGGCCCTACAGTGTGGCCATGCGGCAGGTCAATGTGCTCTTCAGTCGGGCACTACGGCCGAAGTCCGTGCAGCGCTAGCGTTTTCCCCAGTGCCACGAGGGGGTGTTGAGCATGCCGAACCCGTCCACCTTCGTCTCACCCCATTGCTTGTAGAGCTCTATCTCGATCGCGGTGCTCCGCTGCTCATCGGCCGCCGGCGTGGTCTCCAGGAAGTCCAGTAGAGCGCGCGAATGCGTCACCACGACCACCTGGGACTGTTTGGCTGCGGACGTGATGAGGGCGGCCAGCGGCCGGACCAGATCGGGATGCAGCGAGGTCTCCGGTTCGTTGAGCACCATGAGTGATGGGGGACGGGGGCTGGCCAGTGCCGTTGCCCAGAGTAGGAAACGCAGTGTGCCGTCCGATAATTCGGCCGCGCGTAACGGCCGCAGCATGCCGCGCTGACGCAGCTGCAGATCGAACAGCCCGTCGTTGACCGCCACCGAGATGGTGGCCCCGTCGAATGCGTCGGCCACTGCACGGGCCAGATCGTCGAAAGTCGTCTCGATGATCGTCTGAACCGCCGCGGCCAGATCCGAGCCGTCGTCGGAGAGCACCGGGGTGCGCGTACCCACGTGGGGTTGGCGGGCAGGTGCGGCGGCATCGACCCGGAACCCGTCGTAGAACCGCCAGTCACGCAACCGGTCCGAGACGGCCGACAGTTCCGGCAGCGCGTCCGGGTGTGCGTATTCGGCGAGCACGCTGCGGTAGGAAGGCAACGAGCGGGTCAGCTCATCGAAACCCCGGCCCGATTGCGCGGCCACCTCGGCGTACTCACGGGTGCGGCTCACCAGCGTCGAGGCCGGACGCAGCACCGGCCCGGCGAAGACCACCTCACGTTTGATCTCGGGATCCTGGGCGAAAGCTGACGGCTCACCACCCGACCCGGCCATCTGCGGCAGGCCCAGATCCACCAGGTAACCGAAATCGTCTGCGGAGAAGCCGAGTTCGAGTGAAACCGGGCGGGTCCGGACAGTGCCCTGGGTCTGCTCGTTCGGTTGTTCGGGGCCCGCCCACAAGACCGACTGCAGGCCGCCCTCGCGGGCCAGTGAGCCGATCACCTGGCCCCGCCCACAGTCCGCCAGTAGCCTCAGCGCCCGATAGATGGAGGACTTTCCGGTGCCGTTGGCGCCGGTGACCACGGTGAGCTCGGTCAGCGGCAGGATCACCTCCCGCAGCGAGCGGTAGCCCCGAACAGCGATGGTCTGCAGCATGGGTTCGAGGCTATTGGTCTGCTGTGACAACCGGGCCGGTGGGAATCCCGTCCATGGACAGTTCCAGCCGAACACCCAACAGCCGGATCGGTCGGTCCAGCTCGAACTGGTCGAACACCGCCAGCGCGGTGTCGGTGATCGCGTCGGCGTCGGTGCTCGGTGTGGCCAGCTTGCGGATCTTGGTGCGGGTGTAGAAGGTGCTGGTACGCACCGTGACGGCCACCCGAGTGACGATTCGGCCCTGTTCCACCACCTCGTCGAGGGTCCGTCGGGTCAACGCGCGGATCGCGTCGTCCATCTCACCGCGCTCGGTGAGGTCCTCGGCGAAGGTGATGACGTGGCTGCGTGACCGTGGAACCCAGGGCTCGGAGCTCACCTCGGTATCGCCGCCGCCCTTGGCCAGCAACAGGATCCACAGCCCGGTACTGGGCCCGAAGGCCGAGGTGAGCACTGTGGCATCGGTGGCGGCCAGATCGGCCACCGTGGTGATACCCAGCGCGGCAAGCTTTTTGGTGGTCTTGGGACCGACTCCCCACAGCGCATCGGTCGGACGGTCACCCATCACCGACATCCAGTTGGTCTCGGTGAGCAGGTAGACGCCCGCAGGTTTGGCCAGGCCGGTCGCCACCTTCGCGCGTTGCTTGTTGTCGCTGATACCCACCGAGCAGGACAAGCCGGTCTCGGCGGCGATCACCGTGCGGATCCGCTCGGCCAACTCGACCGGGTCGTTGACGTCGGCGCCCAGATAGGCCTCGTCCCAGCCCCACACCTCCAGCGGGTGGCCGAGATCGCGCAGCAGACCCATGACCTGTTCGGAGGCCGCGTCGTAGGCATCGGGGTCCGACGGCAGGAAGGTGGCGTCCGGGCACCTGCGCGCCGCGGTGCGCAGCGGCATCCCGGCGTGCACCCCGAATTCACGCGCCTCGTATGACGCGCAGGTGACCACCTTGCGGGGCTCGGTGGGATCGCCGCTGCCGCCGACGATGACCGGCAGGCCTTGGAGTTCAGGGTGGCGCCGCAACTCGACCGAGGCCAGAAACTGGTCCAGGTCGACATGCAGCACCCAGGCGGTCATGGTGCTAGTGGCCGCACAACTTGCGGGCGGTGTCCTGCCAGGCAGTCGTCAGGTGGTCGAGGCTGCGCCCGGCGGACAGCTGGTGCTCCAGATAGTCGGGGTTCAGAAGTGCGATCAGGGCATCGGTTTGGGCATCGAGATCACCTGTGGTGCCGGCGGTTTCGAGCAGCATTCGGACATGGGTGCGGTGCAGCGTGAACGGGCCCGAGAAGCGCAGCGCGGGATCACGGATGGCGTCCGACAGCAGCGCCCGATGACTGTGGACGAATCGGAGGCGATCCGCGCCGTAGGCCAGCAGCCGTTCCAACGGCGGTGCGCCGGGTCCCAGCGGGGGTGGGCCGAACATGAAGGCGTCCTGCTCGGCGGTCTCGTCCTCGTCGAGCAGCACCATCATCAGACCGGCCCGGCTGCCGAACCTGCGGAACACCGTTCCTTTCCCGACGCCGGCCTCGACCGCGATATCGTCGGTACTGACCGCGTCGGGGCCGCGTTCGGCGATGAGCCGGCGCGCGGCGTCGAGAATGAGGGCGCGGTTCCGGGCGGCGTCGACACGCCCTGGGCCGCGTTCCTGTGGCGCCGGGTCGATGCCCATGAGCCGGGTCGGGCGGTCGGAGGCTGCCACCACTGAACTTTAACTCAGCCGGAATTAATCGGACCACAGTCCGGTTGATCGTTGCGAGAATCGAGCGAGTCGAACAAAAGGAGCGTGAACATGGCCGATATCAAGGTGCTGGTGTTGGTAGGGAGCTTGCGGGCGGCGTCGGTCAACCGGCAGATCGCCGAACTGGCGGTGGAGCAGGCGCCCGACGGAGTGGAGCTGCGCATCTTCGATCGGCTGGGGGAGCTGCCCTTCTATAACGAGGACATCGACACCGCCGAGGTGGCCGAGCCGGTGGTGGCCCTGCGGGCGGCGGCCGGCGACGCCGACGCCGCGCTCGTCGTCACCCCCGAATACAACGGCAGCATCCCCGGTGTGTTGAAGAACGCCATCGATTGGCTGTCGCGCCCGTTCGGCAACGGCGCCCTCAAGGACAAGCCGCTGGCGGTCGTCGGGGCGGCGCTCGGGCAGTACGGCGGTGTGTGGGCGCACGACGAGACTCGTAAATCCTTCGGCATCGCCGGGCCGCGCGTGGTCGAAGATCTGAAGCTGTCGGTGCCGTCCAAATCGCTCGACGGTAAGCACCCCAGGGAGAACGCCGAGGTGGCAGAGACGCTGCGCGACATTGTGAGCAAGCTCACAACCGAGGTCGGTTGAGGGGTCGTCTTCGCGTTTTGCCGTTTGCGCCGCTTTCCGGCAAAATCTTGCCGCCGGCTGGGTCGTTCCGACCCGGCCGGCGGCTTTGCTATTAGGGGGCCTCGCGCTGTGTGGCGGCCAGACTTGTCGGTGGCTGGTGGTACATCTAGGGCCGCGGCGCGACACGGTCTGTCAAGTCGGGTACGACACGCCGTGAACGTGGTTGCTGGCAAGCTTACGACCAGGGAATTTCAGAAATGTTATTCAGAACATGTTGTATGGCTTCGAACTGTCGGCCACTAGGTGTAGTGTCTGTGAGACCGACAGGCCACCACAGTTCGGGAGCCGGCCGGAGCGCAGCGAATCCGGCCGAGTCGGTTTCAAGACCAGCCGGAGAGCGGCTTCGACCGGCAGGAATTTTGGCGGCCCGAAGGTCGCTGAACTTAAGCGAAACGTAAGACCCGATCAGTTGCCAGTCACCTGTCTAGTTTTTTCACTTTCCGCAAGAGGAGCCGTACCGAAGATGACCGTCACCGTGTACACCAAGCCCGCATGCGTGCAGTGCAACGCCACCTACAAGGCGTTGGAGAAGCAGGGCATCGAGTTCGAGAAGGTCGACATCACCCTCGACAGCGAGGCCCGTGACTACGTCATGGCACTCGGGTACCTGCAGGCCCCCGTTGTGGTGGCCGGTAACGACCACTGGTCGGGCTTCCGTCCCGATCGGATCAAGGCACTGAGCACGGTCGCGGCGACCGCGTAACGGAAGGCATCACCACCACGGGGGAAGGACGGAGGACACGATGAGCCATCTCGTCTACTTCTCCAGCGTCTCGGAGAACACCCACCGCTTCGTCCAGAAGCTGGGATGGCCCGAAGATCGCGTCACCCGGATCCCGCTGCATGGCCGCATCGAGGTGGACGAGCCCTACGTTCTGGTCCTGCCCACCTACGGCGGCGGCCGTGCCACTCCCGACATCGACAACGGTGGCTACGTCCCCAAGCAGGTCATCGCCTTTCTGAACAATGAACACAACCGGTCGTTGATCCGCGGCGTCATCGCCGCGGGCAACAACAACTTCGGTGCGGAGTTCGCGTACGCGGGCAATGTTGTCTCGCGCAAATGCGGCGTGCCGTACCTGTATCGCTTCGAACTCATGGGAACCCCGGACGATGTCGAGGCTGTCCGTGCGGGGTTGAAAGACTTTTGGAAGGACCAGACGTGCCACCAACCGTCACAGCTGCAGAGCCTGTAACCGCTCCCGGGCACACCCTGCCCGGAGAGACTGATTACCACGCGCTCAACGCGATGCTGAATCTGTACGACGCAGACGGCAAGATTCAGTTCGACAAGGATGTGCGGGCTGCGCGGGAGTACTTCCTGCAGCACGTCAACCAGAACACGGTGTTCTTCCACAGTCAGGACGAGAAGCTCGATTACCTGATCGAGAAGGAGTACTACGAGCGCGAGGTGCTCGATCAGTACAGCCGCAACTTCGTCAAGAGCCTGCTCGATCGGGCCTACGCCAAGAAGTTCCGGTTCCCGACCTTCCTCGGTGCGTTCAAGTACTACACCTCCTACACGCTCAAGACCTTCGACGGGAAGCGCTACCTCGAGCGTTTCGAAGATCGCGTCGTCATGGTGGCGCTGACCCTGGCTGCCGGTGACACGGTGCTGGCAGAGAAGCTCGTCGACGAGATCATCGACGGCCGCTTCCAGCCGGCCACCCCGACGTTCCTCAACTCGGGCAAGAAGCAGCGCGGCGAGCCGGTGTCCTGCTTCCTGCTGCGCATCGAGGACAACATGGAGTCCATCGGGCGCTCGATCAACTCGGCCCTGCAGCTGTCCAAGCGCGGCGGCGGAGTCGCCTTGCTGCTGACCAACATTCGTGAGCACGGCGCCCCGATCAAGAACATCGAGAACCAGAGCTCGGGCGTCATCCCGATCATGAAGCTGCTGGAGGACTCGTTCTCCTACGCCAACCAGCTCGGCGCCCGCCAGGGTGCCGGTGCGGTGTACCTGCACGCGCACCACCCCGACATCTACCGGTTCCTCGACACCAAGCGTGAGAACGCCGACGAGAAGATCCGGATCAAGACGCTCTCGCTCGGTGTCGTGATCCCGGACATCACCTTCGAGTTGGCCAAGAAGAACGAGGACATGTACCTCTTCTCGCCGTACGACGTGGAGAAGGTCTACGGCGTCCCGTTCGCCGACATCTCGGTGACCGAGAAGTACTACGAGATGGTCGACGACGCGCGCATCCGCAAGACGAAGATCAAGGCGCGCGAGTTCTTCCAGACGCTGGCCGAGCTGCAGTTCGAGTCGGGCTACCCGTACATCATGTACGAGGACACGGTGAACCGGGCGAACCCGATCGCCGGCAAGATCACCCACTCCAACCTCTGCTCGGAGATCCTTCAGGTCTCGACCGCCTCGGAGTTCAACGACGATCTGTCCTACTCCAAGGTGGGCAAGGACATCTCGTGCAACCTCGGGTCGATGAACATCGCCAAGACGATGGATTCACCGGACTTCGCGCAGTCCATCGAGGTGGCGATCCGGGCCCTGACCGCGGTGAGCGATCAGACCCACATCTGGTCGGTGCCGTCGATCGAGCAGGGCAACAACAGCTCGCACGCGATCGGCCTGGGGCAGATGAACCTGCACGGGTATCTGGCCCGTGAGCGGATCCACTACGGCTCCGAAGAAGGCATCGACTTCACCAACATCTACTTCTACACCGTGCTGTTCCACGCATTGCGGGCATCGAATCTGATTGCGATCGAACGCGGTACGAGCTTCGGTGGGTTCGAGGACTCGAAGTACGCGTCGGGGGAGTTCTTCGACAAGTACACCGATCAGGTGTGGGAGCCGGCCACCGACAAGGTCCGGCAGATCTTCGCCGATGCGGAGATCCACATCCCGACGCAGGACGACTGGAAGCAGTTGAAGGAGTCGGTGCAGAAGCACGGCATCTACAACCAGAACCTGCAGGCCGTCCCGCCGACCGGGTCGATCTCGTACATCAACCACTCGACATCCTCGATCCACCCGGTGGCATCGAAGATCGAGATCCGTAAGGAAGGCAAGATCGGTCGGGTCTACTACCCGGCGCCCTATCTGACCAACGACAACCTGGAGTATTACCAGGACGCGTATGAGATCGGGTACCAGAAGATCATCGACACCTACGCTGCGGCCACCCAGCACGTGGATCAGGGTCTTTCGCTGACGTTGTTCTTCAAGGACACCGCCGACACCCGCGAGGTCAACAAAGCGCAGATCTACGCCTGGCGCAAGGGAATCAAGACGCTCTACTACATCCGGTTGCGTCAGATGGCGCTGCAAGGCACTGAGGTTGAAAATTGCGTCAGCTGCATGTTGTGACGAAGCGTCGCTGACAGCGGCCTTTCGTGATCGCTGAACCTCCGACCGGTGGCCTGATCTATGGTGTCAGGCTCCGGTCGGAGGTTGGGTATCGCTATGTAGGTCTTACGACGAAAACTGCGCACGTTCGGCTTCGGCAACACTTCAAAGTTGCTGCCGCTGGGCGGAAGACGCCGTTTTACGACTGGCTACGCAAGCAGGATCGCGACAACGTCGTTGCAGTTCCGCTGGACTGGGCGGACGGGCTCGACGAGCTTGGAGAGGCCGAGATTGCCTGGATAGTTCTTCTCCGGCAGGAGGGGCATTCGTTGTTGAACCTGGCAGACGGCGGCCTTGGACCGACGGGCGTGGAATGGACGCCGGAGATGCGAGAGGCTGCGAGGATCCGATCGACCGGACGTAAGGTTCCCAGTCGATTTGGCGAGGAGAATCCGTTCTATCAGCGGAAGCACTCCGCCGAGCAACGAGCGAAATGGTCCGCGGAGCGCAAGGGGACCAACGTTGGCGCTGACAATCCGAACTACGGGAAATTCGGGGCTGACCATCCCAGTTTCGGTCATGTGATGTCGGAAGAGGCCAGGGCCAATCTGTCCGAAATGCGTAAGGGCGCCGGAAATCCGAACTTTGGCCGCACCGCGAGCGAAGAAACGCGTGCCAAGATGTCATCCGTTCGGAAAGGCCGCCCCATGCCGTCGAGTCGACGCAGTGCTCACACACGTCATCATACGAACAAGGGTGTCTTCAAGGACACCTGCCAACACTGCCGCGACGATGAAGAGATTGGACTGTCTCGCGAAGCTGATCCATGTCGATGATTCACCAGACACATTTGTAGTCACGGCTTTTCGGAAAGAAGTTACGTGATCGTGAGTTCAAGCATATCGCCTAGTTGAGACACCCATCAGATCGGCACCCAGGACGGTTCCGGTCCAAGGGCGGCGTTGAACTCGTCGATCTTGGCCGGGGTTGTAAATGTGATGTCCATATCGTCGACGACCCACGAGACATAGAAACGTCCCGCACTTTCGGGCGGGGCGAAGATCGGTGCCAATTGTTCGATCAGCCCGTCGGGCAGGTACTTGGCGTACGTGGTGAAGGGCAGCGAGTATCGGGCCTTGCCCATCTCGAATTCGATGACGGCGTTAGGGACGGGGTTCAAGCTGGGACTCTGCCAATCGCCGGTCATATCGCACCGGATCTGGCGCAACGGACCGTCATACCCGCTGATGCGGGCAAACTCGCGCACGATCCCGAACGCATCGTCCTCGTAGAACTCCGCATGGGTGGTGAAGAATGCCAGGTGGCGAAGCGGTGGGTCCCGTTCGTCCCCCAGCATTTCCAGAACCCTCATCACGGAGTAAATGTCCATGTCCTCGAACACGTCCATGTGTTCGGCGCACTCGACGATCTCGTCATCGGGCACCTCGTCAGGGTCGAGGATCCCGGCAGCTACCAGCAAGGCGAACGTCGTCAGTAGTTGTTCCCGTAGCTCCGGTGTGAGCGGGTGCCGCCACGCGGGCCTATCGGCCTGGTCCGGGTCGGGTAGGTCGGGTAGCCACGCTGGCGGCTCGGCATCCCGAGCCTCTCGAAACTCCTTGTAGGACTGTCGCAAGGACCAGAGACCAATCGCTAGAAATCCCCACCCGAGTAGCTGGGTGGATAGGGTGGCGTCCGAAATGAACTCAATCCCGATCCAGCCCATGTAGAGGGCAAGCCCCAGATATGCGGGCGGACCGATCCAGCGCAGCTGGTACAGCGTCCGATCGAACAGCCTCCACCACCGCGAGTTCATCGCGCCATCATGCCCCACCGACAGATGCGTCAGTAAGGCAATTCGGGTGGGGGTGCCGGTCCCGGCAGCAAGGGAGTCTGACGCAGATACCAGGTCGGCGGATGGTGTTCAGCGACGGTGTCGGAGATCATGTTCCGATGTCGACAACCGTCGAGGCCGTCCTTGTCACCGCTCTGGTGCTCGCGATCGTCGCCGCCATATTCGGTCTGATCTACGCATGGGAGAAGTGGGGGAAAGGGACTCGACTGGAACAGCGCATGGATCGCTTCTTCGATCGCGTCAGCGACATGTTCGACCGCTAGCAGAGGGACAAAACTCGGTCGCGACGTGTCGGGTCCGCCCGCTACCGTCCGCGTGTGGACTTTTTCACCGCCGACCTGCACCTCGCGCACCCGAAGCTGGCGGGCTTGCGCGGGTTCGACACGGTGGTAGCGCACGACGCCGCGGTGATGGCGCCGCTGTACCGGCTCGATCCGAAACAGGACACGTTGTGGGTGCTCGGTGACATCTGCGCCGGTGGGGTGGCGTCGATGGAATCAGCTCTGGCGCAGCTGAGCACATTGCACGTACCGATGCACCTCGTGACCGGCAATCACGATCCGGTGCATCCGATGTACCGGGGCGCTCAGAAGCATTTCGCCGCCTACGCCGCGGTGTTCGCGAGCGTGCAGCAGGTGGCGCGGACGAAGGTGGGTGGAGAGGGCGTGATGCTCAGCCACTTCCCGTACGTCGACGTCCCGGACAGGCTCTCGCGCAGAGACTTCGATCAATATCAGTTGCCGAACCTCGGGATGTGGTTGATCCACGGACACACCCACTCCGATGAGCCACGGTCGGGAAAGCGATCGATCTGCGTGTCGCTGGAGGCGTGGGATCGGCAGCCGGCGTCGGCCGAGGAGATCGCTGCGGAGATGCAGCGGTGACGCCTCGTCCCCATGAGGTTCGGTCAGCTGGGTGTCACGGTATCGCCGCGCGAGGGTAGGCCGGCGGCCCGGATCGCCTGGTCGATTTCCGCAAGCAACTCACTCTCGCTGAGGCCGTCGATCTCCTCCGCGTAGAGGTAGCCCGCTTCGAGGGCGCTGCCGTCGGCGTATTCGAGAGACACCAGTACCGAGCCGTCATCGAACTCGTGCAGGGTGTAGATCGTGCCGGCGTATTGCGGGTCGTCGCTGTCGACTGCGTACGTGGCCCGTGGCGTCTCGTCCATGTCCGAAGTTTGCCCGAGTCAGCTCTCGCGGGCGTGCTCGGCACGCAGTGCATTCAGGTGGCGAGTTTTGGCGGTTGTTCGTGTCTGCTCGTGAACCGCGAGCACGTTGTACCCGTGGTAGTAGGTCACGAGCATCAGCGCCCAGACCGACATCGCGAGGATGTAGAACAGCGTGTGTTCGGCGTCGTCACCCGGAATGTGGACGAAGTCATAGATCACCGCCACGAACGCCCCGAGGGCCGTCGCCACGAAGACCCACGCGGCTTGCCGCCGCTGACCGATCCGCCACACGCGAACGGCAACTGCCGACATGAACAGTGCCACTCCGACATTCATCACGAGATAGAAGATCGCCCACCCGAACTCGACCGGCCGCACATCGAGTGCGCGGTTCAACCCCACCGCGACCGCCGCCGCAACGGCACCAACCTCCACCACCCACGAGGGCCGGTAACCGCGAGTGACTGCCATCATCCCGAGCACGATGATCAGGGTCATGCCGAACGAACGTGAGAATGCGTCGAAGAACACCATGAGGTGATAGCTGAAACTCGAATGCGCGACCCCGCTGGCGGCCAGCAACAGCACGTTCGTCCCCGACAGTCCGATCACGAGCCACTCGATCCCGAGCAGCAGATTGTGGTGGTGGCGAAGAAATTTCACGCCGTAGTACAACCCGGCGGCGAGCATGCAGAGGTCGGCGAGCAGGAGCAGCGCCATCGCGGAAGAGTTCACTTTTACCTTTCGGAAGCCACGGCGCGGCTGATCGCGGCGGCGACGCGGTCGACCGCATCGCGTGCCGCCGGGCTGATCTGCGTCATGGACAGATACCCGTGCACGAGGCCGCCTTCTCGGAGCAACCGGGTCGGGACTCCAGAGTCTCTGAGTCGCAGGGCGTAGGCGATCGCCTCGTCCCGCAAGGGATCGAAACCGGCGACGGTGATCAGCGTCGCCGGCGCCTGGGAGAGATCTTCGGCACGAATCGGTGACACCCGCGGGTCGGCGCGGTCGCGGTCGTTGGGCACGTAAAGCTCACCCAACCACTCGATCTGCTTGCCGGTGAGCGCGGGGTTGTCGGCGAACTCGTCGCGCGAACGGTACCCACCCACGGCGTCGATAAACGGGTACATCAGTACCTGCATCCTCGGCCGAAGTACCTGGCCCTGCAGTTGATTCGATAGCACCGCGCACAGATTCGCGCCGGCGCTGTCGCCGAGCAACACGATGCGTGCCGGGTCGATGCCCCAGTCGGCGCAGTGATCGACGGCGAATCGCCATGCCTCCCAGGCGTCGTCGACGGGAGCCGGGAAAGGGGCCTCAGGGGCCAGTCGATACTCGATCGACAGCACGTTGACCCCGGCGCGGGCCGCGATCAACCGGGCAGGGGAGTCGTATGCTCGGCGACTTCCGAGAACGAAACCACCGCCGTGCAGGAACAACACCAGCCCGTGGGACCGTGTTGTCGGGCGATAGAGGCTGGCCCGAATTCCGCTGGGCAGGACAATCCCGCGGTCCACGTCGGCATTCGCGCCCTGGTCCGCGAATACTCTGCAGTCGGCCTCCATGATGGCTCGGGCATCGGCGACCGTACCGTCGCTGAAATCCGGTGCCCCGGCGGCGAACCGCATGAGCAGTGCGATCTCCGGCTCCATCACGTCACCATCCGAGTTGACGGTCGGTGGGACGAGCCGGCGGAGAACTGTCTTCGGAATTCGGCCCAGGGCGGTGAACAGTGCGCGCTGGATCCGCTCGGCGCTGGTCAGGCGGGTGGTGTCCGGGGCCGTAGGTGGGGCGGTGATCGCTGTCATGAGGTCGCTCGTCCGGACGCTGCGCGGTTTACTGCGGGGCCGCCACCGTCCAGTTCCCGTTCCAGTCGTGAGCTGAAGCGGAGATTGTCGTCGATGATCGATCCCCGGTACATCTTCCGGTCTTCGAGGAACACGTTCCTCACCTGCCACGGCATCGCTTCGCCCTGAAGTGGCAGGGCGCGCTGCGCACGTCGCATGTATCCAGCGTCCAGGTCGAGGACCGACCTGGTGCCGATGCCCTCGGCCGCGTGAGGAGCGACGGTGTCGTACCCGTGGGTGTCCATGTAGCGGAGCAGCTCGATGAGACTCTTGCCGAGCAGCGAGATCTTCAGTGTCCACGACGATTTGGTGTAACCGATCGCCATCATCCAGTTCGGTACGTCCGACAGCAGGAACCCTCGGTAGACCACACTGCTGGACACGTCGACCGGTCGTCCGTCGACGGTGAGATCGATGCCTCCGAACAGGCGCATGTTCAGACCGGTCGCCGTGACGATGAGGTCGGCCGGCAGCTGCCTGCCTGACTCGAGCTCGATTCCCTGCTTGGTGAACCGGCGGATCCGATCGGTTACGACCGATGCCCGGCCGTCGCGGATCGACGCGAAGAAGTCGCCGTCGGGGGCCAGACACAGGCGTTGGTCCCAGGGGTCGTAGGGAGGGTTGAAGTGGCGGTCCACGTCGAATCCCGGTGGTAGTTGTTTCATGTTCAGGTGGCGGATGACCCGACGCGCGGTCTTGGGGAACCTGGTCATCAGCTCGACGACCAGCCAATCGATCAACACGTTCTTCCACCGGGTCGCGAGATAGCCGCGACGCTCCCCGAGGAGTCGAGTGAGCTTGAGGCTCAAGGCATCGATGCGTGCCATCGACAGGATGTACGTCGGCGTGCGCTGCAGCATGGTGACGTGCTCGGCGGCGGTATCGCCCTTGAGCAGAGACGGGATCAGCGTGATCGCGGTCGCGCCGCTCCCGATTACGACGACATTCTTGCCGGAGTAGTCATAGCCCTCGGGCCAGAACTGCGGGTGCACGATGTCGCCTTCGAAGTCGTCTCTGCCCTCGAACTGCGGGGTGTACGCCTCGTCGTACCGGTAGTAGCCCGTGCCGGCGTAGACCCATCCCGCCTTGATCACCTGGCTGCGTACCGCGCCGTCGGGGGCGGTGACCTCGACGGTCAGCACCCATTCGGCGTCGTCGCTCGACCAGGCGGCGGCCACGACGTTGTGCCGGTACCTGATGATGTCGTCGAGACGGAACTCGTCGACGGTTTCCTTGAGGTAGTCGAGAATCAGCGGCGCGTCCGCGATCGCGTTCTCGTGGCGCCAGCTCTTGAATTCGTACGCGAACGTGTGGAGGTCCGAGTCGGACCGAATTCCCGGGTAGCGGAACAGGTCCCACGTACCACCGATTGCAGCGCGTCCCTCCAACACCGCAATCTTCTTCTTCGGGAACTCGCGGGTGAGGTAGGCCGCGGCACCGATTCCCGAGATGCCTGCCCCGATGATCACGACGTCGAAGTACTCCGGGCCGCTTGCCGAGCTGCTCATCTGTCGATTCCTTCCTGCGCCGAACCCGGCACTGTGCGATGTGCCTCAGGCTGCCGGGACGGGCGTAGTGCGCACTACACCGAATCTCAGCGTTCTGCGGCCGGAGCCGGTGGAAATCGCACACACATGCAGACCAGACATGCAGGCCCGGTGCGATGTGCACCGTCGTCGGTGCACAGACGGTGTGAGGTGCGGATGGTGGCCGCGACCCGCAGCCGCGATGGTGGGAACTGCGCCATCGTTCGCGACGGCACACCTTCATTCACACCACGGAGGCCGGCGGTGCCGTCGGCTCCAACAGGAACGGAAATCACCATGACAACAGTTGATTCGGCCATCCAATGCATCCGCAGTACCGCGGACCTCGCCGACATCCGTGCCATCGTCGAGCGCGACGGCGGCGTGATCATCGAAGGACTGCTCACGCCAGATCAGGTTGCCCGATTCAATGCGGAGATCGAGTCCCCCCTCGCCGCGCTGACCGCCGGCGGCAAGCACGAACTCGAGATCGTCAACGAGTTCCACGGTGCCAACACCAAGCGCCTCACCAATCTGGTCACCCACAGCCCGGTCTTCCGCAACGAGATCATCGACCACGACCTGGTCCACGCCCTATGTGATGCGACATTCCTCGAGGAGTCCGGCACCTACTGGATGACCACCGCCCAGGTCATCGAGATCGGCCCCGGCAACCGCGCGCAGTACCTGCACCGCGACCTCGAGAACTGGTTCCCCTTTGTCGGCATGGGCCCCTCCGGCCCCGAGATCACCCTCAACTTCCTCATCGCCCTCACGGACTTCACCGAGGAGAATGGCGCGACCCGCGTCATCCCGGGCAGCCACAAGTGGCCCGACTTCCAGGACCGCGGCACCCCGGAGCAGACGGTGCCCGCTGTGATGAAGGCCGGCGACGCCCTGTTCTTCAGCGGCAAGACCGCCCACGGCGGCGGTGCCAACGTCACCACCGATCAGTACCGCCGCGCGGTGTCTTTCGCGTTCAACCCGGGCTTCCTGGTCGGGGAGGAGGCGTACCCGTTCCTCGTCGATCGTGACGTGGTGAAGACCCTGCCGGAGCGCGTCCAGCGCATCCTTGGCTTCCGCTCTCAGTACCCCGCCGGCTCGCCCGGACTCTGGATGGTCGACTACCGCGAACTCGCCGACCACCTCGGCCTGTAGCGGCAGACTGTTGCCATGACACCGGATCAGCTGTGGCCCGATGCATCCGCTCCGGTCCGTCGGCTGATCCGCGGGCTTGCCGAGACGGCGCTGGCGAGGTCCGGGGACGTCATCGACGAGCTGACGGCGGCGTCGCTGCAGGACCCGCGGTACCGGGCGATCGCCGAGGACCCGGTGCTCGCGGAGGTCGACGCCCGCATGGTGGCCACCCACCTCAAGCACTGGCTGACGTCCAACATCGCCGAACCTGGTCGCCGGGTCGCCCCGGCCGCGGGAAGCGCGATGCGCACCTACGCACGTGATGTGGTGCTGCGCGGCCTGACCACCGACGATGTCCTGTCGTGGCGATCGGCTCAACGTGTCGCCTGGAAGTGGTGGCTGGCCACGTGTTTCCAGGCGACGGACGACGCGGAACAGCTTCGCGAACTGATCGAGGTCTCCGGTTATTCGCTCACGGCATTCGTCGATGACTCCATCGCCGAACTTGCCGAGCACATCCGCAAGGTCCGCGAGGAGTTCGCCGGTGGCTCGCAGCTGCAGCGCTACGCCACCGTCGAGCTCCTGCTCCAGGGCGCGGACATCGCACCGGCGCGCGCCGAAGCGCAGCTGGGCTATGCACTGACGGGTTCGCACATCGGCGTCGTCGTCTGGGTCGACTCCGAGAAAGACGTCGCCGAACTCGAACGCGCCAGTGAGCAGGTGATGCGGGCGTGCGGCGCGGACCGGCGGCTGACGGTGGTTGCCGGTACCGCTGCGGTGTGGTTGTGGATACCGGCGAAGACCACGCCGACGGTCACGGGCCTCGCCGAACGTCTGGGGCGACGGTGCGGTGCGCGCGTGGCACTCGGCCGCGCGGCCCCCGGCGTGAGCGGCTTTCGGCGAACACACATGGATGCCGCTGCAGCGCAACGGCTTCTGGCACGCCTGGACTCCGGGCTGTCCATCGTGCGCTACGAGGACGTCCACTTGGTGGACCTGTTGTCGACGGATCTGCCTTCGGCCGACCAGTTCGTCGCCGACGTGCTCGGTGAGTTGAAGGACGCCAGCCCGGTGCTGCACCAGACGGTACTGACCTACGTGGACGAGGGACTCAACCGCACGAGCACCGCCGAACGGCTGTACACCCACCGCAACACCATCGATCGGCGCCTCGCCCGGATCGACGAACTCCTGCCGAAACCCTTCGCGCGCAACCCGATGAGGTGGCTGCGGCCCTCACGCTGCTCAGTGTGCGCGGGGCTCGGTAACCGGCGCGTCAGGGGTAGGCGTAGCGCACGACCACGGGCGCGTGGTCAGACAGCCGCGCGCCGGGTTCGGGTTCCTTGTCGACGGTCACCGACATGGCGGTCCGCGCCAGCCGCGGTGTGGCCAGGTGGTGATCGATGCGCCAGCCCACGTCCTTGACGAACGACTCGCCGGCCCAACTCCACCAGGACAGCGGCCCGGGGCGGTCGCCGTGCAGCGTCCGCACCACGTCGACAAGCGTGCGCGGCCCGATCTGTCTGTCCAGCCAGGCGCGTTCCTCGGGGAGAAAGCCCTCCATCTTCTGTGCGGGCCGCCAATTGGTCACGTCGTGCGGAAGATGAGCGAGGTTCAGGTCTCCGAGCAGCAGGAACTCGCGTCCCGCGTCGAGCGCCGCCCGGCGGTTCCGGCTCAGCTCGCGCGCGAACGCTCCGAGGAAGCGCATCTTCCGGTCGTACTTGGCGCCGCCGTCAGGCGTATCGCGCATGGTGCCGGGCCGCTGCAAGTGCGCGGGTAGGCCGCCCTTCGGCAGGTAGAGGCACGCCACGGTGAGGGGAACGTCCGCGAGGTCTACCTCGAGGTACCGGCCCTCGCCCGCATGGGCCCCGAGGCCCCGGCTGCGCGGCGGATGCGAGACCCAGGTCCGCACATCCGACGGTGCCTCGCGCGTCAGGATTGCGACGCCGTTGCGGCCCGGGATCGAGCCGCAGTCAATTGCCGCGCGATAACCGTCGAACGCGCCGACCTCCTCGCGTGGGCAGCGCAACTCCTGCAGGGCCACGACGTCGAGCCCTCGCCCGGCGAGCCAGGCGTCGAAGCCGCGACGGCGTGCCGCCCGGATTCCGTTGACGTTGAACGTGGCAATGCCGAGCGGAGGGTTTGGAGTGTCAGGCATCTGGTGCTGGTGCTTCCGTTCGGAGTGCATCATGTGCGTCATCGTCTTCGGCCCACGCGGTCCAGACAGTTCGTCCGATCCAGGGTGCAGCGTTTCGTCGACGCCGGGCTTGTCGGTGTGACATTCCGAAAGCCGCTGCGATTTCAGCTCAGTTCCGCGGGGCGCGCTCTTGCGGCGGTGGTGGCACGTGGCAGCGCCGTCAGCCTTCGCGGGCCTGATCCGTGTGCAGGGCCTTGATACGGCGCTGCTCGCGCAGCACGCTCTGGTAGCTCTCACGTTCGGCGACCAGCCACTCCGGGTTCTCCTCCAGCAGCTGATTGATCTGCTCGGTGGTCAGCGCATCCCCGACCGCGCCGCGCGCGAGACCGGCGATCGAGATGCCCAGCTTGGCTGCCACGAGATTCTTCGGGTGTGGACCGTTCTTGCGGAGATCTTTGAGCCACTGGGGCGGGTCGTCCTGCAGAGCGGCGAGCTCGGCGCGGGTGATCGCGTTCTCCTGGAACTCGGCAGGTGTCGCGGGTAAGTAGACGTCCAGTTTCTTCGCCGCGGTGGCGGGTTTCATGGACTGCGCGTTCGGCCTGCTCATGCAATGAGCGTATCGGTAACCTGAGGCGGTGACCCCGCAGTCCCTGACCCTCGGGTATGTCCCCGGCGGGACGCCCGCGAAGTGGGCGCGGATCTGGGCGGAGCGCCACCCGGGGGTGCCGCTGCAGTTGTGTGCCCTCGCTGCGGCAGACGCGGCCTCTGCGGTGCGGGACGGCACCGTCGACATCGCGTTGCTCCGGCTGCCGGGCGACACGTCTGGGCTGGCCCTCATTCCCCTCTATGAGGAGACGACGGTGGCAGTGGTGCCGACCGATCACATTCTCACCGCCGCCGATGAGATCGCCGCTGCGGACCTCGACGGCGAACCTGTCCTGGTGCCGCTCGATCACGTCGTCGACTGGGCGAATGCTCCCGGCGTTGTCGTCGATCACCGACCCGAGACCACCAAGGATGCGATAGAGCTCGTCGCCGCCGGGATGGGGGCGCTCGTCGTTCCGCAGTCCCTGGCGCGCCTGTATCACCGCAAGGACCTCACGTACCGGCCGATCGCCGACGCCCCCAGCTGCCCTGTGGCGCTGGGCTTCCGGGAAGGTCCGCAACCGGAATTGGTCGAGGAGTTCATCGGGATCGTGCGCGGCCGCAAACCCGGCTCGTCGCGGGGGCAATCCCAGCCGGCGCCAAAACGCACCGCCCGAGAGAAGACCCTCGCCAAGCAGGCCGCTCGCGCTGCTGCGGGCAAGGTGGCCCGTAAGCCAGGTCCGGCAAAACGCGGTCGCCGCTGACGTACCGGGAATTGTGAGGCGGTGCGCAAGGTTGCCGCACACATGACCACTAACGGTGATGTTTCGTCGTTCGGTCCCAACGCGCCTGGATATGTCTGGAAGTCGGCTGCAGACGTCGAACCAATCGAAGTCTTTCCCGGAATCACTGTCCAACCGCTCTGGCAGGGCGCCAACGGTGCCAAAGCAGCCGTCACCACCATCGCGCCGGGAGCGGTCTGGGCGGGCGAAGATCTGCATGACCCCGGTCCCGAAGAGGTCTACGTGGTCTCCGGAGTGTTCAACGATGGCGTCAACGACTACGTCGCGGGCACATTCCTGCACGCCCCGGCCGGGTCGTGGCACGTACCGCAGTCCGCCGTGGGTTGTGTGCTGTTCCTGTTCTATCCAGAAGGTTAGGCATCGGTGGAGCGGGGCCGTGCGCCGCGGCCGTACGTGATGTCGGCGCGCTCGGGGTCCCACTGATTGCGGAAGACGACATCGGACAGCGGCCGACGCCGTACCGGCCCATGCTTGCCTCTTGGCCAGCCCACCACGATGTGTCCGGCGAGGAACCATTCGTCGGGGATGCCGATCGATTCGCGCAAGACCTTGTCGCCGTCGTAGGAGGCCCAGCTGGTGATGCATGCGCCCAATCCCTGGGCACGGGCTGCCAGGTAGAAATTCTGCATCGCGGGGTAGATCGAGCCGCCCTGAAGGAACTCCGACGAGAACTCATTTTTGAAGGCCGCGAACAATACCGAGGTGAATTCACCTGCACGATCATGCAACTCGTAGGTGGCGCGGTTGTTTCGTGCCGCCCGGCTCTGATCGTCCTCGGTGGGTCGTGACATGCCGTAGATCGATTCGATTGATTGCAAAGCGATCTGGGCTGCTTCGGCCACGGCGGCTCGCTGTTCGGGTGCATCGAGGATGATAAAGCGCCACAGCTGGGCGTTGGCTCCGTTGGGGGCCCAGGTGGCAGCCCGCAGGCAGCGGTTGAGCGTCTCGTCGTCGACAGGTTCGTCAGTGAATCGTCGAATCGATCGGGCGGTGGACAGCGCTTCCCAGACATTGTCGGTCGGATCCGGCATCCCATTGGTGTACTCGACGTAGCAGTCGATGTCGAGTATCGGCGAACGTCTCGCTTCGTCAGCAGGACTGCTGTACGTTCGTATTGCATTTGGACATGTGTACAGCCCTGAATAGGAGTCGATGCTGTGAGCGATAGGTTCTCGATGGAGGGGAAGGTTGCCGTCATCACTGGCGGCGGAACCGGAATCGGAAGGGCGTCGGCGCTGGTCCTGGCCCAGCACGGTGCGGACGTGGTGCTGGCCGGCCGTCGTCCTGATCCGCTCAAGGCGACCGCCACCGAGATCGAGGCGCTCGGTCGCCGCACGCTGGTGGTGCCGACCGATGTGACGAACGCCGAGGACTGCAATGCGCTGGTCGACACGACGCTCGCCGAGTTCGGCCGCCTCGACGTCTTGATGAACAACGCGGGTGGCGGCGAGACGAAGTCGCTGATGAAGTGGACGGACGACGAGTGGCACCAGGTTTTGGATCTGAACCTCTCCAGTGCCTGGTACCTGTCGCGGGCCGCCGCGAAGCCGATGATCGCCCAGGGCAAGGGTTCAATCGTCAACATTTCCTCGGGGGCCAGCCTGCTGGCGATGCCGCAGGCGCCGGTGTACGCCGCCGCCAAGGCGGGCTTGAACAACCTCACTGGGTCGATGGCGGCAGCCTGGACGCGAAAAGGGGTGCGGGTCAATTGCATTGCGTGCGGCGCCATCCGGACTCCCGGCCTGGAAGCCGATGCGCAGCGACAGGGCTTCGATATCGACATGATCGGGAAGACCAACGGTTCGGGTCGCATCGCCGAACCCGACGAGATCGGCTACGGCGTCCTGTTCTTCGCCTCCGATGCCTCCAGCTACTGCTCCGGGCAGACGCTGTACATGCACGGCGGCCCCGGTCCGGCGGGTGTCTGAGATGGGCGTGAGCATCAGTCACGTCGGGCTTCGGGTCCGCGACATCGACACCGTGAAAAAGTTCTACGAGGCGCTCGGATTCGCCGAGGTGCAGCGGATGACGGTCCCGGACAAGATGGCCGCAGGCCTGCTCGGGTTGGCCGAGCCGATCGGGTTCGAGGCGGTCTATCTGCAGAACGATGGTTTCGTGCTGCAGTTGCTGACCTTCTCGGGACATCCCGCTCCGGATGAGCCGCAGCGGAATATGGTTGGCGCCGGCCTCACCCACCTTTCGATCGTGGTAGACGACATGGCCGACGCCCAAGCGGCGGTGCAGACCTCCGGTGGAGCTGTGGTCGCCGATCCGGGCGGCGGATTCGCCTGCATGGTCCGTGATCCCGAGGGACAGTTGATCGAACTGATCCACTCGCGGGTGCGGCCGGTTCCGGCTGGTTGAGTTTCGAGCGTGATGCGGCGGTGGTGTGTTGACGGCACACCACCGCCGTTCTGGTCTTACCGCAGCTCGTCGACCATGGTTGCGTATTTGTCCAGAAACTCCCACGTGGTGGACGGGTCGCCGCCCTTCTTGTGGCCGCCACCCAGCACAGCTCGGTTGAAGCCGAGATCGCGGTAGCCGGCCAGCGTTTCCACAGTCGGATTGCCCCAGGCCATGATCGTGAGATCGAGGGTGGACGGATCGCGACCGGCCTTTTCGGCTGTCCGCCGGAAATCGGCCAGGGCGGCACCCACATCGCGGAATGCGGCATCACCGGGGAGCCAGCCATCGGCCCAGCCCAGGCATTCCCGAATCGCCTTCGGTCCGGTGGCCGCAGCCAGCAGAGGCGGACGTCGGACGGGCTTGGGATAGGACCACACCGGGGCGAAATCGTAGAACTCGCCGTGATGCTCGGACTCGTCGTCATCCCACAGCGTCGTTAGCGCAGCCACCATGTCGGCCAGTGCGCGATAGCGGTCGGCCCATTTCACCGAGCTCGATACTTCGAGTTCGGCGCGCGCACCCACACCGACCCCGAGAACGACCCGACCGTTGCTCATATGGTCGAGCGTGGCGACTTCCTTTGCAAAGGTGAATAATTCGCGCTCCAGTGGCAGCGCGACCGCGGTGCCGATTCGCAGCGTTTCAGTCGCCTGCGCGGCGGACAGAAGCGACAGAAACGGATCCAGGATCTGCTTCTGCGCAGCGAGCAGGGCGGGGTGGAACTGGTCCGCGGCAGCCACTGGGATCTGCGGATGCTCACCGACCCACAATGATTCGAAACCGCGCGACTCCAATTCCGGACCCAGGGTGGCCGGCGCGAGGTCTCGCGGGGTGTTCAGCGAGACGAATCCCAAATCCATGACTCTCCTTTGGGTCAAATGCGGATGCTGTACGATCGTACTGCACCGGCCGCCCCGGCGGCGATGAACAGACCGAGGAGCGCATCCGGATGGTGGACACCAGCCAGCTCTACTACGACCCGTACGACGTCGATATCGATGCCGACCCGTACCCCGTCTACAAGCAGCTGCGCGACGAGTTTCCCGTGTACTACAACGAGAGACGCGACTTTTGGGCGTTATCGCGGATGGCCGACGTCGAGCATGCCCTGCGCGACGTCGACAACCTGAGCTCTGCCAAGGGTGACATCCTGGAGGTGGTCAAAGCCGAGCCGGTAATGCCGCTCGGTGTCTTCATCAACGAGGACCCGCCGCTGCACACCGTGCACCGGCTGCTGGTGTCACGAGCTTTCACGCCCAGGAAGATGAAGGCCATCGAGGAGCAGGTCCGCGACTTCTGCGCGAAGTGTCTGGATCCGTTGATCGGTGGGGACCGCTTCGACTTCGTCGATGACCTCGGGGCCGAGATGCCGATGCGGGTGATCGGGATGCTGGTGGGTATTCCCGACGAATTGCAGCGCGACGTACGTAAGGTGGCCGGGCGCAGGCTGCGGAACAATCCGGGTGAGCCACTCTCGGTGAGCAAAGAAAACTACTTCAACGGCAACATGTTCCGCGAGTACGTCGAGTGGCGCCAAGACCATCCCTCTGATGATCTGGTGACCGAGCTGCTGAACGTCGAGTTCGCCGATGCCGACGGCGTCGAGCGCAAGCTGAGTTCCGAGGAGCTGTTGGTGTTTCTCGGGGTGATCGCCAACGCCGGCACCGAGACCGTGGGCCGCCTGTTCGGCTGGCTCGGCAAGCTCCTGGGGGAGTACCGCGATCAGCGCCGCGAACTGGCCGCGGACCCGTCATTGATCCCCGCCGCGATCGAAGAGGTGCTGCGCTACGAACCGCCGGTGCACGGCATCACCCGCTACGTCGCCAAAGAGGTGACATACCACGGAACTACAGTTCCCGTTGGGTCGGCACTTCAGCTCATCGCCGGATCAGCCAATCGTGATGAACGCAGATTCGACGATCCGGACCGATTCGATATCCACCGCAACGCCAACAATCACGTGAGCTTCGGCCGGGGAACGCATTTCTGCCTCGGTGCGTCATTGGCCCGCGTCGAGGGCCAGGTGGCGCTCGAGGAGATTCTCAAGCGGTGGCCGGATTGGACGATCGACGAGCAGAATGCCGTCCGCGCGCCCGCCGTCACGGTGCGGGGGTGGGACAGCATGCCGGCAATCTTGGGCTGAGGGTTCAGCCTTCGCGGGCCAGGGCGCTGAGCAGCGCCTTGGTGCGTCGTACCGACGCGGACCGCTCGGCCCGATCGGTACCCACGGCGACCGGTTGGGCCCAGAGGTCCGTGGCACCGGCGTCGAGCAAGGCCTGGAGTTGACGATGCACTTCGGACTCGGGGCCCACGATGGCGACATCGGCGGCGTTGGTTCCGCCCCCGGCGCGAATGATCTGCTCATAGTTACGCATTCCGGCATAGGCCACCGCGTTGGCGGCCACCGCGTTGCGGGCTTCGTCGACATCGTCGTGGACTGCCACCGGCAGTCCGGCCACGACCCGGGGGCGGGGCCGGCCGTACTCGGCGGTCGCCGCGTCGAGAACCGGGACGATCCGGGACTCCACCGCTTGGCGGGCGGCCATCCACAGCACCACCCCATCGGCGAAATGTGCCGCGATGCGCAGCATCCGGGGTGACAGCGCCGAGAGCAGCAGGGGGATCGGATGGTCTGGGCGCGTTGCGCGGCCTGCGGTGTGCGCGCTCCAGTCGGTGCCGTCGACGTCGACGTCCTCGCCGCGTAGCAGTGGGCCGACGATCCGCAGATACTCGCCGGTGTTGCGGGCCGGATGGTCGTAGGACAGGCCCAGTACGTCCCGCACGATCGGCTCGTGTGACGGGCCGAGGCCCAGGCACAGGCCGGGTCGCCCCATGGCGTTGGCGGCCGCGATGACCCGGTTGGCCTGCAACAGGGGATGGCACGGATAGGTCTGCAGCACAGCGGTCCCCAGCTCGATCGACTGAGTAGCCCGCCCGGCCAGCGCCATCGCGACCAGCGGGTCACCGGCCACACCGCTGGCGTACCACAGGGACGAGAACCCGTCGGCCTCGGCGTCCTGGGCCTGGGTGATCATCCGGTCAACCGACGCGGCACCGCCGGACAGTCCGATACGCATCGCCTGAGGCTCCTATCCCTGTCCGGCTATCGCATGACGTGCGGATACTGCTGGTGCGGATGGACGTCGAACATCGTCCGGTAGGACGGTGGTTGGCGGCCTTCCTCGTCCACGATGCCGTACTTGGTCGCCAGCTCGGCCCCGATCAGCGTCTGGCCACTGGATGCCATGAGGTCTGGGTCGTTGAAAAGGGCCCAGATGACATGGCCGGTGAGTTCGGGTGTCTCGGCGGAATCGAGGATGTGGCCGAACTTTTCGGGCTTGGCGGCGATGATCGCGCGAACCCGTTCGGTCAGCAGGGAACCCATCCAGAGCGACACCGCGGCGATGTCGAACTCGCGGAAGTCGACGGCCATGTCGGCAGCCATCTTGTCCACACCGGCCTTCGGGACACCGTAGGCCGGGCCGAACGCGTAGTGCACAGAACCGGACGACGAGGTGAAGACCACGAGGCCCTTGCGCTGCGGCAGCATCACCGGCGCGCACAACACCGTGGCCACATAGCTGCTGCGGAGCCCGACATCGAGGGTGTCCAGGACGCTGAGTGGTTCCTCCCAGAACTTGGTGCGGCCCATCATCTCGTCGCGGATGATCGCGGCGTTGTTCACCAGGATGTCCACCCGGCCCTGCTCTTCGGCGATTCGGTCGAACAGTGCCGTGACCTGATCGTCGTCACCATGGTCGACCCGTACGGCGATGCCATGACCCCCGGCTGCGGTGACCAGCTCGGCGGTGTGGTGGATCGTGCCGGCCAGCGCCGAATCCCCCTGGTTCTCACTGCGTCCGGTGACATACACCGTGCAGCCATGGCTTCCCAACGCATGCGCGATACCCGCTCCTGCGCCGCGGCTGGCTCCGGTGACGACGGCGACCGGTCGGTTCTGGCCCATCAGCCGGCGATCTCGGCGGTGGTCTTGAGTTCGGTGATAGGTCGCGCCAAGCCCTGGCCGTCGCAGATCCGCTGCAGCCTGGCCAGGGTCTCGTCGAGGCCTGGTCCAAGTCGTGCACCCGGAGTGAAGTGGGCGGGCAGGTGCCGCATGCCCTGGATCACCCCGATGCTGTCGTAATGCACGGTCCCCTCGGCCACACACTGGTAATCGGGCATCCGGTCAAGGACCGCGGTCAGCATGGATTTGAACACCGTCCTGGCCACATTGGAGCCGATGCACCGGTGCACTCCGAGACCGAAGCTGAAGTGCCGATTGTTCTTTCGATCCATCAGCAGTGCATCCGGATCGTCGAACAGCTCCGGGTCCCGATTGGCCATCGCCCAGGACAGCCACAGCCGCTCACCTTCACGGAGCAGGGTGCCATCCAGATCGATTTCGCCGGCGACGGTCCGGGCATCACCCGGCGCGGGGGTGAAGAAGCGCAGGAACTCCTCGGTGGCCCGGTCGAGTAATGAGGACCGCTCGCTGCTCAACTGGGTCCGCTTGTCGGGGTTCTGGGACAGCCATTCCAGCGCGTGCGCGGTGAGTGCGGTGGTGGTATCGAACCCGCCGCCGATCAACAGGTTCAGCATGCCGATCAGCTCGATGTCGGGTGGCGCCGCGCCATCGATCCGCAGTTTGGCCAGGGCGTCGATGATGCCCGGCCGTGGATTGTCCCGAATCTCAGCCAGATTGGTGAACAGGTCGATGCCCATCGCCATGTAGAGTTCGCGCACCCGGGCCGCGTCGGGGGAGTCTGGCGGCGTGTAGACCGAGGCGTGTGCCGGCTCGTTGTAGATCCTCCACTTTTCCAGTGGCACACCGAGCATGGCCAGGGTGAGTACCGCCGGCACCACATTGGCCAGGTCGTCGACGAAATCGATCTGCCCTGACTCGATACGGTCGTCGATGCAGGCCCGCACGATCTCATCGACAAACGGGATCCAGCGCTTGACCGCGGCGGGCGACAGGTATGGGTTGAGCGCAGTGCGGTAGAAGCGGTGCTCAGGGTCGTCCATCTCCAGCATGCCGCCGCGAAAACCCTCGGCTTCCAACATCGTCGGAATGGAGATGCCCTTGTAGCCGCGGCGTTCGTTGTTCACATCGTGGTCATTGGAGACATGTGGGCAGCGGGCCAACTCGAAAACCTGGTGGCCACCGGCGGCCACCCAGTGGCCGTCATAGGTATCGGTCCAGGCGATCGGGCACCGTTGCTGCATCTCGTGGGTGATATCGAGGAAGTTCTCCCGATAATCGGGGCCGTGCCGGTCGAAGTGATAACGCGCGGCCGGATCGGTGGGGACGCTCACTGTTCGGTCTCCAGGGTCAGGACGCGGATGGCCTGCTCCGGGCAGGAACGCAGCGCCTCGTGCACCTGCTCGTGGTACTCGGACGGAACAACATCGACGGCGACGTGGGCGTGGCCGTCGGTGTCGTCGAGTTCGAAAATTTCCCGTGCGATCATCGCGCACAGGGTGTGGCCCTGGCATCGCGACGTGTCGACTTCTGCTTTCACAGTGACTCCTGATCGAAACGTGGGTGATTCAAGGGACTTGAGTCAGGTGACGGCGCCGCCATTGACGCCGATCACCTGCCCGGTGACGTATCCGGCGTCATCGGCGGCCAGGAAGGAACACACCGCGGCTACGTCCTCGGGGCTGCCCAACGCGCCGGCCGGGATCGCCTGGTTGAGGTATTTGTCCGGGGGCAACTTTCCGGCGGCCTGCTGCTCGCGCAGCATGGGTGTTTCGATGGCGAAGGGCGGTACGGTGTTGGCCGTGATGCCCTTGGCGGCATAGTCGAGGGCCACGGTCTTGGTCAGCGCAATCACACCGCCCTTGGCGGCGGAATAGTGGGCCTGTCCTTGAGCGCCCTTCTGCCCGGCGGCCGAAGAGATGGTGATGACGCGTCCCCACTGAGCGCTGAGCATGTCGGGCAGGGCAGCTCGAATGCTCAGGAAGGTTCCGGTCAGGTTGACCGCCAGATAGCGGTTCCACTGGTCGAGGGTGATCTTGTCGAGACGGCTGAATCCGGAGATGGCTGCGCTGGTCACCAAGATCTCGACCGGGCCCAGCTCACCGCGGACCGAGTCGAAGGCCCGTGTGACGGCCTCCTCGTCCGATACGTCGACACCGAGGGATGTCGCCCGGCCGCCGGCCGCCTGGATCTGGGCAGCCACTTTGTCCGCTGCTTCCGCGTTGCGGTCCAGGACCGCAACATCTTTGCCGTCAGTGGCGAGTCGGACGGCGATCGACCGCCCCAGGCCCGATCCGCCACCGGTGACCACTGCTACCCGGCCCATACCGCAACCTCCTGTGCGTTCGATCGCATCCGCTGTACGAATGTATAGCGGAAGGTGGTGGCGGGCACAAGTGGATGCTGTACGAATGTATGGCATTGTCCTACACTCGTGCTGACTTTGAGGAGAGAATGGCCATGAGCGACCTCTATTACGACCCCTGGGATGTCGACATCGATATCGATCCCTATCCGACCTACCGTCGGCTGCGGGACGAGGCCCCGGTGTATTACAACGAGCGCCACGACTTCTGGGGCATCAGCCGCTACGTGGACGTCGATGCGGCACTGAAGGACACGGCCCGGCTCAGCTCGGCGAAGGGTGACATCCTTGAGGTCGTCCTGACCGATCCGGTGATGCCGCCCGGGATTTTCATCAACGAGGATCCGCCGCTGCACACGATTCATCGGGCGATCGTGGCCAGAGCCTTCACCCCGAAGAAGATGCGCGCCGTCGAAGACAAGATTCGGGCCTTCTGCGCGGCGTGCCTTGATCCGCTCGTCGGGGGCGAGCGCTTCGACTTTGTCGAGGATCTCGGTGCGGAACTACCGATGCGCACGATCGGCATGCTCGCCGGCATCCCCGACGCCGAACAGCCCGCGGTGCGTGAACACGCCAACCAGACGCTGCGCAACGAACCGGGCAAGCCGATGCGGATCGACAAGGATCACTACTTCACCGGCGAGATGTTCGGCGAGTACGTCGAATGGCGAGAGAAGAATCCCTCCGACGACCTGATCACCGAACTGCTCAATGTCGAGTTCGAAGACGAGACCGGCACCACCCGCAAGTTGGCCAAACAGGAACTCATCGTCTTCCTGGCCGTCGTTGCCGGCGCGGGGGTGGAGACCACCGGTCGGCTGTTCGGGTGGATGGGCAAGGTGCTGGCCGAACATCCCGACCAGCGAAAGGAACTCGCCGAAAACCACGCCCTCATCCCCACGGCCATCGAGGAACTGCTGCGTTACGAGCCGCCGGGTCCGCATGTGGCGCGCTACATCGCGACCGACGATGTCAAGTTCCAGGACCAGGTGGTGCCCGCCGGTAGCGCGTTGCTGATGATGCTGGCGTCGGCAAACCGGGATGAGCGCCAATTCGACGAGCCCGACCGCTTCGATATCCACCGTAAGCCAGGCGGGCACCTGACCTTCGGTCGCGGCGCGCATTTCTGCGTCGGATCGCCACTGGCGCGTCTGGAGGGTCGGGTCGCGCTCGAAGAAGTGCTCAAGCGCTGGCCGACGTGGGAGATCGACATGTCCGGAGCTCGCCGGTCCCGGACCTCGACTGTGCGTGGCTGGGACACCATGCCGGCCATCGTCGGCTGAGCGAAAGAACATCAATGACGTCACCAGAACGCCACGTCGCGGTCATCACCGGCGCCGCACGCGGGCAGGGCCGCAGTCACGCGGTGGCGCTGGCCGAGTCCGGCGCCGACATCATCGCCATCGACCGGTGCGCCGATATCGACTCGATCCCTTATCCGTTGGCCACCAAAGAGGACCTGGCCGAAACCGCCCGCCTGGTTGCCGAAGCAGGCGGACGAATCGAAACCGCGGTCGCCGACGTGCGCAACCTGAGCGAACTGCGCTCCGCGATCGACGCTGGAATCGCCGCTTTCGGTGACGTCGACATCGTGGTCGCCAACGCCGGTGTGGTCGGGATCGGCCTGGCCGACCCCTTGGACGAGACGGTGTACTCCGACATCGTCGACACCAATCTGCGTGGGGTGTGGAACACCATCGCAGCCACCGCACCCTCGATGATCCGCCGGGGCACCGGCGGATCCATGATCCTGATCTCCTCGATGCAAGGGCTGGTGGGGGCGGAGGTGACGGCAGCGCCGCCACCTTCGCCTACGCGGCGTCCAAACACGGCGTGGTGGGATTGATGCGGTCGGCGGCCTACGCGTACGCCCAGCACAACATCCGGGTGAACTCGGTGCACCCGACCGGGGTGGCCACCCCGATGATCTTCAACGAACACATGGCCAAGGTCTTCGAAGCGAACCCTGATTCCAGCGCAATGACCGGAAATTTGATGCCGGTGCCGTTCGTCGAGCCGCTCGATGTCACCAATGCGGTGGTGTTCTTGTCAGGGGAGACGGCCCGCTACATCACCGGTGTGTCGCTACCGGTCGACGCTGGGTTCGCCGTCATGTGAGGGCAGGCTCGTGAATCGGCGCCGGTCCAGCCCGCGCGGGCGGATCGGCGCCGATTCTGTTGTCAAGCGAGGTCTTCCAGGATGAAGTCAGCGGCCCGCCAGGCCATCGCCATCATCGGTCCGTTGAGATTGCCTGCCACCATGGTCGGCATCACCGAGCAGTCGACAATGCGCAGTCCGTCCACACCGCGAAGCCGCAGTCGGCTGTCCACCACGGCATCGTCGTCCGGTCCCATGGCGCAGGTACCGATGGCGTGATATCCGCTGTAGCCGCCGTCGAGGGCGGCATCGACGAGTTCGTCGTCGCTTGTCGCGGCAGGACCTGGATAGCTTTCGCCACCGATCCGGTCGACGATGGGTTCTTGGCCGAAGATCTCCCGCATCTTGCGCAGCAGGTTGGCTGTGGTCTTCCGATCCTCGTCGGTGCCGAGATAATTGGGATCGATCAGCAGCGGGGCATCCGGACCGGATCCGGTGATCTCACAACGTCCTTCGGCTGTGGGACGCAGCGCCATACCCAGACAGGATGCCCCCGCAGTCCGTTCGATCTTGACTGGTTCGCCGGTGTTGTAGGGCGGGATGGTCCACGGCCCGAGCATCAACTGGGCATCGACACGCTCGGCGTCCGGCCGGGACTTGACGAATGCGATGAGATCGAACGACGGTGCTGCGAGAGGCCCTTTGCGGGTGGCCAGATACCTGGTCCCGGTCACCGCCTGGGCGAGATTGCCCGACAACTGCCGGTTGTAGCCGAGATCGGCGTTGAGCCGAAACCGCATGGCGGCACAACGGTGCTCACGCAGACCACGGCCCACCCGGTCACGCTCCAGGTAGACCTGGACGCCCGCGGCCATCAGGACGTCCTTGGGCCCGATGCCTGACAGCTGCAGCAACTTCGGGCTGTTGAGGCTGCCCAACGAGACGATCACCTCGCGGGATGCGCGGATCTCGGTGTTACCACGGCGGTTTCGGGCGAGTACCCCGACCGCTCTACCTGAATCGAACAGGATGCGGTCGACGGAGGTTTTGGTCAGCACGGTGAGGTTCGGCCGGGACATGGCCGGCTTGAGGAAGGCCCGCGACGCGCTGACCCGCCGGCCGTTGCTGATGGTGGAGGTGGCGTAGCCGATCCGCTCTTGGTCGGATTCGTTGATGTCCTGGACTTCCTCCAAGCCCGCCTTCACCCCGGCGGCCAGCATTTCCTGACACAGCGGGTCGGGATCACGCGGAACTGAGATGTGCAGCGGACCGCCGGCGCCGCGAGTTGCTGACGGCCCGAATTCGTTGTCCTCGAAGGATTTGAAGATCGGCAGGATCTGATCCCAACCCCAGCCGGCGTTGCCCAGGTGCTCCAGCTCGTCGTAATCGGCACGGTTGCCGCGGTTGTAGATCATCCCGTTGACCGAGCTCGACCCGCCGAGCAGCTTGCCGCGCATCCACGTTTCGACATGCGCGTTCGGCCCGAACGGCACGGTCTTGTACTGCCAGGTGTACTTCTCGTTCTCGAACACCAGCCCCGAGCCCTTCGGGATGCTGAACATCGGACTGCTGTCACCGCCGCCTGCCTCGATCAGCAAGACCGATACCGCTGGGTCGGTAGACAGTCGGTTGGCGAGTACGCAGCCGGCCGAACCGGCGCCGGCGATGACGTAGTCGTAGTTGGTCATATCTCCGTCCTCGGGGTGACCGGTACGTTCAAGCGAAGGTCTGCGCCGGTGACTGCGGTGAAAGCCATTGGCCATGCGGCTTTTCCGTGTTGGGCCACCCAGCACGACCCGGTGGTTTCCGGTGGTGCGGTCGCCGCGGTCAGCACCGCGTCGGCAATCGTTTCGGGCTCCATCACCGGCACGCCGATCCGCTCGACCAGCTTGCGCCGGTCTCCGAGCACCCCGGTTTCGGTGATTCCTGGACAGATGGTGTGCACCGCAATCCCCTCGTGCGCCAGGTTGGGGGCGATGGACCGCATGAATCCGACCACGCCGTGCTTGCCCAAGCTGTAAACCGGATCGGGATGCCATGGCGTCAGCCCGGCCAGCGAGGCCGTCGCCAGGATGGCCCGCTCCGTGGCGCCCCCGTGCGACCGCATGGTCTTGACGGCCGCGACCGCGCCGTAGACCACTCCATCCAGGTTCACGCCGACCGATCTGCGGTACTGGCCCAGGTCGAGCGATCCGATGTCACCGGACCAGTGGATCGTGATGCCTGCGTTCAGGAACGCCAGATCGACGCCGCCGAGTTCGGCGGTGCAGCGCGCGAAGGAGGCCTCGACCTGGGCTGGGTCGGACACATCGCAGGCGAATCCCAATCCATCGAACGACTGGGCGACCTCATGAGCCGCTCCGCCGTCGATGTCGACCACACAGACCCGCATCCCTTCGGCAGCGAACAGCTGTGCCGACGCGCGGCCGATGCCCGACCCGCCGCCGGTCACGAGTGCAACTCTGCCGTTGAGTTCCATGGCGAGTTACCAGCGGTTGACCGGTGCACCGTCCATGGAAAGCGGCCGGTGATAGGACGCGTCGGTCTTGTCCCAGCTGCCCTTGATGAACCCGGCCACTGCGCCGGAGTTCAGCAACGAGGAGTCGCCGTTCATCATCCATTCGATGGTGCACCGTCGCAGCGCGATCTTCCAGACGCCGTCGCGGCGCTCCAGACGATCGATGTAGCGGCCGCCCATCAGGGACACGACCTTGCCGCCCTTGGCGCGCATGGCGCCGATGACGTAGCTCTCGGCATGGGCGACATCGCCATCGACCTCGCAGGTGTGGGTGGTGATGTTGTGCAGGTGGTCCTCGAACACGGCGGTGTGTGCCGCGTTGGCCCATTCACCGTATTCGGGACCGGTTTTGACGGTCGGTCCGTGCTCGTCAACCCCGTCTTCGAAGTAGACGCTGCCCATGAGTTCGGCGTCGTGGCGGTCGTGGCCGCGGGACTGATTCATCACGCAATCCAAGATCGCGGTCCGGTCCTCCAGGTACTGCACCCGCCGGCGGAGCTGCTCGAAGTCATCGGTGTTCGTCATTGGGGATGCGTTCCTTTCGGAGGGGATATACGATCGAAGTGTTGTACGAATGTATAGCACGCGCGGCACTGGAGGAAGGCGGTATCGGCGTTGACTTGTGGCGGCCGATGGGGTGATCGCCCCGAGGCGATGCGCACGCTGTTCGAGTGCGGACCGCTGACGTCGCTGGGCCGCGGCCGAGCGTCACTGGTAAAGCGTGCTGTCGCAGTGGAATTGGTGGGTCGAAAGATGATCGGTCGATGAGGTGGCACTGAATGCTCTTGTGCATCAAGGTGTCTGGATCGTGCCCGATCGAAACAAACATGACGCCGGCTGTATGGCGCCCGAAATTCGCGCGGTCGAGGGTGGTACCGGGGTCCTGAGTGGCCTTGGTGCTTCTAGCTACCAGTCTTTTTGGTGCGACGCTTGGTCGCGGTGGGACGTTTGGCCGGGACGGTGCGGGGTTCGATGGTGTCCAGATAATCCTCGAAGACCTGGGTGAGTTCGGCGTGGGCAGTCTGCACGCCGATGCCCTTCTCGAGGTTGAGGAATTTGGGCAGGCTCGAGATCAGCAACTGCAGCGCCGGCAGCGACAGGTTGCCGAAAGGGCGGGCGTCTTCGCCGAATTTGCCCGTCAACGCGTCCAATTGGACTTTGCGCGCACTCTCGGTCACCGAGGCGATCTCGGCCTGGATCGATTTGCGGTGGTTGCCGAGCGCCATGAACTCGGTGATCAGCGCGCCCGTGGCCTCGTCCCAGTTGTACTCCCACAGCGCACGCAGCGGATCCTCGGTACGTTTTGCCAGGATCTTGTTCAGGTACTCCACGTTTCGCTGCGAGTAGCGTGAGATCGCGGCGATGAAGATGTCGTCCAGCACGGGAAAGTAGTACTGCACCAGGCTTGGGGTGACTCCGGCTTTGGTGGCCAACGCGCGATAGGTGACGCTGGCATAGCCGTCTTCGAGCATCATCTTCTCGACGCAGTCGAGCAACGCGTCCCTGGTTTTCGACGTTTCTGCGCCCACCCGTCGGCCCGATGCTGCCATGATCTCCCTCGCTCGCTCGACTGCCGACATTCTGACACCCGGCCGAACACGAGCGTGGGGTCTGCACGCGAATTCCGATGAGAATCCGTGCCCGAACCCCACGCTCGGACCAAACGTCGAGACCTTCGCCGACGAGGGATGTGCGCCTAGGTGTGCTGCGGGCTCTGCGCCTTCTTGTACAGCGACTTGAGCAGGAGGTCACGGAAGGTGTGGTTGTCCAACGCCTTCAGACCCGCACCCGCGACCGCAGGCATCCCGGCTAGCTTGTTGAAGAAGCGGCCGCGTCGGTACTCACGACCCCACGCCGCGCGCATCCGCTGCTCGTAGTTCGTGAAGTCGTCGGGCCCGCCGTTGGTTAGCGCGGCGATCGCGCACTCGCCTGCGGTCAGACCGGACTCGAGCGCCTTGGAGATACCCGCACCGGACACCGGCTTGCCGGCGCCCAGCGAGTCCCCGACGAACAGCACGCCCGGACGCCACGGCGGCCACGCCGTGAAGCCCATCGGCAATCGCCAGGCCCGCACACTCTTGTTCTTCTTGAGTTCCTCGATCGGCGGCAGTTCCCATTCGGCGGGCAGGGTCCGCAGGAAGTCGCCGAGGAACTGGGTGGCGTTGATCGACTGCCAATTCTTGTAGCTGTTCACGTAACCCAGGCCGATGTTGAACCGGCCGCCGCCCATCGGGAAGACCCAGCCGTAGCCGGGCAGCTGATCGCCCTGGAACAACAGCTTGAGGTAGATCTCGAACGCGTCCGAATCGGGACGGTTGGCGTGCATCTCGGATCGGATCGCGATGGCCGAGTACCCGTTGTACTCCGAGTCGATCTTGAGGGCCCGCTTGATGGGGGAGTAGGCGCCGTCGGCCGCGATCACCGCGTCGCCGTAGACCTTCTCACCGCTCTTGAGCACCACGCCGACCACGCGGCCCTTGGCATCGAATTCAGGCCCGGAAACCTCGGCGCCCTGGCGGACCTCGGCGCCCGTCGACTCGGCGTGCTTCAGCAGCAGCGTGTCGAGTTCGGTGCGGCTCACAGTGTGGCCGTGGTCAGGCATGCCGGGACGGCGCGGGAAGGACAGTTCCCACTCGCTGGGGCTGAATACGGTCACCTTGTTGACCCGATGGAACTTGGCCACCTCGTCGGCCAGGCCCATCTTCTGCAGATAACTCACCGCACGCGCGGTGAGTCCATCGCCACACGGCTTGTCGCGGGGGAACTCCGCTTTGTCGAGGACCAGCACCTTCGCGCCGGTCTGAGCGGCCTGCCACGCCGCGGCGGACCCTGATGGGCCGCCACCTGCTATGACCAGGTCGTATCGCTGCGTCATGAGCCTCGTCTCATCGGTTGACTGTGGCTGCGATAGTACCCAAGCCGGCTGTCGGCGGCGTGACGGGCGAACGCCCGGGTCAAACGGCAAAACCGCGTGTTGTAGGGCGGTCTGGGCAGGTCAGCGCTATCAGGGCAGGTACAGTGATCGCGTGCGGCGAACGTCGAGATCACATTCCAGCGATGGGCCGGGCGTCAAGGTTGATGCCCGTAGCGAGCGCTGGCGTGAGCACCGTAAGAAGGTGCGGTCGGAGATCGTCGACGCCTCGTTCCGGGCGATCGACCGGTTGGGACCCGAGGTCAGCCTGCGCGAGATCGCCGAAGAGGCCGGTACTGCCAAGCCCAAGATCTACCGCCATTTCGCCGACAAATCCGATCTGTTCCAGGCCATCGGCGAGCGACTGCGCGACATGCTGTGGTCGGCGATCTTCCCGGCGATCAACCTCGGTGCCGACCCGGCCCGGGAGGTCATCCGGCGCAGCGTCGAGCAGTACGTGCTGCTGGTCGATGAGCACCCCAACGTGTTGCGGTTCCTGATCCAGGGCCGGTTCGCCGAACAGAGCGAATCGACGATGCGCGCACTCAACGAGGGCCGCGGCATCACCCTGGCGATGGCCGACATGTTCTCCAACGAACTGCGCGAGATGGAACTGGACGGGGCCGCGATCGAACTGGCGGCATTCGCCACGTTCGGTGCGTGCGCGTCGGCCACGGACTGGTGGCTGGGCACCGATGAGGACAGCCCGCGTCGGATGCCGGCCGAGGAGTTCGTCAACCACCTGACCACCATCATGGTCGGTTCCATCAACGGCACCTGTGAACTGCTCGGCATCTGGATCGACCCGGACCTCCCGCTGCATGAAGGTGTCCAGCGCCGCCAGCACGCCAGCTGATCATTTCTTTGACAGCGGGGTCGCGGGGCCGGAAACTGGGAACTATCCGGTACCGCCGTTCCCAGAAAAGGACCTGAGCTATGACGGCTGCCCAACCCTCACAGGGTCAGCAACCCATCCACACCCGCGCCCTGATCATCGGCAGTGGGTTCTCGGGGATGGGGATGGCGATCGAACTGCAACGCCGAGGCGTCGACTTCCTCGTCCTGGAGAAGGCCGACGAGTTCGGTGGGACCTGGCGCGACAACACCTACCCGGGATGTGCCTGCGACATCCCCTCGCACATGTACTCGTTCTCCTTCGAGCCGAAGGCGGACTGGAGCCACATGTGGTCGTTCCAGCCCGAGATTCAGGAGTACCTGCTGGGCGTGGCCAACAAGTACGGGCTGCGCCGGTACACCCGGTTCAACACCCATGTGGACCGCGCGCACTGGGATGAGCAGGAACTGCGCTGGCACGTGTTCAGCGACACCGGCCAGGAGTTCATCGCACAGTTCCTGGTGTCCGGAGCCGGTGGCCTGCACATCCCGCAGATCCCCGACATCGAGGGACGCGAGGATTTTGCCGGTGCGGCTTTCCATTCCGCGGAGTGGGACCACAGCGTCGACCTCACCGGCAAGCGGGTCGCAGTGATCGGCACCGGCGCCAGCGCCATTCAGATCGTGCCCGAGATCGTCAAGGACGTCGCCGAGCTGCACCTCTACCAGCGCACCCCGGCCTGGGTGATGCCGCGGGTGAACAACAAGTTCCCGCAATGGATTCGGCGCGTGTTCAGCTATGTGCCCGGCACCCGCGCGGCCATGCGTGCCGCCATCTACTGGATCCACGAGGGCGTCGGCTTCGCCATGACGCAGCAACCGCGGCTGCTCAAGATCGGCGAGGCGATGGGCCGCTACAACATCAACCGCAGCATCAAGGATCCTGAACTGCGCCGCAAACTCACTCCGAGCTACCGCGCCGGGTGTAAGCGAATCCTCAACTCCGACAAGTACTACCGAGGGATCGCCAATCCCAAGACCCAGGTGATCACCGAGTCGATCACGCGGATGACGCCGACCGGCATCGTCACCGCCGACGGTGTCGAGCATCCGGCGGACGTGGTCGTGTGGGCGACCGGCTTCCACGTCACCGACTCCTACACCTACGTCGACATCAAGGGCGCCGGCGGTGAGGACCTGGTGGACCGTTGGAACCGCGAGGGGATGTCAGCCCACCGCGGCATCGCGGTGTCCGGTATGCCGAACTTGTTCTTCCTGCTCGGGCCGAACACCGCACTGGGTCACAACTCGGTGGTGTTCATGATCGAATCGCAGATCCGCTACGTCGGCCAGGCGATCGCCGCCGTCGACCACGCCGGCGCCCAGGCACTCTCGCCCAATCCCGCTGCCCAGGCCGCGTTCAATGCCGAGCTGCAGCACGATCTGGCCGACACCGTGTTCAATACCGGAGGTTGCCGGAGCTGGTACATGGACGCTCACGGAGTCAATCGGACCCTGTGGAGCGGCATGACCTGGCAGTACTGGCTGGCAACGCGCAAGCTGGATCCTGCGGAGTTCGACTTCATCCATGAGGCGAGCGACACGAAAACACAAGGTGTTGCGGTCCCCGCGGGTCAGTAACCCCAGGGGTAGTGTCGTGGGTGCCATCCGGCAAACAAAACAACCTGGTGAAATGGGGTTCTGGTGAGCGAAGGCATGAAGCTGATCGACCGTGTCTCAGCGATCAACTGGAACCGTCTCCAGGATGAGAAGGACGCCGAGGTCTGGGATCGGCTCACCGGTAATTTCTGGTTGCCGGAGAAGGTGCCGGTATCCAACGACATCCCGTCGTGGGGCACCCTCACCGCGCACGAGAAGCAGCTCACCATGCGGGTGTTCACCGGTCTGACGCTGCTGGACACCATCCAGGGCACCGTCGGCGCGGTCAGCCTGATCCCCGATGCGCTCACCCCGCACGAGGAAGCCGTCTACACCAACATCGCCTTCATGGAGTCGGTGCACGCCCGCAGCTACAGCAACATCTTCTCCACGCTGTGCTCGACGGCCGAGATCGACGACGCGTTCCGCTGGTCGGAGGAGAACCCGAACCTGCAGCGCAAGGCCGAGATCGTCATGCAGTACTACAAGGGTGACGAACCGCTCAAGCGCAAGGTGGCGTCCACACTGCTGGAGAGCTTCCTGTTCTACTCGGGCTTTTACCTGCCGATGTACTGGTCGAGCCGGGCCAAGCTGACCAACACCGCCGACATGATCCGGCTGATCATCCGCGACGAGGCCGTACACGGCTACTACATCGGCTACAAGTACCAGCGCGGGCTGGCCCTGCTGGACGAGGAAAAGCGTACGGAGCTCAAGGATTACACCTATGAGCTGCTCTTCGAGCTCTACGACAACGAGGTCGAGTACACCCAGGATCTCTACGACGAGGTCGGGCTGACCGAGGACGTCAAGAAGTTCCTGCGTTACAACGCCAACAAGGCGCTGATGAACCTCGGCTACGAGGCGCTGTTCCCCAAGGACGAGACCGACGTGAATCCGGCGATCCTGTCCGCGCTCTCACCGAACGCCGACGAGAACCACGACTTCTTCTCGGGCTCGGGTTCGTCGTACGTGATCGGCAAGGCCGTCAACACCGAAGACGAGGACTGGGACTTCTAGCTAGTTGGCGTACGGGTTGCGGCCCTCGCCGGTGTTGAGCAGCAGTGGGTTGTTCACGTCGAGGACATAGCTGCCGCCGGGACTGAGGACGAACCCGGCCCCGTCAAAGGAGTTGCTGCACACCGTCACCGTGCCGTCGGTCCCGCAAGTCACATTGCGGAAACTGATGCGCGATCCGGGCAGCAACCGATTGGGTAACCCGTCGAAGATGAACAGCGGCCGGTTGTCATTCATGAACGTGGGCGGTCCCTGTTGTGCGCCGGTCACCGCGTTGGCCCCGTCCGGCGCTGCGGGCAGTGGCCCGCTGCAGCCGTATTTGCCTGATCCGCGACCGATCGCGCACGCGATATCGCCAGGCACCGCGAACGCGTAGTACTCGCCGTTGTGCATCGCGAAGTCTGACGGCTTCACCGGCGTCAGCGCGTTGAGATCGAGTGGCGGCGGGGGTGGAGGTGGCGGCGGGTCTGCTGCAGCGATGCCGGGGCAACCGACGCCGGCGGCGACCGCCACGCCAATCAGGGCCAACGGAATTCTCATGCGCATCACGTCACCTTAAGACGCGACATCCTGGGACGCAGGGAGATACCGCCGGTGCGGGTGCCGCTCACTCAGCATCCCCCCAGTGAGCTGACAGCTGGCGCTGATATCAAGAGAGCTGATGCACCAGCTCATTGCGCAGATCTCGCTGATCCACGGCTGGTTCCCGGTTGTCGTTCAGCTGATCGCTGCGTTGCTACTGGGAGCCGCCGTGGGCTGGCGCACGCCACGATGGCGCACTCGGCTACTGCCCGCACTGGTGCTTGCGTCAGCTGTGTTGGCGGGTGTGACGTACTGGTACATCGACTCGATCGGTGTGGCAGGCAACGCCGGACCACCAGAATTGTGGGTCTGGATCGCGTTGACCGCCCTGGCATTCGGTGTCGCCGTGGCGGGTTGGGTGACTGCGCGATGGTGGCGCCGTACCGCATCGGTAGCCGCGATGGGCGTGTGCGCGCTGGCATGCGGGCTTACGCTCAACATGTGGGTCGGATACTTCCCGACGGTGGACGGCATGTGGAAGCAGCTGACCTCGAGTCCGCTGCCCGGGCAGACAGACCGCCTGACCGTGACGAAGATGCAGCTGGCGCACTTCAGGCCACCCAGCGGCGTCCTGGTCCCGGTGACCATCGATTCGCATGCTTCCGGGTTCAACCACCGCACGGAACTCGTCTACCTCCCGCCGGCGTGGTTCGCCAGCACTCCGCCGCCCGAACTTCCGACGATCATGATGATCGGCTCGCAACTGAACACCCCGGCCGATTGGCTTCGCTCCGGCAATGTGCTGGGCATCCTCGACGGATTCTCGGCTGCGCATGGCGGCAACGCTCCGGTGTTCGTGTTCGTCGATGCCACCGGATCGTTTGCGAACGACACCGAGTGCGTCAACGGAAGCCGGGGCAATGCCGCCGACCACCTCACCAAGGATGTTGTGCCTTACCTGATCTCGAACTTCGGGGTGCGCTCTGACCGCGATGGTTGGGGGATCGCGGGTTGGTCGATGGGCGGCACCTGCGCGGTGGATCTCACTCTGATGCATCCCGACATGTTCCGGTCATTCGTCGACATCGCCGGTGACCTGCGTCCGAACGCGGGGGACAAGACGCAGACGATCAACCGTCTGTTCGGCGGCGACGCCGACGCCTGGGCGGCTTACGACCCGGTCACCATCATGCAGAAACACGGTCCGTACTCCGATGTGACGGCGTGGTTCGAGGTGCCGCACCACGGCGGCGTCACGCATGACCCCACGGCCAATCCGGAGGGCCAGGATGTCGCCGCGACCACGCTGTGCGACGCAGCCCGCGCCGCAGCGATCACGTGCTCGGTGCAAACCGCGCCGGGTCGCCACGACTGGGTATTCGCGGCCAACGCCCTGGGCGCCGCCCTGCCGTGGCTGGCCGGTCAGCTCAATACCCCCGGTGTGGAAGAGACCCGATTGCCGGTGTCGACGTTGGAGAAGCAGCCGACGTCAGTCCAGGCCGCCCCGCGCTAGAGTTTCTCGGGCGAGCAGACGCGAAAGTGCCCGTAAATGGCCGATTTTGGGTGCTTTCGCGTCTGCTCGGCGGGTTGGAGGGCCCACGCTGAGCGGCGAGCCTACCGGCCCCGGGCGGGCTGGGCAGCCGTCGACGCCGACGAAGAAGGCAGGGTAGAAGGGCGCTCGGTGATCGTCGAATTCCGACCGCCCACACGGTAACTGGCACCGCGGTGTTCCTCGGCCAGGCGGTCACCGTTGCCCAGTAGCTTGTTGCGCAGGGTGCCCGGGGAATAGTCCGTCTGATAGGCGCCGCGCGCGGTGAGCTCGGGTACGACGTGGTCGATGAACTCGACGAACGACCCCGGCGTGATCGCATACGCCAGGTTGAAGCCGTCGACGTCGGTCTCCTCGACCCACTCCTGCAGGGTGTCGGCGACGTGCACGCCCGACCCGACGATGCGCGGTCCCATGCCGCCGATCTCACCCCATTCGGCGATATCGCGTACGTTCCACTCGCCACCCTTGTCAGATGCGGACTGAAATGCCTTGACCGCGGACAGAATTGCGTTGGAATCGACATTGCCGATCGGCTCGTCGAGACCGTAGCGGGCCAGGTCCACACCCATCCACCCGGACATGAACACCAGCGCGCCCTCGGGATCGCCGTAGGCGAGATACTCCGCGTGCCTGGCGTGGGCCTCCTCGTCGGTCTCGCCGGTGATGATGGTGGTCAGGTTGAAGATCTTCGCAGAGTACGGGTCGCGGCCGGCCAACTCGAGCTCGGCACGGATTGTGGAAACCGTCTCGCGCAGAATCGCTTTGGTGGGAGCTGCGGTGAAGATGGCTTCGGCGTTCTCGGCAGCGAAGCGGACCCCACGCGGCGAAGAGCCGGCCTGGTAGATGACCGGGGTTCGCTGCAGCGACGGTTCGGCCAGATGCACCCCGGGGACGCTGAAATGCGTTCCGGAGTGACCGATGTGGTGCACCTTGGCCGGGTCGGTGAAGACGCCGCGTTCGGCGTCGCGCACCACCGCACCGTCCTCCCAGGAGCCCTCCCACAACTTGTAGAGAACTTCGAGGTACTCGTCCGCGTGGTCGTAGCGCGCATCGTGCGCCGGCTGATCGGTCTGGCCCATATTGCGCGCCGCAGCAGGGAGATACCCGGTGACGACGTTCCACCCGACCCGACCATTGGTCAGGTGATCCAGTGTCGACATCCGCCGCGCGAAGGGATACGGATGCTCGAATCCCGTTCCCGTGGTGATGCCGAAGCCCAGGTTCTCGGTCACGAGTGCCATCGCCGACACCAGCAGCATCGGGTCGCCCACCGGGATCTGCGCGGCCTGGCGGATCGCCGCTTCATCACTGGCCCCGTACACGTCGTAGGTGCCCAGCACGTCGGCGATGAACAGGCCGTCAAAACGCCCGCGTTCCAACAACTTCGCGAGTTCGGTCCAGTAGGTGATGTCCTTGTAGCGCCAGGACTGATCCTTCGGATGGCGCCACAGTCCCGGGGACTGATGGGCGACGCAGTTCATGTCGAAGGCGTTGAAGCGGATCACACGAGTCACTGTGCCGAGGATGCCCGGGCGCTGGGGGAGGGTCACCGGTTGCGCTCAGCGGGATTGTTTTTGGTGGTGAATCACGAATGAATGCCCTGCCAACTGTCGGCGCGTCCAGTGGTGGGTTGGCCGGGGAGCCGCGAAACTTACCGGGTGTCAACCAAGTCGTTGCTGACCTCGGTTCTGAACTGGCTGCGTGCCGGCTACCCGGAAGGGGTCCCGGGCACCGACCGGGTGCCGTTGCTCGCACTGCTGCGGGCCACCCCGCTCACCGAGGAGCAGGTGGCCGAGGTGGTACGCAACCTCGCCGAGGCCGCAGCGCCTGCCGACATCGACCATCCCATCGACCGCGACGACATCGCGGAGTTCATCGCCGAAGTCACCGACCACGACGCCGGCCCGGAGAACATCGCGCGGGTGGCGGCAAAATTGGCCGCCGCGGGCTGGCCGCTGGCCGGTGTCGAACTGCAGTCCGGCACCGATCAGGACCCAGAGGCCCGATAACGCACAACGCCGCGGGGTTGGGGGGCCCCCGGGCCGCCCAACTCCGCGGTGGCGGAAAGGCGCCCCCCCCCCCCCCCCCCGCGGGGGAGCTCCCCCCCCCGGGGCCCCCCCGCCCGGGGCCGCCCC
>NZ_LZSY01000062.1 GCF_001665625.1 Mycolicibacterium peregrinum | reverse complement strand
CGGGTCGGTTGGTGCGTATGTGGCGCAGGTCGATCGTGTGTTGTCTGCTGGGGTGGGGTTGTTTCCGGAGTTTGGTGGTCCGGGTCGGGTTGATGGTGGTGGTCCGGTGGTGCCGGGGGCGCCCTCTGGTGGTCGGTTGCAGTCGGGTGTGGATGGTGCTGCTGGGAGTTATCGGCAGGGCTGGTCTGGTGTGAGCGGGTTGGATGCGGATACCAACACGTCGGCGGCTGATGGCCGTTCTGCGGGTGAGCAGGGTCGTGGTGGGGCGTCGGGGGTGCGTGATTCTGCGCGGTCTCAGGCGGCGGCGATTGCGCCGGCGACCGGGACGCCGGCGGGTTCGCGGTTGATGGTGTCGACGATGGATGAGCGGCTGGGTGCGATGCAGCAGCAGATCGATGTGACCAAGGCTCAGAACAAGTTGTTGGCGGGGCGGTTGCGTCAGGTGGCTCAGGCCTATCGGTCGATGTCGGCGATGGGTGGTGGCCGTGGCGGGATGATGGGCGGGATGGGGATGCCCAGTTTCGGTGGTGGCGGTATGCCCACCGGTGGTGGCGGTGGTGGCGGCATC
>NZ_LZSY01000061.1 GCF_001665625.1 Mycolicibacterium peregrinum | reverse complement strand
CAGCACCCACAGCCTCATGCCTGCCACCAACACGAGCAAGCTCGTCCCTGCCACGAGAAACGTGGTGTGACCGCTGGGATAGGCCAGCGCACCACCTTTCTCCCTACCGAAGATCGGCTTGATGACGCGAACGACGGTGATCGCCACCAGCGGGCTCACCACCATGGCGAGCGCCAACCGTTTCCGGTGTTGGCGCAGCGCCACGACGATGCCGACCAGCAACGCGGCCGCCACCAGCAGCGGCTGGCTGAGCACCAGGAAGACGTCCCGATACGAACCGAATTCGACGCCGATCTGCTGGAACCAGTTGTCGATCGGCACCGGTCCCGTACGGACGGCCCGGCCGAGCAGGACCATGACGGTGAGGCCGACGACGGGCCACCACCGGGCGATCAAGGGATGATGCCGCGCAGATACGCGGCCTGGCCCAGGTGCTGGGCGCAATCATCGATGATGCTGACCAGCCGGGCACTTGCCGTCACCGGCGGATCCCACCGGCTGTCGACGATGCGGCCGAGGTCGGAGGCGGTCACCCCGGCGATGTAGGCCAGCGTCACCTTGTGCACTGCCAGGTAGTAGCCCGCCAGCAGTTCGGCTGAGGCGTGCACCTTCGCAACGTCCTCGGGGCTGTGGCCGTAGCCGATGTCGTTGCCCGGTAGATCGAGCCCGAACCGATCCTTCCAGCCGTCGCGGGTCCACACCTGCTCGATCCCGGCGATGTCGCACAACTGCAGGTCCTGGCAGCGAGCACTGTGCCAGATCAACCAGGCGATGCTGTTGGCCTGCGGTGTGGGCCGGTAACTCGACACCTCTTCGGTCAGCCCGTCGGTGAGATCGTCGACATGCTCGATGAGCCGGGTGAACGCGTCGCGCAGCAATTCGCGGACGGCATCGGAACCGGCGTTGGAGTCAGCGGCAGCCATGGCATCGACGCTACTCGCGAAACGGCCGATGGCCGGTCCGACTACCATCACTGCATGCCGTTGAATACCGGTGACGTGTTCGCCGGGTACACGATTCAACGTCTACTCGGCTCAGGCGGCATGGGCGAGGTATATCTGGCCCAACATCCGCGGCTCCCCCGCCAGGATGCGCTGAAGATCATGCCGGCCTCGCTGACCAGTGACGCCCAGTACCGCGAACGGTTCAACCGCGAGGCCGACATCGCCGCCTCGCTCTGGCATCCCCACATCGTCGGCTTGCACGATCGCGGCGAGTACGAGGGCCAGCTGTGGATCGCGATGGACTACGTCGACGGCACCGACGCCGCGCGGCACGTGCGTGAGCGGCACCCCGGCGGCGTCTCCCTACGTGAAGCGGTCGAGATCGTCACCGCCATCGCCGAGGCGCTCGACTACGCCCACGAGCGCAACCTGCTGCACCGCGACGTGAAGCCTGCCAATATCCTGCTGACCGGACCCGAAGCGGCTCGTCGTCGAATCCTGTTGGCCGACTTCGGCGTTGCCCGTCGGATCGATGACATCAGCGGGATCACCGCCACCAACATGGCCGTCGGTTCCATGGCCTACTCGGCTCCCGAGCAGCTCCTCGGGCAGTCGATGGATGGGCGGGCCGATCAATACGCGCTGGCAGCCAGTGCATTTCAGCTCCTGGCCGGGCACTCGCCGTTCCACCACTCCAACCCGGCGGTGGTGATCAGCAAGCAACTCAACGAGCCCCCACCGAGCCTGGGGACCGAACGTCCCGAACTGGCCTACCTGGACGAGGTCATGCTCAAGGGGATGGCCAAGGACCGGGCCGGCCGCTACCCGCGGTGCAGCGATTTCGCCAAGGCGCTCGCCGACGCCCGGCCGACGGCCGCTCCCCTCACGCAGCGGCCCCCCACGCCGCAACCGCAGCCTCAGCCGCCGGTGTCGGTATCGCCACGGCCGCAACAGTTCTCTTCCGAGCCCCCGCGGGTCATCACGGCCCCGAGCTTCACGGCATCCACCCACCCGGTGGCCGGCCCATCGCACTCCTCCCCCCACTGGTCGGGGCCGAGCCCGATCCCGCAGCCGCGCCGCCCCGAGAAGAGCAGCGCGGCAAGGGTTGTGGTGCCTACCGTTCTCGCAGTGCTGTTGGTGTGCGCCATCGGCTTCGCGATCAGCCAGTTCGTCCGCGATGCCCCGGTGGCGCGAACGACGCCGTCGTGGCAGCCATACGTGGACGCCGCCCAGACTTTCGCGTTGCACACCGTCACCGTGAGCGCAGACACGGTCGACACCGATCTCGCGACGATCATGGACGGCGCCACCGACGAGTTCCGCGCCGACCTGCAGAACCAAGCACCGCAGATCAAAAAGAAGGCCACGGATCTGGGCGTCAAGACCGACGGAACGGTCACCGGGGCCGGCGTCGAATCGTTGTTCTCCAACGAGGCGGTCGTGCTCGTCACCGTCGACACCAAGGTGACCGTCACGGTCAATCGGGTCGGTGTGGTTTCACTGCAACGGGTCAGGGTCACCGTTGAGCACGTCGACGGCAGCTACAAGGCCTCGAAGCTGGAGTTCGTGAACTGATGGGCACACGCACACGTGGCTGGACGCTGTCGGTCATCGCGCTGATCGTGGGGATCGTCGTCGCGGGCGGCCTTGGCTTCTGGCAATTGTCGGTCAAGAGCACTCCGGCGCCCGCCCCGATCGCCGACGACGACCAGGCGCGCGAGCAGGTCACCGATTTCGTGAAGACCAATGTGGTCAAGGCGCTGAGCTTCACCCCGACCACCAGCCGGGCCGAGATCGACGCGGTCACCGAAATCCTGACCGGCACCGCCGTCGACGAATACCGGAAAACGATCCGCGCGAAGTCGGACAACGTCACCCAGTCGGCGATTGTCCGCAACACCGGAGTGGAATCGCTGACCGCCGACGAGGCCAAGGTGGTGGCGTTCGTCGACCAGAGTTCCGAGACCGCCGGCGGTCCGTCGACCAAGGACGCGGTGGCCTACCGGGTCAGCCTGACCCGCGTCGACGGCGACTGGCGGATCTCGGAACTGGAACAGCTCTAAGGGCTACTGCGGGGCAGCCCCGTGGAACACCGCCTCGACGTTGTTTCCGTCGGGATCGCGGACGAATGCACCGAAGTAGCCCGGGTGGTATTCGGGCCACAGGCGTGGCGCATGTAGCGACTCGGCACCCAGACCCAGGGCCGCGTCGTAGAACGCCTGCACGGCATCGGCGTCGGCCGCGTGAAACGCCACGTGGATTTCCCGGTTGGGCCCACCGGCATCGCCGGCACTGGCATCGGCGATCCAGAAGTCGGGCTTACCTTCACTGCCGTAGCCGATCGCCACCTGGTAGTCCAGCTGTCGGCTGTACCCGAGTACGCCCAGCACAGAGTCGTAGAACTCCTTTGATTTGGCCCAGTCGGTGCAATTGATTCCAAAGTGATCGATCACCGGTCGATCCTTGCATCCGGCACCGACACGTCGCGCCTGTTCCGCGATCGGCCGTGGCGTCGTACGTTAGTTAGGTGACCTACGACTTGTGCATCCGTGGCGGAACCATCGTCGACGGCCTGGGCGGCGAACCGTACGTGGGAGACATCGCCGTGCGAGACGGCGTCATCGCCCAGATCGGTTCCGTGACCGGGACCGCCACGCGCGAGATCGATGCCACCGGACTGTTGGTCACGCCCGGTTTCGTCGACCTGCACACGCACTACGACGGGCAGGCCATCTGGTCGGAACGGCTCAACCCGTCCTCGGCGCACGGGGTCACCACGGCCGTCATGGGCAACTGCGGTGTCGGGTTCGCACCGTGCCGCGCCGACGACCACGACGTGCTCGTCGACGTGATGGCCGGCGTCGAGGACATCCCCGGGGTGGTCATGGTCGACGGACTGCCGTGGACGTGGGAGACGTTCCCCGAGTTCCTCGACGCATTAGGGGCCAGACAGCTCGATATTGATGTGGCGGCGTTCCTGCCGCACTCTCCGCTGCGGGTGTACGTCATGGGCCAACGCGGCATCGACCGCGAGCCCGCCACCACCGAGGATCTGGCGCTGATGCGCAAGCTCGCCGCCGAGGCGGTCAACTGCGGCGCGCTGGGGTTCGCCTCGTCGCGGCTGACCATCCACAAGACCGAGAGCGGCCGGCCGATTCCCAGTTACGACGCCGGCTACGCCGAGATCGAGGCGATCGCGCGAGGGGTCGACGACGCAGGCGGCGGCCTGATCCAGTTCGTGCCGGACCTGGTCGCGGGTGACTACGAGCCGGCGCTGCAGACGGTGTTCGACGTGGCCGCAGACGTCGGGTTGCCGGTCACGTTCACGCTGGCGATCGGCAACGCCGGCCCGGCGTTCTTCGAGGACGCGCTGCGCATGGTGGAGAAGGCCAACTCCAACGGCGGCGAGATCACCGCCCAGATCTTCCCGCGGCCGATCGGACTCGTGCTCGGCCTGGAGTTGTCCGGCAATCCGTTCGTCCTCTACCCGAGCTACCGCGAGATCGCCCACCTACCGCTGACCGAGCGGGTCGCGGAGATGCGCAAACCCGAAGTGCGCCAACGGATTCTGAACGACACCTCGGCCAGTGACGGGCATCCGCTGATGTTCGCGGTGCAGGCCTGGGACTACATGTACCCGCTGGGTGAACAGCCCGACTACGAGCCCGACCCGTCGAACTCCATCGGTGCGCGGGCCCGGTCCCGCGGCGTCGACCCGCTCGAGGAGGCTTATGACCGCCTGCTCGACGACGACGGGCACGCCATGCTGCTGGTCACGCTGGCCAATTTCCGCGACAACTCACTCGACACCGTGGCCGAGCTGCTCCGCCGCGACGACGTGGTGCTGGGGCTCGGTGACGGCGGGGCGCACTACGGGATGATCTGCGACGCCAGCTTCCCCACCTACCTGCTGACCCACTGGGTCCGCGACCGCAGCACGGGCACGCTGAGCGTCGCCGACGCCGTCCGGGAACTGACCTCGGTGCCGGCCAGGGTCGCTGGGCTGGCCGATCGCGGTCGAATTGCATTGGGCTACAAGGCTGATCTGAACGTCATCGACCACGCGGCACTGCGACTGCACCGTCCCGTCGTCGCCTACGACCTCCCCGGCGGTGGACGTCGCCTCGACCAGACCGCCGACGGCTACGTCGCGACCGTCGTCTCCGGTGAGGTCATCGCCGAGAATGGTGTACCGACCGACGCGCGACCCGGCCGGCTGGTCAGGGGGCGGCAGGGCGCTCCCGCCTGAGCCCGGCGCCGGGCCCCGGCAGCGGGACCGCGGTACCTGCCACCATGAGCACCACCTCGTCGCATTCCGCGGCTATCCGAGTGTTCACGATTCCGAGCAGATCGCGAAAGAGGCGCCCTGAGACGGTATCCGGCACTACGCCGCTGCCGACCTCGTTGCTCACCGCCACTGCCGTGACATCGCAGTGCCGCCAGGCCTCCACCAGTTCATCGACATCGCGCTCGACCGACGCCACCGGTGCACCGTCCCAGCAACCGTGCCGATCCATCCGCGCCGCCAGCCAGGTACCCAGGCACTCCACCAGGACCGGCACCCCGGTGGCACGCAATATTGCTGCGATGTTGGAGGTTTCGACGGTCTGCCATTCCATGGGTCGACGGTCCCGGTGGCGCTGAACACGTTGCGCCCAGTCCGAGTCACCTCGCCGAGGGCCGCCGGCCGCCACGTACACCACCTGCGATTGGCCGGCCAGCATCGTTTCGGCCTGCACCGATTTGCCTGACCTCACGCCACCGAGAACCAATGTGCGCGAGGGCGGGACCGCCAGCGACGCCGTTGACTCCCCCAACGACACCACCTCTCCGTCCCGGCCGGCACGCGCACCGTATCGGCGCAGCACCCGGGCCAGTTCGGGCCCCGGTGGGTTGAAATGGCTCAGATGAACAGCGATGACATCGGTATGTGCTTGCACCGCACCCGATTCCCGCAACTGGGCCAGCGTGCGCGCGAATGACCGAAGGTCATGGTGGTCAGCGCGGTGCTCGGTACGGGAACCGAAGGTCTCCTCGAGAAAGACGGCGTCGAATCCGGCGCCTGCCACCGCCGCGTGCGTCTCCTCCGGCAGCGGGCCCGTGTCAGTAGCCCATAGGAACCTTGTCCCCGAGCGGGTTACGTCATAGAGGACGGCGTCGTCCACGATTCCATCGGAGTGCTCGGCAGCCACCACGCGAACGGCAAAGTCGCCTCCGGGCGCCGGCAGGATCAACTCGTCGCCCGGGTGTACCGCGCGGAATCGGATCGGGTCATCGGGCCCCACCCAGTCGCGACACTGATCCAGCGCACCGGGCGGCCCCACCACGTCGAGGGGCTCCGTCCGGCCCACCCAGTGCCGCATGACCAGAGCTGCGGGTCCGACGTGATCGAAATGCCCGTGGGTCAACAGGATGTGGCGTACCGCGGCCAGAGTCCGTCCTCCGCGCAGCGCAGCGCGCGGCGCCTCAGGACCACAATCGATCAACAGAGTGTCGTCGATGAGCGCTGCCGTCTGCCCGCGAATCTCGCCGGCTACCAGCGCCCACCGACATGACCGGCACGCGCAGAACGGGCTGGGCCAGCCGTCGGCACTGCCGGTGCCCAACAACATCACGTCCATGGACGCACCTCGTCCCGAACGGGCGTCGGCACTTCGCTCGGATAGTTCGACTGGCCGTCAACGGCCACCACCTGATTACCGGCACCGAGCGCCCAGAGTGTCTCTGTCGCCGAGGGGCTCAGTGAGACGATGCGCTGAGGTGGGGACTGGCCGCCGCTCCCGCCGGGATCCGGGGCGGGTGCGCACGCGGCGAGGATGAGCATTGCCGACACCGCCGCCAACCGGCAGCCCACGCGTCTCACCAGAACCAGTCCTTCATCCGAGGAGGTTGTCGTCCGTGGCTCAGCTGACCTGGCTTATCCGCACCGGGTGGCGCGGCTTCACAGTTGCGGGACAGCGCGGGCATTCCAGAATCACCTGGGCACTCGACTTCACTGGACACCACGGCCCCGGCGTTGCCGGGGTTTCGGTGAGCCTAGCCGAGCCCGCCCGAAGCACCTCCCGGCTCGTGCGCGGACGCCAATCTTCACCGGTCTGACAGGTCGGGCACCCCCGGCCGTCAACCGGCCTATTCTCACGTCATGAGCGTGAAAGTGGACCTCAACCAGCTGGCCGACAAGCTGGCGGACTACACGTTCGCCTATCTCGTCACGGTCGACGACAACTACCACGCGCACACCGTCGCGGTGGAGCCACACCTGGTCAACGGCGTCATCCACGTCGGCCCGGTCGGCGGTCACACCCGGAGAAACCTCGCGTCCCACGAGCACGCGACGCTGGTCTGTCCGCCGCGGCAGTCCGGTGGGTATTCACTGATCGTCGACGGGCGGGGCCGAGCCGGTGCGACCGAGGACGAGGCGCATCAGATCGTGCCCAGTCGCGCGGTACTGCATCGCAAAGCGGCCGCGCCCGGCCCGCCGGGCCAGTGCGACAGCGATTGCATCGTCTTGTCGGAGAACTGACCCAACGCGCCAGGCCCGCCGAGCACGCGAGAACTGCCCACTGAACAGCGAGAATCCACGCCTCACATCGCGATCCCTGCGATGCGAGAATGACCCCGTGCACGAAACGCGGGTGGTCGTTGCCGATGACGACGTGTTGCTCAGGGAGGGCCTTGCCAGCCTCCTCGAGCGTGGCGGCTTGCAGGTCGACGGGCAAGCCGGGAACGCCGAGCACCTCGTCAATCTGGTTCACGACCTGAAACCTCAACTGGCGATCGTCGATATCAGGATGCCGCCCACCCATACCAGCGAAGGTCTCGATGCGGCGAAATTGATTCGCCAGAAGTACCCCGAGACCGCCATCTTGGTGCTGTCGGCACACGTCGACGTCGAGCACGCGGTGGAGCTGCTGGCCGGCGGCCACAGCGTGGGCTATCTGCTGAAAAGTCGCGTCACCGATGTCGATGACTTCATCGATACGGTCAAGCGGATAGCCAATGGCGCGTCAGTCGTCGACCCGGCGCTGGTCCAAGAACTCATCTCGGCGCAACGCCGCGACGATCCGCTGGCCGCGCTCAGCGCGCGCGAGCACGAGGTGTTGGCGCTGATGGCCGAAGGACTGTCCAACGCCGGTATCGGACGGCGGTTGTGGGTCACCGAGGGCACCGTGGAAAAGCATGTCCGCAGCATCTTGACGAAGCTGAGCCTGCCGGAGACCGGCGACGACCACCGGCGGGTCCGTGCCGTCATCATGTACCTGGAAGCTCGGTGATGAACCTGCGGATGGCGGCGGCAGACAAGCTCATCTTCGGCAGAAACCCCAGCGCCGGGCTGGCAGCGGTCAGATCGGCGAAATCCTCTTGGTCGTGCGTGGAGATCATGATGACCGCCGGGCACGGTGATATCTGGCGATGGATGTCCTCGGCGACGTCGAAACCGTTCTCATCCCCGAGATCCACGTCGACGAGCACGATGTCGGGTCGCAAGGTGCGGGTGTACCGGAGCGCCTCGGCGCCGGTCGCCGCCGCCGCCACGACATCGACCCCCGAGCCCGCCAGGATGCGGCGTGCGGCATCGCCGAACGCTGCACTGTCGTCGACGATCAGACAGCGCATGGTGTCTCCATTACGCTCCGCATTGTTCGAGAGTGGCAGATCCAGCAACCAACCGGCATTGCGGCTACCCGGAAGAAATTCGCGGCCGTGACCACCACCCCGTCGGCCACGACGGATACTCCTCCGCGCGGCCGCACCAGACGCGAACGGCTGTTGGCCGTTCTGCTCCGCCCCACCACCCCACCGGTGCGGTGGGGAATCGTCACGGCGGTTGTCGTCATCGGACTGGAATTCGTCATCGTCGATCAGCTGAAGCGGATTGCGCCGGACAACGCGTTCGGTGCGGTGTTCCTGTTCGGAGTGTTGGTGGTCTCGGCCGGGTGGGGTTTTCGCCTTGCCATCACGATGTCGATCGCCAGCACGTTGGCCTATGTCTACTTTCACGTCAGTGAGGGGCAGGGCAGCCTGGCACCCGCCATCGTCGTTTTCCTCACCTTGGCGTTTTTGACGAATCTCCTTGTCGGGCAGGCGCGTTTGCGCGCAGTAGAGTCCGAACAACGGCGGCGGGAAGCCGATGATGCCGCAGAGCTGGCGCGCACGATGCTGCGAGGGGCGGCGGCCTTGCGCCGGGTCGCCACTTTAGTAGCCCGCCGTGTCGAACCTGCAGACCTCTATCAGGTGGTCGTCGATGAGCTCGGACGCGGCCTCGACATCGAGCACGCCACCTTACTCCGGTATGAATCTGATTCTCACGCAGTAGTTCTGGCGTCTCGATCTCAAGATTCCCACGACCGCCGCCTGCCCACCGGAGAACGCTTCGGGCTGGATTCTGACACCGTTGTCGGCCTCATCGCCCGATCCGGGGCGCCGGGCCGGGTGACGACATACCGGCACCGCGGCAGTGCGGCCGCCGCGCGGCTGGACGACCTCGGCATGCGCTCGGGGGCCGGGGCGCCGATCCTGGTCGGCGACCGTATCTGGGGTGCACTCATCGCGAGCAGTGTCAGCTCTGAACCGTTGCCCGAGGACATCGAAGTACGGGTCACCGACTTCGCCGACCTGGTTGCCACTGCGATCTACAACGCCGAGACCCGCGCAGAGCTGACTGCGTCGCGCGCCCGTATCGTTGCCGCCGCCGACCAGGCCAGGCGTGGTTTCGAGCGGGATCTCCACGACGGAGCACAGCAGCGCATCGTGTCGATGGGACTCGAAGTCAGGGCCATCGAAGCCACGCTGCCGGACGACGACACCGTGCTTCGACCCCGGATGGACGCCCTCGTCGACTCCCTTTCCAACTTGCACACCGACCTGCAAGAACTGTCTCGCGGCCTGCATCCGGCGGTACTGTCCCGGGGCGGCCTCGGGCCCGCCCTGAAGACCCTTGCCCGCCGATCACCGGTGCCGGTCGACCTCACTGTCGAGCTGACTGGCCGGATGGCGGAATCGATCGAAGTGGCCGGCTACTACCTGGTTGCCGAATCCCTGACGAATGCCGCCAAATACGCCAAGGCGCACGAGGTGATCGTGCGGGTGACGGCCGGCGAGACCGCCCTGCACATCGAGGTCGCCGACGACGGCGTCGGCGGAGCGAACCCGGCTGCGGGTTCTGGACTGATCGGTTTGAAGGACCGTGTGGAAGCGCTGTCGGGACGCTTCGAGGTGACCAGTCAAGCCGGCGCCGGAACCACCGTCAGCGCTCATATCCCATTGCCTGCCAACGAACACCAACTCAGGCGCTGAGGAGTTCCAGCAGATCGTCGCTGATATGCACATGTCGGTTTCCTTGGCGCGTGACGAGGCGGGGTCCGGTCAGACCGTGGCCGGCGGGTCGACGGGGTTGATGCGATTGACCACGAGCGGGTCGACGGGCGTGAAGGGAAACACGGGCAGATCGTCGATGTGCGTGTTGAACGCAGCGGCCAGAACCTCTCGCGAGTACGCGCTGGCCGAAGCCTTGTAACCGATGTCCGCAGGGAAGGGCTGGTCGAAGAAGATCAGGAAGTGCCAGTCCTCGGCACCGATGTTCTCGATGTGATGGGGATAGGCGGCCGGGATGAAGTACATGTCACCGGTGGTCAACGTCCAAGTATCCAGGGTGCCATCGGGATTCATCACCGTCATCCGGGCATCACCGCGGTGGACATAGCCCATCTCGCCAGTGACCGGATGCCAATGAGGTTCGCGCATACCGTCTTCGGCGACACGCAGCGAGTACATCGAGATGTCTTTGAGCGCCGGCCAGAACTGATCGCGGGCAAAGCGTGCGTTGCCGCTGGCGTAATCGAGGCCCGGCGCCTGGGCCTCGATGTCGAACTTGTGCGGGTCGTCGAAGTACGCCGCCGCGGGGATATCCGGGGCGCCGACGCGGGCCGCCAGCTTGTGGTCGGTGGTGGTACGGCGGATCTTGGCCATATCGGCCGACGGCAGGTCGTAGGTGTTGCCCAGCACGGAATCGGTGAACGCACCGAACGTCGCACCGAGCCCGAAGTCCTCGGGACGTTCGTTGCGGAACGCGATGATGAACTCCGCGACGTCGGTGCCGATGTTCTCGATGTGGTGTAGGGCACCGGAATCGATGTGGAACATCTGCCCGGCGGTCACGATGAAGCTCGCGAAGCGGCTGTGATTGTCGAGCACCGACACCAATGCGGTGCCGGAGACACAATAGGTGAGCTCGTTGGCATTGGCGTGCCAGTGCGGGGTACGCATGGCACCCGGGTTCAGCAGCACCCGCTTGATCGACAGGTTCTTCAGGATGGACAGATTGTCGGCCGTCACCCGCCGCATCGATCCGAACTCGTTCTCCTCGACGATCTCACCGGCGAGCAGGGAGCCGGCATGGCTGATCCGCTCCGAAAATGTGGTCATACTGAGCCTCCTGTGTTCTCGGGTACCGATAACACTGGCCCGTACGCCGGCCGCAGTCATCCACGCTAGCGCCCAGCGACAGAACCGGCAGCGGTAACGCGATCTTCCAGCTAGCCGGTAGACCCGTTGGGTGACATCGGCCAGCCCTTATCGGTGCCAGCGGCAAAGACGGCTGCGCGATTTGTCGAGACCATTGGGGCGCACCGATTTTCGAGGAGGGAAGCCCCATGGAATTCATCTTCAAAGATGACGCATTCAAATTCGAGACCCTGCGCGCCGCCGGATTCGCCCCGGACGCGGGCGCCGACATAGGCGAGGTCGTCGCCACCACCGCCCTCATCCCGGAGGGAGACGAGGAGGCTTGGACCCGGGCCTGGACCTCCCTTGCCGACCGCATCGCAATGCGCGGCGAGGACTCGCTGAAAGCCGGGGACCCTGTCAGCGCACGCGAGGCGTTCTTCCGCGCTTCGAGCTACTACCGCTCGGCCGAGTTCTACCGGCGCGCAGACCCACTCAACGATCCGCTGGTGCTGGAGCTGGCCGGGCTGTCCCGCGACTATTTGCTCAAAGCCGCGGAATTGCTCGACGGGCCGGTCAAGCAGGTCGCGATTCCCTTCGAGAACACCGAACTGCCCGGCTACCTGTTCCTCGTGGATGACACCGGCACCCCGCGGCCAACGGTGATCTACACCAATGGCTTCGACTCGACCGCCGAAGAGGGATACTTCGTCATCGGCGCGGCAGCTCTGCGTCGCGGTTACAACTTCCTGGCCTACGACGGCCCCGGCCAGGGCTGGATGATTCGCGGGCAGAAGGTCCCTTACCGCCCCGATTGGGAGAACGTGCTGGGCCCGGTGGTGGATTGGGCGCTGACAATCCCGGACATCGCGCCGGACAAGATCGCGCATTTCGGATACAGCCTCGGCGGATATCTGGTGGCGCGCTATGCATCTCGCGATCACAGGTCGGCTGCCATCGTCTGCAACGACGGGCTGAGGTCGTTCTATGCGTCCTACCCACCCATCCCGGGTGATCTGCTGGCGTTGATCGAAAACCACCGAGACACAGAGGCGCTGCCTGCGCTCGACGCCATGGCCGAAAGTGACACCAACGCGCGATGGGGCCTGCAGAACGGCGTGTGGGTGAACGGCACCGCCAACTTCGCCGAATACGTGCGTAGCACCGCTGCATACACCCTCACCACCGACGATATCGGCGCCATTCAGACACCGGTCCTGCTGCTCGAGGGAGAAGACGACAAAGTCTTTGCCGGACAAGCGGCCGCCGTCGCCGCTGAGCTGCGGGCCCCGCACGAACACGTTGTACTGCACAGCATCGACGGCGCCGGTCAACACTGCCATGAAGGCGCCATGTACCAGCTACACCAGACCGTGTTCAACTACCTGGCCCGGACCCTGTCCACCTGAGCGCTCCCCTGCAGAAACGAAAAAGCCCGGTCTGCCGAAGCAGACCGGGCTTTCCCGTGTGATCTTCCGCGTAAGCGCAGGACTTAGAAGTCCATACCGCCCATGCCACCGGTCGGGTCGCCCGCGGGCGCTCCGGCCTTCTCCGGCTTGTCGGCGACGACGGCCTCGGTGGTGAGGAACAGCGCCGCGATGGACGCCGCGTTCTGCAGCGCCGAGCGGGTGACCTTCACCGGGTCGGCGACGCCGGCCTTGAGCAGGTCCTCGTACTCACCGGTGGCGGCGTTCAGGCCGGTGCCGGCGGGCGAGTTGGTGACCTTCTCGGCGACGACGCCGGGCTCCAGGCCACCGTTGAAGGCGATCTGCTTCAGCGGGGCCGACAGCGCGACGCGCACGATGTTGGCGCCAGTGGCCTCATCACCGGTGAGCGACAGCTCCTCCAGCGACGGAGCCGACTGCAGCAGGGCCACGCCACCACCGGCGACGATGCCCTCTTCGACGGCAGCCTTGGCGTTACGCACGGCGTCCTCGATGCGGTGCTTGCGCTCCTTGAGCTCCACCTCGGTGGCAGCGCCGGCCTTGATCACCGCAACACCGCCGGCCAGCTTGGCCAGGCGCTCCTGCAGCTTCTCGCGGTCGTAGTCGGAGTCGCTGTTCTCGATCTCGGCGCGGATCTGGGCGACACGGCCCTGGATCGCGTCGGCATCGCCGGCACCCTCGATGACGGTGGTCTCGTCCTTGGTGACCACGATCTTGCGGGCGGTGCCCAGCAGCGCGACATCGGCGGTCTCGAGCGAGAGGCCGACCTCTTCACTGATGACCTGGCCACCGGTGAGGATGGCGATGTCCTGCAGCATGGCCTTGCGGCGGTCACCGAAGCCCGGGGCCTTGACGGCGACGGACTTGAAGGTGCCACGGATCTTGTTGACCACCAGGGTCGACAGGGCTTCGCCCTCGACGTCCTCGGCGATGATCAGCAGCGGCTTGCCGGACTGGATGACCTTCTCCAGCAGCGGCAGCAGGTCCTTGACGGTCGAGATCTTCGAGCTGACCAGCAGGATGTAGGGATCCTCCAGGACGGCTTCCTGACGCTCGGCGTCGGTGACGAAGTAGCCCGAGATGTAGCCCTTGTCGAAGCGCATGCCCTCGGTGAGCTCCAGCTGCAGCCCGAAGGTGTTGCTCTCCTCGACGGTGATGACACCCTCGTTGCCGACCTTGTCCATGGCCTCGGCGATCAGGTCGCCGATGGACTGGTCACCGGCGGAGATACCGGCGGTGGCAGCGATCTGCTCCTTGGTCTCCACCTCCTTGGCGGACTTCAGGAGGGTCTCGGTGACCTTCTCGACAGCCTTCTCGATGCCGCGCTTCAGGCCGAGCGGGTTGGCGCCGGCAGCGACGTTGCGCAGACCTTCGCGAACCAGTGCCTGGGCCAGAACGGTGGCGGTGGTGGTGCCGTCACCCGCGACGTCGTCGGTCTTCTTGGCGACCTCTTTGACCAGCTCAGCGCCGATCTTCTCGTACGGGTCCTCCAGCTCGATCTCCTTGGCGATGGACACACCATCGTTGGTGATCGTGGGGGCGCCCCACTTCTTCTCCAGGACGACGTTGCGACCCTTGGGGCCCAGCGTCACCTTTACCGCGTCGGCGAGGGCGTTCAGGCCCCGCTCGAGGCCGCGACGGGCCTCTTCGTCATACGCAATTGTCTTAGCCATTGCGAAGTGATTCCTCCGGATAGGGGATCGCACGTTGTGTGGTCAGGTTCAGTGCCCGCGACGGACGGCTGGGGTGTGCTCCCGCAGGTGCGGTCCCTGCCTCACCGGCCCGACCTGGCACTCACTGATCGAGAGTGCCAACTGCATTCTTAGCACTCGACCATGGCGAGTGCAAGGTTGCGAGGGGGCCACTACAGGTTCTCGCCTTCGCCCGTCGCGAAACGAAGCAGGCGGTCGGCCTGGCCCTCGCCGATTTCTACCTCAGGGCGGTTCCCGATGCCGTCTGGCAACCCCTGGGTAGAAAACGGCGGAAGTCCACCCCGAAGGTGACGGGCCTGCGGTGTTTTCCCGCCCTGAGGTGGCCCGATGCTGTGGCAGAGTTCTGACCCGAGGGGGTAGCCGAGTGAGTGACGAGACAAGTAGCGGCGACGACGAGCGCAGATCCACGGTGACGCGCGCGGGCCGGTTGACCATCTCATTGGGCTGCGGTCTGGTGTTGGGAGCAGTGGGCCTCGCCATCTATGCCTACGCGGCACGGGTGCCGACCGGGCAGACCGCGACCTACCTGGCTCCTGCGAGCCACCTTCTCCTCATCTCTCTGATCGGCGTATGCGTCGCCGGCGCAGCCACCGTCTGGCTCGGTGCGCGGGCCATCGCCGGCCTCGACACAACCGGGCACGCCTCACTACTCCTCGCGGGAACCGTCGCCGTCGCGGCCTACGGGCTCCTCACCGCCACATCCGCACAGCACGCGCTGTTGATCTCGGGCCCCGGCGCGCGTCCGGTCATCGTGATCGCCCAGGTGTCCTGGATCATCCTCGCGTGCGCAGCGGTGATGGTGCTTGCGGGCGCGACCTCCGCGTCACCCGCCGCTGCGCGCCGACCGGGCCAGACTGCGGTCGCCGTGTTCGCAGCCTCCGGCGTCGCCGTGGCCGTGGTGGCCGGCGTCGCTGTCACGTCGCTCAGCCCGGTCGGTACATCCTCGGCAACCACCGCCCCGCGAGTGGCGATCCCAGCGCTGCCGACGTCCGTCGGCACGCAGGTGGCCTACACCATCAAGCTCGACTCGCAGGTGGCTCTACCCGCCGGGCCGGGATTCGTCAGCACCAATGCCGACGCGGTGATCGCCTACGACGGGACGACCGGCGCGCAGCGGTGGCACTTCCCGACGGCCGACCTGCCCGCGCGCTGCGGCGACGTGTCGCTGTGGTCGACCGGGGTCCGCGACGATGCGGTGGTGGCGGTGCAGTGCACTCGCCCGCCCAATACCCAAGACCCCGACAAGTACTCGTCCGACCACGACGATGACGTCGCATTCCTGGTCGGGCTCGACGCCACGACGGGCGAACAGTTGTGGATCAACGACTCGGGCTGGTACCTCCGCGGCCGGGCGAACGGCGATGGTGACATCCTGGCGGCGATCGGCCCCCACAAGGTCGGCGCGCTCGATCCGCGGACCGGTAAACCGTTGTGGGCCAAGGACCGTCCGGATGACAACTGCAGCCGGAGCCGCTACGACGCCGTCGGCTCCACGGTGATCTTCGTCGACGCGTGCGGCGATGCGCTCCACCTGTACGACGCGGAATCCGAGTTCACGATCGACTTCACCACGCAGACCGGCTTCCCATCGGGTGACGTGACGACGGAACTGCTGGCGGTAGACGGAGACATCGTCGCTGTTTATGCGAGTGGAATCAGCAGCGTCGACGGCGTACTCCTGACAGTCGACGTCGAGACCAAGGCGGTGCATGCCACACCCGTACCCTTCGTCCGCACTCCGGATCTCGAGAAATCGCTTCCAGGTCCGGTGGTCGAAATCGGTGACAACAGCAGAGCCCAGACCGTCACGCTCTACACCCCCGGGCAGCAGCGGACTGTGCCAGTCACCGGGCTGCAGATGCTCATCGAACCCGACGTCCAGCGATGGGCTCGGGTGGGCGACGAGTTCGTGACGGCCGCTGCCTATCAAGATCGTTACGACGAACGACTGGCGACGGTGCCAGTCACCGGTGGTCCCGCCGCCATCAGAACCGCGCCGTGCGGCGACCGGACAGGCGGCGTGATGCCGGTACCTGGAGCGGTTCTGGCGCTGTGCGCCAACTATTCAGACAAGGGCAGTATCACCAGCTACGACGTTCTCGGACTGCGTTGAGGCGCTATCGCACGGCGGCGACGGCATCCACCACGCCGCATGCGACAAGCACCGCACCGGGTACGAGGGACACTGTCGGTGCAACTTGCATGCGCCCTTCGCACGGATTCGGCAGCGTGTGGGCGGGGCCCGACTTGCCGATAATCCGCATCGGGACGGGATCACGTTGCGCTACGGGCGGGAGCGGGGCATCGGGCAGCAGAGTCAGCCATTGGTCCCCGACCCGCGCCATCGCCCCCCAGGTCTCCTCTCCCCCTTGCCACGCCAACAACAACCCGGTGTCGATGGTGACGCCGTCGCGCAGATCGTGGATCGAAACCGGTTGTAGCTCTTCACGATTGTCACTGACGGGGGTGAGCATGAGCGAGTCCGCATCGATGAACCTGGCGTCGTGACGGTCAGGCACCCGCACGATCACCCGGGCTTCCGCGACGTCGATGACCAGGGGCGCCCCGGCGCCGGACACCAGCGCGCGGTCACCTGAAGTGGCACCGATCGTTGGATGGGAGTCCGGCGCTCCCGGCGGGATACCGAGCGACGAGGCGGTGATCACACCGTGTTGCTGTCCGGTCTGCGGGTCGAGCACCTGCGTCAGTACGTCGGAGTTGTCGTCGCAGGTGCTCATCAGGATGAAGTTGTCGGTGGCACGCATCGATGTCGTGCAGTCACGACCGAATGTCTTGGTCCACAGCTCATTTCCGTTGCGTGTCGCCAGGGCGGTCCACCTCACGCCACCGTCCGGTTCCGGACTGCTGGTCAACAAGACACCGGATGAGAGGGGGTAGTCGTCGTCGAATGAGTCGTGATCAACGCGTGTCCACAGCAGGGCTCCCGTAGTGGCGTCGAGGGCAATCATCGCATCGGCGGGGATGTAGGCCTTCACCAATACCACGCTGTCGGGCCCGATGCCCGTGGTCCGCAATTCACTGGCGTTGAATCTGGGCACGCTGAAAGTCCAGCGCCGCTTCCCTGTCGCGCCGTCATAGCCGACCACGGTTTCCTGCCGGTATTCAGGTCCGTTCTCGATGTGCACCCAGCCTGCACCACCGGGCCGGGCATAGGTGGCCAGCGACGACACCTCGGTCCGGTAGGCGACGGTGCCGGTCAGCGTCGTCAGCGCCGGCGGGTCGATGCGCTCGGCGGTCTCGTTGTGGAACGGCGACTTCTTCGCAATGGCCATGGCCGGTACCACAAGTGCTGCAGCGACGACGACGGCCACTGCAGCCGCCGCCCAACGGCTCACCGCAAGGCGGCGAGGCGCGCGGTGAGGCCGTTGGGTCCGGTGGGCCGTCGCACAGAGCACCGCCAGAGCCGCCAGAGCCAGGCATGCGAACCACCAGGCGGCGTGGGCGACCGTGGTGACGGCGAACGGGTGCAGCGCGAGCTGATCCTCGGTGGCCTGGCGAAAGGTCTTGGAGATGGTTCCCCGGCTCTGCGCCATCAATGCGGCCACGACGAGGACGAACAATGCCGGGCTGGAGTAGGCCACGAACCTGGCCCGCCAGCCCGGCGACTGCCGGTACACGCGCCCCACCACGACGTATGCGGCGACCAGCAGCGCTACCCCGGCGACAACGAAAGTCGTGCGCCACAGCACCGTGGTGAGCGACGAAAAGTCTTCGCCCAACGGCAGTTCCGGTGTTCGGTGCATCCAGCCTAGACCCAGGCATGCGACGGCGGCCACCAGCAGCCCCGCGAGCAGCCCGAGTAGTAGGGCGGGTTGCCGGTACGTGGTTCCAGCTTTTTTCTCGACCTCGCCTGTGTCCTGGTCCCCCACGGTCATCCGCCAAACCTAACCCGTAGGCGCGGCGGCCCACGGCACATGTTGACGCCGCGCCTCGACCGAACTGCCCGGCAATTACCCTGCGGCCAGCCCGGTCAGCGAGGTAGTACGAATTGCCAACCTGCTGCCTGCATCGCGGGGATCGCCTCGGCGAAACCGGCGTGTGTGCCGGACTGGGGGTGGTTCATGTGGGCGATCACGATCGATCCCGGCGCGGCGTTCATGACGTTGGCGCGCACGGCGGCCGCGGAAGCCGTCGCACCGTTGTCGGCGTTGACGGTGAACCCCAACGGTTGTTCGCCGAGTTCATGGACGATCTCGACGGCCACGTCGTCATAGTGCGCGGTGCCGGGACGAAACCAGGTCGGGGCCCGGCCGGTCAGCGCGGTCAGCTTTTGGTGGTTGCCCCACACCTCACCGACCACCTCGTCGGCCGACCGGGTCCCGGCGATCCCGTAGGCCGACCGACCCGTCACGGACAGGGGCACATGACGGGTGCCGTGGTTGCCGATCTCGAACAGGGGATTGGCCGCCAACTGCCGGGCCCGGTCCGGATTCCGGTCGATCCATCTCGAGTTCAGCATGAGCACCGCCGGAACACCGTTGCGCTGCAAGGTATCGAGCAGGGCGTCGTCGCAGGCTCCGTCACACGCGTCGAACGTCAGGGCGATCTGGCGGCCGGCGGCGGCGAACGATGAGGTGATGCCGGGCAGCGCCATTCCCCACTGCGTGGGTGGACGCCTCTTGTTGAGTACTGCGACCGAAGGCGGGTCGACGGCGTTCGGGTCGGCGCGAGCGGTCGGCACCACCCCGGCACGCAGCGCATACCCGGCGGCGATCGAACCGACGGCGGTCGCCGTCAGGAATGAACGCCTGGTGATCACATGCCGGACGGTAGGCGCGGATCTTGTAGGTCGGCCTGCGATCAGCTGTGGGTTGACTGCGGACGCGTTCGGTCGCCGGTTTCTACCGCAGGGCTGCTCTCAGCGCGCTCTGCCGACCCCCACGTAGAAAACCGCGCAGAGAAGGCAGCAAAACCGCGGCCCGAGAAAACTCAGCTTCCCGACTGATACTTCTGCACCGCCGCGGCGAACTCGTCGAGCTGGCGCAGTGACTCGTCTTTGCCCACGGACGGCAGGAACAGGCCCAGCTGCCCGAAGCCGAGATCCTCGGCGGCACGCCAATAGTCGGCTTTGACGGGTGCACCGAACATCATCAACGGCACGTCGCGCGCCCCGCCGTCATGCATCTGCCCGATGCGCTTGGCCAGCACGTCCCTGGGCAGCGGATTCGAGATCCAGCCGGCCCCATGGCGAATCACGCGCTTGACCGTGGCATCGGAGTTGCCGCCGACGTAGATGGGCGGGTGGGGCTTCTGCACCGGCTTGGGGCGGCAGTAGGAGGACTCGAAGTCGACGTACTTGCCGTGATACTCGGCGGGCTCGTCGGTCCATAGCGCCGTGACGGCTTCGATGCTCTCATCGAGCAGTGCGCCACGGGTTTTCGGGTCGGTGCCGTGATCGCGCATCTCTTCGAGGTTCCACCCGGCGCCCACGCCGAGTACGAACCGGCCGTCGGAGATGACGTCGATGCTGGCGGCTTCCTTAGCGGTGTGGATGGGGTCGCGCTGGATCAGCAGTGCGACGCCGGTGACGAGTTCGATCGTGGATGTCACCGCGGCCGCGGCGGCGAGGGTGACGAACGGGTCGAGCGTGTTGTAGTACCACGGCGGCAGGTCTCCACCGTTCGGATAGGCCGATTCGCGGCTGACCGGGATGTGGCTGTGTTCGGCCACGATGAGCGAGGCGAATCCACGTTCCTCGATGGCCCGGGCCAGCGATACGGGGTCGATGCTGTCGTCGTCGACGAAGGTGGCGATGCCGAACTTCATCTGGCCGACCTTACTCCCGGCAGGACTGCAGCATCTGGCACAGCGTCTGGCGGACTCTTTAACCGGCCCGACGACGTTTTTGAGCGGCCGGTCAAAAGTTTGGCAAATGTTCAGACCTGTTCGACCTGCACGATTCACGCCTCCCCAACCGTTGCGTCGGGCAAAACAGCGACTCAATTGCTTGCATCTGCAACGATCGCGAAAATCCACCTGAGAAAAAGCTGAGATCTTGATTCCCGGTGCGTTAGTTTCACCGCCAGCTAAGGGAACAGTCGTTGGAAGTGGCTCGCGTCAGCGTCGTCAATTTTATTGACGCTGCCGTCACTTTGGCATCGGGAGACCAGGGAGAATTGTGGGGAAACACAGCATTGCGCAGAGTCGTGGCCGTCGGGCCGCGGTAGGTCCGATCGCGACGGCAGGACTGGCAAGTGTGGCGTTGGCAGGTGCCGGCGTCTTGCTCCTGTTGGGGCCGGACTCACCGACGATGAGGTCGGTCTCCGCAGATGTCAGGCTGGTCAACACCGAAGGCCCGAGCAGTGGTGACAACTCCGGTGCGGACAAGCCTTCGGACACCACCGGCAACACCGGGGCCAACTCCAAAGCCAAGAAACCGGGGCACCCCTCCGTCAAGCAGGTCCAGGAACGTCTGCGCGAGCGCGCCACCGAAGCCACGAAGGCCTTCAACGACCGTGCCGCCGAGGCCAAGAAGGCTGTCGACGACATCGCCGATGGCGTCGGGCTCAAGCGCGGCAACGCCACCGATGACAACGAGACCCGGGGCCCGCTGTGGCGGCCGAAGTTGCCCGCGTCCTCGAAGGCGGACAAGACCGACAAGGCCGACCCGAAGGACGGCCTGGATCCCACCACTTCCGATGAGCCCAAGCAGCAGTGGAAGCGCACCCCCGCGAATGTGCTGCAGGACAACCCGATTTCCCACCGCCTCAGCGATCTGACCGAACGGGTGGCGGCCGCCCTGCCGGATCCCACCCCCCACGACAAGCAGCTGAACTCCGGCGTCACGACCGGTTGGCTCGGCGGTCGGTCGGCGGATCCCGCGCCGGCCGAGCCGCAGGCGTTCGTCGCTCCGACACCTGCTCCGGCACCCGCGCCGATCAGTCCGATCACCGGGCTGCTGTCCGCGGTCACGCTGGGCACGATCATGACCCCCAACGCGCCGACGGAGCCCGCCGACATGCCGGGCGTCTGGGCTGTGATGGCCTGGGCGCGTCGGCAATCGGCGTACACCGTGGACAACAACACGGCCGCTGCGCGCAACACATTGGTTGCCCCCACGCTGAATTCGGCAGTGCTCGACCCGACCGAGATCGTCAACCGGTGGATCTACCAACCGGTGCACTACGGGGCGCAGCTGTGGATCACCAGCCCGCTGGGGTCAGCCCTCGGCAACACCATCAACCAGATATCGGGGCAGCACCTGATCGGCAACGGCGCCGACGGCACCGAGGCGAACCCCGATGGCGGCGACGGCGGTCTGTGGATCGGCGACGGCGGTGACGGTTACGACGGTGTGGCCACGGGTCAGGCCGGCGGCGACGGCGGTGATGCCGGCTGGTTCGGTGACGGCGGTGAGGGCGGCAACGGCTGGGCCGGCATGAACGGCGGTGACGGTGGCGACGGCGGCAGCATCTTGGGCATCGGCGGCGACGGCGGGGACGGCGGCGCATCGTTTGACCTCCAGCCTGCGGGCAACGGCGGCCGCGGTGGCGACGCCAACGGCTGGCTCTTCGGCATCGCCGGCGACGGTGGCCGCGGCGGCAACGGCATCACCGGTGCCAGTGGAGCGGCCGGCGATTGGAATGTCGACTACGGCAACGGATATGGCAACGGCCAGGACGGTGGTGTCGGCGGCGGCAACGGCGGCGATGGTGGCGACGGCGGTGACGCCAACGGGTTCCTGTTCGCCAGCGGCGGCAACGGCGGAGATGGCGGTGACGGCGGCACCGGCGGTGTCGGTGGAACCGGCGCCAACGGCGACGCCGCTCATCTCAGCGGCGGCACCGGCGGAACGGGCGGCACCGGCGGTGGCACCGGTGGCATCGGCGGCGCGGCCGGAGCCGGCGGCGGGTTCTTGAACCTCCTCGGCCACAGCGGCGTCGCGGGCAGTACCGGCAATCAGGGCAGCGGTGGCGACGGCGGGGCCGGCGGCATGGGATTCGGGCTCATCACCGGCGGCGCGTCGGGGACGGCAACCGGCGGGTCCGGTGGCGCCGGCGGGTCCGGTGCACAGTCCACCACCGCCGGAGCCGGACATGGCGGTGGCGGCGGCGGTGGCGGCGGTGGCGCCGTCCTCAGTGCCACCAATGGCGGAACCGTCGACGGCACCGCCACCGGTGGAACCGGTGGCCGCGGCGGCAACGGCTCGGTGACCGCGGCCGGCGGCGACGGTGGAACCGGCGGTATCGGTCAGATCACCGCCGACGGAGCAAACAGCAGTGCCACCGGCGCCGCCCACGGCGGCGAGGGCGGCAACTCGACCGGCACCGGTACCGGCGGCGACGGCGGCCTGGGCACTGTCAAAGCGACGTCCGGCGGCACGGCTACTGGCACGGGTACCGGCGCCACGGGCGGTGCGGGTGGCGACGGCAGCAATGGCGGTATTGGCGGCAGCGGCGGCATCGGTGGGGTGGTTGCCCAGCGCGCCACCAGCATCGCCACAGGTACCGCGACCGGTGGCGCCGGCGGGAACGCCGACGGTGCCGACAGCACCGGCGGCGGTGGCGGTGACGGCTGGATTCAGACCGGCTATGCCGCCGCCAATCTCGGCGCCGGCAGCAACGCCAGCGGCAACGCGTACGGCGGCAAGGGCGGCGATGCCACCACCGGCGGCCACGGCGCAGTCGGTGGCATCGGCACCGTGATCGCCTCGGGCACCAACTCGACAGCCAGCGGCAACGCGTACGGCGGTGACGGCGGTGCCGGCTCCGACGGCGGAACCGGCGGACAGGGAGCGCGAGCGCAGATCACGGCATACGGCAACGACTCCACGGCCGACGGCACCGTCGACGCGGGTAACGGAGGCACCGGCACCGGCACCGGCATCACAGGCGGTGACGGCGGCCAAGCCCTCATCGGTTCGGGTCAGAGCTCGGGCTTCGGCAACGCCGTCATAACCGGAGGCAAGGCAACCGGCGGTAGCGGCGGCAACGGTACGGCGGCCGGCAACGGCGGCAACGGCGGCGGCGCCAGTATCACCGCCAGACGAATCGCCGATTCCATCATCGACAGCACCGCAACCGGCGGCAACGGCGGCACCAGCGGGGCCACCGGCGGCACCGCCATCATCAACACGGCCGGCGCCAGCGACCCCAGCGTCATCAAGAATTCGTCTGCTACCGGCGGTAACGCCGGTGCGGGCGACGCCAACGGCGGCGTCGGCGGAAACGGCGGTGCGGCCTCGGTCAACGCCGCCGCAGGCGGCGACGTCGACAGCGGCCATGCCAAGGGCACCGATGGTGGCAAGGGCACGAACGGCGGCAAGGGCGGCGCAGGCGGCGCAGGCACTATCGAGGCCGTCGCCGCGGGCAGTACCGCCACTGGAACGGCCACCGGCGGCGTCGCCGGAAACGGCGACGGAGCGGGCAGCATCGGCGGTGCCGGTGGCGAGGGCAAGATCTCCGCCACGGCGTCCGGCGCCAATGCGAGCGGCGTCGGCACGGGCGGCGCCGGTGGCAACGGCACCAACGGCGGCACCGGCGGCGGCGGTGCGCAGGGTGGGATCTTCGCCCAGCGGACGAACAGCACGGCGACGGGTACAGGTATCGGTGGCAGCGGCGGCACCGCCGACGGTGCCGGCAGCACCGGCGGTGCTGGCGGCGGCGGCTGGATTCAGACCGGCTATTACGCCGGCGGAGCCAATAGCACTGCGGAAGGTTATGCCCGCGGCGGTGCGGGCGGCGGCGGGACGACTGGCGGACACGGCGGTGCCGGTGGAATGTCCGTCGTGCTCGCGACCGGAAACAACTCCAGCGCGAAGGGCAGCACGTACGGCGGCGCAGGCGGCGCAGGCTCCAACAGCGGCACCGGCGGCAATGGCGCGCTCGGACAGATCGTGGCCATGGGCGGCGGATCGCACGCGGAGGGCACCGGCACCGGCGGCAACGGTGGCACCGGCAACGGCGCAGGAATCAAGGGCGGCAACGGCGGTCAAGGTGTCGTCTCCGCGGGAGCCTCATCCGGAGCTGTCGCCAACAGCACCGCCCAGGGCAACGCGACCGGCGGCGACGGCGGCGCGGGTCAGGGCGGCGTCAACGGTGGCAACGCCGGCGGCGGCACCATCTCCGCGAAGGGTCTCAACGATTCCATCACCGGCGGCACTGCGTCCGGCAGCGACGGCGTGACCGGCGCCCAGGGCAATAGCGGACAGCTGAACACCGACAACGGCGGCAAGATCACCGACAGCTCCGCGATCGCCGGTCAAAGCAGCGACAGTGCCGTCGGTGGCGGCGCCAGCATCAAGGTCACCAGCGCGGGCAGTGTCGTCACCAACACCCATGCAAAGGGGGGTGACGCCGGTGCGGGCAATGCCAATGGTGGCGTCGGCGGCAACGGCGGCGCGGCCTCGGTCTCCGCGGCAAACGGTGGCGACGTCACTGATGGCGTCGCCAACGCAGGCAACGGTGGCGCAGGTATCAACGGCGGCAAGGGCGGTGCCGGTGGAGCGAGCACCATCTCGGCCACCCTCACGACGGACAACCTCACCGGGACCACAACGGGTGGGGTCGGCGGGACAGGCACGGGCACCGGGGCCACCGGCGGCGCCGGCGGCGCGGGCACCAACGGTGGTACCGGAGGTGCGGGCGGCGACGCCGCAATCAGCGCCGACTCCACCGGAACCGCCAGCGGCACCGCGACGGGTGGGGCCGGCGGCACTGGCACCGGTACCGGCAGCGTCGGCGGCACCGGTGGCTGGGCTGAGGTGCAGGCCGGCTACGGCAGCATCACCGGCGGCACGGCCAGCGGTACCACGACCGGCGGCAAGGGCGGCAATGCCACGGGCGGCGGCCACGGCGGTGCCGGCGGAGCCTCGCTGATCATGGCGGCAGGCGCCGGCAGCATCGCCACCGGCAACACCGCCAAGGGTGGTGATGGCGGCGCGGCCAACACGGCAGGCGCCACTGGCGGTGACGGCGGCTTCACCAACATCGCGGCCCTGAACGGAAGTATCACGGGCAGCACCGCAACCTCCGGAAACGGCGGCGCAGGTAACGGCGGCAACGGCGGCAAGGGCGGTGACGGCTGGATTCAGGCCTACGACCCGTCGGCCCCAGCCGGTACGGCCATCGTCAACGGCAAGTCGACTGCGGGTAACGGTGGCAATGGCGGCACCAACGGCAGCGGCGGCGCGACCGGCGGCAAGGGTGGCAACGGTGGCAACAGCACCTTCTGGAAGTCGGGTGGCCAGACATCCAACAACGGGGTGAACACCGGCGGCAAGGGCGGCAACGGCGGCAACGCCACTGCACCCGGCGTCGGCGGCAACGGTAATGGCGGCGCGGGCGGCAACGGCGGCGTCGGCGGCAACACCGCAGGTGTGCTCGGCAACGGCGGCGTCGGCGGCAACGGCGGCAACGCCCTGCCCGACGGCACGCCCGGCGCCGTCGGCTCCACGGGTGCCAACCAGCCCTGACCGTCAGCACGAAAAGAGAGGCCCGCTTCGGCGGGCCTCTCTTCTTTCATACGACGCGCAGATCGCCCGGAATCTTGTCCGGTTCCCGCCAAAAGGCATCGTGGACAAAGCGATTGAACAGATCGGGCGGCAGCACGGTTTCGCGCGGTTCGGCCTTCACCGCGCCGCGCACGGTGTGCAGCCCGGGTGTCCCGGCCCGTTCGTCGAATTCGGTGACGTCGTAATCGACTCGGCCGAAGTCGTGTTCGAAGACCGGCTCCCCGATGAATTGGTAGATGGCGTGCATGACCTTGGCCGGCTCGGCGGTCAGGGTGTCGTACTGCACCACCAGCAGGCGGTCGCGCTGGGCGCCGTAGCACGCCTGTTTGAGGGCGTCGTAGGGACCGCCGACCATGCCCTCCTGCGAAGCGACGTCGTTGGCCCTGGTGTAGACCGTGCCGCCGGTGCTGTAGTTGAAGATCGACGACGGACTGAAGACATTGCGCTGGACGAGTCGCTCGATGCTGTCGATCACCCACGGCAATTCACGAACGCAGGCAATGACTTTCGCCTCCGGGAACAGCTGCGCGATCGCCGGCATCCGGGCGCACCAGCCACGGTTCGTGTCGAACACGACCTCTGCGGCGCAGTCGGAGTAGTAACTGTCGAACAGCCCGCGCAGGATGCGCTCCCGCTTGGCGTCGTCGAGGAACACCGAGAACTCGTTGCGGGCGCTCATCTGGGCGACCAGTGCGTCGAACAACCCGGCCAGCGGACCCGACATCCCGGCCTGAAAGCCCGGATTCTGGCGGAGCAGCGCGGCCAGCAATGTCGACCCCGATCGCGGTAGACCCGAGATGAAATGAAGCGCCGTCACCGTTGCCCTTCCGCCCGTAATCCGTCGAACACCACCGAGGTGACCCGCTCGGCCACGTCGGCGTTGTAACTCTGCATGGCCTGGCAGCCGACCAGAAGTGCTTTCACGTCCGCGACCGTCACGTCGTCTCGCGCCGTGCCCGCGCGCTGCGCCGCGGCCAGCAGGTCACCGAGAACCGCGAAGTACTCGTCCTCGGCGTCGGGCACCAGGGTCTCGACGTCGATCCCGGAGCCGGCGAGGGCGTCGACCAGTCCACGGTCCGCCGCGCCCCACTGCAGCACCATCGACCGCAGGAAGGCGAACAAGGCGTCGGCCGGGTCGGCCTCGGCGAGCAGGGTCCGCCCCTCCTCGACGACGCCGCGGATCCGCTCGGCGATCACGGCCTGGAACAACGCCTCTTTGGTCGGGAAGTGGCGATAGACGGTGCCCGCACCCACCCCGGCCCGGCGGGCGATCTCGTCGATGGGCACCGCGAGTCCGTCGGCCGCGAATGTCTCGTACGCGACCTCGAGCACCCGGGCGCGGTTGCGCGCCGCATCCGCACGCATTCGCCATCACCTCACAAACCTGTCAGCGCCGAACCATTGACAAAGCGGGGCGTACGTTCCGTATATTCGAACGCAACCGGAGTACTCACTCCGTTTAGCCCTCCTAGGAGTCTCTCATGACCAAGTGGACCACCGCCAAGATTCCGGACCAATCGGGCCGCACGGCCGTCGTGACCGGGGCCAATACCGGCCTCGGGCTCGAAACCGCCAAGGTGCTGGCCGCCAGGGGCGCGCACGTCGTCCTCGCCGTACGCAACGTGACCAAGGGAGAGGCCGCCGCCGAGTGGATCTCGCGGTCGGTGCCCGACGCCGACCTGGAGTTGCAGCGCCTCGATCTGGGATCACTGGCCTCGGTGCGCGAAGCCGCCGACGAGATCAAGACCAAGCACGAGCGCATCGACCTGCTGATCAACAACGCCGGCGTGATGACGCCGCCCAAGGAGACCACCGCCGACGGCTTCGAGCTGCAGTTCGGCACCAACCACCTCGGCCACTTCGCTCTCACCGGCCTGCTGCTCGACCGCCTCCTGCCGGTTGTCGGCTCACGGATCGTGACGGTCAGCAGCATCGGCCACCGCTTTTCGCGTGGCATCCGGTTCGAGGATCTGCAGTGGGAACGCAGCTACAACCGTCTCCAGGCCTACGGTCAGTCCAAGCTCGCCAATCTGCTGTTCACCTATGAACTGCAGCGCCGCCTGATCGGGCAGCACACCACGGCTCTGGCCGCGCACCCCGGCGGATCCGACACCGAACTGGCGCGCCACCTACCCGGCCCCGTGCAGCGCGCCGTCCCGCTCCTCCGTCCGCTCTTCCAGGAGGCCGCCATGGGCGCGCTGCCGACGCTGCGCGCGGCGACGGATCCGGGCGCCCTGGGCGGGCAGTACTACGGTCCCGACGGACTCGGCGAGCAGAAGGGTTACCCGAAGCTGGTGACCTCCAACGAGCGGTCCTACGACATCGAGCTGCAGCGCCGGTTGTGGGCGGTGTCCGAGGAACTGACGGACGTCACCTTCCCGGTCCTACAGGACGCGCGCGCCTGAATTCTCTTCGCCGGTTTCGACACCAGGGCAGTTCCGACGCGCTTCGAACGACCCTGGTGTCGATCTCGACGCGAACCACCACACCGCGGCTAGGCTGGCGCTCGTGTCGTTCTGGGATCCCAGGAATGTGCCGCCCTATCCCCCGGCTCGTTACACCAAGGACGAGCCGGAAGTCAGCGCCTGGCTGAAGCGCGGCGACGAGCCGCCCGACTACGACTCATCGGGCCTCGTCAAGTACCACTACCTGGCCAACCAGCAGCAGACCAATGGTGCCTATGGACTGTACCGCGTCGACATCAGCCCGCAGGGCGGCGGCCCCGGCCCGCATTTTCACCGGGCCATGTCGGAGGCCTTTTTCGTCCTGTCCGGCACCGTCAGGCTGTACGACGGAGACGACTGGCGCGACGGCAATCAGGGCGATTTCCTGTATGTACCGCCGGGCGGAATCCACGGCTTCCGCAACGAGGCCGACGCACCGACATCTCTGTTGATGTTGTTTGCTCCTGGCGCCCCCCGGGAGGCCTATTTCGAAGGGTTCGCCCAGTTGGCCGACCTCACGGACGAGGAACGCGCCGAGTGGTTCGTCAAGAACGACAACTACTTCCTCTGACCGTGAAGCGCTGGCTGACCCTCGCCTGCACCGCGCTGGCGTCCACGGTGCTCGCCGGATGCGTGGACGACCGGGGCAGTGAAGCCCAGTCGATCGGCACAAAAATCCGCGAGCTACCCGGCGTCGAGGCCGTCGAGGTCGACTACAAGAACGACTTCACCAACGGCGAGTTCTTCAACCTCGACGTCGGGCTGGCCACAGCAGCCACCACCGAACAGGCCCAGGATGTGGTCCCCACGTTCGTGTCGGCCGCGCACAGCGTCGAGTTCGACACCCACTACACCGTGCTGGAGATCGGCAACGACAAGGGCAACGTCACGCTGCGTCCGCTGTCCGGCACGGGCACCGATGTGGTGGCGCAGTGGTTCGACGTGATGTCCTCCCCCGTGGTCGAACGCGTCGCGATGGGCGCCGACCACCCCGCGATCGTGACGCTGCGCCAACCCGTCGACACCGGCGCGGCAGAGGAGTTGCTGCGTCGGCACCCGGAGCTCGGTGATGCGCAGTGGCTGCTGCAGGTGCCCAAAACGAGGTCGCTCGAGGTGACCAGCACCTACAATTCGTACGGCGTGATCCCCGACGCCGCCACTGCGCAGGCCTGGAACGAGATCGTCCGGATCGCCGGGCCGCATCTGGTGATGGGCGAATTCGGCACCGACCCGACCACAGACCGTCCGGTCTCAAGTGTCGCGATCAGCATGAAGCCCAACACCAAGCCGCGGGACGACGAGATCGCCAACGCCGTCGCAGCCGCTCTGGTCGAGCTCGACCGACCCGTCGATCTGATCGTCAAGGGCGGCCACCGATGGGTGGAGATCACCGTCGGCGGCTGTTTCCGGCACGACAAGGCACACGTGGCGTCCTTACTCGAGACCGAGCTGGCCCGCGCCTACGAACGATGCTGAGCGTTTGCTCCATCGCCACGACTGCACGGCGTGAATACGGCACACCACGGATGAGCGAACGACCCGGGTCGGCGGCAGACAACCAGCTCGGCGAGCGACACGCCCGGCGAGCTCCTGCGGATATGCGCCGACGTAACGCGCTGGCCTAGACTGCTTTCCGACGGAGAGGAGTCCTAGGGTGCGGGCTGATGCAGCGCCCAGCACCCAGGCACTTCGGGGCTGGCAGCGCAAGGCGCTGGTGAAATATCTGACGGCAAAACCGCGGGACTACCTGGCGGTCGCCACCCCTGGCGCGGGGAAGACGACGTTTGCGCTGCGAATCGCGGCCGAACTGCTCAATGACCGCACAGTCGACGCGATCACCGTGGTGGTGCCCACCGAACACCTCAAGATCCAGTGGGCCGAGTCGGCGGCACGCAACGGCATCGCACTGGATCCGAGGTTCAGCAACTCCGACTCCCAGACCTCGGCCGAGTACCACGGCGTCGTCGTCACCTATGCCCAGGTGGCCAGCCACCCCACCCGGCACCGCGTTCGCACCGAGAACCGCAGGACGCTCGTCATCTTCGACGAGATCCACCACGGCGGTGACTCGAAGAGTTGGGGCGACGCGATGCGCGAAGCCTTCGACGACGCGACGCGGCGCCTGTCCCTGACCGGTACCCCGTTCCGCAGCGACGACAGCCCGATCCCGTTCGTCAACTACGAGCCCGACGAGGCCGGATTCCAGCGCTCGCAGGCCGACCACGTGTACGGCTACTCCGACGCGCTGGCCGACGGCGTGGTCCGGCCCGTGGTGTTCCTGGCCTACTCGGGTGAGGCCCGCTGGCGCGACAGTGCCGGCGAGGAGCACGCGGCGCGCCTCGGCGAGCCGCTGACCGCCGAGCACACCGCACGGGCTTGGCGCACCGCGCTGAACCCGACGGGCGAGTGGATGCCCGCGGTCATCGCGGCCGCCGACAAACGACTGCAGCAGAAGCGTCAGCATGTGCCCGACGCCGGCGGCATGATCATCGCCACCAACCAGACCACCGCCCGCGCCTACGCCGATCTGCTCACCAAGATCACCGGCGAGGTGCCCACCGTGGTGCTGTCCGACGACCCCAGCGCGTCCGACCGGATCAGTCAGTATTCGGCGAGCACCAGCCGATGGCTGGTCGCGGTCCGCATGGTGTCCGAGGGCGTCGACGTGCCGCGGCTGTCGGTCGGCGTGTACGCCACGAGCGCCTCGACGCCGTTGTTCTTCGCGCAGGCCATCGGCCGGTTCGTGCGGTCGCGCCGCCCGGGTGAGACCGCCAGCATCTTCCTGCCGTCGGTGCCCAACCTGCTGCTCCTGGCCAGCGAGATGGAAGCCCAGCGCAACCACGTGCTGGGCAAGCCGCACCGGGAATCCGACGGGCTGGATGACGAGGCACTCGAAGCTGCCGAGAAGCGCAAGGACGAGAAGGGCGAGCTGGAGAACGGTTTCGAGTCGCTGGGTGCCGACGCCGAGCTGGACCAGGTCATCTTCGACGGTTCATCCTTCGGCACTGCAACGCCGGCCGGCAGTGACGAGGAGGCCGACTATCTGGGCATCCCCGGCCTGCTCGATGCCGAGCAGATGCGAGACCTGTTGCGGCGCAGGCAGGATGAGCAACTCACCAAGCGCACAGCCGAGGCCGCCGTGTCGGGTGGACCGCCGCCGTCGCGCACCACGCACGGCCAGTTGCGCGAGTTGCGTCGTGAACTCAATGCGTTGGTGACCATCGCGCATCACCGCACCGGCAAGCCGCACGGTTGGATCCACAACGAGTTGCGTCGCATCTGCGGCGGGCCCCCGGTGGCTGCAGCGACCACCGATCAGTTGAAGGCACGCATCGAAGCCGTGCGGGATCTGAAGGCCTGACACAGGCGGACGCGGCGTGCGATCGCGATAAAAATCTGAGTCCCTCAAACTCCCCCGAGACTCAACTGGAACTTGTTACAGTCGGCCAATTGCGTTCTGTTGCAGCCAGAACAGTTGGGGGAGAGGCTATGCCGACGACATCCGCTACCACTGGAGGCGCCCGGTTCATCGGGCGGGTGGGCACGCTCGCGGTCGCACTGGGAATCGGTGTGGCGGTGGCCAACGGCACCGCGATCGCCTCCGCCGACACCGGCGGTTCGGACTCGTCGGGAACACATTCAAAGGCGACCGGCAGTACCAAGACCGACAGCTCGACCCCGAAGAAGGGCCCCCGCAAACCGTCCTTCTCGGACCCGCAGAAGCTGGCCAAGAGGGTCAGTGACGCGGCCGCCAAGGTGGAGTCCGCGCTCGGCAGTTCGAAGGTCGGCGAGCGTCGTTCGGCGGCAGCATCGACCGACCGCAGGACAGACGGCAAGGACGGAAAGAGCAGCAAGGGCACCACAAAATCCGCGGCGGCCGATGCCGTCGAGAACGCGGCCGACAATGTGCGGCAGTCGGTGTCGCGGGCCTTCACCAAGGCCACCGACACACCCCGCAAGCTGTCGGCCGCACTGGACAACCGGCCGCAGTCCGCCGAGGCCGAGGTCGAGGCCGAGGCAACCGCGCCACTGGAGACACTGACGGTCGTCACCAAGACGGTGGCGAAAGACGTTGTAGATCGCCTGATCCCGGCGTCAGCACGCACGCAGGCTCCGGCGGCGCAGTCCATACCCGAGATCGTGGCGGCGGCCACGGAGCGGCTCAAACCGCGTCTCCCGGAGACTCCGGTGAGCCCGTTGCAGGACCTCGGACTGGCGGCGCTGCTGGGCTGGTCGCGCCGCGATGGCAGCCAGGGCCTCGTCCCCATCGGACGCGTGACCACACCGGAGACGACGTCGCAGGTGACTCCGGAGGTGACATCCCAGGTGACCACGCAGGCGACGAGCATATTGGCCACCGAGGACCAGCTCGCGGCCGAACAACAGGTCAGCCAGATCGTCAACACACCGTTCGTCCAGCTGGCCAAGGTGGTCCTGATGGCGGCCTGGTACGTCGAGGCGGCCAAGAACTTCGCGACCGTCGGTGGACCCGACTTCACGAACTTCTCCCAGCTCAACCAGGCCGCCACCGAGTTCGCCAACCAGTCGGCGACCGAGTTCCTGCTGCTGAATTCCAACGATCCGAAGCTGTTGCTGCAGGTCAACCCACCGCACAGCTGGAACGGGCAGAACGCCGGCGGCACCCGGATCTGGTACGACAACCCCGATACCGTCTACCGCTTCACCGGTATCAACGGCGCATCGACCTACCAGATCGAGGGCAAGGTCGCGGGGTATGACCCGGCCGACCCGAGTACCCACCCCACTTCGGCGAACACCAATTTCAGTGTGCTCACCGGAATCAACGGGGTCACCGCCGCCAATCTCAACGGCGAAGAACTGAGTATCCGCGACGACGGCACGTTCACCATCGTGGTGAGTCCCAATGGGGCACCGGCCAACCCAGAGAAGGGCATGAACTACATTCAGGCCCCGGCCAACTCGACCATCCTCGCTACCCGAAACACCTTGGGCGACTGGAACACCGAGACGCCCATGACGCTGACCATCGAGAAGACCGCAGGGCCGCCCAGCAGCCTGTTCAGCCAGATCGGCGGATTCGCGATCCCGGTCATCGGCGAGACGGTGGTGAAGAATCCGCTCCTGATGAGCCTGGTGTCGATCGTCCCGGCGTTCGACCAGGCCCCGCTGCTGTTGTCGTCCGCCGAGACGGCCATCCTGATGCTGGTCACCGGAATCAATGGCGAGAACACCTACATGTCCGTGGCGACCGCCACCGGAGCGCCCAACGTGCTGTCCCAGCCGCAGCACAACGCACAGTTCCTCTCCACGCAGTTGCAGAGCGCCGGCTACTTCCAGCTCAAGGACGACGAGGCGATGGTCATCACCGTCGATCCCGGTGATGCGGAGTACTTCGTGGTGCCGGTGACCAATGACTGGACCATCACCGGCGACACCCGCAATCAGCAGACCAGCCTGAACAACAGCCAGGCCATCAAGAACGCGGACGGCACGTACACCATCGTCGTGTCCAAGACTGATCCCGGCGTGGCGAACTGGGTGTCGACCGGCGGCCTGAACCAGGGCACCATCTCGATGCGCTTCCAAGGGGTGGACCCGGACGCCACGAACATGCCGAAGGTGACGACGCGAGTGGTGAAGGCGTCGGAGGTCCCGGACATCGTGAACGACCCGAACGATCCCAACTACAACCCGGACCAGCTCGACTACGACCGCGCGCAGCAGATCGCCGACCGTCAGGCCGGGTACGACCGCCGCTACACGGTGTAGGAGCGCACTTCCCGCGGGCCCTGCGAGCGCCGATTTCTACCCAGGGGTCGTCCTCGTTGAAGAATCGCGACCCGGGTGTAGAAAACGGCGCGGCCGAGCGGCCGGCGCGGCCCGGCGCGGCCGAGCACACCGCGGCCTACAAGCCCAGCAGCTCCGGCAAATCGGCGACCGAGTCGATGACATGGTTGGGCTGCATCGCGAATTCGTCTGCGGCCCAACGATCCAACGTGGACTGACGGAACTTCCCGGTACGCACCAGAACGCCGGCCATGCCCACCACCTGGGCGGCCAGCACGTCGTTGTTCAGGTCGTCGCCGATCATGTACATCTCCTCGGGGTCGACGCCGAGGCGGTTGGCCGCGGCCAGAAACCCCTCCGGGGCGGGTTTGCCGACAGCCGTGGCCTTGCGGCCCGAGGTCGCTTCCATCCCGGCGAGATACATGCCGGTGTCGACCCGCAGGCCGTCGGTGGTGTTCCACGCGGTGCTGCGGTGCATGGCCACGACGGGCACGCCCTGGGCCATCCAGTCGTAGACCCAACTGAGCGTGAGGTGGTTGTACTCCGGCCCGGCGCCGCCGAGCAGCACCACGTCGGGGGTGTCGGGTGCGGCAGGGCCGGTGAACTCGCTCGAATAGACCACGTCGACGCCCCGCATGTCCTCACCGATCTGCCCACTGTTGACCAGGAAGCATCGGGCGCCGGGATAGCGGTCGCGGACGTATTCGGCGGTCAGGGCGGCCGCGGTGATCACCTCGTCGGCGGCGACGTCCATTCCGGCGGCGGTCAGCAGGTCGGCGATCTGCGCGCGGGTCCGGGTGGTGGTGTTCGTCAGATAGGACCGGGCGATCTGCCGCTCGGCCAGCATCCGCAAAGTTTCCGCCGCGCCGTCAATGGGCTGCCAGGAGGTCACCAGCACACCATCGATGTCGAACAGCACTCCACCGATAGCCATGCAGCGACAGTAAACGTCCGCGAATTCAGCGCAACTCGGGGCCTGCCGGTCCGGAGGCCCACCTGTTGTCGGCCACCCAGGGCGAGGCAGCCGCCGCCACGGACCACGCCTGTGCAGCGGGGAGGTCGATCACGGCGTAGCGCTTCTCCCCGGCGGCGGTCGCGGCGATCAGGGTCGCCACACCGGCGCGACGCTGAAAGAACGTCTGCCGCACCGTCCATCCGATGACCCCGGCGGCAGCCAGGTGGTCGCGGCGCCGCTCCAAGCTGCCGGCGCCGGCGACCAGCCAGCCGTCGCGCACGAGGTGCCCGAGGGACCGGGCCCGGTCCGCGGCCAGCAGAGCCGCGCACCCGACCGACAACCCCCACAGCACCCACGCCCACGCCGGCACCCCGAGTGCCAGCAACGCCACGCCGGCCACCGCGGGCAGCGCCAGGGCGCGGGTCCAGCGCCGCCGCACCGCCGCCGGCCCGTGGGCCACCAGCGGCGCTTCGACGGCACCTGGATTGCCGATCAACTCGGCCAGCACTCCCCTGGCCGTGTCGGATGGGCAGGGTGGCAGCAGCAGTGAGGCCTCCCCCTCGCCGCCGACGCCGGTCATCACCGCGTCCAGGCGGGCGCCACCGAACGCACGGACCAACAGCGGCTCGCGTAGGGTGCCGCCACGCAGCCGCCGCATGTCGTAGGTGTGCTCGCGCCGACGTAGCAGGCCGTGCTCCATGTGCAGCACATCGGAATCCCGACGCAACACCAGGTTTCCATAGGTCAGCAACGACCGCAGTACCGACAGCACCACCGAGGCCACCAGGACCACCAGCGCGCCGGCCACCACGGCAGCCAGGGTCCCGAGGCGTTCGACGAGTGCGATCCCGGACTGGGCCAGCTCTGAGTCGCGCAGCGCGGCACCGACACCGGCTTGATAGACGACGCCGACCGCCGCTGCGATCATGGCCAGGCCGGTGAAACTCAGTGGGCTGTAGCGCAGCCAGGAGGGCTGCCAGCGGGCCAGTTCGCGGCCTGCCGGCGCCTCGGCGATCGGAACCGCATCGGCGAGCAGGATCGCGCGCAGCCTCGGCACCTGTTGCGCCTCGACCGCATCCAAGGCAAATTCGGTGTCGCCCTTGGCTTCCTGTCCGGTGCTGATCCGCAGCACGGTCAGCCCGAGCAGCCGGTGCAGCAGCCGCGCATCGGTCGAGACCGACCGGATCCGGTTACGCGGCACCGACAACGTCTTGCGTTGCAGCAGCCCGGTGCGCAGTTGGACCTCGTCGGGTTCGATGCGGTAGCTGGTGGTGAACCACCGCGCCAGGCCGACGCCGATGGTGAGCACTATCGCCGCAATCGTCCAGCCCTGGTTGCCGGTCGCCGAGCCGAGCACCACCGCGCCGATGAGCAGTGGAATCTGCTGCAGCACTTCATGTACCGGGTGGACCAGCAGCATGCGCGGGCTCAGCCGCTGCCACTGCCGCTCGACGGCGGGCCCGGCAGGCAGGCTCATGTGGCGTCCTGCTCGCCGATCGCCGCGATGTCGGTCAACTGCGCCACCACCTGATCGGCCACGTCGTCGTCGAGCGCCACGATCCGCACCGCGCCCGCCGAGGATGCCGTCGTCACCGTCACGTTGGCCAGGCCGAACATCCGGTCCAGCGGGCCCCGGTGGGTGTCCACGGTCTGCACCCTCGAGATCGGCGCGATCCGCCGCTCCTGCACCAGCCACCCCGTGCGGGTGTACACCGCCGGGGTCCCAGCCCCGAGGTTGATGTCCCACCGGTGCACCCGGTAACGCCACATGGGGACCACCACGATGAACAGCACCGCGCCCAGGACCGTGACGACCGCCGCGGTGCCGTGCAGCCACAGCATCCGCTGGTCGATCGCGAACCAGATCAACTGCGCCAGTGTCAGTACCACCCATGGGATGGCCGCGCCCAGTGCCCACACCAGCGGCGCCTTGCGACTGGGCCGCTGGGCGGGATCGCGCAGTGTCAGACCGGTTGCACTGTCCATGAACCGAGCATGCCCCACCACGGCCCCACTTAGGCGGAAGGCAGTTCAGCCGTCATCGTCCGCAGGTACGGGCGGTCCTCGGCCGGATTCGCATCCGGACAGGTCAATAGATGCTCAAGGTGCACCTTGGCTTTCGCCAGGCGATCCTGTTGGTGCTCGATCTCCCCGAGGCGGTCGCGCACAGCGTCGCGCCAGTCACGGCCACCCGCGGTGAGGACTGCCTCGATCTCATCCAGACTCATGAGGCCGCTTTCCCGCCACATCTTGATCAGCCCGATGCGGTGGAGTTGCTCCGGGCCGTACAACCGCCAACTCGACCGGCGCTGGGCCGGATGGAGCAGGCCGCGCTTCTCCCAGTACCGCAGCGCCGATTCGGCGAGACCGAACCGCCGCGCGGCGGCACCGATGCCGATGAAGTCGTCACTCATGTCACCCACCCCATTCACGACCTTGATCTGAAGCCGACTTGAAGTGCTCTTGTTAGGTAACCCTAACTAATTCTTCACGGAAAGCGGGACTCTCCCATGGGGAACGAATACATCGAGACCGTCATCATCGGCGCCGGTCAACAAGGCTGTGGCGTAGCAGGAGCACTCCAGGACATCGGGCACGACGCGATCGTGTTCGAGAAGGGCGAGGTCGGCCAACGGTGGGCGCACGAACGGTGGGACAGCCTGCTCGTCGGGAGCGGAAACCGATCGATCCGGCTGCCCGGGTGGGATTACGACGGCGACGACCCGTTCGCCTTGCCCTCGGGACCGCAGGTGGCCTGCCATTTGCGGCGCTATGTACAGGACCGCGACCTGACCGTCCGTGAGCACACACCGGTACAGGCCGTCGAGAGTCGGTTCGGCGCCTCCGACGAGGACACGCGGTTCAGCACACGCCTGCACGACGGCGAGACGGTGGAATCGCGCAACCTCGTCGCAGCCGTCGGCGGCTACGCCCAGCCACGCAAGCCCATCCTGTCCTGCGACATCGATTCGGCCATCCACCAAACCCATTCGGCCGACTACCGCAATCCCGGTTCGCTTCCGGACGGAGCGGTGCTGGTGGTCGGCACGGGCATCAGCGGTCAGCAGATCGCCGATGAACTGATAGACGCCGGCCGACGGATCTTCCTGTCGGTGGGACGGCACCGAGCCTGGCCGCGGCACTACCGCGGCCGCACCATCCACGAATGGATGCACGTGTTCTCGCTGTATGACGACTTCGTCAACGCGGGCGCCGACGACAGCTCCCGGCTACCCGGATTGCCGGTGTGCGGCAACCGGCTCGGCACCGCCGAACTCAATCTCGGCACATTGGCCGAAAAGGGCGTCGTACTGGTCGGTTCGGCGCGCGGGGCGCGGGCAACCGTGCTGACGCTGGAGGACAACGTCGTCGACATCGCCGAGGCATCCGCACTCTCACTCCGGGAGGTGATCAACAAGATCGACGCCGGGCTGCGCGACCGCGGCTTCGTCGCCCCCGAGGCCGCAACGACACCCGTCGTGAACCTCGATGCGATCACGGGCTTCGATACCCGGCTCGACCTGGCCCACCACGACATCTCAACCATCGTGTGGTGCACCGGATTCCGCCCTGACTATCAGATCCTGCCCACATATGCGCTCGACGAGAACGGGGTGCCGCTGCAGCAGGGCGGGATCCTCGGGGCCCTCCCAGGCCTGTACTACGCGGGGCTGCCCGACGGTAACTCGCTGGCCCGGACGGGTTTGGCCGCTGTCGCGGACAACAGCCGATACATCGCAAGCCAGATCCATATCGATCACGTGATGCGCACGATGCCCTCGGCGTCGGTGATCGCAACGGTGTGAGGCACACGGGTGCACCCGTAGAGTTCGAGCCATGAGCGCCAATTCCAAGTGGACCGAGGCCGATGTCCCCGATCAGTCCGGACGGATCGCGATCGTCACCGGCTCCAATACCGGGCTGGGCTATGAGACCGCCCGCGTGCTCGCCGCCAAGGGCGCGCACGTCGTCGTCGCTGTGCGCAATCTGGACAAGGGGCGCGAGGCCGTCGACCGGATCACCGCCGCCGTGCCGAAGGCCGACCTCAAGCTGCAGCACCTCGATGTGGGCTCGCTGGACTCGGTGCGTACCGCGGCCGACGAACTCAAGGCCGCCTACCCGCGGATCGACCTGCTGATCAACAACGCCGGGGTGATGTACCCGCCCAAGCAGACCACTGTCGACGGCTTCGAGTTGCAGTTCGGCACCAACCATCTCGGCGCGTTCGCGCTGACCGGGCTGCTGCTCGATCATCTGCTGCCGGTCGACGGGTCGCGTGTCGTCGCGGTCGCCAGCGTCGCGCACCGCATCCAGGCCGCGATCCACTTCGACGACCTGCAGTGGGAGCGCAGCTACAACCGGGTGGCCGCGTACGGGCAGTCCAAGCTGTCCAACCTGCTGTTCACCTACGAACTCCAACGCAGGCTGGCCGCCAAGAACGAGCCGACCATCGCGGTGGCCGCCCACCCCGGGGTGTCGGCCACCGAGCTCACCCGCCACATCCCCGGCGCCGGGCTGCCCGGCGTTGACCAACTCACCAGCCTGCTCGTCAACAGTGCGCTGAAGGGCGCACTGGCCACACTCCGCGCGGCCACCGATCCCGACGTTCGCGGCGGCCAGTACTACGGACCGGACGGATTCCGGGAAGTGCGCGGCTACCCGAAGCTCGTGTCCTCCAGCAAGCAGTCCCATGACGAGGACCTGCAGCGCCGGCTGTGGACGGTGTCGGAAGAGCTCACCGGCGTCAGCTTCCCGGTGTGACGATGCGGACCGTCGAAGAACACCAGAAGGTGGTCGCGGGGTTGTTGAAATCCCGAGCACCACAAGACCTATTGCTGACCGACACACTCGGCCTGGTGCTGGCCGCCGATGTGGTAGCCCCGCTGTCGCTGCCCGGCTTCGACAACTCCGCGATGGATGGCTACGCGGTCCTCGCCGACGACGTCGCAGGTGCGACCGAGGACGCGCCGGTTCGGCTGCCGGTCGCCGAGGACATCCCCGCCGGCCGCACCGACCTGCTGATCCTGAAACCCGGAACCGCCCACCGCATCATGACCGGGGCGCCGTTGCCTGCCGGTGCCACTGCGGTAGTGCCCGTCGAGGCCACCGACGGCGCCACGGACACGGTGACGATCCGCGCTGCGGCCCGGGAGAACCAGCACATCCGCCGCGCCGGCGAGGATGTCACGGCCGGCACCACCGTGCTGCACGCCGGCCAGGTGATCAGCCCGGCCGCTCTCGGCTTGGCCGCGGCATTGGGTCTGGCCACACTTCCCGTGCTGCCGCCGCAGCGCGTGATGGTGATGTCGACCGGCACCGAACTCGTGGCCCCTGGCGCCGAACTGCAGCCAGGACAGATCTACGAGTCCAATGCGGTGATGCTGGCCGCGGCGGTTCGCGACGCGGGTGCCCAGGCGACCGTCGCCCCGATGTCTGCTGATGACGTCGACGCGTTCCGAGCGGCGCTGGCCGAGCACGCCGGCGACGCCGATCTGATCATCACCACCGGCGGGGTCAGCGCAGGCGCGTACGAGGTCGTCAAGGACTCACTGTCGGATCAGGTGGAGTTCGTCAAGGTGGCCATGCAGCCGGGCATGCCGCAGGGCGCAGGCACCGTCAACGGGGTCCCGATCATCACGCTGCCCGGCAACCCGGTCAGCGCGCTGGTGTCCTTCGAGGTGTTCGTCCGCTCACCGCTGCGTGCGGCGATGGGCCGGTCCGAACCGGACCGGCCCCGGCGCACCGCGCAGTTGACCGAGGACCTGACCTCACCGCGCGGAAAACGGCAGTTCCGGCGGGGTGTTCTGACCGGAGATACGGTCAGCAGTTACGGCCCCCCGGCGTCACATCATCTGCGTTGGCTCGCCTCGGCGAACTGTCTGTTGGAGATCGCCGAGGACGTCACCGAACTTTCGGCCGGGTCGACGGTTCCCGTCTGGGACCTGAGCTAGCAATTCCGCTACCGGGCGCACGTAGAATCCTCCCGATGGCCAGACGCCCCGACCTCCAGCAGTCCGGACCAGAACGCCTCGTGGCGCTGGTGCGATCCAGTGTTCCGCCGATGCATTCGGCGGGATTGCCGTTCGTCGGCGCCAGCCTCGCCGTTGCGGCCCTGGGCCGCAAGCACCGCTGGGTGCGCCGGGCCGGCCTGCTGGCCGCCGGCGCCAACGCAGCGTTCTTCCGGCATCCGGCCCGGGTGGCGCCCACGCGCCCCGGAGTGGTGGTCGCTCCCGCCGACGGGTTGGTGTGTCTGATCGGGGACGCGGTCCCGCCGGCCGAACTGGGATTGCCCGACACCCCGCTGCCACGGATCAGCATCTTCCTGTCGGTTCTCGACGCGCACGTGCAGCGTGCCCCGATCGGCGGTGACGTCGTCGCGGTGCAGCATCGCCCCGGGCGGTTCCACTCGGCCGAACTCGAAGCCGCCAGCGAGGACAACGAGCGCAACAGCGTCGTGATCCGCACTCCCGAGGGCACCGAGGTGATCGCGGTGCAGATCGCCGGCCTGATCGCCCGGCGCATCGTGTGCAACGCCCGCGTCGGCGACAAACTGGCCATCGGCGAGACCTACGGTCTGATCCGCTACGGCTCCCGGTTGGACACCTACCTACCTGCCGGTTCGAAACTTCTCGTCACCCCCGGCCAGCGGACGCTGGCCGGAGAAACCGTCCTGGCGGAGTTGCCATGATCAAGCCGCGCATGAGGCCCCCGTCGTTGATCAAGGGCCGCATGAAGCCGCCGCCGTTCAGCGTGCGGATGCTGCCGAGTGCGATGACGGTGGCCGCGATCTGCCTGGGCCTGTCGGCGGTCAAGATGGCGCTCGACGACCGGCCCACCGAATCGATGGCATTTCTGGCGGTCGCGGCGATCCTCGACGCGCTGGACGGCCGGGTGGCCCGGATGCTCAACGCCACCTCCAAGATGGGCGAGGAGATCGACTCGCTGGCCGATGCCGTGAATTTCGGTGTCGCCCCGGCATTCATCGTCTACGGCACCCTGCTGTCGCATTCGCGGATCGGCTGGATCGTGGTGCTGCTGTACGCGGTGTGCATCGTGCTGCGGCTGGCCCGGTTCAACGCGCTGCTCGACGTGGATCAGCCCGCGTACGAGAAGGAGTACTTCGTCGGCATGCCTGCGCCGGCGGGCGCGCTCGGTGCCATCGGGCCGCTCGCGGCCAAGATGCAGTTCGGCGACGGGTGGTGGACCAGCGAGTGGGCAGTGTCGATCTGGATGATCGGTGTCTCGCTTCTGGTGGTCAGCCGGATCCCGATGCGCAAGATCCACACCTTCTCGGTGCCGCCGAACATGGTGGCGCCCTTGCTCGCTCTCGTCGCGATCGGTGTGGCGGCGTCGGTGTTCTACGGCTACATCGTGATCATGGTGATCATCGTGGCCTACGTGATCCACATCCCGTTTGCGATACGCACCAAGAAGTGGGTGGCCAGCCACCCCGAATCGTGGGATGACAAGCCGCAGCAGCGCCGCGCGGCGCGGCGAGCCATCCGCCGTGCCCAGCCGCATCGGCGGTCTATGGCCCGTCTGGGACTGCGGAAGCCGGGTCGCTGACATGTCGCAGCTCGAGGTCGACGAGGATCAACCGCTCGGGCATCTGCGCCTGACCGCACGACTGAACACCTCGGCGCTCGACTCGCGTCGTGGTGTGGTCCGGCTGCATCCCGAGGCGATCGCCGCCCTCGGGATCCGGGAGTGGGATGCCGTGTCGCTGACCGGTTCCCGTACCACCGCCGCCGTCGTCGGCCTCGCCCCCGGCGGCACCCCCACCGGGACCGCCCTGCTCGACGACGTGACGCTGTCCAACGCCGGGGTGCGGGAGAACGCCACCGTGATCGTGGCGCCGGTGACGGTGTACGGCGCCCGGGCGGTCACGGTGACCGGATCCAAACTGGCGACCGATTCGATCTCGTCGGCGACGCTGCGCCAGGCGCTCCTGGGCAAGGTGATGACTGTCGGCGACACGGTGTCGCTGCTCCCCCGTGATCTGGGGCCGGGCACCTCGACGTCGTCGGCCACCGCGGCGCTGGGCTCGTCGGTGGGTATCACCTGGACCTCGGAGCTGTTGACGGTGACCGGGGTCGATCCGTCCGGACCCGTGAGCATCCAACCGAATTCGGTGGTGTCGTGGGGGTCAGGCCTCGACGGCGTCGGGTCGGGGCCGTCGGATACCACCGGTGCCCACACGATCAGCCCCGCGCGCGCCGAACCTGCGGTCAGCTTCGACGATCTCAAGGGCTCCCATACCCAGGCCGGCAAGCTCACCGAATGGCTCAAGCTCTCACTCGACGAGCCACAGCTTCTCGAAACTCTCGGTGCCACACCCAATCTCGGTGTGCTGGTGACCGGCCCCGCCGGTGTCGGCAAGGCCACCATGGTGCGGACCGTGTGCGCTGAGCGGCGGTTGGTGGAGCTCGACGGTCCGGAGGTGGGGGCGCTGGCCGCCGACGACCGGTTCAGCCGGGTGTCCGACGCGGTCGCCAGTGTGCGCGACGGCGGCGGGGTGCTGCTGATCTCCGACGTAGACGCGCTGTTGCCCGCCGCCACCGGCGACCGGGCCCCAGAGCCGGTCGCCGCCCTGATCATCGGCGAGCTGCGTGACGCCGTCGCCACCCGCGGCGTGGCGTTCGTCGCGACGTCGGCGGTGCCCGTCGGGGTCGATACCCGGCTGCGGGCGCCGGATCTGTGCGACCGCGAACTGGCCCTGACGCTGCCCGATGCCGCCACCCGCAAGTCACTGCTGGAGGTGCTGCTGCGGGGCGTACCGTGTGCTGAACTGAATCTCGGCGAAGTTGCCGACCGTACACCGGGTTTCGTCGTCGCAGATCTGGCCGCCCTGGTCCGCGAGGGCGCATTGCGGGCAGCCTCCCGAGCCAGCGCCGACGGCAACGAGCCGGTGCTGTGGCAGGAAGACCTGACCGGGGCACTCACGGTGATCCGGCCGCTGTCGAGATCGGCGGCCGAGGAGGTGTCGGTCGGCTCGGTGACCCTCGACGACGTCGGCGACATGGTCGAGACCAAGCAGGCGCTCACCGAAGCGGTGCTGTGGCCGCTGCAGCATCCCGATACCTTCCAGCGCCTCGGTGTGGAGCCACCGCGCGGAGTGCTGCTGTACGGCCCGCCCGGTTGCGGCAAGACCTTCGTCGTCCGGGCACTCGCCAGCTCCGGGAAGCTCTCTGTGCACGCAGTCAAAGGTGCCGAGCTGATGGACAAGTGGGTCGGCTCGTCGGAGAAGGCCGTGCGCGAACTGTTCGCCCGGGCCCGTGACTCGGCACCGTCGCTGGTGTTTCTCGACGAGATCGACGCCCTGGCTCCGCGCCGCGGACAGAGTTTCGATTCCGGGGTGACCGACCGTGTCGTCGCCGCCCTGTTGACCGAACTCGACGGCATCGAACCGATGAACGACGTCGTGGTGCTGGGTGCGACCAACCGCCCCGACCTCATCGACCCGGCGCTGCTACGGCCGGGCCGGCTGGAGAGGCTGGTGTTCGTCGAGCCGCCCGATGCCGATGCGCGTCGTGAAATCCTGCGTACCGCAGGCAAATCCATTCCGTTGGCCCCAGACGTCGATCTCGATGCCCTGGCCTCCGAGCTGGACGGTTACAGCGCGGCCGACTGTGTCGCGCTGCTGCGGGAGGCGGCGTTGACCGCGATGCGCCGGTCGATCGATGCGGCCGACGTCACCGCAGCCGATGTCGCCAAAGCCCGCGAGACCGTGCGGCCCTCACTGGATGCGACGCAGGTGGCGTCGCTGCGGGAGTTCGCGGCCGGGCGTTAAGGCACCAAGCAGAATGGAGTATCGATGAAGGCGATGCGAGTTTTCTCCGCGGTCGTCTTGGGGATCCTGACTTTGGCATGTGCTGGCTGGGCTGTTGTCGCATTGACCCGCGGTCAGTACCTCACGTCGCTGGCCTCATTCAGCGGAGCCCTATTCTGGCTCGCACCACCCGCGGCCTCAGTTCTCATGCCCAACGTCGTCGCATGGGGGCAGACCACCTCTGAGGGGACCACTGTCCGGGCAGACAAGCGACTCGAGGCCCTTCTGCTTGTTGTGATGCTTTCTGGGTTCCTTGCCACCAGCACCCTTGGGACGCTGGGCTTTTTGAACAAGCTCCCCTTTTATCTGCCATCCGATATGGCACCCATCTCCGGCATCGTGTTCTTCGGGCCCGCAGCAGTTTTCCTGGTAGCACTGGGCGTTATCGCCCGCAATCGCGGCAGCGGATACATACGGCTCACCCCGGACGGGTTCAAGTTCGTAGAACTGTTTTCAACAGTTTCTGGTGATTGGGCTCAGGTCATCGCCGTCACCAACGAGGTCCCGGCTGACGTCCTGGCCCCCAGTCCGATCGTCATGGTAATGGCGAACGGCGAACGGCGCATGATCAAGCAATCCTCGATCTATACGCCTGCCGGACAAGCGATCTTGCAGTTCGTCCAGTTCTACTGGCAGAACCCCGAGCAGCGGAGCGAACTGACTGACGGCAGAGCGGTCGAACGACTCCACACCGTCCAGTCCACGTTCGCGGCGTGACCCTGCCTGCTTGACATCGGCTGCAGAATTTCCGCGCCGAGCAGGCCGAATGCGCTGTTAGGCTCGATCGAGCCATTGGCGACGAGGAGAATTTCGGGAATGAGCAAGTGGAGCGTCATCCAAGATCTCTACGAGGGGGCAAACTGGCTCAACGGGGCAGTTCTCGAGCATCCCCCAAGTATGGACACCAGGGACGGGAAAGACGGGCACGTCGGCTGGGGTCTGGCTGGTGTGGGAGCCGATGCGGTCGGGTTCATGCATACCGTCGCTCCGTATATGACGGGCGCGAAGATTGCCGCAGCCGCGGAGGTACCAATCATCCAGGCAGGCTTGCTCACCATGATGATCATGGCGAACACCTGCGGTTTCGGGAAGCCCGACGCAGGTGGCTACTTCGATCAAGGCTCAAGCAAGTATGCCGGATTGAAAACCGAAGTCGAATCAGCGAAGCGCCCAGATACTTGGGAAGGCGATGCCGCGAACGAGTACGAGGCTCGAAACACTGAACATACGAAACACGCCGACGAATTGAGGAGACTCGATGAGATGGTGAGGGATGCGGTCAAGAGCGAAGCCGAGCAGAATGAAGTGACACGCAAGATGCTCGATCGTTGCCAAACCTCCCTCGGACTATGCATCATTCCTGCTGTCGCATTGAATTTTTATCTGCCTTGGGGGCCAGCGGCATCACTGGCATTTCAAGTCGCGTCGGTCGCAGCCACACTCCCTCCCGCCGAGTGGCGATACCTCGACCTCATCGATAACTCTGCCCGCAATGCCACGCTCATCCGGCGCGCCGGCGCCGGCTATGACCAGGTCGCCGCGCAGGCACAATTCTGACGCCTAGCCACCTGCAAACTTGGGCACCGAAGAAAGGACCCGTGTGACCACCCCACAGTCAGATGCCAACGCGCTGAAAGTACTCGTCGACGACCTGAACGCCCGCTCCGCACAGCAGCGGAAGATTGCCGACGGCATCAACGCCGCTGAGCACATCACCGACGGGGCGTCGTTCGCCGTGATCCGGACCCATGGTGTGGTCTGCGCCCTCGCGACCAGTGCGCTGAAGGAAGCGCAGATGTCACGGACTGCGGCGAACCAAGCGATGAATGGCGCGTCGACAAAACTCGCTGGCATTCTCGACTCGGCTTCGGCCCAGTATTCCGGAACCGACCAGCACCAGGCCGGGAAGCTGGACGGGCAAATGCCTCCGCGCTAACCCTCCGCGATCGCCGCCAGTCGATCGATCGACGCCTGCAGCTTGTCGGCGGTGGTCGCACGAGCGCGGATGAGCCGCTTCTCATCGGTGAGCTGCGACCAGTCGTAGGTGTGGGTCACCAGGGTTCGGTTGTCGCCCAACGGTTCCAACTCCCAGCGCCACAGGTGGCCGGGCGGCTGCTTGCCGACTTCCGAGGGCCGCCAGGCGATACGCCGACCTTCCTCGAACTCCACGATTCGGTTCTCGCGGTCACCGCCCTGCTTGATCGTCATGACGAACACCTCCCCGACCGCACGTACCCGTTGCCCGGACGGAGCCTGCGCCAGGTTCTCGTTGCCGTCCCAGCGGGGCTGTTGGGATGGATCCGCAATCATCTCGAAGATGACCTCTGCCGGTGCGGCGATCTCGCGACTGGCTGCGACAACCCTTGAGACTCCGGCCTTATCATCCATAGGCCAGACCATACCCATACTTCGGCAGGCGCAGACGAGGGGCGAGATGGAAAAATTTGCGAGACGATCCGGGATTGCAGTAGCACTGATTTTTATTGCAATGCTCGCGCCCTGGGCATTTAACGCCGCAAAGCAATTCTCACTGGTGACATTAGTCGTAATTGTCGGTTTAGCATTGACCACCACTTACTTGATCCTCATGATGACACAATCAAGGACAGTAACATTCCAGGCATCATTCGACACCACTGGAACCCAACTACGGCCCGATAAACGGATAGAAAACAATCTGCGACGATTCATCGTCACAGGGGTCCTGTCAACGTGGTTGATGTTCTTGGCCTGGGTTTTTGGCGTGCTATATCTACCCTTTGACGTCGGCCAACATGTATTCCCACTATGCGCCGGAGCGGCCGCGGCAGTTCTGACGTGGTGTTGGGTAAAGTTGCGCCGACAAGGAAGCCTTAGCTACCTCGCCCTGACACCGGATGGATTTGAATTCTCGACACTGCGGGAACCTAAAACTGGAAAATGGGACGAGGTGGAGAACATCGCGGACAAACTGCCCGATGAGGAGCGCTTCTGGAACCCGATGGTAGTGACAATGGCCGGCGGCGAAACACTGCTGATGGAGGCTCCCGGGACCTACACGCCTAAGGGCACAGCACTCGTGGAGTTAGTCCGACTCTACTGGCAGCGTCCCGACCTTCGCGATGAACTCATCGATGGGCGCGCCATCGAGAGGCTACGCGCACTCTAGGAAACCTATCCTACCTGCGGTTTCAGTTGAGATTTGCTGCGCGCGGTCGCCCTGATCCGGTGTTAGGCTCGTCCGAGCGAAGTTCGTCGACGATCGGAATTCGGTTATGGGCGTAGGAAGCTTCTACTACTTGCAGGGCAACTACGCCTACGGCATTGCCGACCACGCCAACGGGGCGAAGTCGAGCGTGCCGTGGGCGATGGCAGGCATCGGATCCGACTTTCTGTCAATGGGTCAGCTTGTCGCTACCGAGGGCGCTGGTGCACTGGCAAAATCGGCAGCCGCGAGTGGCGCAACTTCGTCGGCCAAGACCCTGGGGAATATCGCGAAGGGTGCCGCTACCCCAATTATCAATGCCGGTTTGATCGTCCTGACCATGGAAAGCAATATGCTGGGGTTCGGCCGACCCGAGGACGGCGCACGATTCACCGAAGGGGCCAACCATTTCGTCGACGCTCACTCGACCCTTTTAAGATCCGCACCACCCGGCGACTGGACGGGCGACGCGTCAAAGGCCTACGGCGACAGAAATAAGGAACAACAAGCGCGCGCTGCCGATATGTCGTCCACCGACTCCGAGATTCAGAAAGTTGTCGCCGAGGAAGCCAGGCAAGTCGGCGACACCCGCGATTTCGTTTCGCAAATGCAGACGATACTGAGCCTGAGTATTGTTCCAGCCCTCCTCGCCAAAGCTGCCCCAGTCGTCGGTCCCGCGCTTTCGACAGCAATCGAGGTCGCAGCAGTTGCGGGCACCGTGCCCGCCGCAACCATCCAATGCCATCAAATGGCCAGTCGTTCCGGCGAGAATGCGGGCAAGATCAAGGACCTGGCCTCTCGGTACGAATCGACGAACGCCAACGCCAACGCCAAGATTCCCGGCGGCGGTTTCGGCCCGAGCTAGCCCGCCCACCCTGAATCCGACCGAGGAGCTTCCATGACGCAGCCGCCACTTACCGTTTCCGACCAGATCCGGTCGACCGCGACCGTCCAGGGAGAAGCCGCGTCGTTGATCGAGTCGGCCAAATCGGCGCCGGATGGGACCGCGGGCCATGTCTTCCAGACCCACGGTCTGGTGTGCTCTCCCACGGCCATGGCACTCAAGTCCGCAGAACTGTCCCGCCGCGAAGCAGCCGGGAAGATGCATGAAATCTCGACTGACCTTTCCGTCAAGCTGAGATCGGCAGCCACCGACTACACAACCACCGACCATCAAGAGGGCGGCAACCTCGACGGCCAGATGCATCCGCACTGAGCCAAACCCCTACCTAGCCAACAACTTCCGCACAGCGTCAGCCAGGTCATCCTCCATCCAAGCCGGCAACTCTGCGTCGTTGGCATGACGTCGAACGACGGCATACGGGAGGTCGACGACCGCGCGCGACATGGCGTCCATCGTGCGCGCGTCGTCGTTGCCATAAATGCCCCGCGCCAGTTCGCGTAACCGCTCGATGAGTGGCGCGTTCATCGCCGTCAGCGTCGCGGTGAATTCTGCGTCCGGCGCGCCGTCGAGCAGATCGCTGGGCCGGATGGTCAGCAGCAACCGCGCGTCCTCGGGGGTTTCGCGGGCGAAACTGACGGCGGCCACGCCCATCGCGACCGCCGCCTCGACCGGATCATCGGCCGTCGCCGCCATCGCCCGCGATTGAAACCGCTCCAGCGCCCGCAACCAGGCCGCGGTCAGCACACCGTTGCGGTTGCCGAACCGGTGATACAGGGTGCCCGCCGGGGCGCCGCTGACCTTGGCAATCGCTGCAACACTTGCAGCCCTTGGCCCTTCGGAGAGCACCAGGGCCCGCGTCGCATCCAAAATCGCGTCGGTTTCATGCTTCCGTGGAGGCGCCATGTTCTAGTACAGTCCTTCTATATGGAACGTTTACCCTATATCGATGAGCATGCCATAACAGTCGACGCCGACGCTGCCACGACATGGGCCGCCGTCCTTCGAGCAATGTGCGGCGACCCGACCGAGCCGCGGCCTCCGATCGGGTTCGCGATCGGCGAGTGCACGCCGCGCCTGCGCCTGGTACTCAAGGGCCGTCATCCCTTCTCGATCTACGAGTGGGTGTTCGAACTGGACGACCTGGGCCCGCATCGCACCAGGGTGCGCTCACAAACCTGGGCCGCCTTCCCCGGCATCCACGGAAAGGTCTATCGCGCGCTGGTAATCGGTTCGGGCGGCCACAAGGTTGCGGTGCGCTACGCGCTCAAACGCATTGCCGGCCAACTCCGTCCGCGTCCGAACGTCCCGGCATGATCGCGAACTGGGGCGCCACGACGCATGAACGTGCCGCTCCGCTGCCGTGCGATGCCCTCGCCCCCGACGCCGCGGTCTGCGCGGACCGGGCGATCAGCATCGGTGCACCACCGTCGATCGTTTTCGGGTGGCTGTGCCAACTGCGCGCCGCGCCCTACAGCTACGACCTGCTCGACAATTTCGGCAGACGCAGCCCGCGTACCCGGGACCCGGAGCTCGCCCGCCTCACGGTCGGCCAACGCTTCATGCAGATCTTCACGCTGGACTCGTTCATCGAGGACGAGCACATCACCCTGCGATCCGGAACGGTCGCGGTCACGTATGCCACCCGGTCCGAAATCGGCGGCTCTCGATTGCATGTGCGGGTGCGTTTCGGCACGAACCGGATCCTCGGCTGGGCACTGGCACTGGGCGACGTGGTGATGATGCGTAAACAGCTGCTCACCCTGCGCGAGTTGGCCGAAGAGGAAGCCTCGGCGATTACATCTTGACGGTGGCTAGTTACGGTGGCATAGTCCAACTTGTCATTGACTAGATTCACGGGAGTTGAAATGGCCGACACCGCCTTACACACCGTTGAAACCGCCCGCGCCGGCGACCGGGAACGTGCGCAGACCGCGAACGACCTCGGACAGGCACTCACCCAGGGCTATCTGACGATGCCCGAGTACGACGATCGGCTGCAGTCGACGTTCCAGGCGCAGACCGCCGACCAACTGCGCCTGCTCGTCGCCGACCTCCCCGTCAACCGACTACGACGACATGATCCCCGTCGTCACGCCGCGCAGCAGCGGGCCGCCCGGATGAGCGTCCGGATCCACCTCGCCGCCTACCTGGCCGGCGCCCTGCTGATGCTCGGCATCTGGCTTGCCGTCGGACTCGGCGGAGGTGGCTGGTACTTCTGGCCGGTCTGGCCGATCATGGGCTGGGGTATCGGCGTTGCGTCACATGCCATTCCGGTGTGGGCTCACGGTTCGATCAGTCCGGCGCGGATCGCGTAACGCGTCAGCGCAAGCCGGTCTCGCAGCCCGAGTTTTGCCAGGATATTCGTCCGGTGCCGATCAACCGTCTTCGCGCTGATGGTCAGGGTCGCGGCGATCTCACGGGTCGAGTAGCCCTCGGCGATCAGTTTGAGGACCTCCTCCTCACGAGGGGTGAGGATCGTGTCCGGCAGTTCCCCGCCCTGACGTGACCGGTGCAGATAGTCGCGGATCAGCGCCGTCACCGCGCCGGCGTACAGGAACGGCTCCCCTCTCATCGTCGCCCGGCAGGCCTCGAGCAGGTCGCGGTCGGCTACGGACTTCAACACGTAGCCCGATGCCCCGGCCTTGAGCGCCTCGAAGAAGTACTGCTCGTTGTCGTACATCGACAGGATCAGGATCCGCACGTTCGGATGCGTCCGGTTGATCTCCCGGGCGGCCTGCAATCCCGTCATCCGCGGCATCGCGATGTCGAGGATCGCCAGATCCACCGGCGTCGTCCCGAGCGCGGTCACCGCCTCATGCCCGTCGGCGGCCTCGGCCACCACCTGCAGATCCGGCTCGGCGTCGATGATCATGCGCAGACCGCTACGGACCAGTGCGTGGTCGTCGGCGAGCAGGATGCGTGCGGACATCAGAGCGGGATCACCAGCCGCACCTCGGTGCCGCCGTCTGGCGGTGAGGTGATGGAGAGGTCGGCGTTCACCAGCAGGGCGCGCTCGCGCATGCCGTTGATGCCGGCACCTTCGTCATCCACGCCGCCACGGCCGTCGTCGGCGATCCGCAGCGTCAGGTCGGTTGCGCCGGTATGCAGGTCAAGCCACACCTTGCCGGCCTCGGCGTGCCGAGCCACATTCGTCAGGCTCTCCTGGGCGATCCGGTAGCACACGAGCTCGACATCCGGTTTCAACCGACCTGATTGCGGCGCAATGTGTTTGACGACGGCGATCCCAGAGGCCTGACCGAAGTCGGTGCACAGCGCATTGAGCGCACTGTGCAACCCGAGATCCTCCAGCGCATCAGGACGCAGCCGCCGGGCGATTTCACGTACCTCGTCAAGGCTGGATCGAACGATCTCCTGAGCATCGGCCAGTTCGTCCTTGATCGACTCGGGCGCCCGGTCGACAACCCGCTTGAGCCGCAGCAGTGCGACCGTCAGGGTCTGACCGATCTCGTCGTGCAGTTCCCGTGCGATGCGTTGCCGCTCGTTCTCCTGGGCCGCCAGTGCCGACGCGCTGGCGGTGGTCCTTTCCGTCTCCAACCGGTCCAGCATCGCGTTGAACGACTCGATCAGGTGCTGCAGATCGCCGCTGCCACGGCCGTCGACACGATCGCTGCGCTTGGGCGGATCGACCCGCCGCATTGACGCGGCGAGCCGATCCAGTGGGGCAAGACTGGACCGCAACAACACGGCGTTGGCGGCCAGGATGATCACCAAACCCACGGCCAGGACCGGGATTTCGGTGACCTTGATGCGCGCCGACACCGAGGCCGGCGATACCGCCAAAATCAGTGTGCCCAGCGTGAAGATCAACCCGTTGATCAGGAATACCCGCCGGAACAACGCGGCCGCCGGGGTGCGCGCCGGTTTCACCCCACCAGCGTGACCCGAGACCAGCACTGTTGTCCATACAGGCAATTCCCCCCTCCGAATGGGTGTCAGCCCCGATGGTCCCCGACCACCGGGTCGCACACACTGGCAGCCACCGCCGAAGCCGAGCCGTCCCGAAGTGATCGGAGAACGAGGACGATGACACTGACGACGCATTGGAACGAGCTCATGCAGGCACATGAAATCGCAGCCCACCTGCCCACCGTGCGGATCGACGACCCGGTATCGAAGGCCGTCCAGCTCATGGTGGTCAACCGGCTTCCCGGCCTGGTGGTGGTCGACGACGACGATCGCCCGGTGGCGGTGCTGCCCGGAACCCAGGTGCTGCGTCTGGCGATTCCCGAGTCCTACCAAGATGATCCGGCGCTGGTCCGCACCGTCGACGAAATCCACGCCGATCTGTTCTGGCACGGCCCGGGAAAACTCACCGTCGGTGACTGCCTGCCGGGCCCCGCCACCAAGCCGGCGACCGTGACACCCGACGCCACACTGTTGGAGATCGCCACCGTGATGGCCAACAAACGCAGCCCGCTGATCGCCGTCGTCGACCGCAGCGGACGGCTCACCGGAGCCGTCACTCTCGAACGGCTGTTGACCAGCCTCGCGGTCGCCGGGCCCGGCGACTGATCGCCCGAGCCCATGCTGGCTCCGGTTCTGGCGCTGACGATCTTCGTCGTCGCCTTCTGGTTCATCGCCACCGAACGAGCCGACAAGGTCAAGACCGTCCTGGTGGCCGCCGGCCTGATGGCCCTGCTGGGCCTGATTCCCGGCGCGCAGGTGTTCTACTCCGAGCACCAGGGCATCGACTGGAACGTCATCTTCCTGCTGCTCGGGATGATGGTGATCGTCGGCGTCATCAAGCAGACCGGGCTGTTCGACTTCCTCGCGATCTGGGCTGCCAAGCGATCCCGCGGCAATCCGTTCCGGCTGATGGTCATGTTGATGGCGATCACCGCCTTCGCCTCGCCGGTGCTGGACAACGTGACCATCATCCTGCTGATCGCGCCGGTGACCCTGGTGATCTGCGACCGACTGCGTATCGCGCCACAGCCCTATCTGATCGCCGAGGTGCTGGCCTCCAACATCGGCGGCGCCGCGACCCTGATCGGGGATCCGCCGAACATCATCATCGGCAGCCGTGCCGGACTGACCTTCAACGACTTCCTGATCCACATGGCGCCGGTCGTGGTCATCATCTTCGCGTTGTTCGTCCTGTTCACCCGGGTGCTGTTCCATCGAGACCTGCGCGCCGACCAGGTCCAGATCGACGAGGTGATGGCCCTGCAGGAGCGGCGGGCGATCAAGGACAAGCGCCTACTGATCCGCTCTCTACTCGTACTCAACGTCGTGATCGTCGGATTCGCGCTGCACTCGGTGTTGCATGTGGCGCCGTCGATCGTGGCGCTGCTGGGCGCCGGGGCGATGCTGCTGGTCACCGACATCGATGTGGCCGAGGTGCTACCCGAGGTCGAGTGGCCCACCCTGGTCTTCTTCATGGGACTGTTCGTCATGGTCGCCGGGTTGGTCCACACCGGTGTCATCGGTGCGCTCGGGTCGGTGGCCGAATCGGCATTCGGCGACAACTGGTTCGGGGCGGCCACGGCCCTGTTGTTCGGTTCGGCGATCGTCGGCGCCTTCGTCGACAACATTCCTTATACCGCGACGATGACGCCGGTGGTGGAGGACATGGTGGCCCAGGTTCCGGACGCACCCACCGGTCAGGCGCTGTGGTGGGCGTTCGCGCTCGGCGCCTGTTTCAGCGGCAACGGCACCGCCATCGCGGCGAGCGCCAACGTGGTGGCCATCGGCATCGCCAAGCGGGCCGGCCATCCGATCAGCTTCTGGCGGTTCACCCGTTACGGCCTGGTGGTCACCGCCCTCAGCACCGTGTTGGCCTGGGTGTACGTCTGGCTGCGGTACTTCTGATGGCGGTGTACAACCATTGCGTCACTCTCGCGGCCGGAAACGGCCCACGTAGAATGCCATTAATCAGTAGCAACCATCACTAGCAACCAATAGCCCAAAAGCCATAGCCACCTGATAGCTCTCCCTGCCGGTGCTGTTCGCGCAAGCGCTCATCGGTAGCCGACACCCCGACCCCAACCCGATCGGAGTGCCATGCTCGCCGTTCTGCTCGCCCACGCGGTCGCTACCGCGCTGGCGCCACTTCTGGTGGCCAAATGGGGGCGGCGAGCGTTCTATCCCCTGGCCTTGGTGCCGCTCGGCTCCCTGGCCTGGGTCGGCTTGAACTGGCCCAGCCACGATCGCGTCCCGACCGTGAGCATCCCGTGGGTGCACGAGCTGTCGATGGACATCACGCTGCGATTCGACTCGCTGGCCGCGATCATGAGCGTGCTGGTGCTCGCGATCGGCTCATTGGTGCTGTTCTACTGCGGAGAGTATTTCCACCACCACGACGGCAAGATCGAGAAGCGGCTGCCCAGCTTCGCTGCCGAGTTGGTCGCCTTCTCCGGATCGATGTTCGGTCTGGTGGTCAGCGACAACATGCTGGTGCTCTACATCTTCTGGGAAACCACCACGGTGCTGTCGTTCCTGCTGGTCGGGCACTACGCCGAGCGTGCGACCAGCCGACGCGCGGCCACCCAGGCGCTGCTGGTGACGACGTTCGGCGGGCTGGCGATGCTGGTCGGCATCATCGTGCTGGGCCACCTGTCAGGCACGTATCTGCTCTCGGAGTTGATCGCCTCTCCCCCGGGCGGAACTGCGGCCGCCATCGGCATTGCGCTGATCCTCGTCGGGGCGCTGTCCAAGTCGGCGATTGTGCCGATGCACTTCTGGCTGCCCGGCGCGATGGCCGCACCGACTCCGGTCAGCGCCTATCTGCACGCCGCGGCGATGGTCAAGGCCGGTGTGTATCTGGTGGCACGGATGGCGCCGGGCTTCGCCGAGACGCCGCTGTGGCGGCCGATGGTGATCGGCCTCGGGTTGCTCACGATGCTGCTGGCCGGCTGGCGTGCCGTCCGTGAATACGACCTCAAGTTGATTCTCGCGTTCGGCACGGTCAGCCAGCTCGGCCTGATCACCGTGATGGTGGGCGCCGGCGGCAGCGACATGATGCTGGCCGGGCTGGCCATGCTCTGTGCACACGCGATGTTCAAAGCCGGGCTGTTCATGGTGGTGGGCATCATCGACCACACCACCGGCACCCGCGACATCCGCCGCCTCGCGGGCTTGGGGCGTCAGTGCAAGCCGCTACTCATCGTCGCCGCGTGTGCGACCGCCAGCATGGCCGCGTTGCCGCCGTTCTTCGGGTTCGTCGCCAAGGAAGCCGATCTCGAGACGGTTCTGCACAGCCCGGCACTCGGCTCAGCGGCGCCGTGGGTGCTGGCCGGCATCGTCGTCGGCTCGGTGTTCACCACGATGTACAGCCTGCGCTTCATGTGGGGCGCGTTCTCCGACAAGGGACTTCCGAAGCCGAGCACCCGCGTCCTTGAAATGCACCGTCCCTCAATGACTTTCCTGGCCGGCCCGGCCGTCCTGGCTGCCGCCGGCCTGGGCTTCGGGTTGTGGCCGGCCGGGATGGACGCAGTGCTCGACGAATACGCCGACACCATGCCAGGCGGGTCGGGTTACCACCTGGCCCTGTGGCACGGCCTCGGGTTGCCGCTGTTGCTCTCGGTGGTGGTGCTTGCCGTCGGCACCGCGGTGTTCTTCGGGCGGAACCGTTTGCCCCGCACCCGGTTCGCCTATCGCCCGCTGGGTAACGCCGACCGCATGTACGACGCGGTGATTCGCGGTCTGGACATCGCCTCGGTGCGGTTGACGGGTGAGACTCAGCGCGGCTCGCTGCCGGCCACCCAGTCGGTGATCCTGTCGACGCTGGTGGTGCTGCCCATCGTGATGCTGGCGCTCGGAGCGCGGGATCGCCCGGATATCGCACTGTGGGATTCCCCGCTGCAGGTGGTAGTCGGGTTGCTGATGCTGGCCGCCGCCATCGGCGCGACCGTGATGCGTAACCGGCTGGCCGCGGTGCTGCTGGTCGGGGTGACCGGCTACGGCTGCGGTGCGATCTTCGCCTTCCACGGCGCACCTGACCTGGCATTGACCCAATTCCTGGTCGAGACACTGGTTTTGGTGATCTTCGTGCTGGTCCTCCGGATCCTGCCCCCCGAGGCCGACGCCACCAACATCAACCGCCACCGGCTGCCGCGCGCGGCGCTGGCACTGGCGGTGGGGGCCACGGTCACCACGCTGGCGGTATTCGCGATGGCCGCCCGCGACGGCGCCGGCGTCGCCGAGTTGATTCCCGACGCCGCCTATTACCGCGGGCACGGGGCCAACGCGGTAAACGTGCTGCTGGTCGACATCCGCGCCTGGGACACCTTGGGCGAGGTGATGGTGCTTCTGGTGGCCGCCACAGGTGTGGCGTCACTGGTGTTCCGGCATCGGCGATTCGGCGCCGCACCGCGGGTCAGCACGGCCGTCGGCCAGCCCGACATCGGACCTGTCGGCGCGTACAGCCCGGCGGTCGGCGATGTCACCTGGCTACGCGGCAGCGAGCTGCGCGACCCTCGCCACCGTTCCCTGGTGCTGGAGGTCGCGACGCGCGTCATCTTCCCGCTCATCATGGTGCTCTCGGCGTACTTCTTCTTCGCCGGCCATAACACTCCCGGCGGTGGTTTCGCCGGCGGGTTGACCGCAGGCCTGGCGCTCGTGCTGCGGTACCTCGCCGGTGGCCGCTACGAGCTGGGCGAGACGCTGCCGCTCGACGCGGGCAAGATCCTGGGCACCGGGCTGGGCCTGTCGGCGGGGACGGCGGTCGCCTCGATCCTGTTGGGGGCGCCGGCGTTGTCTTCGGCGGTGCTGGAGTTCGACGTGCCGGTGCTGGGCTCGGTCAAGATGGTGACCGCGCTGTTCTTCGATTTGGGGGTGTATCTCATCGTCGTCGGTTTGGTGCTCGACATCCTGCGCAGCCTCGGCGCCCGCGTGGATACGGAGATCGCCCGATGACGACATTCCTGATCACGCTGATCATCATCGGCGGGCTCACCAGCACCGGGGTGTACCTGCTGCTCGAACGCAACCTGACCCGGATGCTGTTGGGACTGTTGCTCATCGGCAACGCGGTCAACCTGTTGATCCTCACCGTCGGCGGCCGCGGGGGTAATCCGCCCATCCGGGGGCGCACCAGCAACGGCGCCACCACCGACGCCGATCCGCTGGCCCAGGGCATGATCCTCACCGCAATCGTCATCAGCATGGGGCTGGCGGCTTTCGTCCTGGCGCTGGCCTACCGCTCGTATCGACTCACCACGGTCGAGGAAGTCAGTAACGATCCGGAGGACACCCGCGTCTCCCAGCGGTCGAGTGCTCAGGAAGAAGAAGTCATTCCGGTGGCCGATCCCCACCGCGATACCGACGCGCCCGACGAACTCGATGCGCTGCCGGGATTCGAGGGGTCCAAGTGAGCGCCCAGGCCCTGATCCCCCTGCCGGTACTGATCCCGGCGCTGGCTGCGGCGGCCACGCTGGTGGCCGGGCGTCGTCCCCGGTTGCAAAGGGTCATCACCCAGTTCGCGCTGACGGCCGTGGTGGTGGTGTGCGCGGCACTGGTTTACCTGGCCGACCGGGACGGCACGCTGGTGCTACACGTCGGCGGGTGGGGGCAGTGCCCACCTATCTGGTGCTGTCGGCCGGTGTGTGCACTGCCTTCCTGGCCGGTGACCTGTTCAACCTGTTCGTCGGCTTCGAGGTGCTGCTGGCCGCGAGCTTCGTCTTGCTGACAATCGGCGCCAGTGAGGACCGGGTCCGGGCCGGCATCTCCTACGTGCTGGTCTCGATGGTGTCGTCGCTGATCTTCCTGATCGGCATCGCGCTGGTGTACGCGGCGACGGGAACCCTCAACATGGCTGAGCTGGCGCTGCGCCTCGATGACATCTCGACGGGCACCCGCACCGCACTGTTCGCGGTGCTGCTGGTGGCGTTCGGCATCAAGGCCGCGGTCTTTCCGCTGTCGACGTGGCTGCCCGACTCCTACCCCACCGCGCCCGCGCCGGTCACCGCGGTGTTCGCCGGTTTGCTGACGAAAGTCGGTGTGTACGCGATCATCCGGGCGCATTCGCTGCTGTTCCCCGGCGGCGAGCTGGACAACGTGCTGCTGGTGGCGGGCCTGCTCACCATGATCATCGGCATCCTCGGCGCGATCGCGCAAAGCGACATCAAACGGCTGCTGTCCTTCACCCTGGTCAGCCACATCGGCTACATGGTTTTCGGGGTCGCACTGGCCAACCAGCTCGGCATGTCCGGCGCGATCTACTACGTGGCCCACCACATCGTGGTGCAGACCACGCTGTTCCTGGTGGTCGGCCTGATCGAACGGCAGGCCGGGGCGTCGACGTTGCAGCGGCTGGGCGGGCTCGCCGCGGCCAGTCCGGTACTCGCGTTCGTCTTCGTGGTGCCCGCGCTCAACCTCGGTGGCATTCCGCCCTTCTCGGGTTTCATCGGCAAGGTTGCGCTGCTGGAAGCCGGTGCCGAGAACGGTTCGGTCCTGGCCTGGATCCTGGTCGCCGGGGGTGTGGTGACCAGCCTGCTCACGCTCTACGTGGTGGCCCGGGTGTGGACGAAGGCGTTCTGGCGGGCCCGCGCCGATGCGCCCGAAGGACATTTGGCCGGGGCAGCGCCGGCAGTGCTCCTCGACGACATCGAGGACATCGAGTTCGCCGATCGTGACAGTGTGGGACGCATGCCGGTGGGAATGCTGGCCCCGACGGGCGCTTTGATCGCGGTCGGGCTCGCGTTGACCGTGGCGGCCGGGCCGATCTTCTCCTACAGCGAGCGCGCCGCGGCCGAGGTCTTGGATCGTGGACAGTACATCTCTGCCGTGCTCGGGGGTGATCCGCGATGAGGTGGCTGCTGCTTCGGGCCTGGATCCTGTGCTGGCTGATGTTGGTCTGGGTGCTGTTGTGGGGCAGCCTCTCTGCGGCCAACATCATCGCGGGCCTGGCCGTCGCCGTGGTGATCACGGTTCTGCTCCCGCTGCCTGCCGTCCCGGTGGAGGGCCGGGTTCATCTGCTGTCGTTGGCGCGGTTGGCGGTTCAGGTGGCCGTCTGGCTGGTGATGTCCTCGTTCCAGATGGCATGGCTGGCCGTCAGGCCCGGGCGGCTGCCGGTCAATGCGGTGCTACGGGCGCATCTGGCGATCAAGTCGGATCTGGTTCTGGCCCTCGGGGTCAACATCATGAACCTGACCCCGGGCACCATCGTGCTGGAGATCGATCAGGCCCGCCGGCTGATCTACGTACACGTCGTCGACGCCGGTTCCGACAAGGCGATCGAGCGGTTCCACAACCAGATCACCACCCTGGAGCGGCTTTTGGTGGCGGCTTTCGAGCGCGAGTCTGATTGGCGTCCCGTGGCCAACAAGGAGGGCGCCTGACATGAGTGTTCGGCGAGGAGCGAAGGCGGATCGCGCATGAGTGTTCAGCGAGGAGCGAAGGCGGATCGCGCATGAGTGTTCAGCGAGGAGCGAAGGCGGATCGCGCATGAGTACCGTCTGGACGATCGCCGCGGTCATGTTGACCGCCGCCGCGGCGATCACGATGTTTCGTCTCTTGGCCGGTCCGAGCACCTTGGATCGGCTGGTGGCGCTGGACACCCTGGTGGCCGTCACGCTGTGCGGTATCGGGACCTGGGCGGCCTACAGCTTGGACACCACGGTGACCTACAGCCTGACCGCGTTGGCGTTGATCAGCTTCGTCGGGTCGGTCAGCGTGGCGCGTTTCCGTGTGCCCGATACCGAGCCGCGGCGGAAGAGGGCGCCATGAACATCCTCGACATCGTCACTGCGGTCTTGATTCTGGCCGGGTCGACGCTGGCCCTGACCGCCGCGATCGGCATTGTGCGGTTCGGCGACACCATGTCGCGGATGCATTCGGCGACCAAGCCTCAGGTGCTCGGGTTGCTGTTGGTGCTGGCCGGCGCCGCGATCCGTCTCCGCGGCCATGCCGATGTCGGCATGCTGATCCTGACCGGTTTGTTCACGCTGATCACCGCGCCGGTGATCGCCAACCGCGTCGGGCAACTGGCCTACCGCGAGCAGAGCAACCGGGAGAACCTGTTGACCCGAGACGAGATGGCCGAGTTCGAGGAGACTGGAAGCGATGGCCAGAACTAACGACGACAGCTGGGATATCACCGAGAGTGTGGGTGCGACCGCGCTCGGGGTGGCGATGGCTCGTGCCGACGAGACCACCGCGGACTCTCCGTTGTTCACCGACCCGTATGCACAGATGTTTCTCGACGCCGCGGCCACGCGGGGCTGGCGACCGCCCACCGGGGCGATGGCTCAACGGATCCGCGCCATCGGCAATTACGCCGCCTCGCGTACCAAGTGGTTCGACGAGTTCTTCGTCGCCGCAGGCGCAGCGGGTATCCGTCAGTCGGTGATCCTGGCGGCCGGTCTGGATGCCCGGGCCTGGCGGTTGCCCTGGATCCAGGAGAGCGTGGTGTTCGAGATCGACCAACCGCAGGTGCTGCAGTTCAAGGAGGAAGTCCTGGCGGCCCGCGGTGCGGTACCGAAGGCCCGGTATGTCGCGGTGCCCGTCGATCTGCGTCAGGATTGGCCGAAAGCCTTGCGGGATGCCGGTTTCGACGCCACCCAACCGACGGCCTGGTCAGTCGAGGGGCTACTGCCCTACCTGCCCGCCGAGGCGCAGGACCTGCTGTTCGAGCGCATCACCGAGCTGTCCGCACGGGACAGCCGGATAGGCGTCGAGTCGTTCAGTGCCGGGTTCTTCTCCGAGGACCATCTGGCGCGTCGCCGTGAGCTCATCGAGAAAATGCGCGCCGAGGCCGCCGAAGCGGGCGAGTCCGCCGAGGACATGCCCGATCCCGCGCAGCTGTGGTTCATCGAGGATCGCCCCTATGTGCCTGAGTGGCTCAGTGAACACTGCTGGGACGTGGCGGCGCTGCCTGCCGACGATCTGATGGCGCGTTACCACCGGTCCCTGCCCGCTGACACCACCGAGGGCACCATGGCCACCGAATTCGTCGAGGGTGTTCTGACCGAGAGAAATTCCTGGTGACGGAGATCAGGCGGTCGCGTTCGTAACCTGGTGGCGGCCGAATCGCGAAATCTTCGCCCTCCGGTTACCAAACGCGGAGCATCACACCGCTGCAAAGAAATCCTGCAGTGCCTCGGCAACACGTTCGGGCACGGTCGCGGTGGCGAAGTGGGATTGGTCGGGCCAGACGACTCGCTGAGCGTGTGGGAGCACCTCCGCCAGGCGGTCCATCCCGTCGGGCAGCGGGGGCCAACTCAGTCCGCCCTGCATGAGCAACACCGGCACGGTGATGGCCGCCCACCGGTCGACGTCACGCCCGTCATGGGCCATCGCTTCGAGATCTGCCCCCGCGGAGGTCGTCGCCACCCGGCCGGCCTCCTCACTTTCTGGCTCGAACGAAGCTTGCTCCACCAGTTCTGAAGGAACGCAGGCGACCTCGCGGGCGAAGAGCTCCACCGCGTCCGCATATCGGGTTTCGGAACACAGCCGTCGGTAGCGGTCCAGGACGGGCAACAGGTGCGCACCGGACAGCAACAACGGCGGCTCGAACAGCGCCAGCGATGCGATGTGATCGGTACCGGCCACCGCGGCGTGAAGGGCAACCGTCGCCCCGTAAGAGCCACCGACGACGTGCGCCCCCGTTCCGGACGCGTCCGTCACCGACTTCAGCACGCATCCCAGATCGGCGGCCTCCACGGCAAACCGGTTGGGCGACGCGCCAATTGCACTCGGCGGGTGGTTTCGCCGCGCATACCGCACGATCTGGAGACCGTTGAGGCGCCCGGCGACATCGGTCCAGGAATCCAGGCCACCGTTGGACCCGTGCACGAAGACCACCGGAGGTCCGGTTCCCGTCGTCTCCAATACCAGATCGGTGCCGTCCGCGGTTGTGAGCACAGAAGCCATTTCCCGAGTATTGCTCTGCTACTCCGAAAGCTGGAACTCCACCATCGCGGTGACCGAATCCACGGCCTCGCTGAGCACCTCGACGCGGGCCGCCTCCGACGGCGCGGCCAGCAGTGAATAGCGGTCGGCCTGCCCCATCGGCAGCCGAGTCGCCAAGGCGTACAAACGGTTCCCCGGGTCGACGCCGGCGGATTCCACGATCTCGCGGCTGCGGATCGGCGTGCCGCGAGCCTCGCCGATCCGGTCGAGCAAGGCGACCATCCGGTCTTCGACGTCAGCGATTCGGGCGGCATCGGCCGGGCCGTCCGGTTCGTCGGGCCACAGTTCGATCTCGGCGCGTGGGTATGGATCGTCGTCGAGCCAGCGCTGCACGCGAATTCGTTCACCCATCACACACAGCAACCGGTACTTGCCGACACCGAACTCCTGGCAGTCCACGATCTTGGCCAGTGCGCCGACCTCGCATCGACGGTCACCCCCGCCCACCTCGCGGCCGGCCGAGATCAGCACCACCCCGAAAGACGGCTCCGAGGAGGCCATACAGTCGCCCACCAGCGCCACATAGCGCGGTTCGAAGATCCGCAGCGGCAGTTCCTGGCCGGGCAGCATCGCCACTTCGAGAGGAAACATCGGTGAGACCGTCATGGGGCCAGGATCGTCTTCGCCTCCGATTTGGTCAATGCGCACGAGCCGGTAACCTCGGATGATGCCACCGTCAGCGGAGCTTGCGACTACCCGCACGCTGCTGTCCGATCCGGGCTACACCGACCTGGACGCGGTCGACCGCCAACTGATCGAACTGCTGCAGGCCGACGGCCGCATTCCCTACGCCGAGCTGGGTCGCCGTGCGGATATCACGGAAAAGACTGCGCGCCGCCGTGTTTCGCGGTTGTTGAGCGAGGGATACATCTCCATCGCCGCCATCACGGATCCAGCTGTCCTCGGATTCCACGCGCTGGGCCTGGCCCTGCTGACCGTCGACGGATCCCGCACCCCGGTCGAGCTCGCCGCGGAGCTCGCCCACCTGCCCGAGGCCGATTACGTGACGGCGGTGACGGGGCCGTACGGCGTGGTGCTCGAGTTGGTCTGCACGGACGCCCGCGAACTTCACGATGTGGCGTTCGGCCGGATCGCGACACTGCCGGGCGTGGGCTCGGTGGAGCTGCTCCCCTATCTGCGGCTGCACTATCAGCAGGCCCGGCTGTCGGGTGCGCTGGCCGACGGCGCGGTGCGCCCGCGCCCACTCGACGACATCGACCGGGCGATCCTCACCCGCCTCGCCGTCGACGGCCGGGCCGCGTTCCGCGACTTCGCTTCGGCCCTCGGCTTGTCCGAGACCCCCATCCGATCCCGCTACAGCCGGATCGTGGAGACGGGCGCAGCTCGGGTGATGTGCATCGCCAACCCGCTGCGCCTCGGTTACCGCCACAGCAGCTGGGTCGCGATCCGCACCGATGGCCGGGCCGGCGCGCAGAAGGTGGCCGAGGCGCTGACGCGGGTGGACGCGGTCTCCTACGTGGCGCTGACCGCCGGCCGCTGGGACGTCCTGGCGGAGGTGCTGACCACCCGCGGCGAGGATCTGCTCGACGCGCTCGACGAGCGCATCCGTGGACTGGACGGGGTCACCGCGATGCAGGCCTGGCCTTATATCTCAGTGCACTACAAGGCAATTCATCCCAGGGATGTCGGCGATCTCAGCCCGGCACCTTTTTGTTGATCGCGTCGACCACGGTCGAGTCCCGATCGGCCAGCACGCACATGGCTCCGATGAACGAGGTCCAGATGTACGGATTCTTCTTCATTCCCGCATAGCCGTTCTTCACCAGTAGCTCGACCATGCCGAGCTGGGTGGCCTCGTCCATCGAGGAATACTCCCGGCAGGTGGTCGACATCCCGTTCGGTGGCGGGGTGCTGGTCCCGCCACTGGTTCCGGGGGACGGGAAAGCCGGAGTCGACGGTGCTGCCGTAGTGCTGGGTCGGCGCTTGGTGGTCGTCGGCGTGGAGATCCCGGTCTGATCGGGATCGGCCATCGGTGTGCCGACGGTGACTGTGCTGCAGCCCGAGAGGGCGAAGCCCGCCACGATAATCCCCACCACGATCCGCTGCCGCATAGCGTTCATCCTTAAAGTTGGAGTTCACCGACCAGGGCATCGACCACTTCGCGCAGGTCGCCGTCATTCTCCTCGGCCACGCGGCGCTGTCGTTGATACGAGCCGCCGCCGTGGTAGATGTCGGTGACCGAGGCCAGCTCGTCAGCGCACCCCAGTGACTTGGCGACCGGCTCAAGGTGATTCAGCAGTTCGTCGAGGTCTTCGGTGACCAGCCGCTCATTGCTGTCGGCATCCAGGATGATCACCGCATCGAGCCCGTAGCGGGCGGCGCGCCATTTGTTCTCCTGGACATGCCACGGCGGCATGGTCGGCAGCTGCTCGCCCGCGTCGAGCCTGCGGTCCAGATCCACGATGAGGCAGTGGGTCAGCGCGACCAGCGCACCGAGTTCCCGCACATTGGACACCCCGTCGAAGATCCGCACCTCGATCGTGCCGAGGTGCGGTGACGGCCTGATGTCCCAACGGATCTCGTTGAGGTGGTCGATTATGCCGGTCTTCTTCTGATCGTGGACGAATCCCTCGAACTCCGACCAGGTCTGGAACTGGAAGGGCAGGCCGGCGGTGGGCAACTGCTGGAACATCATCGCCCGGTTGCTGGCGTACCCGGTGTCCTCGCCTTCCCAGAACGGGGACGACGCCGAGAGCGCCAGCAGATGCGGGTACTGGTTGAGCAGCGAGGAGATGATGGGCATCACCTTGTGCGCCGAGGAGATCCCGACGTGCACGTGCACTCCCCAGATCGTCATCTGCCGGCCCCACCATTGGGTGCGCTTGATCAGCTCGGCATACCGCGGCGCGTCGGTCAGTTGTTGCGCCGACCATTTTGCGAACGGGTGAGTGCCCGCGCAGAACAGTTCCATGCCGCGGTCGTGCACGATCTTGCGCACGGGGCCAAGGGTGCCGCGCAGGTCATCCATCGCCTCACCGGTGTTCTCACAGATTCCGGTGACGATCTCGATGGTGTTGCGCAGCAACTCCTTGTGCACGTGCGGGCTCTCGCCGACCTCGGCGATCACCTCGGCGGCGCCGTTGCTCAGATCACGGGTGTCGGCGTCGACGAGAGCGAACTCCCACTCGACGCCGACGGTTGGCCGGGGCGACCCGGCGAAATCGATGCGGCTGTCAGCCTGCGCCGATAACACCGCACGCCACCCGAGAGCCGGCGTCGCCGGTGGCCAAGGTCGCCTGATCGGGGCCGGGTGCGCCGCCGACGACCTGCTGGTACTTCTCCGGCGGGATGTTGGCGAAGTTGTCGGCCTTCTCGTGGATGATGATGGCCGTCTTGGCGCCGGCCTGCAGATCCTGTGCGGTGAAGGCGTCGGTGGTGGTCACCAGCTTGCCCGAGCCGTCGGCGCGGATCTGCAGCGAGCTCAGGTCACCGCTGGAGGGGTGACCGCTGTGCCCGGACACCTGAAAGTGGCCGCCGGCCGAGTTGAAGTCGCCGGGTGCGCCGCCGGTGGGGGCCACCGAGTTGGCCTCGCACTTGCCGACGGAGTGGATGTGCAGGCCGTGGAATCCGGGAGCCAGCTTGCCCGGGGCGGTCGTCTCGACGGTCACGGTGGCGAAGCCGTCGGCGAACTGGAAGTCGGCGGTTGCCACGGACGTGCCGTCGGCGGTCTTGAGCTCCGCGGTCAGGGTCTCGCCGCCGCTGGTGGCCGGTGCACCGTGTCCGCTGCCGTGCTCACCGGGAGCGGCCGAGGGGGACGGCGATCCGGTCCAGATTGCCGGGGTGGTCCCGGGCGTGTCGGACGGGACCTGACCGGGAGGGCTGCAGGCGCTCAGTGCGACGACAGGGGCGGCGAACAGGACGGCAACACCGACGGACTTAAGCATGGTCCAAAGCCTAGCCGGTGACTACCACGATCACGCCCGGTGGTTGCGCGACAAGTTCGGGGCGTCGGGGTTCGACGGGCGCATGCAACACCTTGCCCGCATTTTCGGCTGCTTCCTTCTCATCGGGAGTCTCACCGAAGAACACCGTGGTGCCGGCAACACCTTCCAGTGTCAGGTTGCCGGTCTCGGTGACATTCCAGTGCGCCTCACGCAACTGATTGGCCGCGGTTTCGGCCGCGCCAGGAACGTCGGAGATGTTGTACACGCGCACGTCGGCCTTGACGTCGGGTGCGGGCGCGGCCTTTGCCGATGTCTTTGTGGTGGTCGTCGCGGTCGTGGTGGCCACGGACGACGATTGATCCGCTGAGTCGTCGTCGGAGCCGAGCGCCTGGAAACCGACCAGCAGGAACACGACCCCGAGGAACAACAGCACCATCACCATGGCGCGCAGGGGCAGCCCGGAGGAGTCTCGCTGATTCATCGCCACCACTGTATCGAGCGAACCGCCCGATCCCTCATTGCGTGACCTTTAGGTAGTGATATCGAAGCCGAGCCGCCGCGCGGCGCGCGCCTTCTGACGGCTTGCCCGCAGCCGCCGCAACCGCTTGACCAGCATCGGGTCGGCGGCCAGCGCCTCGGGGCGGTCCACCAGCGCGTTGAGCACCTGGTAGTACCGGGTAGCCGACATCGAGAAGAGCTCTTTGATCGCGTCTTCCTTGCTGCCGGCGTACTTCCACCATTGGCGTTCGAAGGCCAAAATATCGTGCTCGCGCCGGGTGAGCCCGTCGCTCAGGTCAGAGTCGTCCCCGGATTGCTCAGCCCGCGCCATGGCGCCGTCCATATTGCTCCCTGGACCCTTCCGACACTTGAGAAATAACATCGCTGTGGTTCGGCGATTATTCAACCACGGCTTGCTGGCTTGAGCTGACACATAAACCCGCGAGTCGGGTGAGAAGGATTGCCACCTTAAGCTTCCCCCATGGCTGTCGCACCGATTTGCATCGTCGGGGATCCCGTTCTGCACACACCGACCGAGCCGGTGCCGGTCGGCCCGGACGGCTCGCTGCCCGCAGATCTACCCGAACTCATCCAGACCATGTTCGACACCATGGACGCCGCGAACGGGGTTGGCTTGGCCGCCAACCAGATCGGTGTGGCCAAGCGGTTGTTCGTCTACGACTGCGCTCCGACCCGCGGTCAGGTCACGCGGCGCCGCGGGGTCGTCATCAACCCGGTGCTGGAGACCTCCGACGTTCCCGAGACGATGCCCGACCCCGACGATGACGAGGAAGGCTGCCTGTCCGTGCCGGGCGAGAATTTCCCGACCGGCCGGGCCGACTGGGCACGGGTCACGGGCCTGGATGCCGACGGTTCGCCGATCACTCTCGAGGGCACCGACTTGTTTGCCCGGATGCTGCAGCACGAGACCGGGCATCTCGACGGATTCCTCTACATCGACCGCCTCGTGGGCCGCTACGCGCGGGCTGCCAAGAAGACCGTCAAGCGCAACGGATGGGGTGTTCCCGGCCTGTCCTGGATGCCCGGCGAGGTCCCTGACCCGTTCGGGCACTGATGCCGGCATTACCCGCACTCGGGTCGCGGGTCAGCCTTCGGTACCGGCTGCCCGCCGGGTCGGCCAAGCCGCTCACCGACGTCATCGGGCACCTGGAACAACTGGAGCCGACGGTGCTGATCCGCACCAAGGACGGCGAGCTCGTCGACGTCGCACCGGCAGACATCGTCAGCGTGCGCGAGCTGTCGCACGCCCCGGTTCGGGCCTCGGAGATCCGCGCGCTCGAACATGCGGCGGCGCTGGCCTGGCCGGGCGTCGAGCAGCAATGGTTGGGCGGTTGGCTGCTGCGCGCCGGACACGGAGTCACCAGCCGCGCGAATTCGGCGATCCCGTTGGACATGTCGGCCCAGATCGCCGATCTCGCCGCGGTGCGCAACTGGTACCGCAAACGTGGCCTGCCGGCCTGGCTGGCCCTGCCCGAGCGACTCCTGCCGATTCGCACCCCGGGCATCAAGCCGGCCCGGATCATGGTGCGTGAGCTGCCCGCCCCTCCCCCTTCCTCCTCGAATGTCACGCCGGCGCAACCCTCGCCGTCGAGCGTCACGCTGGCGCAGCAACCGGACGCGGAGTGGCTGCGGCTCTACGAACGCGACGTCCCCGTGGACGTGCTGACGGCCGTGGTCGACGGGCAGCTGGTTTTCGCAACGGTCCCCGATTGCGCGGTGGGCCGCGGGGCGGTGACACCGGCTCCGGACGGCACACTCTGGCTGGGCATCTCGTCGGTCCGGGTCTCCCCGGCGCGGCGCGGGCAGGGCCACGCCCGGTCGGTGTGTGAGGCGCTGGCAACCTGGGGTGCCCAGGCAGGCGCCCGCCAGGCCTACGTCCAGGTGGAGGTCGACAACCACGCGGCAATCGCGCTGTACACCTCGCTGGGTTTTCGGCTGCACCACCAAACCCGTTATGTCGCAGTGGAAGACATCCTCACGCCGCACTGATGCTGCCTCCGCCGTCGACCCTGACGATCTGGCCGGTGACGTAGCCCGCGTCCTCGTCCAGCAGCGCGCAGATCGCGTGCGCGACCTCGTTTGGCTTGCCGACCCGCTTCATCGGAATGGTGTCGAGCATGCGCTGCTCGCGCGGCGATCCCTGCGGGCTGCGCGCACGGTACATCTCGGTCTCGATCGGCCCCGGTGCGACGGCGTTGACCGTGATGCCGGTCGACGCGAGCTCGCCGGCCCAGATCCGGGTGGCGGCTTCCAGAGCGGCCTTCGCCGCGGCGTACGGTGTGCGCTCCGGGGCGCCGAGGGTGGTCAGGCTGGTCACATTGACGATCCGGCCCCAGCCCGCGGCGAGCATGTCCGGCAACGCCGCCTGCACCACCTGGACGGCGGTCCGCACGTTGAGGTCGTAGGTCTCTGCCAACGTGTCCAGGTCGATGCTGCCGATACGGGCGAACCGGGCCAGACCGACGTTGTTCACCACGGCCTCGATCGGCCCATCTGCCAGGACCGCGGTCAGCGCCGCATCGGTCGCTGCCCGGTCGCCGAGATCGACCTCGATCAACTTTCCGGGAAAGCCGGGCGTTGCGGTCCTGGCGAACCCGATCGGTTCGTGGCCGGCGGCGGCCAGCCGGTCGGCAACCGCCCGCCCGATCCCCTTCGAGGCTCCGGTGATCAGAACCCGTCGTGATGTCATGTGCGCTTCCTTTCATCGATGCATTACAGAAACGCTTTACAGACCGAGATGTTCCATGCCATTTTTGATATATACGCATGTCAACAGCGCATAGTTGAGGTGGAGAATGCCCACGTTGCTGCAACTGAAGTCGTTTCTGGCGGTGGTCGACCAGGGCGGCTTCACCGCCGCGGGACAGCTGCTGGACCTGACCCAGCCGGCGGTCAGCCGGGCCGTGGCAAGCCTGGAGAAGGAGCTCGGCCTGCCATTGCTACGTCGCCACCGCAACGGTGTATCGCTGACCGCCGCCGGGGACCGCGCGGCCGCCCACGCCCGCGACGCCGTGCGTCACATGGAGCTGATGCGCACGGAGGTCGCGGCGATGGCCGGGCAGCTGACCGGAACGCTGCGGGTGGCGAGCCTGCCGTTCGCCACCGGCACGATGCTCGCGCCGCGGCTGCGCGCGTTCAGCGATGAGTATCCCGGCGTGACAGTGCACCTGATGGAGGGCAGCGAACCCGAGATCAGGTCCTGGCTGGAGCGCGGCGCGGCGGACGCCGGGGTGGTCAGCCTTCCTGCCCCCGGCCTGGAAGTCGGAAAGCTCGGCGTCGACGAGATGGTGGCCGTCCTGCCTGCCGGCCACCGCCTCGCCGCGCTGAACGCGGTCAGCTACGCCGAGTTGGCCGCCGAACCCTTCATCCGGTCGACGGGGGGATGCGCCGCGGTGTTCACACCGGTCGCCGCCGAGGCTGGCGTTGAGCTCGGTGCCGACTTCGAAGCCCACGAGATGACGGCGGTGCTCGACCTGGTGCGCGCCGGATTGGGGGTGAGCATTCTGCCGTCCCTTTCCGGTCCGCATCCCGGAATCGTCAGTCGCCCACTGATCCCGAGGACAACCCGGACACTGGCACTGGCCATCAGCCCGGGCACCGGCTCCGCTGCCCGGGCGTTCCTGCGTCAGGTCGGCGCCCGTACCCTCTAACCCCATGCGCCTGGCCACGTGGAACGTCAATTCGATCCGTACCCGAGTGGACCGCGTGGTCGACTGGCTGGAGCGCGCTGACGTAGACGTGCTGGCCATGCAGGAAACCAAGTGCACCGACGCGCAGTTCCCGATGATGCCGTTCGCGGCGTTGGGCTACGAGGTGGCCCACGTCGGGCTCAACCAGTGGAACGGCGTGGCCATCGCCTCACGGGTGGGTCTGGACGACGTGGAGGTCGGGTTCGCCGGTCAGCCGACCTGGAGCAGCAAGCCTGAGGAAGAGGCCACGTCCGAGGCCCGCGCCCTTGGCGCGACGTGCGGTGGGGTGCGGGTGTGGAGCCTCTATGTGCCCAACGGCCGCACCTTGGCCGATCCGCACTACGCCTACAAGCTGGATTGGCTTGCCGCCCTGCGGGATACCGCCGCCGGCTGGCTGAAGGACGATCCGGAGCAGCCCATCGCGCTGGTCGGCGACTGGAACATCGCCCCCAAGGACGAGGATGTCTGGGACATGGCCGTCTTTGACGGTCGCACCCATGTGTCCGAGCCCGAGCGGGCCGCCTTCCAGGCCATGCATGACGCCCAATTCACCGATGTGGTGCGACCTTTCACCGAAGGGCCGGGGATCTACACCTACTGGGACTACACCCAGCTGGCGTTCCAGAAGCGCCGCGGCATGCGCATCGACTTCATCCTCGGCTCGCCCGGTCTGGCGTCGCGGGTCACCGGCGCCGAGATCGTGAAGGACGAACGCCGCCCCAAGAAGGGCACCACCGCGCCCAGCGACCATGCCCCGGTCGTGGTCGAGCTCGGCTGAACCCCGGTCGGCTCTGCGGCGAGGGCGAGAAAGTGCGAGTGGGCCACGCCCTGGGCGCAGAATCAACGCCGCGGCGGCGGGGGCGGGCCGGTTAGCATTGGCGCGACGGGCAGGGTCGGCGATTTGGATACCGCGCTCCACCTGGTCGTCATCCGGCCCCCTCCCGTCGCGCCAATGCTAACCGGCCTCACCGCCGCCGACCTGTTCACCCCACCCACGGAGCCCACGGTCACTCTCGACGAGAAGCTGCGCCGCGCCTACTTCTGGCTGATCAACAAGGCCGTCATCTCCCCGTTCTACGACGTCGAGTTCGGCTCGGACACGACCGTCAACTATCCGCTCGGCGACGCGGGTGCGTCCCTGAGCCTGCCCAGGCAGCCCGCCTACTCCTCGAATGTCCTTGTCCCACTGCTGACTTTCGCCGTCGGCGGACGCTGCCTGCTGATCGGCGGGCCGGGCCGCGGCAAGACCACACTGGCAGTGTTGATGGGCGTGCTGGCCGGGTCCACCCCCGCCGACGTACGCCGCCACGTCCAGCAGGGCCAGCCACAGCTGACCGTGGGTGATCTGGTCGGGATCCCGCTGCCGCGCGACCTGGTGCAGGCGGGGAACCTCGCCGAGATCACCATCGCCTGGAAGAGCTGGCTGACCGCGCCGGTCAAGATCCTCGACGAGTACAACCGGATTCCGACCAAGACCCAGTCGGCGCTGCTGACCATGGTCGCCGAGGGTTATGTGGAAAGCCACGACCAGATGCACGTCACCGCACCCGAACACGGGGTGGAGAGCTGGTTCTTCACCGCCAACGACGACGGCGGTGGCGGCACCTTCCCGGTGATCCAGGCGCTGCGCGACCGTATCGACGTGACCGTGCAGGCATTCGGTTTCAACAGCCGCTTCCTCGACGAACTGGTGAGTCGCGTGGAGGCCGGGGACCGGCCGGAGGACAACGTGCCCGCCGAGCTGGTGTTCGGCGGGGCCGAGCAGGCGGAGATGGTCCGGGCGATCCGGGCGATTCCGGTGCCCACCGACGTACGCCGTCGGTTGGAGTTCTTCGTCAGCCACTTCGAGTTCGTCCAGCACGGTGGCCGCCGCTTCGAGTACCGGACCAAGGATGTGGTGGCCACCGCCGGTCTCGAGGTCGAGCAGATCATCGACGCCAACTCGGGCGCCGATCTGCAGATCGATCTCGGCGCGCAGACCGTCAACGGGGTGTCGGTGCGCTCGCTGCAGAACCTGGTGCTCTATGCCAAGGCGCTGGCCTGGTTCCGGGGCAACGACACCGTCACTCTCGAGGACGTGCGGGCGATGGTGCCGTTCGCCTTGCGCGGCAAGCTGTTACCGAATACTGCCCATCCCCGCTTCGACACCGGCACGGACCGGGAACTGGCGTCAGACCCCGCGAGCTGGCTGACCGACCTGTTCGACTCGTCGTGCCGGGAGTTCGTCGCACTGGAGCGCGAGGGCGAGGATCCGGTGGCCGAACTGGTCGAGCAGTTCGGCCACGGTCTCGACGGTTTGGACGCGCTTGAGGTGTCGCGGCGCCTCACCACGATCGAGGCTCAGATCTCGGCGGTCTCTGGCGTCGGCAAGATCTACGGCCGGGATTTCGACGATCTGGTCGCCTTGAAGTATCTCTACCAACGGTATTCGAACTATCTGCACTGGCTGGAGAGCGGCCGGTGATTGCCCGGGCGTACCACCAGGTCAACCTCGACCTGCCCACGCCCGCCGAGCTGCCTGCGGTGCCCGGCCTCGATCTGGCCATCTCGGCTGACAACGTGGCCCGCTTCGGCGGCGACCCGATGCGGTACCGCCATGCCCTGCGCGGTATTTCGGCGGCGCGGGACGTGATGTTCAACGTCGCGGCGGTGGCCGCCTGGCGGGCCGGGGTGCTGGGGATCCGCGACGCTGCGTTGTCCCGTTTGCAGCTGCTCCCCGTCGACCTCGCGGCCTCGGTCCTGGGCCTTCCGGTCGACGCGGTCGTCCCGTTCACCGACGGGCAGGCGCTCGACCGGTTCTACTGGCCTCTGCGCCCGCCGGGCCAATTGATCGCGCGGATCGGCGGTTTCACCGGCCTCGGCGGCAGGTGGGACCAGCCGCCCACCGATCCCGCACCTTGTGGACCGGGTAGGTGGACGGTGAATGTCGGCGCACAGCGCCGGCAGATCGATGCCGACGTGTTCGGCCACGTCATCTCCGACGCCGCCGCGCCCGGCCCGCAGACCGGCGGACCCGCCACGGCGCAACTGGTGGTGCGCCCGACCTCCTACCTGGCCGAGATCTGGCCGGCATGACCGGACGGGCACCGACCGATCCCGAATTGGTGGCCTGGCGGGCCGCACTCGACCTGTGGGGCGTGCAACTCCATCCGCCGAACATGGTGCGCGACAGCGCAACCGGAACATTCGCCTGGTTCTCGTTTCCACCGTCGATCTCGATCGACCTGGACGAGCTGACCCGCCAGGGCGCCGAACGCCATCTGACCAGCGTCTTCGCACATGAGATCGGGCATCACGTGCTTTCTCCGAGCACCCGCATCGTCTCGTTCAAGCTCATGCAACAGATGGCCCGGGCGATCGTGGCGAGCGACCCTCGTCGCGCCATTCCCGTCACCAGCACGGCCCGGCACCTGTCCAATCTGTGGTCGGATCTGCTCATCAACGACCGAGTGGTCCGCATGCAGCGCAGACGGCATCCGGGCATCGAGCCGGACATGATCACGTTGTGGCGCACGCTGACCGCCCGGGAGCCGGTGTCGAACGCAGCCTGGTGGGTACTCATGCGTGCCTACGAGTTGCTGTGGTCACTGCCGTCGAACACGCTGTGCCCCAACGACCCTCCCTCGGTTCCCGAGGCAGTTCATGAAGACGTGCGAGCTCGCCAGCACGTCGACCCGGCCACGCTCGACGTGTCGATGGTCCGCGAGGACCTGCAGGAGAAGGAACGTGCCCACCGAGTAGCCGCCATGCGGGTACGCGCCATCCACGACGAACTACTGCTGAGCCAGCCGGTGCAGCCGGTCGCCGACGCCGAGTACGTGGCACAGGCGATCCGGACCTTCGGTGCGGACCCGGTGGGCGGTGCCCTCACCTTCGGCATGGTCCTGGTGCCCTACCTGGTGCTGGAATCGCTGATCACCGAAGGTGCCGCCCTGCCCGGCGGCGGATGCGCCGAACAGGGCGGAGCCCCCGCGACGGCAGCCGAACTCGCGCAGGTGCTCGCCGATCCGCGGCTCGACGAGCCGCCGGTACACCCCGCGGCGGCCGCGGTCGGCGGCTCCGCACCGGATCAGGCGCCTGGCCAAAGTTACGGTGTCGCACAGACCTTGGCCTTGTTCGACGGATCCGATCCCAACGCCGTGATGCTGGCCTGGTACGAGGCGCAGGCCCGGCCCTGGATCCGCCCGCTGCGGCAATCCGGGCGCGGCGTCGCCGATCAGGGGATCCCCGGGCCGCTGGAGACGTGGGAGCTCGGTGACGACGCCACCGAGCTGGATTGGCCGGCCACCCTCGCGGTGAATCCGATAGTGGTGCCCGGGGTGACGACGCGCCGTCGCACCCAGCTTCCTGACGATCCGGCCCCCACCACCGAAGCGGTGACGCTGGATCTCTACATCGACTCATCCGCCTCGATGCCGCGCCCCGAGCGAGGTTCCCCGGCCGTGTTGGCCGGCATGATCCTCGCGCTGTCGGTACTCAAAGGTGGTGGGCGGGTACGCGTCACGTCGTGGGCGGGTCGCGGCCAGGTCGCCGGGGACAGCGTGTATACCCGGGACCGGTCGGAGATCATCCGCCAGTTGACGACGTTTTTCAGCGGCGGCACCGTGTTTCCCCTCGATCTGCTCGCGCACCGCTATCCACCCGGCGGCCATGACTTTTCAGGCGGCGCTGACGAGCTGCGCCACCTGGTGGTGCTGTCCGACGACGGTTTGATGTCGCTGTTCGGCGCGGGCCAGGAGGAATACGCGGGAGTGGCAGCGGCGGTGCGGCGGCAACTCGACACGGCCACGCTGCTGGTGCAGGACCGGTCCCGCTCGGTGGCCGCTCCGGCGGCCGAGGCCGGTTTCGACGTCGACTATCTGGACAACATGTCCGACGCACCGGCGGTCTGCGCGAGGTTGGCCGCGCGCATCGCCGGATATCGGCGAGAGGTACTGCATGGCTGAACAATTGGCAAACTGGTTCGCCGAGGAATTGGACGAGCAGGCAGTGTGGTCGACGCTCAAGCCCGGCCCTACCGTCGACGAGGTCGCGGCGCGGATGGCGAGTACGCCGCAGCCGTTTCTCGCCGACACCGTCGACGTGGTGGCGCTGGCGTGCGATGTGTTCAACCACACCGGTTGCGCCGCGGCCGCCCAGCGTATCGCCGAGCGGGGCTCTCCGGCGTCCCGGCGCGGCGCCGCCATCGGGCTGTGGTTGTTCGCCAGTGCGGACCTGATCGGCCCGTTCACCGCACCGCTGGACGACCGTAAGGCTGCGACGGCGTTGTTGGCATTGGCTTTTCGGTTGGCGCCGCTGGTCGATCCAGGCCGTTGGCTCAGCGATGCGGACCGCCGCGACGAGGCGGTGCGCACCTTCCTGCTGTGGAACGGCCTGCTGGCGCACGGCGAGGACACCGGGCAGGCCCGATCACTGTTCGAGATGCGCGATTCGGTGCGGCGCGAGGGCGCATTGGCGCAGGCATTGGCCGATCACGAACACCGCATGGCCGTACAACGCCGCCTGGCCGACGCCAAGGCGAAAGAAGCTGCGGCACGGTACAACAGTGAGTGACGATCCGCTGGGGCTTCAGGACTATGTTCCGTTCGGCCAGGTGGCGCTGACCGATGAGCAGCGCTGGCCCGGCCTGTCGGTGGCCGGGCGCGAGCGGCTGGCCGCCCTGGAACAGCACCCGCACGCACCGGCCTGGCGCCACCGGGTCGGGCACCGGCTCACCCCCGCCGAGCAACAAGCCGCCACCCGCCAACTGCCCCTTGATGATTGGCTTCCGCAACATCTCGCGCTGGCCCGCACCCTGCCCGCCTATCGCCGCCACACCGGCCCGCTGGACAGTCTCACCGACTTTCCGCTGATCGGGCGCGAAGACCTCGTCGACGACATCGCGGCGTTCGTCCCGCCCGGCGCCGACCTCGGTCGGATGCTGCACGGCACGAGTTCGGGCAGTACCGGTGCCGCCCTGGTGATGCCCGACGATCCGGACGAGTTGGCTCGCGGATTTCATTGGCTGCGCGGGCTGGTGGGCGCCCACTGGGAGCCGATGGACCATCGGGTGGCTTTGGTGCAGACGGTGTTCCAGCGGCAGGCCTTCACCTACACCTCGGTGATCCCGGGCTTCGACGAGGCGTTGATGGCCCGGCTGAACCTGCATCCGGCCGCTTGGGCAGGCGGGGCCACGCAGCGCGACGCGTATCTGCGGGATACCGATCCGCAGGTGATCAGCGGCACTCCTACGTCGTTGGAGGTGCTGCTCGATCCCGGCCTTGCCGCCGTATTGCGGCCGCTGGCGCTGATCTCCGGGGCGATGACACTGACGGCGCCCTTGCGCCGGGCCCTCGAGGCGGCCTACGACTGTCCGGTCCTGGACGTCTACGGCTTGCACGAGACCCGGCCCATCGCAGTCAGCGACGACGGCGGCCCCTTCGCGGTGGCCGAACGTCGCGTGCACGTCGAGGTGCTGGCCGGTGAGGTCGTGGTGACGTGCGGAGAGAACCAGTTTCTGCCACTGGTGCGCTACCGCACGGGCGACTACGCGCGGCTGGTCAGCCATCGCGGTCGGCCCGCTCTCACCAATCTGGAGGGAAGGGAGGCAACGGTTTTCGTGTCGGCGACGGGCGTCGTGGTGCCGTGTGTCGACCTCACCCAACAGCTGCAGGCGGCCGGAGCCCGCGGGTGGAGCGTCGACCAGGACGCCCACGGTCGCGTCTCAGCGGTGGTCGCGTCCGGCGACCAGCACCGGGTGACCGAGGCACTGAGGCTACTGCTGGGGCATCCGGTCGAAGTCACGCAAGTGAGGACGCTGGCCGAACTCGGGCCCGGCAAGCCGCGCCGCTATTCCTCGGCTATCGCGCCGACGCAACGATGAGTTCCACGGCTTCGGCCACGCTGTCGGTGCAGTGGAGCAGGGCGAACTCGGATTCATCGATCTTGCCGCCGGGCAAAACGGTGTTCCGAATCCAGTCGATCAGGCCCGACCAATAGTCGACACCCAGCAGGATGATCGGAAACTCGGTGACCTTGTGGGTCTGCACCAGGGTCAACGCCTCGAACAGTTCGTCGAGAGTGCCGAATCCGCCCGGCAGGCACACGAAGGCCTGGGCATATTTGACGAACATGGTCTTGCGGACGAAGAAGTAGCGGAAGTTGATGCCGAGATCCACCCAGTGGTTGAGGCGCTGCTCGAAGGGCAGCTCGATACCGAGTCCCACGGAGTAGCCGCCGGACTCGCTGGCGCCGCGGTTGACGGCCTCCATCGAACCCGGACCGCCCCCGGTGATCACCGCGTAGCCCGCCCGCACCAGCGCGATACCCAGTTCCTCGCCCAGTCGGTACTCGGGCGAATGTGGTTCCGTGCGAGCGGACCCGAAAACCGTCACCGCCCTCGGCATTTCGGCGAGGGCGTCGAAACCGTCGACGAACTCACCCTGGATGCGCATCACGCGCCACGGATCGGTGTGCACCCAATCGGTGGGGCCGCGCCGGTCCAGCAGCCGCTGATCAGCGGTCGTGGTGGCACAGCGGTCACGGCGCAGTTGCACCGAACCGCTGATCTGAGGCTGGCTGTCGTCGTTCTCTGTCATGCGGGCTTCACGCCCACGGTGATGGCGTCGGAGATCGGCGTCCATACCGGCCGGCGTACCCGATGTTGTTCGGCGACGGTGAATCCGGCCGCCTCGAACAGCGCGCGCATCTCCTGCTCGGTGGGACTGTGCGCGGGTGCGCCCAGGTCGGCCGACAACGCATGCAGCGGCAGGAAGGTGCGGCGCGGGCTCATCGTCGCCACCGCCACCATCCCCCCGGGCGCCAGCACCCGGTAGAACTCCGCGAGCGCGGCGGGCTGGTCGAAGAAATGGAAAGCCGAGGTGGTCACCACCGCGTCCAGGAAGCCGTCCTGGAAGGGCAGCTCCTCGGCGGGGGCAGACTTCCACCGCACGCGGTCTGACCGCTTGCGCGCCTGGGCGAGCATGCCGTCGGACATGTCCAGGCCGTAGACCTCATCGGGGAGGAGTTCACGCTGGATGCGATCGGCCAGGATGCCGGTACCGCAGGCGATGTCGGCAATCGCACGGGCACCGCGCTCCTGCAGTTGGGCGATCACCTCGTCCTGGGCGGGCCGGTACACCCACCGCTGGAGACAACCCTGGTCATAGGCCGGTGCGGCAAAACTCCAGAAGCGCGTGATGGCGTCGTTGAATCCGCGGCGCTGTGTGGTGGTCACGAGCCCGAGTGTAGGTCGGCTATGACGGCTTCCCCGCGCAGTAGACCCGCGCCGGTTCGGGGAAGGCCACCGCGCGTGAGCCGGAACCGCAGACAGCGGGGTCGGTTGAACCGTCAACCCGCTGGACGATCTTGATGACAGCGTTCGGGTCGGAGCATTCCACCAGGGAGGCGAGCTTGTCGTCGAGGTTGAAGCACTCGCCTTCCTCGAAGTTGAGGATGAAACAGTAGGTGCGAGAGTCGTCCATGAGCACGGAGTAGTCAGAGTCGGCCCGTTTGCCGTCCGGGCAGGTTGCGGATCCGCCACCTCTGGACACCAACTCGTAAATCGCATCCGGGTTGCTGCAGCCGGACGGGGTGAGGTCCATGCCCGCCGTGGCGTACTGATCGCTGGTGATGCACTCCCCCACCGCCAAGTCACCTGAGGCCCCGGACTGCGAGGACCCGGAATTTGAGCTCGTGCCCGGCACCGCACTCGAACTCGACGCCGAACTGGAATTCGACTCAGATCTCGAGGTCGACTCCGACGCGCGGGTGGCCATCCGCCCGGCCAATCCCAACAGGCCGAGCACCAGCAGAATCGCACCGATCACGATCAATGCCGTGCCCGACTTCTTGGGTGGTGCGCCGTAGGCCTGTGGCGGGACCGGCGGATAGCCGGGCTGCTGCGGGTAACCGGGCTGGTAACCCTGCTGCGGATAGCTCGGCGGATAACCCGGCTGCTGGTAACCCTGCGAATACCCCGGCTGCGGGTAGCCCTGGGGGTACCCCGGCTGCGGATAGCCCGGCGGGTACCCGGGCTGGCCAATCGACTTCGACTGAGACGACGAACGCCGAACCAGGCCGAGGATGAGCAGCAGCAGCCCCAACCCCGGAATGAACAGCGTGCCGATGACGTAGCCCGCGGATTCTGCGGCGCTTCCGGCGGCGGCCAATGTCTGAGCGACCATGGCGGCGAGTATCCCATGAGGCCACCGGAAATCGGTTTGCTGACCGGCTGCTGAGGCTGCTCAGGCCTCGTTGTCGGCTCCCGCCGCTCAGGCCTCGTTGTCGGCTCCCGCCTCCGTCCCATAGCGGCCCGCGCTGAACATCGACGCCACCGCACCGATCACCATCATCACGGCCGCGGCGGTGAACACCACCGTCAGGCCGGAATGGAACGGCTCGGTGATCAGCTGCGGGAAGAACGTCTGCCCGGTGATCACGTCCGCGTTCACTCCTGGCTGGTGCAGAGCGTCGTAGGGCGCGAGCAGTTCGGCCATCGGGTTGTAGCCCAGGAAGGCGGCGAACAGGCTGCCGACCGGGGGCAGGTTGGCCACATCGTGGGCGACCGAGGCCGAAACACCTTGCTGCGTCAGGCCGGTGGTCAACGCTGCAGGCAGTGTGTTGGCCAGCCCGACGATCATCAGCGAGAAGAAGATGCCGATCGACAGCGAGTTGCCCGCGTTGAAGAACGTCGACCGGACGCCGGAGGCCGCACCGCGCTGATCGGCCGGCACGCTCGACATGATGGCTGCCGTGTTGGGGGCGGTGAAGATTCCGCCGCCCAGTCCGTTGAGGAACACCAGGATCGCGAACACCCAGTAGTCGAAGTTGACCGGGATCATCAGCAGCGCCACGAAGGTGGCAGCCATCAGCAGCATGCCGCCGACGGTCAGCGGCCGCGCACCGATGCGATCGGAGAGCGACCCGGCGATCGGCGCGGCGACCAGAAACCCGACGGTGACCGGTAGCAGGTAGATGCCGGCCCACAGCGGTGTGGATTCGAAGCTGTAACCGTGCAGCGGCAGCCAGATGCCCTGCAACCAGATGATGAGCATGAATTGCAGTCCGCCGCGGCCCACCGAGGACATCAGCCCGGCGAGGTTGCCCATCCCGAACGCCGCCGATTTGAACAACCGGATGTCGACCATCGGCGACGACACCTTCAACTCGACGATGCAGAACGCCACCAACAGCAGCAGGCCCACCGCGATGGAGCCCAGAACCCACGGGCTGGTCCAGCCGGTGGTCGAGTCACCGTAGGGCTGGATGCCGTAGGTGATGCCGATCAACAGGACCGTCAGGCCCAGCCCGAACGTCAGGGTGCCGGCCCAGTCGAGCCGTCCGGCGGTGCGGACACCGAGTTCCTTGAGTGAGCGGTAGCTCCAGATCGTGCCGAGGATCCCGATCGGCACACCCACCCAGAACACGGCCTTCCAGTGCCATTCGGACAGGAAGCCACCGATCAGCAGTCCGAGGAATGACCCGGCAACGGCGGCCACCATGTTGGTGCCCAGTGCCATGCCGCGCTGGTTGGCGGGGAAGGCATCCGTGAGGATGGCCGAAGACGACGCCATCAGCATGGCGCCGCCGACGCCCTGGACCACGCGCCAAGCGATCAGCCAGACGGCACCGCCACCGAGCTGGAACGGGTCGAAGGACAGCGCGATCGCGGCAACGGTGAAAACCACGAAACCGAGGTTGTAGATGCGCACCCGGCCGTACATGTCGCCGAGACGCCCGAACGGCACGACGAGCACCGCGGTCACCACGAGGTAGCCCATCAGCATCCACAGCAGGTAGCTGACGTTGCCGGGGGCGAGCGGGTTCAACCCGATGCCGCGGAAGATCGCCGGCAGCGAGATCAACACGATCGACGCGTTGATGGAGGCCAGCAGGATGCCCAACGTCGTGTTGGACAGCACCACCCACTTGTAGAACGGGTGGTCGTGATCCATCCGTTTGCGCCGGTCGGCGGTCTCGGCCTCGGCGGTGTCGCCCGCGCCTGGCGGGCTGCTGAGTTCAGCGTCAGTCGTCATCTCGTGTTCGCATCTCGTATCGCGTCAAGGGCTATATCCAGGGCCAGCGGTCGACCCGAAACATGCAAAACACATATATTAGCTATGCAAATCAAGACTGGGCAACTCCTGAACTTCGCGGATCCGGGCCACCGGCGGCGGATTTCGACATGAGGGTCACGCAACGTCGCCGGATACAACCCTGGCGAGAAGGCGACGTGATCCCCCCTGACAACTTCCTGAGAGTGCGCATCCGGTTCCCCCGAACCCTGCGACTGCGCTAGGTTGGGCCCTGCAAACCACACACGCGGGAGTGCGCACGAGCGCACTGAGAGGACGGGTACGCCCGTCGACCGTACGAACCTGACCGGGTAATGCCGGCGTAGGGAGATGAAATGAGCAGTTTTGTTGTCGACCCATCCGTGACCACCGGTCCGATCACCGGAAGCACCAAGGTCTATCGCGAGATCAACCATGACGGCACGACCATGCGCGTGCCGTTTCGCCGGGTGAACCTCACCAATGGGGAACATCTGGACCTGTACGACACCTCGGGCCCGTACACCGACGACGACGCGGTGATCGACCTGAACTCCGGCCTGCCGTCACGGCCCGGAATGCACAAAGACCGCGGCACCCAGTTGCAGCGGGCCCGCGCCGGGGAGATCACTGCCGAGATGGCGTATATCGCTGAACGCGAAGGCGTTTCACCTGAGCTGGTGCGCGACGAGGTAGCTCGGGGCCGGGCGGTCATCCCGGCCAATCACAACCACCCCGAGGCCGAGCCGATGATAATCGGCAAGGCGTTCGGAGTGAAAGTCAATGCCAATATCGGCAATTCGGCTGTCACGTCCTCGATCGGGGAGGAGGTCGACAAGATGGTGTGGGCCACCCGATGGGGTGCTGACACCATCATGGACCTGTCGACCGGCAAGGACATCCACCAGACGCGGGAGTGGATTCTGCGCAACTCCCCGGTTCCGGTCGGGACCGTGCCGATCTACCAGGCGCTGGAGAAGGTCAACGGCGACCCGACCAAGTTGACGTGGGAGATGTACCGCGACACCGTGATCGAGCAGTGCGAGCAGGGTGTCGACTATATGACTGTCCATGCCGGCGTGCTGTTGCGCTACATCCCGCTGACGGTCAAGCGCGTCACCGGCATCGTGTCCCGGGGCGGATCGATCATGGCGGCCTGGTGCCTGGCACACCACACCGAGTCGTTCCTGTACACCCGGTTCGAGGAACTGTGCGAGATCCTGGCCCGCTACGACGTGACCTTCTCGCTGGGCGACGGGCTGCGACCCGGGTCGATCGCCGACGCCAACGACGAGGCCCAGTTCGCCGAGCTGCGCACTCTGGGTGAGCTCACCAAGATCGCGAAATCCCATGGCGTGCAGGTGATGATCGAGGGACCGGGCCACGTTCCGATGCACAAGATCGTCGAGAACGTGCGGCTCGAAGAGGAGTGGTGCGAGGAAGCACCGTTCTACACCCTCGGCCCGCTGGCCACCGATATCGCTCCGGCCTACGACCACATCACGTCGGCGATCGGGGCGGCCATCATCGCCCAGGCCGGTACCGCGATGCTGTGCTACGTCACCCCGAAGGAGCACCTGGGCCTCCCGGACCGAAAGGACGTCAAGGACGGCGTCATCGCCTACAAGATCGCCGCCCACGCCGGCGACCTCGCGAAGGGGCACCCACGCGCCCAGCAGCGCGACGACGCACTCTCCAAGGCGCGCTTCGAGTTCCGCTGGCACGACCAGTTCGCGCTGTCGCTGGATCCCGACACCGCGCGTGAGTTCCACGACGAGACGCTGCCCGCCGAACCAGCCAAGACCGCGCACTTCTGCTCGATGTGTGGTCCCAAGTTCTGCTCGATGCGCATCACGCAGGACATCCGTGATGCCTACCCCGACGGGGTGGCCCCGGAGGATATCGAGCGCGGCATGGCCGAGAAATCGCAGGAGTTCGCCGACCATGGCAACCGCGTCTATCTACCCTTGACCACGTGAGGCCGAAGTGAACTTCTTGCCGTTGACCCCTGCGGGTGAGACCCCGCTGCGGGTGATGACCATCGCCGGGTCCGATTCCGGCGGTGGTGCCGGGATCCAGGCCGACATGCGGACCTTCGCCATGCTCGGCCTGCACGGCTGTGTCGCGCTTACGGCTGTGACGGTGCAGAACTCGCTGGGTGTCAAGGGTTTCCACGAGGTTCCGCTCGACGTGGTGGCCGGTCAGATCTCGGCCGTGACCTCGGATATCGGGATCCAGGCCGCGAAGACCGGCATGTTGGCGTCCTCGGAGATCATCACCACCATCGCCGAGACCTGGCGGGCGGAAGGGTTGGGAGCGGTGCCCCTGGTCGTCGACCCGGTGTGCGCCTCGATGCACGGTGATCCGCTGTTGCACCACAGCGCCCTCGACGCGCTACGCACCGAGCTGTTTCCGCTGGCCACGCTGGTCACCCCGAACCTCGACGAGGTCCGGTTGCTCGTCGACATCGAGGTCGTCGACGACGCCTCGCAGCGGGACGCAGCGCGCGCACTGCACGCGCTCGGTCCGCAGTGGGCACTGGTCAAGGGCGGGCACCTGCGCTCGTCGTCGGCCAGTCCGGATCTGCTGTTCGACGGCACAGAGTTCTACGAGTTCGCGGCGCCGCGGATCGATACCGGCAACGACCACGGGGCCGGCGATACCTTGGCCGCGGCGACGGCTTGTGCCTTGGCACATGGCTATTCGGTTCCGCAGGCAGTGGAGTTCGGCAAGGCCTGGGTAACCGAATGCATTCGGGCCAACTATCCGCTGGGCCACGGCCACGGCCCGGTGAACGCCTTGTTCCGGTTGCAGTCGTGAACCTCGACGCGATCGCCGGCGTCGCCCACGAACCCGAGGCCACCCCGACGGGCGTCGTGGTGCTCACGCATGGCGCAGGGGGCAACCGGGATTCGGCGATGCTGGTCAAGGTCTGCGACGAATGGGCGTCGCGGGGCTGGCTGGCCGTCCGCTACAACCTGCCCTACCGCCGGCGCAGGCCCAAGGGACCACCGTCGGGATCGGCGGCGGGAGACCAGGAGGGCATCGCCGAGGCGATCGCACTGGCCCGCAGCCTCACCGATGGCCCGGTGATCGCGGGTGGGCATTCCTACGGCGGGCGGATGACCTCGATGGTCGCGGCCACCGGGACTGGGCCGGACGTGCTGACTCTGTTTTCCTACCCACTGCATCCGCCTGGTAAGCCGGAACGCGCGCGCACTGAGCATCTCCCCGACATCACGATGCCGACGGTATTCACCCATGGCACCTCCGACCCGTTCGGCACCATCGACGAGCTCACCGCGGCGGCGGCGCTGGTGGCCGGTCCCACCGAAGTCGTCGTCATCGAGGGTGCCCGCCACGACCTCGGATCCAAGCGTCTAGACGTGCCCGCCCTCGCGGTGGATGCCGCGCTGCGGGCAGTCGATATCGTCGAACCATGACCTACCCGCCCGGCCCCACCGGTCGCCCTGGCCCGCAGGGCTCGCCCGGTCACCACTACCCGCCACCGCCGCCGCAGCCGTATTCCACCGGCCCCGACCAGCTCTCGGCGCCACCGAGGAAATCCCCTGCGCTCAAGTGGGTGCTGCTAGGTGTCGTGGTTCTGGTCGCGCTCGTGGTCGCCGCCGGCGCGGTGTTCTACCTGGCTCGGGACCGGGGCGCCACCGAAGCCAGCCAGGTTCGGTCGGGCGATTGTCTGGCCGACATTCCCGACAGCAGCCGGGTGTTGTACGTCAAGTCGGTGAGTTGCGATCAGCCGCACAAGGGTGAGGTGTTCGCGGTGCTGCCGCTGCCCGAGGGGAATTTCCCGGGCGACGCGGCAGTCGTGAAGTACGCCGACAGGTGCGCTCCGGCACTGGCCGATTACGCCCCCGACGCCAACTCGGAATCCGGGATCCAGCTGTTCGTCCTGTACCCGACCGCAGACTCCTGGCAACGCGGGGACCGTAGCGTGACGTGCATCGCTACCAGCAAAAACCCCCGCACCGGCAAAATAGGGTAACGCACTACTCTAGGCCGCCCAGACCGCGTGGTCAGACACTCGATCCATGGTCGAGATCGATACGCGGGCCGCAACCACCCTGCCGCTCGCACCGCGAAATCCGCTGTCCTATCGGCAGACGATCAAGGCGATGCGGTCCTTCATCGAGGGGCATCAACGGCTCCGCGATGCCGGAGGGCCCATCAGCCGGATGGTGCTCGGTCCACGATGGCTGATCCCCCCGGTCCTGTTGGTCACGTCGCCGCAGGGAGCCCGCGATGTCCTGGGCCGCCGCGATTCGATCGCCGATCGCGGCACCGCCCTCAACATGGTCGAGCTACGCCGGCTGATGGGCGGCAACCTGCTGAACCTGCCGCACGAACGCTGGCTGCCGCGACGGCGAACGCTGCAGCCGATGTTCACCAAGCAGAACGTGCCACGGTATGCGGGACACATGGCCGCCGCGGCGGATTCGATCGCCGGCGGGTGGCGCGACGGTACGACGGTCGATCTGGACGTTGCGTGCCGAGCGCTCACGCTGCGGGCGCTGGGCCGCTCGGTATTCGGCGTGGATCTCGACGAGAGCGCCGACGACGTGGGCCCCGCACTGCGTACCGCGTTGTCCTGGATTTCCGACCGGGCGGTCCGCCCGGTCAACTTCCCGCAGTGGGTGCCCACCGGCGGCCAACGTCGGGCCAGGGCGGCCAATGCCCGGCTACATGAGCTGGCCGCCGAGATCCTCGCCGCGGTGCGGGCTGATCCCGATCGGGAAGCACCGCTGGTGCGCGCGCTCATCGAGGCCCGTGACCCCGACACCGGCCGAGAGCTCGCCGACGACGAGATCTGCGATGAATTGGTGCTTTTCATGCTGGCCGGGCATGACACCACCTCGACAACGCTGTGTTACTCACTGTGGGCACTGGGCCGCGATCCCGAGCTGCAGTCCCGCCTGTACGACGAAGTCGCGGCGCTGGGCGATCGCACGCTGACGCCCGAGGATGTGCCGCACCTCGAACACACCGTGCGGGTGCTGCACGAGGCACTGCGGCTCTGCCCGCCCGGTGCCGGCACGCCTCGGATGCTCAACGAGGAGATGACCGTCGACGGCTACCGCGCCGAGGCCGGCACGATGGCGATGGTCAATTTCTATGTCATGCACCGCGACCCGGCGCTGTGGGACGACCCGCTGACCTTCGACCCCGACCGCTTCAGCCCGGAACGTTCGGCAGGTAGAAACCGTTGGCAGTACCTGCCTTTCGGCGGCGGCCCGCGGTCCTGCGTCGGCGATCACTTCGCCATGCTGGAGGCCACCCTGGCGCTGGCGACCATCGTGCGGGAGGTCGCAGTGACCTCCCTGAACGACAGCTTCCCGGTGGATACCCCCTTCACCGTCATCGCCGCCGAGCCGATCCCGGCCCGGATCACCAGAAGGAGTACGCCATGAAATTCATCGTGCACTGGACTCAGTCGCAGGCGAACTACCGGGATGCGATCGAGAAGTTCAAGCAGACGGCCGGCGCGGTTCCGGAAGGCGCGACGATGCTTCACCGATGGTGGGGCATGAACGGCCAGGGCTTCGCCATCGTCGAAACTGACGACGCCAAGACCATGTTCGAGTCGGTCGCCGAGTGGAGCGAGTTTCTCACCTTCGACATCACCCCCTGTGTGGAAGACGCCGAGGCAGGAGAGGTGATCGCAAAGCTGTTCTGATCCCGACGCGGTGCCGTCGTTCCGCCTCTAACCTCGGTGACACAAAGCTAGGCTGACGTCACCACGAGTCGTCAACGGCGGAAGGTGGCATCTGTCTCATGAACGCTGGTCCAGGCAACTCTTGGCCCGCGTTGCGGGTATCCGATTGGGAGCCCACCCGCGACACCCTGCACATGTGGACTCAGATCGTCGGGAAGATCCGGCTGACACACTCGCCACTGATCAACCATTGGTGGCAGGTGACGTTCTACGTGAGCCCGCGCGGTCTGACCACGTCGTCGATCCCGTACCGAAACCGGTTGTTCGACATGGAGTTCAACTTCATCGACCACCTGCTGGAGATCCGTACCAGCGACGGCGGATCCCGCACCGTCACGTTGAAGCCGAAATCGGTCGCCGAGTTCTACGACGAAACCTTCACCGCGCTGCGACAACTGGACATTGAAACGCGAATCTCGGCGAGCCCCAACGAGGTCGACCCGGCCATTCCCTTTGCCGAAGATCACCAGCACGCCTCGTATGACCCCGACGCCGCCAACTTGTTCTGGCGCCAACTGGTCCAGGCGCACCGGGTGATCACCGATTTCCGTTCGCATTTCATCGGCAAGGTCAGCCCTGTGCACTTCTTCTGGGGCTCGTTCGACCTGGCCTGCACCCGATTCTCCGGCCGGCCCGCGCCCGAGCACCCCGGCGGGGCGCCCAACTGCGCGGATTGGGTGATGGTGGAAGGCTATTCGCACGAGTTGAGCAGTTGCGGTTTCTGGCCGGGCGGCGGCGAGGAGGGCGCTTTCTACGCCTACGCCTATCCGGAGCCGGAAGGCTTCGCCGATTATCCCGTCGGCCCGGACGCAGCGTTCTACAGCGCGGACTTTCGGCAGTTCCTTCTCCCGTACGAAGCGGTGCGGACTGCCTCCGAACCCGACCGTGCCCTGCTAGATTTCCTGCAATCGACCTACGCCGCCGCAGCCGACCTTGCGGGCTGGGACCGGGCAGGTCTGGAATGCGATCCACAGCGCTGGTGACACGCACACGGAGACGGAGACGGAGAACACCATGAAGCTCTGCATCGTCGGCAGCGTGGCTGTCGCGCTGATCGCCGGCGGGTTGATCACCTCAGCGCCACCGGCCGCCGCCGGCTGCCAGTACGGCGGGCCGGTGATCAGTAAATGCGACGGGCCCGTCCAACCCGACGGCACCTGGCAGCGCTGCATGGGAACCTGGGGCTATGTGCCCAGTGGCTTCAGCTCCCACCTGGTGCCGGTCAAGCGCTGCGATGTGATGGGGCCCGGCCACGAGATCGCTCCGTGGGACACCCCGTTCGCCGATCCGCCGACACGCATCGACGACTGAGTGCGGCCCCTCGGGCCCCCGCCACCTTGAGATGACAGAGGCCCGCGGTGGCGAGTCGGTCAGACCTTCTTGATGAAGTCGAGTGCCTTCTCGGCCACTTCGTGCCAGCCGCTGTCGATCACGAGCGAATGCCCACGGCCGGGAATCTCGACGATCTCGGTGACATTCGGGTTCTTCTTCTGCCGCTTGAACGCGCCGTTGGCTACCGCCCACGGGACGGTGTTGTCCATCTCCCCCGAAATGATCAGCAGCGGACCGCGATCCAGGTTCTTGCTGTCCACCTTGGTTTCCGAGGCGGGGTTGAAGTTCCCCAGCGCGGCCTGGAACAGCGGTATCGCGGAGCCGGCGACCGAGTACTCGTCGTAGAGCCGATTCGACTCTCCCTCGGAGAGGGCATTACCGAACGAGAAACGGAACTGGCTGCGGGTCAACGGAACCGCGCGGCCATAGTTGAACGGATTGCCGATGACGGGGAACGCCGCCCGCAGCGCCGACACCGGAAGTGCCAGCACACCACGCCCCGGGGCCGGGTCGATGGCGACCGCAGCCTTGGCCAGCCCGAGGCCGGCGAGTTTCTGGGTGATCAACCCGCCGAACGAGTGACCGATGATGATGGGTTTGCGGTCGAGCTGTCGGATCACTTCGGCGTAGTGGTCGGTGATCTCGGCAACCGTTTTGCCCGCGAACACCGACGGGTCGCGGTGCGCCTCGGCCACAGTCTCGGGATCATCCGGCCAGCTCGGCGCGAGCGTCACGTACCCCCGATCCTCGAACAACGCCCGCCAGGCGTCCCAGCTGCTCGGCAAGAGCCACAGGCCATGGACGAAAACGACAGGTTGGGCGTCGGAAGCATTGGCACGTTGCAGTTCGGCCAGTTCGCGGGCGGTGATAGTGGTCATTGCGATCTCCTGGTACGTAGAAAGAACGGTCGTTCTCCCCCTGTAACCGCTGGGGTCGGCAGACTGTTCCCGAAATAAGAAAGAACGTTCTGGCCCGCTCGTATCATCGAGGACATGACAGCATCGGCACCCGCCTCAGCGGCTCGGGAGCGCTTGTTGCGCGTCGCCACCGAGCTGTTCTATCGCGAGGGCATCCACTCGGTCGGGGTCGACCGCATCCTCGCCGAGGCCAAGGTCACCCGCGCCACCATGTACCGGCATTTCAAGGGCAAGGAGGACCTCGTCGAGGCATATCTCGCAGCCGAGGACGCCACGATCCGCGGTTATTTCGCCGAGGCCGCAGCCCACGCCGGGCCCGACACCGACATGCTCGAGCTGGTAATCGAGGGCATCGCCGAGGATGTCGCCCGCTACCACACGCGCGGCTGCCCCTTCATCAACGCCGCTGCCGAGTACCCCGACCCCGACAGCCGGATCCGGCGGCTCATCACCACCCACCGCGACTGGTTCCGCGGCGCGCTGGAACAGGCGGCTGCCGGCCGGGACAAACCCGATGAGATCGCAGCATCGCTGGTACTGCTGCGCGATGCGGCCCTGGTCGGCGGGTATCTCGACGGGATCGACATGGTCAAGCCGGCTTTCATGCGAGCCGCGCGCCAGGCCGCGCACATCGACAGGTAGCCCGGCGTCCGACGTCGATGCCCGGCGCACCCTCGACAAAGTACCCGGTACCTGCGGTACTGTTTGCAGCATGAGCCCGGGGGAATTCGAGGCGGTGATCGTCGGCGCGGGATTTGCCGGCATCGGTGCCGCCATCCAGCTCAAACGGCTGGGCATCGAGAACTTCGTGATCCTGGATCGCGAGGATGATCTCGGCGGCACCTGGTACGTCAACCACTACCCCGGCCTGGCCGTCGACGTGCCGACCACGACCTACTCGTATTTCTTCGAGCCGAACCCGAACTGGTCGAGGTTGTTCTCCACCGGCACCGAGATCAAGCGGTACGCCGACGACGTCGCCGACAAGTACGACGTGCGCCGCCACATCCGGTTCAACACGACCGTCGACGGCGCCCACTGGGACGAAGAGGCTTCACTCTGGCGAGTATCCGTAGCGGGTGGCGAGACCTTGAACGCACGCTTTCTCCTCACCGCCACCGGCTTCCTGTCGCAACCCCACACGCCTGACATCCCCGGCATCGCCGACTTCACCGGCAAGGTCATCCACACCACCGACTGGGACGACGACTACCGGCCCGACGGCCGTCGTATCGCGATCATCGGCACCGGCGCCACTGCCGTTCAGCTCATCCCGGAGCTGGCTCGCAAGGCTGCTGACCTGACGGTGTACCAGCGCACCCCGATCTGGGTCGTGCCCAAGATCGACCTGAAGTTCTCCGCTGGGGTCAAGGCGCTGTTCGCCAGGGTGCCGCTGACCCAGCGGGCCGTGCGCGCCGTTACCGACGCCATCTACGCGTTCATGGTCGACACGGCCGTGCTCAAGCACCGGTACTTCCGTCGGTTCAACATCGCCGCGGCCGACCTGGCCAAGCTGCACCGGTTCGCCTCGATCCGCGACCCCGAATTGCGCCGCAAGCTGACCCCTGACTACGACTTCGGTTGCAAGCGCCCGACGTTCTCGAACGGCTACTACCGCGCCTTCACCAAGCCGAATGTCCACCTGCAGGCCGACGGCATCGAACGCATCGATGCCCGGGGCATCGTCAACGCCGACGGCACCCGGACCGACATCGACACCCTGGTGCTGGCGACGGGGTTCGATCTGTGGGAGGCCAACTTCCCTGCCATCGAGGTGATCGGGCGTGATGGCCGCAACCTCGGCAAGTGGTGGCGGGAAACCCGGTTCCAGGCTTACCAGGGTGTATCGATGCCGTACTTCCCGAACTACTTGAGCCTGGCCAGTCCGTACGCGTTCCTGGGTCTGAACTTCTTCAACACCATGGAGTATCAGATGCATCTGATGGACCGGTTGTTCGGCGAACTCCGGCGCCGGAAGGCGGCGACGTTCGAGGTCACCGAACAGGCCAACGCGCGCTATCTGGACCGGATGACGGAGTTGCTGGGTGACTCGTTGTTCACCCTCGGTAACTGCGCATCGGCACGGTCGTACTATTTCAATCCGAGTGGCGAGGCAACGCTGCTCCGACCGATGACGACCCGCCGGGCCGTCACGGAAGCTTCACGATTCCCGTTGAGCGACTACACATTTGCCTGATCAGAGAGGATCACACATGGCAGAGGGCAAGAACTCCAAGCTGGTCAAGCTCGTCGGCCTCAGCGTGGCCGGCGCCGGCGTCTCACATTTTGTGAAGCCGCAGCTGTTCGAGTCGATCACCAAGCCGGCGTTCCCCAAGGACACGCAGAAGCACATCTACACCAACGGTGGTATCGAGACCGCGATCGGCCTGGGCCTCCTGCTCCCCAAGACGCGCAAGCTGGCCACCATCGGCACGCTCGGCTACGTGGCCTACCTGGCCGGCAACGCCGTGCGTAACCGGTAACGGCCCAGCAGCGTCATATCGACCATGACCGCGACGACGGCTCGGGCCTGCTCCGAATTCTGATAATTCATGAGCCGGCCCAAGTCGATCACCAACGCCATCGCCGCATGAACGGCGAAGCGTGCCTGACCCGCACTCCACCGCGGGCGTACCGGCATGACCACCTCGACCCACGATTCCACCGCCGCCCGCTGAAGGTCGCGCAGGATCTTCTGGTCGGCGGGCGTCATGTTGAGGCGTTCGGTGTAGTAGACGTAGTCGAGTTCGGGGTGGTCGAACGAGCGGGCCACGTAGTCGTCTATGAGCGCGCCCAGAGCCTGCTCGGGATCCGTTGCCGCGCCGAGCACCTCGGCCATGTCGGAAGACAACCGGTCGGCGGCGCGACGGAACCCGGCCGCCAGGATGTCGGACTTGCCGGAGAAGTACCGGTAGATCCCCGAGGCAGGCATGCCGACCGCGGCGGCGATGTCCTCCATGGTGGTGTCGCGGTAGCCGTTCTGATTGAACAGCCGCATCGATTCGGTCAGCAGCGCTTCGTATTTCGTCGTGCTCACGACGGGTGGCGGTGTCACCGCGGGGCTGGTCGCGTTGGGAACCTCCGGCAACTCGGCGGCCAGCACGGTGTCGCAGATGTCGGCGAGCAGCGTGCGGATCTGACCGGCGGGCAGCTTGGACCGGTGGTCGACGACGCTGCCGATCACGCCGAGCACCGCAGTCGACAGGGTCCAGCGGGCGTGCGAGCTCAGCTCCGGCCGCAATTCCATCAGCGGCCGGTGAATCCGTCGGTGCACGGTGCGCACCTGCGCGTCCAGAGTGCTCTGGTCGTCGCCGCGCAGATAACGCGCCTCCCAGCGGTACAGCCCGCCGGATTCGCGATTGACCAAGGCGGTGTCGCTGAGCGCGGCGACGATGAGACGCAACCGCTCCCGCGGATCCCCGTCGGCCTCGTCTGCGAACGCGGTACCGTCGACCAGTTGCTGGCTGAGGTTGAGCACGGCGTCGCGGAACAATTCGTACTTGCTCGAATAGTGCCGGTACAACGCGGCCGCGGAGATCCCGACCCGCGAAGCGATGGCCTCCATGCTGACGCCGTGATAGCCCAGCGCGCTGAAAGACTCCGCCGAGGCCCGCGCTATCTGCGCCTTTCGGTCTTTGGGTCGACGCCGCACAACACTGGCACCACTGTCGATCGACCGGGGCGAGATGCGCGCCATTCCGTCACCATAACGGACCGAAGTGCCGGGTCAAAATGGTAATCCGGCAGAGAATAGGCGTTAACATAGACGGCGTTGAGGCCGGATGGGGGTCGCGTGTTTGCCAAGTTGCGGAGGTTGCTGGCCTACCGCGTCGCACTCGGCGAACTCATCGTCGTCGCTGTCGTGCTGGGAGTGCCGTATCTGTTGATCGGCACGGTCTGGTCCGGTACGCACACCGATCACCTGCCCTCGATGGGCGGCCTCGACGCCGTGGTGTCTTTTCTCGGGTCGATCGTCTCGTGGCCGGTGCTGTTGTTCACCGACGTCTGCATGACCTGAAGGGGGAAGAGAAGTGAGTTTTCGCGCCGTCTACATCGGAATCGCCGGGGCCGTGGTGTTGGGAATCGGGCTGTATCTACTGAGCCTGCCGGTCTACCTCGACGACTTCGATCAGTTCGGAATGCAGATCCCCTGCGGCTCCGGATATTCGACCCACCTGGTGCAGGCCAACGCCGCCGGCGCGGAGTACGCCGACAAGTGCGGGTCGGCTGTGCTGACCCGCAGGCTGTGGACCATCCCGATCGTCGCAGTCGGGGCCCTGGCCCTGATCGCGGTGCTGTTCCGGGCCGCCACATCCTCTGCGCACGAGACGCTGCTGCCCAAGCACGACTCGCACTAGTGCGCGCTGCCCGCACTTGTCGGTGGTCGAATGTATGTTCGATTCATGGAGGCGGGTGCGGTCCGGGCGGTAGCGGGGTTACGCGCGGCTTTCGATGCGTTCGCCGGGTGTGATTTTGAGTCGTTGACCCGGTCTGGGCTGGTGGCGGTGCTCGACGAGTACGAGGAACTGCTGTGTCAGCTGCCTGCTGTGGGGCATCGGCTGCTCGCGCAGTTGCAGGCCGAGGCCACACCTCGGGAGTTGGGTGCCAAATCCTGGAATGAGGTGCTGCGGATCCGGTGGCGGCTATCGACCGCTGAGGCCGGCCGGCGATTGGGTGAGGCCGCCGAGTTGGGGCCGCGGCGTTCGTTGACCGGGGAATCCTTGCCTGCGGTGTTGCCGGTGGTGGCTGCCGCGCAAGGTGCGGGGTTGATCACCGCCGATCACGTGAAGGTTTTGCGTGATGCGGTGCACCGGCTACCGGGATTCGTCGACCAGGTGACCCGCGAACAGTTCGAAGCCGACCTGGTGCGGGTCGCGGTCGGGGTGGGTCCCAAAGAACTCAAAGACACCGCCGAGTTGCGCCTGTTCCTGCTCGATCAGGACGGCCCCGCACCTGATGACACCGAACGGGCCCGCAAACGCGGGGTCAGTGTCGGCAAGCAGGGCCGCGACGCCATGACCCCGTTGACGGCGAACCTGACACCCGAAGCGGCTGCGGTGTGGGAAGTGCTGTTCGCCAAGTTCGCCGCGCCCGGGATGTGCAACCCCGACGACGAGCAGCCCTGCACGTCGGGCACCCCCACCCAGGCCCAGATCGACAATGATCAGCGCAGTTTGGCTCAGCGTCAGCACGACGCGTTGGTGGTGATCGGGCGGATCGCGTTGATGACGGATCTGGGTCAGCTCAACGGGTTACCGGTGTCGATCATCGTGCGTACCACCTTGCAAGACCTGGAATCGCGTGCCGGGATCGGGGTCAGCGGGGGTGGGACGAAGATTCCCATCCGCGACGTCATCCGCATGGGTGCTCACGCCAGTCATTACTTGGCGGTGTTCGATCGGGCCACCGGGGCGGCGTTGAACTATTTTCGGGCTCGGCGTGTCGCCAGCCCGGCTCAACGCATCATGCTCATCGCCCGCGACGGGGGCTGCACCAAACCGGGCTGCACCGTCGGTGTCTATGGCTGTCAAGCTCATCACGGCGAGGCTGACTGGGCTGCCGGCGGGAACACCAATGTCGACGTGATGGCGCTGGCGTGTGGGCCCGACAATCGGCTGGTCGATGACGACGGCGGCTACAGCACCACTATCACCGCCGGCGGTGTCGTGCAGTGGCACCCACCGCCAGAGCTGGATCACGGCCAAAACCGCATCAACTACCTTCACCGCCCCGAACTGCTGCTCACCCCACCCGGGAATCAGCCGGAGCGTGAGCCCGACCCCGACCTCACGCCCGAACCCGACCTGACACAGCCACCGGCACCCGACCTCACCCGCGAGCCCCAACCCGAGCCCTACCCCGAGCGGGACCTGGACTGGGACCCGCAGTGGGACCTGAAGTGGAATCCCGACTGGGACCGCCAGTGGGACAACGACTTCGCCCCACCCCCACCCCACCCGGACTGCCTCTGGGACACCGACCCGTTCGCCACGGACCCGTCACACCCAGACCTGTCCGCCCCAGAACCGGCCGACCCCCGACTCCCACCCGCATGGGACCTACTCGACCACCCCGACCCATGGCAACGCATCGACAACCACCGCACCGCCGGAGGCAAGGCAGTACGAGGACCCTAACTGGGTATTACAACCGGGGCCGGCGAGCTCGTCCGCTAGATCGGGTTGAACGACGAGATCAGCCAGCCCCCATCGATTTTCGTGAGCCCGACCTTCACAGCGCTGGCGGCCTGTGCCGGCTCGGGGTTGTCGCGGCTGGTTGTCGCCTGGTTCAGATAGACCAACACCTCCGCGGTGTCGGACTGCACGGTGATCGGAGCAGCGCGAACAACCGACGCAGTGGCGCGGATGTCCTTCTCCTTGGCCGCCGGCGCGACGAACTTGTTGGCGAACTCGCTGTAGTAATCCAGGAAGTCGCCGGTCAGTTTGGATTTCGCCGTAGCGAAGTCCTGATCCAAACTGTCTGGCGCATAGGACAACAGCGCCACTGAACCTTCAGAGGCCGCATCGACCACCGTCACAGACGCTGCGGCACTCCCGTGGTCGGCGCGGTACACGCCGAAATATAGCGCTGCCGCCGAGCTCGCCGAGGCCAGCAGTAGGCAGACGACGGCGATCGGTCGCCACCGCCGGGCAACGCGATGGATCCACCGGTCCTGATCCTGTGGAGTCTCCTCGAGGCTCGCGTCGACTTCGGCGGCCTGCGGCTCCTCGGGGATTGATTCGTTCTCCGAAGGGATTTCGACGTCAGATTCGGTGGCGGTACTTGGTTGTGCTGTGCTGGTATTCACGGGACGAACTCCACCTTCGACATCTTGATCTGGCCCCCGTCTCGGACCATCGTGACGCTCAGCCGCCAGTTGCGCGGCTGCTGATTGGCGCCGGCCGAGTTGCTGACCGTGGTTGCGGTGCTGACGAGGACGACTGCGGAGTCCGCGTCCATCGACTGGACAGCCGTGGCCTTTGCCGTGGCCTTCGTCGTCGCCTTCGAATCCTGCGCGGCTCTCACCAGGTCCTCGGCCGACGATTCGATGTCCTCTTTGAACTGTCCGGTCGAGTTGTCGACGATCTGCTTGACGTTCTCCTCCGCCTTGGCACTGTCGATCGACATCAGGGTGACTGCGGCTTGCGAGGCCGCCGCCGAGAATTCCGCGCGGCGCTGCTGCTCACGGTCGGTCTGCTGGTGAAACCAGACCAGGTATCCGCTGGCAGCCAGCAACGCACCGCTGACAAGGATGGCGACACCGGCGAGCACCGTCGCGAGTTTCGGTCGCCATCCGCGTTTTTCGTCCGAAGTCGGTGGCTGGTCTTCAGTATCGTCCACGTCCGAAGGGTTGGCCTGACCTGGCAACTCCGCGTCGTCGTGCAGCGGTGAATCGTCGTCGCTCAGCGGCGAGTCGGTGTCGTCGACGTCATCGAGCACGGTCGGCTCAGTTTCCTCGTCGGGGCGGATGAGTAACCGCATAGTGCACCTCCGGTTGGTCTCGGCCGCACGCTAATGCGGCCGGAACCGGCGGCGACGGCGGTGTCCCACCCAGCGGACAAATCCGTTCTGACGGATCGGCACCATCACCAATTCCGCAATGAGCACAACGCCCCTTTGGGTCCGGCAGCGCGGTGGACGACAATCCCGTCGACGGCCAGCTCACAACGCAGAGTCTGGCTGGGTTGCGGAGCCAAGCCTGCCGTGGTGACGGTAACCATGGCCCATTTCATGGGGTCGGCGAGCATCGTCTCGCGAATCCAGGGCTTGCCGGGCTCAAGCGTCAGATCGTCCCTGGGACTGAACTCGTAGGGATTGTGGCTGTAGTCGGCCCACGTCGGCGGGTCCACCTCGCGGAAGTAGATGCCGACCGTCGTCGGCTGCTCCGCGGTCACCGTGTAGGTCACGCGGTGGGGCGCCGGCTCCTCGTCGGCGTATGCCGGGGTCGCCACGGCCGTACCAGCGCCCAGACCGACCACGAGAAGCGTGCTGACGGTGCCTGCGCGCCAACGCTTCAACACTGCGCGGTCCCGCGAATCACAGGTCACCACGAAGCCACCTGCTCGTTCCATCGCTCGACACACAGCTCAGAAACAGCCCGTCGGGCGCCTGTGCGACGGTGTTCTCGAAACCTGTGCATGGCGTGTTCTCCTCGCGAATACCTTTGAGCGGCGGCGACCGGAAGTAGCGCGGCTCGTAACGGCGCGGCGACCCACAGAACACCACCCGGCCCCAGGAGGTGGTGCCGAAGACGTAGTACGCGGTGTCTGAGCACGGCGCGCCGAGCACGACGCCACCGGTGATCCCGGGTACGCATGAGGGTTCACTGCAGCCGACAGGTTCTGCGCCCGCCGGCGACGGAGCGATCATCGTCGCCGCAACGAGCAGTCCTGCCGTGGCTACCACCGGTATTCGCACGTACGACACTGTGGCACGGCTGAATCCGGCCGCCGGCTCATGGCCCACTAGGTGGGACATTGTCCGTCAGAAGACGGAAGAAGTTGCACAGTGAACACTGCCGCGGCGACAACCGGTGGCCGGCGTACAGAGGAGTTTGGTCATGCGGGTGTCGAGTGCGTTCATTGGGGCGGCGGTGCTCACCGCCACCGGGGTGGCCGGCTTGTGCAGCCCGGTTGCCGCGGCATCTCCGAGTTGGGGCCTCAACGGCACGTACACCGCCACGTCGAACGGCGAGTGGGCGAAAACGAATGACATCTTCCACGACGAGGCCAGCATTCGTGGTACCTGGACGATCTCCACGACGTGCAGTTATCCCAGCGAGTGCACCGGCACCGTCGACACCGACTGGGGATGGAGCGCGCCGATCTACAAGAAGAGCGGCGTCTGGTTCGTCAAGAAGACGGTCGACAACTGGCAACCGTGCGGGGACGGCACCGCTGGTCCCGGCCTGCAGGTATACCGCTTCTTCCCCTCGAACGCGGACGCCACCGCAACCGATCCGGCGTCGACGACATTGCTGGGCGAGGACTCGACCACCGGCGTCAGCGGGTCGTGTGGCAGTAGCAGGGTCGTCTTCATCACGATGCCGTTCAAACTCGTGAAAACGGCCTGAACGGAGAGCTTCTCAGCTACTCGGTCAGGTAATGCCAAAGCCCCCGCAACGGATTCCATTGCGGGGGCTTTGACATTCACGGGCAATCAGGTGGTGAACAGGTCTTTCCACGTCGGGTCGCCGGTCGGCGGCACCAGATCGGTCTGCCGGTACACCTTGCCGTCCGGTGTAGCGTACCGCCCCGTGCGCGGATCGTAGGTGGCGATCGCAACCGACGGACCATGAGATCCATTGGGAGTGAACGCACTCGGTGCCATCATCGGCGCATCCGGGCTGGACGGCACCGCATCTGCCGGCGGTGTGACAGGCGCCTCGACAGGCCCTTCGGCAGGCGCGGCAGGCGGCGGCATCGGGGTGCCCTCGACCGGTCCGTGGATGGCCCCGTCCCGATCGACCCGCGAATCCGGCGCTATCCCCTGTGCCAGCAGATTGGGATCGATCGGGTACGGGCCGAGCGGGTGCTGTCGCATCGCCAGCGGCTCGTACGGCCGGTCGCTGTCGCAGATTTCGACAGTGGGAGCACGTTTTCCGGGTTTCCCCATGCACGGGTAGTTGCGCGCTCCGCGGACACCGATCGGCGAGTCCTGCGGCAGTTTGCAGTACAACCCGTCGGGAGTGTCGATGTCGCTGGTGTCCTCCGGAGATCGCCAGGCCGACGGCGGTAGGAATCCGACGGTGCATGCAGGCGGATCTCCGATGTTGAGGGTGAAGTCTCCCAGCGACATTCCAACCGGGTTGTTCTTCGGCGCACCGTAGGACTGTGTAGAGGCCACGACCGGGGGCAGCAGCACCAGCAATTGCTCCAGCGAGGGGTGATAAGTCACCCCGACCTGACCCAAGCTGGTGAGGTTGGCGAGCAACAGAGGCAACGTGGGTTTGACTTGATTGAACAAGCGGGATGCCTCGTCCGCCGTTCCCGGCCCGTCCTTCAGCAGGGTGCGCACGTGCTGGTCGTCGTCGGCGACCTGCTTGGTTATTCCGGCCATGCTCCGGGCCCAGGTGCGGATCGCATCGACCGACTCGGCCTGCCCGTCCAGTAAGGGTGCACCGTCGTCGATGAGCGCCCGGGACTGATCGGAGGCAGCATTCGCCTCGTTGATCAGTCTCGACGAGGAGTCCAGCAGCGCCCCCATGTCATTTCCAGTCCCGTTGAAGGCCTTGAAGGTTTCGTCGAGCAGCGGGCTGATCTTGTCCTTGGGGATGCTGCCCATGAGTGAACTGACCTGATCGAGCATCGGCCCCACGGCTTGGGGAATCGACGTGCTGGATGCCGGGATGACCGACCCGTCGTGGAGATACGGTCCCGAGTCGTTTCGGGGCTGCAGATCGACGTACTGCTCGCCCACTGCCGACACGCTGAGGACCGCGGCGTGCAGGTCCGCGGGCACCTTGGGTGACGTGTTCAGCGACAGTGTGGCCACCGCTCCATCACGGGTGGGCCGCACCTCGGTGACCTTCCCCATCTGTACGCCGCGGTAGGTGACGTTCGAGAACTGGTACAGCCCACCGGTTCCGGGCAGTTGCAGGGTCACCGTCATCCGCCCGATTCCCAACAGGGTGGGTGCCTGCATGTACACGATGCCCATCAGAGCCATCCCGATCACCGACGCCACCGCGAAGATGACCAGCTGAATTCGCACGAAGCGGGTGAGCATCAGTTGCCACCTCCGTTCGGCGCTGCTGCAGGGTCGGAAGGCGGCGTTACGGCCGACGGATCGGACTGCCCTTCGTCAGGAGCCGGGTCGACCAGCGGCGGCATCGTGGCCACTGCGGGTGGTGGTGGAGTCAATGGCATGTTCAGGGGATCCTTGGTGTAGTTCGAGAACCAGGGATCGCCGGGCGCCGGCGTCAACGGTAGGCCCTCCTGGCCCCATCTGGTCCCCAGGAACAACCCTCTCTTCAGTCGCGGGACGGTGAAGTCGAAGGTGATGAACTGGTTGAGGTAGTCCCCGCGAATCGCCCGGTCGATGAAGTTCTGCGGATAGGGGAAAGCCGGTGCGTAGGCCAACACCGTGCCCAGATTCGGACCGACGTCGGCCAGTGCCTTCACCGTCGGTTCAAGGTTGCGCAGGTTGGTCAGCAGGTCGTCCCGCGTCGCATGGACGAGCTTGGTCGCGGTGTCGCTGAACTGACCGAACTTTTCCAAAGCCGTGGTGATGCGCGGGCGTTCCTTCACCAGGACGTCCAAGGCGGGCGGGATCCGTTGCAGCGCCGTGGTGATCACCTCTTGCTGTCCGGACAGCGTGCCCGCCAACCGGTTCAGTGCCGTGATCGAAGCGTTGATGTCGTCGCGCTGGTTGGCGAACATCCCGACGATGTCGTCGAGCCGGGTGAGTAGATCGCGAATCTGGTCTTCGCGGCCGCCCAGCGCGGCGTTGAATTCGGTGACCAGGTCGCCGATCTTGCCCAGACCACCGCCGTTGACGAGAACCGACAGCGACGACAAGGTCTGTTCGGTCGACGGATAAGTCGAAGTCTGGTCGAGCTCGAGCGTGGCGCCCGGCGACAGCCGTCCTGACGGCGACTGCCCCAGCGGGGGGTCGAGTGCGATGTGCATGGAGCCCAGCAGACTGGTCTGACCGACGGTGGCGACTGCGTTGGCCGGAACGACGACGTCGGGCTTGACCGAGACCTCCACGTCCGCGTGCCAGCCCTTCACCACCATGCGGGAGACGCTGCCCACGATGACATCGCCGATCATGACAGGCGAATTAGCCTCCAGCGTACCAATATTGGCCAGCTCAACATGATAGGTCGTGGCGTCAGCCCCGCGTCCCACCGTGCCGGGCAGCGGCAGCGAATTCAGTCCGTGGAACGCACAGCCCGTCAGGGACGCCGCTGCGCAGGCAGCTGTCACGGTCAGGCGCGTCAATGACCTCCGAGCGCTCATGGGGTGCCTCCTGGGGCAGGGGG
>NZ_LZSY01000060.1 GCF_001665625.1 Mycolicibacterium peregrinum | reverse complement strand
CGCGGCGTGTGACGACAACCGAGATGTCCTGCGACACAACAGAAAAGCTGCCCCGCCCGACACATCCACCATGCGGCCGTCCAGCCCGGGTTCCGGCATCGGCCGTCCGCCGATCCACTCGTCGACCGGCGCCGGATCCACCCGGTCCTCACCGAGTTCGGAATCGACCAGCACCACCGCGACCGCCGCATGGTGGATGTGTCGGGCGGGGCAGCTTTTCTGTTGTGTCGCAGGACATCTCGGTTGTCGTCACACGCCGCGCAGTGGGCGCTTCCCGGCGGCCGGCTGGACCCGGGTGAAAATGCGGTCGAGGCCGCGCTGCGGGAACTGGACGAAGAGGTCGGGGTGAGCCTGTCGGACTCGTCGGTGCTGGGACTGCTCGACGACTACCCGACCCGCTCCGGTTACGTCATCACCCCGGTGGTGATCTGGGGCGGCGGCCGGCTGGATCTACGGCCGTCTCCCGACGAGGTGGTGGCGGCGTACCGCGTGGGCCTGCACCAACTGCAGCGCGAGGATTCGCCGCGGTTCATCACGATCCCGGAGAGCCCGCGCCCGGTCGTGCAGATTCCGTTGGGCAACGACCTGATCCACGCGCCGACCGGTGCGGTCCTGTTGCAGTTGCGGTGGTTGGCCCTGGAGGGTCGTACGGATCCGGTCGACGAACTCGAGCAGCCGGTTTTCGCCTGGAAGTGACGCTCAGGCGTCGTGCCCGGGCTTGAGGTCGGCGACGTCGCTGAGGTTGATCCATGGCCGCGGCTCGCCGGGCGCCTGGCCGTCAACCGGATTCAACAGGTAGCCGACATGGTCGCCGAGATCGAACCGGTCGAGAATGGCGCCGACGAACCAGGCGGGTGCGGCATCGAGAATGGGTGTGCCGACGGGGCCAGCATGCCAACTGCACGCGGCGAACTTGTCGACCTCGTCACCGGTCTGGCCACCGAACCAGCGAGCCAGTTCGAGGTCGTCGCCGGCCAATAGGTGCACACCCAGATGCGTGGCTGCTTCCGAGACGGCAAAGGTGTGGTTCTGCTTCGAAATACCGACAAGGAAACGAGGTGGATCGATGCTGGCCTGAGTGGTGAAGCCGACCAGACAACCTGCCGGCCCGTCCTCGCCGTGTGCGGTCACGACGAACATCGGGTAGTCGATGAGCTCGAGAAATCCATCGAAGCCGTCCCAGCTCTGTGCCATCAGCCCATTGTCGACCACCCCGGTGCGGTTTGGCGCCGGTCTGGCGGGGTAGCCCTCACCTGCGATACCGCGAGCGATGGGAGTAGATCTTGAAAGCTGTTACCTGGCACGGTCGGCGGGACGTGCGGGTCGAAACCGTGCCCGACCCCGAGATCCAAGATCCCACCGACGCAATCATCGAGGTGACCTCGACCAACATCTGCGGCTCTGACCTCCATCTCTATGAGGTGCTCGGTGCCTTCATGCATCCGGGCGACATCCTGGGTCACGAGCCGATGGGCATCGTCCGAGAGCTGGGTTCCGCCGTCGGCAGCCTGACAGTCGGCGAGCGTGTGGTCATCCCCTTCCAGATTTCGTGCGGCCACTGCTTCATGTGCGATCAGCAGCTCTATACGCAGTGCGAGACCACCCAGGTTCGTGATCAGGGCATGGGCGCGGCGCTGTTCGGCTATTCGGAGCTCTACGGTCAGGTCCCCGGCGGTCAAGCCGAGTATCTCCGAGTGCCCCAGGCCCAGTTCACGCACATCAAAGTGCCTGAGGGGCCGCCGGATTCGCGGTTCGTCTATCTGTCGGACGTGCTGCCCACCGCATGGCAGGCCGTTGCCTATGCCGACATTCCCGATGGGGGCTCGGTGACGGTCCTCGGGCTCGGGCCGATCGGCGACATGGCAGCCCGCATCGCACAACATCTCGGCTACCGGGTGATCGCAGTGGATCGGATCCGGGAGCGGCTGGCCCGTGCCGAACTTCGCGGCATCACCACCATTGACCTCGACACACTCGACGAATCGGTCGGCGACGCGGTGCGGTCGATGACCGAAGGCCGAGGCACGGACTCGGTGATCGATGCCGTCGGTATGGAGGCGCACGGTTCGCCGGTGGCCTCCGCCCTGCAGAAGATGACCGCGTTGATGCCCGACGCGATCGCCAAGCCGTTCATGCAGAACGCCGGGCTGGACCGGCTGGACGCGTTCTATTCGGCGATCGACATCGTGCGCCGCGGCGGCACGATCTCTCTCATCGGCGTCTACGGCGGCATGGCGGACCCACTGCCGATGCTGACGTTGTTCGACAAGCAGGTCCAGTTGCGGATGGGACAGGCAAATGTGAAGAAGTGGGTCGGTGACATCCTGCCGCTGCTCGGCGATGACGATCCGCTGGGCGTCGACGATTTCGCCACTCATGTGCTGCCGCTCGCCGAGGCGCCGCACGCTTACGACATCTTCCAGAAGAAGCAGGACGGCGCCGTCAAGATCATCCTCAGGCCCTAGGCGGCCTAGGGGTTGCGGGTCCGGCGCCCGCGCCGGACGGTGGCGGTCGCGGGTGATGGCGGGCGCGGCGGCGTCGCAGGCGGATCCAGTCGCTGAAACGACAGCTGGATCCGTTCGCGGTCACCGCCGAGACCGACCAGGAGATTGGTGATGTGGGGTGCGAGCACCCGCGAGACTCCCGCGCCGTCGACGCCGAAGACACCGATGATCTCGGCCAGGACGTAGCCGTGCATCATCGTCCAGATCTGCGCGGCCACGGCCACCGGATCACCCTCGTCGATCGCGCCTGCGGTCATGCACCGCTCCACGAATGCCGGGATCTGCGCGAAGACCGAGTTGATCTCGGACAGAGCTGCCGGGTTGCCGTCGACGGTGAGATCGCGGCCGATCGGCAGCGTGATGGACGGCGAGGTGATCCCGAACATCAGCCGGTAGCGCTGCGGGTAGGTCAGTGCGTACTCGCGGTAGGCGAGGCCGGAGGCGAGTAGATCCGCCACCGGGTCGTCGGTGTCGGGCCGTCGGCTCAGGTGTTCGCCGAAGCGGACGTACGACTCCCGCACCAGGGCCTCGTAGAGGCCGGGCATGCCCTCGAAGTGGGTGTACACCGCCATCGTCGACGCGCCGATCCGCTTGGCCAGCATGCGGGCGCTGAGTGCCTCAGGTCCGCTCTCCTCAAGGACCTGGAGGCTCTCCTCGATCAAGCTTTCGCGAATTCCCATGCTGGACATCGTCCTGGACATGCTGCCATAACAATGTTATACCTGCCAATAACATTGTTATGGATGGTGGGGGAGCCATGTTGGAGACCATTGCCCGAGCGGTGAGTCGGTATGCACTCCTGGTCATGGCGGCCTGGTTGGTCCTGGCCGGCCTCGGCAACGTCGCGGTGCCCCAGCTGGAACACGTCGTGAAGGAGCAGTCCCGGGCGTTCTTCCCCACCGATTCCGGCGCGACGCAGGCAGCGCAACGGATGGGCACGCTGTTCGGAGATTCCGACAGCAACAACATCGCCTACGTCGTCCTCGAGGCGGACCGAACGCTGGGCGAGTCCGACCGCGGCTACTACCGCAGCTTGGCCGACCGCTTGCGCACCGCCACTCCCGGCGTCGAATCGGTGATGGACCTGTGGGACGACCCGGCCGCCGCAGGAGTCTTCGAAAGCCGGGACCGCAGGTCGGCATACCTGATGGCCCGGCTCTCCGGCCAATTGGGCAGCACCACCGCGACCGACGCCGTGACCGCCCTGCGAGCTGCGGTCGACGCGCCTGACATCCCGCCCGGATTGCGTGTCCACGTCACCGGCCCCGGTCCCAGCCTGGTCGATGAATTCGCCGCGCTGGACTCGCAATTGGCGAGGATCACCGTCCTGACGGTCGGGTTGATCGCGGCCCTGCTGCTGTTCGTCTACCGCTCGCCGATCACAGCCGCAGTCCCGCTCGCCTCCGTCGGTCTGTCCCTGGCGGTCGCCCGGCCGGTGGTCGCACTGCTCGGCGAGCACGGCGTGATCGAGGTGTCGGTGTTCTCGGTGGCGCTGATGTCGGCGATGGTGCTGGGCGCGGGGACCGACTACGGCATCTTCCTGCTGGGCCGCTACCACGAGAACCGGCGGGCGGGGATGACGCAACCGGATGCGTTGGCCGACGCCTACCGGCGGGTGGCCCCGGTGATCGCCGGCTCCGCCGCGACCATCGCCACCGCGTTGTTCTGCCTGACCTTCGCCAAGGTGAGTTTTCTGCGCAGCGCCGGAATACCCAGCGGGATAGGTGTTCTCGCGGCGATGCTGGGCGCGCTCACCCTCACCCCGGCGTTGATCGGCTGGTTCGCCCGGCGCGGTTGGGTGGAACCGCGGGCCGCGACGATCAGCCACCGGTGGCGCCGGATCGGCACGGCGGTGGCCCGCTGGCCAGGACCGGTCCTGGTGGTCGCCGTGGCTGCGCTGGTCTTCTGCGCGGTGCCATTGCTCGGCGCCAACATCTCCTTCGCGGAACTGAGCGCGCAACCCGCGGACACCGACTCCAGTCGCGGATACCGGGCGGTTCACGACCGGTTCCCGGACAATCGGCTCCTGCCTGAGATCGTCTCGGTCGAGGCCGATCGCGATCTGCGCAATCCAGCCGGGCTCATCACGATCGAGCGGGTCACCCGAAAGATCCTGGAAGTACGCGGGGTACGGACGGTCCAATCGGCCAGCAGGCCGGCCGGGACGCCGGTTCGCCAGGGCACCCTGACCTACCAGGCCGGCCAGATCGGCGAACAGCTCGACGGCACAGCGCAATCCGCGCTCGACGGGATGAGCTCCGTGGAAACTGTCACGGCCACCATCGGCCAACTCGACGCCGCCCTCGACGGCATGCAACGCGGCTTGAGCGGCGCCGTCGACGGGCTGAACCGGGTCGGGGCCGGCTCACAGGACATCGGAACGGGTATGTCGGGATTGCAGGGCAACCTCCAGTCGGTCTCCGGATACGCCGACCCGCTGCGGCAGTTCGTCAACAGCAACCCCAACTGCGCGGCCAATCCCATCTGCGCGGCAGTGCAGAAAATCGTCACGCCCCTCGACGACGCGGTGAGTGCGACCGGCACCCTGGCAGGCGGGGCGGGGGCACTCAACGACGGTGCCACCAGCGCCACGAACTCACTCGACGGTGCGGCCAATGCAGTGGCGACCATGCGCTCGGCGCTGACGCAACTGCGCGGCCTCACGTCGACCCTGCGCTCCAGCCTGGGATCGGTCGGCCCGCAGATGCAACAGATGACCGCCTACCTGTCGCAGCTCAGCACCGACTTCGACGGCAGCTCTGAAGGTGGATTCTATCTGCCACCAAGGACTTTCGACGACCCGGAGTACCGCCGGGTGATGGGCATGATGTTCTCCCCGGACGGCCGTGCCACCCGATTGCTGGTCTACGGCGACGGTGAGTCCTGGGGCCGCGACGGTGCGGACCGCTCGAGTGAGATTCGTATTGCCGCCACCGAGGCACTCAAGGACACGCCGCTGGCCTCCAGCGGCGTCGTCGATCTGACCGGCGTCGGCACCGCCACCGCCGAGCTCGTCGACTACGTGCAACACGACTTCACCCTGCTCGTGATCGCCACGCTGGTGCTCATTTTCGTGATCGTGGCCGGCATGCTGCGCAGTCCGGTCGCCGGGATCGTGGTGCTGGCCACCGTCACGATCTCCTACGCATCGGCGCTGGGAGCCAGTGTCGCGGTCTGGCAGTACCTGTTCGGCCAGCCCCTGCACTGGGCGGTGCCCGCCCTGGCCTTCATCGCCCTGGTCGCCGTCGGTGCGGACTACAACCTGCTGTTGGCGATGCGGCTGCGTGACGAGGCGCGGGCCGGCGTCCGCACTGCGACGATCCGGGCCTTCGCCGGTACCGGAAGCGTCGTCACCGTCGCCGGTATCGTGTTCGGGCTGACCATGTTCGCGATGCTCGGCGCCAGTGTGGTGACGATCGCCCAGGTGGGCTCCACCATCGGTATCGGCCTGATGATCGACACCCTGGTGGTACGGACGTTCGTGGTCCCGCCGATCGCCGTGCTGCTCGGACGCTGGTTCTGGTGGCCCCGGCGCATCGCCGGACAGGTGAGCCCACGTCAGGTCGCCGAACCTGTGCCGGCGTGTACGCCGCTCAGTAGACCGGTCATCTGACCCACCTCGATGAGGTAGCCGTCCGGATCGCGCATGTAGCACCGGACTTCGGCCTTCCGGTCGATGGGCGAGGTCAGGAATTCGGCACCTTTCGAGCTCCATTCCCGGTAACACGCGTCGATGTCGGCCACCCGGATGTTCAGAAAGCTGGTCGCGGTGTGCGGATCGGTCGGCGGGTGCAGCGTCACGTCCGGCTTGTCGGGTGTGGGGCCGCCGCCGGGGTTCATGATCAGCCAACTGTTCGCCAGCTTGACGATGCACGGGTCCTCGGCCATCACCACCTCGCCGCCGAGCACGTCGCGGTAGAAAGCCCTCGATCGCGGCACGTCGGCGACGGTCAGGAAGTGGGTCAACAGCATCCCTGTTTCGGGAGTTGGAAGGTCCTTGCTTTCCATCGGAATTCCTCTCCGCGTGGCGTACGGCCCGGATACCCGGGCGCCGGGCCCGACTAATCCCGCGCGCATGACATCGGCAAAGTCTGGGTACATCGACTGGGTCTGGGGAAGGGGGACGACCGAACCGGAGAGGATCCATGACCGCACCGCGATTGCAGGCTGACCAGCGCGATGCCGCCGAAGCTCAGCGCATTGTGGGTGCGGTGACCTCGGCGTTCTCCGCCCGGGTGGTCGGCCAGGACCATTTGCGCGAATCGATGCTGGTCGCGCTGCTCGCCGGTGGACATCTACTGCTGGAAAGTGTGCCCGGCTTGGCCAAGACCACGGCCGCCCGAGTGGTGGCCGAGTCCATCGACGGAAGCTTCCGGCGCATCCAGTGCACACCCGACCTGTTGCCCAGCGACATCATCGGCACCCAGATCTACGAGGCGGCCGGCAACTCGTTCGCGACACAACTGGGCCCGGTACACGCCAACATCGTGTTGCTGGACGAGATCAACCGATCCAGCGCCAAGACCCAGAGCGCCATGCTGGAGGCGATGGAGGAACGCCAGACCACGATCGCCGGCGTCGAATATCCCATCCCCGAACCGTTTCTCGTCATCGCCACCCAGAACCCGGTCGACCAGGAGGGCACCTATCCGCTGTCGGAGGCTCAGACCGACCGCTTCATGCTCAAGGAGATCGTGGGCTACCCCTCGGTCGAGGACGAGGTGGAGATCGCCGCCCGGATGGACGCAGGCCTCTACGACCGGGGTAACCGTGCAGCTCCCGTCGTCACCATCGACGACATACGTCGCGTGCAGGACATCGTCCGGTCGGTATATCTCGACCGGGCGCTGGTCGAGTACGCCAGCCGCCTCGTGGCGGTCACCCGTGAGCCCGGACAGCATCTGCCCGCCAACCTGGCACGGGTGATCGAGTACGGCGCGAGCCCGCGAGCGACGCTGGCGCTGTGCCGGACGGCACGCGCCCTGGCGATGCTGCGCGGACGGGACCACGTGGTGCCCGATGACATCGCCCGCCTGGCCCACCGCGTGCTGCGGCACCGGCTGATCCTCGGCTTCGAAGCCGCCACCGCCCGAATCACCCCCGATGTCGTCATCGATTCGGTGCTGCGCGCGGTGCAGGTCCCGTGAGGTCGCGATGGGCAGATACCTGGACTCCGCCAAGGCGTATGCCGGCCGCGACATCGGCGGGCTGCTCGAAGGCGGCCGCTACGCGCTGGTGCACACCCGCAGCCTGGAATTCGACGAGCTGCGCCCCTACGTGCCCGGTGACGACGTCCGCGACATCGACTGGAAGGCCACCGCACGCTCTGGGCACACCCTGATCAAGCGGTTCGTCTCCGAGAAGCACCACAAGGTCCTGGTGATCGCGGACGCCGGGCGCAACAGCTGCGCACTGGCGCCGTCGGGTGAGTTGAAAAGGACTGTGGCCCAACACCTCATCGGTGCGATCGGATTGATGACGCTGCCCCGATCCGACGAGATCGCGATGGTGCTCGGCGACCATCGCGGCAATGTGGACATCCGGCTGCGCCGCGGCGAGACCCACATCGAGAGCATGCTGCACCGGTTCCACCACCACGCCACCGACCATCCCGGTCCGAGCGACATCCTGGTTCAGCTCGAGTGGGTGGCCCGCCATTACCGTCACCGGCTGCTGATCTTCGTCGTTTCCGACGAACCCGAGATGAGTGACCGGTTGGCCGAGGTCCTTGGTTCATTGACCGCCCGCCACGACGTGCTGTGGCCCCTGGTCAGTGACATGCCTGCGGTGAGCGCACACCGCGACACCGGCCGCAGCTATGAGGTCGCCGACGGGCGACCCATCCTGACCGGGGTGGACCAAGACGTCATCGAGGCCTATCGGCGGGCAGAAGCGCAACGGCGCGAACAACTTTCCGAATTCCTGACCAGGCAGCGAATACCTCATGCCCGGGTGACCGGGAGCATGCGGATCAGGGCGGCATTGACCGCGATGACCGGGGTGTACGCCCGTGCCGGATGACCTGCTGCAGGATGTTATCGGCCCGACACCCTACTCATCGGTGTGGCTGTGGATCGCGATCGGCCTGACCCTGCTGCTGTGCGCGTGGTACGGAGGGGTTTTCGTGCTGACGTCGCGACGGCGAGCGGTGCGGGAGCTGCCCGTCCTCGGTGCCGCCCGGGCCGAACTGCTGCGCCGACGGTCGGCCCGCGCGGTGCGGCTCATCGGAAACCGTTACCGGGCGGGGGATCTCACCGCGGCAGGCGCGGGTTCGGCGCTGAGTGCCGAACTGCGCGCATTCCTGCATGCTGCCACCGGAGTGCAGGCACAGTACATGCAGGTCGACGCGATCGCGGACAGTGCCGCGGCGCCCGCCGCGCCGGTTCTGGAAGACCTCACCGACATTCAGTTCAACCACCGTTCGACGCTCGATGCGGGTACGGCCAGCGCCACCACCGAGGAGTTGATCCGCGGATGGACCTGATCTGGTGGGCGGTGGCGGCCGCCGGTTGCCTCGCACTTGCCGGGTGCGTTGGCCTGGCCCTGCTGCCGAAGCAGTCGGTGGACCCGGACGAATTCGTTCCGCTGGCCAATACCCGGCGGCTGACCCGGCTGCCCGAGTACGTGCGCGCCGCGCGCCGGCGAACCGTGGCAGCCGTCGTCGCCATGGTGACGCTGACGGTCGCCTTCGCGGCCTCGGCGCTGATCGCGGCCCGCCCCACCGGCCTGCCGTCGTGGAGCCGTGCCAACCAGATTGCGACCCCGGAGGACATCATGGTGTGCGTCGGCGGCCCGCTCACCGATCCCGCCGTCGGCACCACGCTGCGGTACTTCGCCGATCGGGCCGGCTCCTTCGGTACCGAGAGGGTCGGGTTGACCTCGGCGAACCGGCGGGTCATTCCACTGACCCGGGACTACCAATACGCCGCAGCACAGTTCGCCGCATTCGGGCAGCAGGAAGGTGTGCGGCCGTTCGTCGCGCCGGTGTCCTACGTCGATTACGCCGCCGGCGTCGAGGATGTGCTGGCGATGTGTCTGACCGGGTTTCCGTCCTTTTCCGAGCCGTCCGCGCAGCGCCGGTCGATGATCTATGTGGGCCCTGAGTCCCTGCCCCGACCTGGTGACGTGGCACCGCTGTTCGACACCGACCGACTCCGCGACCTGGCGGTGACGGCCGGTGTTCAGGTCAACGCGATCACCCCCGGATCTGGAGATGGCGCTGCCGGCGAACTGGCCCGCGCCACCGGGGGTAGATCGTTTGGATCGGCCGATGTCGCTTCGCATCTGACCGAGATCCGGGACCATCCGCCGCAAGCGGGATCGACCGGCGAGTCAGCGGACGTCCGATCGGCCGAAACGCCGGGGGTTCCGGTGTTGCTCGTGCTGCTGGCCATGGCGGTGCTGTGGTGGTGGCCGGTGGTGATGCGGGGATGAGGTTTGAACCGATCCTGCCGCCACTGCTGGTCGCGGTGCTCGCGGTGGTACTGCTCGGGGCCCGCGCGATCAGCTTCGGGCGGGTCCGGGCGCAGGGTGGTGGTTGGGCCTCGGTGTGGCGCTGGTCGGCACTCACCACAGCCGGCATGCTGCTGCTGGTGGCTGCGCTCGGCCCCGTCGCCGGAAGAACGCACGACACCGTGCCCCGACCCGCCGGCGATCGCGACCCGAATATCTTTGTGCTGTTGGACCGTTCACCGGACATGTCGGGGAAACGGATCGCGGCGGCCCGCGACGACATCACGGCCCTGATCGAACGCTACCCGCAGGCACGCTTCGCCCTGATTTCCTTCGCCGACCGCCCGTCGGTGGACTGGCCGCTGTCCGCCGACACCTGGAGCCTGCGCCCGGTGGTGGCCGCGACCAATGCCGCACCCGAGGCATCGGACACCCCGGATGCCAACGTCGGCGCCGCCGCCAACATCCTGCGCTACCAGCTGATCAGCGCCGTACAGCAATTTCCGCGGGCCCAGAACCTCGTGTTCTATCTCGGCGCGGGTGCCCCGGAATCGCAGGCACCGCAACGTGAATTCCAGCTGACCGAGAATGCGGTGGACGGGGGCGCGGTACTCGGGTACGACGACGCCGGGGCGCAGGCGCTTCGCGGGGTGGCCGAGCAGATCGGGGTGCCGTTCGTGTCGCGTACGGATGCGAGACCGTTGGCCGAAGCGTTGCCGGGCGACGAAACCCGAAGTCAGTCACCTGCGGCCGTACCGGCGTCCACCGCCGTGGAGCTGTACTGGGTGTTCGCCGCTGTGGCCGCCCTGCTCATCCTGGTCGAGCTCTATCAGGTGCTCCGTGAATTTCGTCGCACCCAACCGATCGACATGGGGCTGCGGTCATGAGCACGGTGCGTCGCCGCCTTCTGGTGTACTCGGCCCCGGTGGCGTTGGTACTCGTCATCGCGATCGTCAAACTGCTCTCGGTGGTGCTGATCGGTAATTCGACGGCGGCGAGCTTCACCGACCGGGACATCGAGGCGCTGAGGAACGAGGTGGGTCGGCTCCAGGTGCTCAACGTCGTCGAACCCGGCAAGGCCAGTTTCGCCGCGGGTGCACTGGCCGTTCTCGAGGGCCGGCTCGTCGACGCCGATCAGAACTTCAGTGACGCGGTGGCCCGTTTGAATGGAGCTCAATCATGTTCGGCGAGGATCAATCTGGAACTGGTACGCGAGTCACTCGGTGACCGTGCCGCCGCGGCTTCCGACGGCCGGACGGCACTGAGCCATTACCTGTCCGCACGGGAGGTGATCGACCGTGCCCCTGCGGGTTGCTTTGCCGACAGCGAGGCCCCCGCGCGGTTGAACAGCAAGATCGGTGCGGCCGGAGCGATCGTGCCGCCGAACCCGCCACCCCCAGCGCCGGCAGCGCCGGTACTGCCGCCGGGGGCCGGCGGGACGGCGCCTACCCAGCCCCCGAATCGGCTCGACCCGACCTCCGGTGATCCGTTGGACCGGCTGCAACAGATCTTGCGTGACGCGGCCACGGGTTAGATTCGGGTGAGTCGGGCGCGTGGGCCCGGTCAACACGAAGGAATGGAATGGCTGTGGCAGACGGGCTGTCTGCGCGTGAGGCGAAGCGCCTCCAGACGCGTGAGCGGTTGATGGGTGCGGCGATCGCCGAGTTCAAGCGCGCCGGGATGGCCGAAGCGGATGTGGGCACGATCGTCACTGCGGCGGGTGTCGCGCACGGCACGTTCTTCTTCCACTTCCCCACCAAGGAACACGTGCTTCTCGAACTCGAGCAGCGCGAAGAGGTCCGTATCGCCAAGCTGTACACGCAGTTCCTCAAGAAGCCGCACACCCTCGAGGACGGGCTGCGCGAGTCGATGCGGCTTGTCATCGGCCTGGAACGACGGCTCGGTGACGTGTTGTTCAAAGACTTTCTGGCCCTGCATTTCTCGCAGACCCGTCCCCCTGCGTCGGACACCCAGGAGCACCCGGTGATCTCGGGTGTCGCGCGCGAGATCGAACTGGCCCAACAGCAAGGTGAGGTTGCCGCCGACGTCAGCCCGTGGAACAGCGCAGTTTTCTTCCTGCTCGGCTTCTATGCCCTGTTGATCACCACCAACGACTGGCCCACCCGTGACGCCCTGCTGGACGACTTCGTGGTCAGGACCATGCGCAGCCTGGCGCCTTAGTCTCGAACCACCTCCAGCGCAATGCCGTTCGCTCTTGATGGCCTGACCACCCACCATGGGGAACAGGACCGGTTGATCTCCGAGACCCAGGCCCGTCCTGGGTGACGCAGGGCTACTGCCGGATCCCGGTGGTGTTCTCCCCGTCAGAACCGGTTGTATTGCGGGGACCTAACGATTCGGTGCTGTCTCGGGGTTGACGCTCTCGTAAACAGCAAAGCCATGGTTCAGTGGTAACCGATGTCTGGTGTCTGGTCCCCGCGTCGCTGTCTCACCGCTGCGGTGACGGCGGGTGTCACGTTGCTCGCGGTGGGTGTTCCGTCGGCCTCGGCCGCGCCGGCCAGTGATGGCCGTGGATATGTCGACTCGACGGCACGGTGTCCGAGCGCGGACGCCACCGTGCTGTACGGCAGCACTGACGCCTCCAGGGTTGCGATCTGTTCAGTGTCGGGCGGCAAGTACGAGTACCGCGGTGTCCGGCTGCGCGACGGCGCCAAGCTGATCGTGCCCGCGACGCGCAACGACGACGGCGCGTTCCGGGTGGACAACGCCGGGATCGAGTACCTGGTGACGGCGAAGTCGCTGGTGCTCAGTGTGGGGGAGAAGGTGATCCGGGAGGAGGCGATGATCGACTTTCACCGCCCCGGCGCCCCCGCCACACAGGACTCGGTGAAGAGTCCGGGCGCGGCTCCCGCTCCGGCGACCGCGTCGCCCACGCCGACGACACCGTTGCCGCCGCCACTGGCCGCCGAAGTCGGTGGCAGCGGGGCCCGCCGCTGACCTGCTGAGCTGCGCAGTTGCCCGAGAAGTTGAGGGCTGTTGGTGAAAATGATAATCATTAACGGTATGCGTGCGTGTTCGTCGACCCTGCAGACGGCCGGTCTGGACCGGCTGCTGGACCAACTTCGGCCCGAAACCACCTGGCTGAGTGTTCCCCTCGTCGACGACGTCGTCCAGGTCGGGATCGGCGGCGACTTCGAAACCACCACAGTCGCCGTATCGGTCACGCCGACGTCGGTACGGGTCCGGCGGGTCGACGGCGGCCGCCTGCAGGTGCACATCGTCGAAAACTGGACTGATGCGAGCTCGCCGGGCGTGGCGACCCCGGTGTTCGACGAGCCGGTGGAGGAGCTCGTACTCGAACGCTGTGATGGGCAATGGGCCTTCGGCCCGCGGATGCGCGCCCGGCCAACGCAACTCGACCGGTTCGTCGGCACGCTCACCCGGTTCGCGCTGGCCAAGCAACTCCGCGCCGGTGGCTTCGATCAGGCGGTGGGTGCGGCGTAGGCCTGCAGATACTGGGTGAGCGCGTGTTCGCCCTCGGTGAGAATCGCGCGGTCCTTCTCGGGGCCGGCGTGAAAGGCCATCTCCAGCAGGCGATCACCCATCTCGACGGCGACCATCGTCACAAGCGGATCGGTGTCCTCCCGCAGCAGTCCCCAGTGCAGCAGGCCGGCATGCAGCGCGGTGGCGAACTCGGCCCGGCGCACTCGCGGATCGGCGATCTGTCCACTCGCCAGGCTGGTGTAGTGCAAGTTGACCAGGTGCGGATGGTTCCGCAGGTGTTCGTAGTGGAATTCGAAGATGCCGTGGGCGACCTCGGCGAGGCTGGTCGGCGCCAGCGCGGCCAGGACTGCTGCGCCTTCGGCATCGCGACGGTCCAGGTGGTCGGTGACGATCTCCTGCAGGATCGCATCCCGGTTCGGGAAGAACTGGTACACCGTCGCGACCGGAACTTCGGCGCGGTGGGCGATGGCGCGGGTGGTGACGGCGTCGACGCCCTGAGTCTCGAGCAGCTCGAGCGCCGCAGCCCGGATGCGCTCGACGCGTCGTCTGCTGCGCTCCTGTACTGGTTGGCGGCGCCGTAGTGGCTTGTGGGTGACCACGCCTGAATCGTCGCACATTGCTGACATGAGCCATGTTCACGTTTGTGGGGATTGGGTCGCTGTCCAGGAGTTTCCGGGGCCTTGGCGATCGCCGGGTGGCCGGATTCACATAAAGAACCGAACATGGCCCGGGACACGGCGCCTCGGGCATGCGGGTCAATAAACGAACATCCGGAGGTACGAGCCGATCCAGGCAACGAAATCCTCGTCAACCGCCGAACCGTGTGATCGGAGTCGAAAATCACGGTGGCTAAACGTGTTTCGAGTAACCGATGGCCCGTGCCCCGCAATCCGAAACGATCGCGGTCGGCGGTGATCGCGATAGTCTCAATGCGGTTGAGGGCACAGCCAAAGTCACGTGATCGAGGGTCGCACCTCGCTCCCTTGTAGCTAGGCGATGGAGTGTCATGACTGCTGTTCACTACGCGGATCGGCTGCGTCCGGTCCGTTCTTCCGACACCGCAGTCGTCGACTGCGCCGGAGCGCGGGTCTCGGCGCATATCCGTGGCCCGGCCACTGTGCTGGTGGTCGAGGGAGAAATCGATATCTGCAACGCGGACCGATTGGTCGCCGCGGTCCGCCGGCTCATTCAGCCGGGGACCCCCTTCGTCCTGGATCTACGCGCGGTGGATTTCATGGCGATCAGTGGTTTCCGCGAACTGTTGGCCTTCGCCGACGAGTGCAACCAGAGGTGCGCGGCCTGGCATGTAGTGGTCGGAAGTGCGTTGCGTCCGCTGCTGAAGGTGTTCGCGGACCATCACCTGCCCGTCGTGGGCCTCACGGGCGCGACGGCCGGTTCTGGCTGACCGTCCCGCTGGTGCCGTATACAACGTAAGCAATGCAGGTAGAATGGCTTTCTGGGGCAGCGACCGCGCCCCAGTGAGCCCACCTCGAGCGAAACGTGATGACGGCGAACGAAGATCTGGATTTCACCAGTACGAACCTCGGCGCCACCGAGGACTTCTTGGCGCGCGCGTACACGAAGATGTCCATCGGCCGGGGTCCGGGCGAGCGCCCGACGACGCGCATCGTCCGGAAGTGGCTGGGGTCGATCAGTTTCGACGAGCTCGAGCTCGACTATCACATGTCGTACGACGCTGATCCGCTGAACCGGATCTGCTTGTGCCGAGTGCACTCGGGCCGTATCGAGGAGAACTTCATCGGCGAACCGCAGGATGTGTTCGGGCCCGGAGACGTCACGTTGTTCTCGCCGCCCGAGCTGCCCTACTCGGGCCGGGTCTGCCGGGCCGGCTACGACCTGACCATGTTCGACACCGAATTGCTTGGGCGCGTCGCGACGACGGGCCCCGGCGAACCGGGCGGATCCGTGCGGTTCACCGGCCATCGTCCGGTGTCGCCGCAGGCGGGGTACCAGCTCACCGTCGCGATCGAGTACGTGCGCTCGGTGGTGCAGGCCAGGAGTGGGCCCGTACCGCCACTGCTGGCCTCGAGCACCGCCTCGATGCTGGCTGCGACCGTGGTCTCCACGATGCCGACCAACGCCGGGCTCGAACCCGGTCCGACCGATCGGCGCGACGCGAAACCGGCGCTGCTGCGGCGAGCCATCGCCTACATCGAAGCCAACGCCGACCGCGATATCGCCCTTGCCGACATCGCCGAGGCGGTCTATGTCACGCCCCGCGCGTTGCAATACATGTTCCGGCGCCATCTCGAGGTCTCGCCGATGGGATATCTGCGCCGGGTGCGTCTGGACCTCGCCCGGCGCCAGCTGCTGAACGCCGATCCGGCGACAACGACGGTGCAAGCCGTCGCGGCTCGATGGGGATTCGCCCATACCGGGCGTTTCGCGGCTGCCTACCGGCGTACCTTCGGTGAGAATCCGTCCGACACCCTCAGTTGAACCAACTGAACTCACCGCTCATGCGAAGGAAAACGTGTCCATACTGTCCACGCCGATGGTGGCTGATGCCCTGGCCCGATTGTTCTCCGTAGGAGTGCGTCCGGGGCCCATGAGTGCCGTTCGGTTCCCCGAAATACCAGGCCGCACAACGCTGATCGCGATCCCGACCCGTCACGGTGACGTTGCCGCCACGGTGTATCACCCGGCGGCCGGCGAGGGGAAGCCCGGGGTGTACGTGAACGTGCACGGCGGAGGTTTCGTCGTCGGACACCGAGAGCAGGACGACCCGTGGTGCCGTTTCCTCGCCGCACACGCGGATGTCGTTGTGATCAACGTCGATTACCTACTGGCCCCGCATCGTCGGTTTCCCGCCCCGGCCGAACAGATCTATGACGTGCTGAGCTGGGTCTCGAAGCCCGAACATGACTGGGACGGCAGCCGGTTGTGTGTGGGTGGGCAGAGTGCGGGCGGCAGCTTGTCCGCGGCGGCCGCGCGGCTGGCGCTGGAGGGCGGTGGACCGCGGATCGCGCTACAGGTCTTGCACTACCCACCGCTGGACCTGGTCACTGCCACCAAGGACAAACACTCCCCGGTGGGCGCCAAGGCCGTGTTGAAGCCGTGGATGGGCGAGGTGTTCGACACCGCCTACATACCCGATCGTGCCCGTCGCACCGACCGGCTTGCGTCCCCGGCCTGGGGCGCGAACGCCGACGGAATCGAGGGCATCGCCCCGGCGCTGATCGTCACCGCCGAGTACGACCGGTTGCGCGACGAGGCGTGGCGATACGCCGAGAAACTCGACGCGGTCGGCGCCTTGGCCGAGTACTACGAAGTGCCCGACGTCGACCATGGCTACAACATCATGAGCAACAACGTCGACGTCACCAGGAAGGTCTACGACCACATCGCTGGGCACGTGCGGCGCGCCACCGCACCGTGACAGGGATCTCGTAGGGAAGCCCTCACACGGCCACCCCTTCTATTTAGGCTTGCCTTACCTAAATAGAAGGGTTGGCATGAGGAAGATCCAGGTAGCAGTCATCGGCGCGGGCCCGGCCGGCATCTACGCCGCCGACATCCTGACCAAGGAATACGAGCACGCGCGCGTCGACGTGTTCGACCGGTTGCCTGCCCCGTACGGACTCGTGCGTTACGGAGTCGCCCCGGATCATCCGCGGATCAAAGAGATCATCAAGGCACTGCGCCGCGTGCTCTCCCGTGACGAGAACAGCGTGCGGTTCATCGGCAATGTCCACTACGGCACGGATCTGCGGTTGGCCGATCTGCGCCGCCACTACGACGCGGTGATCTTCTCGACCGGGGCCAGGGCCGACCGGGCGCTGGACATCCCGGGTATCGATCTGCCGGGAAGCTACGGTGCCGCCGACTTCGTGTCCTGGTACGACGGGCATCCCGACGTGCCGCGCACGTGGCCGCTGACCGCGAAGCACGTCGCGGTGCTCGGTGCGGGCAACGTGGCACTCGACATCGCGCGGATGCTGGCCAAGCCGGCCGACGAACAACTCAGCACCGAGATTCCGGGCAACGTCTACCAGGGGCTGGCCGCCAACCAGGCCACCGACGTCCACGTCTTCGCCCGCCGCGGTCCGGCGCAGATCAAGTTCAGCCCCATGGAGTTTCGCGAGCTGTCACACTCGCCCAGCGTCGATGTCATCGTGCATCCGGAGGGTTTCGAGATCGACGAGGCCAGCCAGCACGCGATCAACACGAGCAAGTCGACCAGGCTCGTGGTGGACACCATGATGAAGTATCTGCAGCGCGAACCCACCGGTGCGCCGCACCGCATTCACCTTCACCTGTGCCAGTCGCCGGTGGCGGTACTGGGCACAGAGCGGGTCGCGGGCCTGCGCACCGAGCGCACCGAACTGTGCGGCGACGGGAATGTCCGCGGCACAGGAGAATTCACCGATTGGCCGGTGGAAGCGGTGTACCGTGCCGTGGGTTATCTGTCGTCGCATCTGGCGGAGCTGCCGTTCGACCACCATGCAGGCGTGGTGCCGAATGACGCGGGCCGGGTGCTGGATATCGACGGTGGGCTGATCGATGCCGCCTACGTGACGGGTTGGATCAAGCGAGGCCCGATCGGGTTGATCGGACATACCAAGTCCGATGCGGCCGAAACCGTTGCGAGCCTGCTCGACGACCTGCCGGGCCTGCGTACTCCCGAAACTCGCGATCCTGACGCGATACTCGAGCACCTGTCGGCCACCGGTATCGACTACACCACGTGGGCGGAATGGGAGCGCCTCGACTCTCACGAGATCTCACTGGGGGAGGTCCAGGGGCGAGAGCGCGTGAAGGTGGTGGCGCGAGACGAGATGATCCAGGCCGGCCGGGACGCCCTGGTGCGCGACTAATCCAGCGAGCTGTGCAACGCCAGGGTGGCTGCGACGGCGTTGGCGGCCTCCGCGCCCTTCTTGACGAAGTGCTTGGTGAAGTACTCGATGTGCTCGTCGTGCTCGTGGAAGTGATGCGGGGTGAGCACGACGGAGAACACCGGCACATCGGTGTCGAGCTGCACGCGCATCAGTCCGTCGATCACCGCGGTGGCCACGAACTCGTGGCGATAGATGCCGCCGTCGACCACGAGCCCGGCCGCGACGATCGCCCGGTAACGTCCGGTGAGTGCCAGACGCTTTGCGGTGAGCGGAATTTCGAAGGCGCCGGGAACCTCGAAGAATTCCAGGGCCGCGCCGTCGAAGCCATGGGTGCCGATCTGCTCGGTGAACCCCTCGCGGGCCTTGTCGACGATGTTGCGATGCCAGGTGGCTTGCACGAACGCGATCTGAGTGGCTGCGTCAGACATGTAGCGACGCTATCGCACGTCGAGGTAGGCGTCGGCCCAGGCGCCGATGATTCGTCCGGCGCGTTTGGCCTGCCCGGGCCCGGTCAGCAGGTGTTCGGAACCTTCCAGCGAGACGAAGCTGCGCGGATGGCGGGCGGCCCAGAAGATGTCGCTGGCGTTCTTGATGCCGACGGTGTTGTCGGTCGGGGAGTGCAGGATGAGCAGTGGCATCTTGAGGCCCTTGATCTTGTCGAGCAGCTCTGTGGCCCGGACATCCTCGACGAATGCGCGCTTGAGGGTCAGGGTCTTCCCGCCGACCATCCACTGCCCGCTGCCCTCGGCGCAGACCTGCTCGATCACCGCGTCGTATTGACGCTCGACGTGTGTGGGATCGAACGGTGCACCCACGGTCACCACGGCCCGGACACCCGGTGATCGTCGGGCCGCGGCAATGACGGCCGAACCGCCCCACGAATGTCCGATCAGGATGTCGGCCGGGGTGCCGCGCTCGGCCATGAACTTGCAGGCCTCGATGATGTCCTGGGTCTTGTGGGTGAAGGAGCCGTCACCCCAGTCGCCCTCGGATCCGCCCAGGCCGAGTGCGTCGTAGCGCAGCATTCCTATGCCGTCGGCAGCCAGCTGTTTGCAGATGCGCGAGGCGGCCGGAGAGTCCTTGCCGAGGGTGAAGCCGTGCGAGAACACGCCCCAGCCGCGCACCGGTCCGTCGGGCCGATCGATCACCCCGGCCAGCATCGGGCCTGTCGAACTGGGGAATGTGACGCGCTCAGCCATGCAAGGTGGTCTACCACGCTGCGGGTTGGCGGAGGTACCTGTGTGGTCGCACGGCCTGGCTCCGTAGGGTGGATGGACCGGCCGGTCATGGTCAACGCCGCCCATGACGCCGTGTCTGAATGTAATGAGAGTGTGGAGCAATCAGGTGCCTCTGAACACCATCGCGCTGGAACTCGTCCCGCCCACCCTTGATCGCGGTGTGCAGTACCCCGTTGACGAGGCGCGAAAAGTGCTCGCCTTGGCATCTGAGACCGGTATCGAAGGCCGGATCCGCCACGTGATGATCCCCGGGATGATCGATGAGGACGACGACCGTCCGATCGAGATGAAGCCACGGATGGATGTCCTGGACTACTGGAACATCCTCCGGCCTGAGCTGCCCGGCATGCGCGGTCTGTGCACACAGGTCACCTCGTTCCTGGACTCCGAGGCGCTGGGCAAGCGCCTGACCGATCTGAGTGCGGCGGGTTTCGAGGGCATCGCCTTCGTCGGCGTGCCCCGGACGATGAAGGACGGCGAAGGCGAGGGCGTGGCCCCGACCGATGCCCTGTCGACCTATGAGGAGCTGGTGCCCAACCGCGGCGCCATCCTGATCCCCACCCGTGAGGGCGAGCAGGGCAGGTTCAACTTCAAGTGCGACCAGGGCGCGACATACGGCATGACCCAGCTGCTGTACTCCGATGCCATCGTCGAGTTCCTGACTGAGCTCGCCAAGACCACCGATCACCGCCCAGAGATCCTGCTGTCGTTCGGGTTCGTGCCGAAGATGGAGACCAAGGTCGGTCTGATCAACTGGCTCATCCAGGACCCGGGCAACGAGGCCGTCGCCGCTGAGCAGGCATTCGTCACCGACCTGGCCCAGCGGGAGCCCGCGGACAAGCGCCGCCTGATGCTCGACCTCTACAAGCGGGTCATCGACGGCGTGGCCGAGCTCGGTTTCCCGTTGAGCATCCACTTCGAAGCGGCCTACGGGGTGTCGAAGCCGGCGTTCGAGACCTTCGCAGAGATGCTGGAGTACTGGGCCCCGGACCGGGTCTAGCGCACCGGCCGCACTTGTCGGTGGTCGAATGTATGTTCGATTCGTGGAGGCGGGTGCGGTCCGGGCGGTAGCGGGGTTACGCGCGGCTTTCGATGCGTTCGCCGCAGGTGATTTTGAGTCGTTGACCCGGTCTGAGCTGGTGGCGGTGCTCGACGAGTACGAGGAACTGCTGTGTCAGCTGCCTGCTGTGGGGCATCGGCTGCTCGCGCAGTTGCAGGCCGCAGCCACACCTCAGGAGTTGGGTGCCAAAACCTGGAATGAGGTGCTGCGGATTCGGTGGCGGCTGTCGACCGCTGAGGCCGGCCGGCGGCTGGGTGAGGCCGCCGAGTTGGGGCCACGGCGTTCGTTGACCGGGGACCCGTTGCCTGCGGTGTTGCCGGTGGTGGCTGCCGCGCAAGGTGCAGGGTTGATCACCGCCGATCACGTCAAGGTGCTGCGCGATGCGGTGCACCGGCTACCGGGATTCGTCGACCAGGTGACCCGCGAGCAGTTCGAAGCCGACCTGGTGCGGGTCGCGGTCGGGGTGGGTCCCAAAGAACTCAAAGACACCGCCGAGTTGCGCCTGTTCCTGCTCGATCAGGACGGCCCCGCAC
>NZ_LZSY01000059.1 GCF_001665625.1 Mycolicibacterium peregrinum | reverse complement strand
CGTCGCCCGCATATCTCCGTCGGCCTCCGACTCCAGCCGCCGCGCGAGTTTCCCCCGGATCCTCGACAGGTGCATCTCCCCGGCTGTCGCCCTGCGCAATTCGCCGTACAACGGATGCGCGAGGGTCGCCACCAGTCCGCGCCCGGAGCGGTCGACCCTGACCAGATGCATCTGTTCTGCGGCTTCCAGGTCGGCGGGCTCCACGAGATCGCCCAGAACGTCGACGCTCAGTGGCTCGCACTGTGACAGCGTGTCGAGCACCAACGCCATGCCGGGCTCGAGTCCACCGAGGCGACGCCCGACCATGTCGGTGATGCTCTGGGAGACGGCCACATCGCCGTCCCACATCCACACCCCGGCGGACTTGCGCATCCGCCCGGCGGCGATCTGGTCCTTCACCAGCTGCAGCAGGTACAGCGCGTTGCCTCCGGTCAGTTTCCAGAACCGGCGCGTGCTGCGGCTGTCCACCGGGCCGGCGACCGCCGACTCGATCAGCGTGGCTGCCGCCGCGGCGGACAGCGGTTCGAGGTCGATCCGGTCGAGCAGGCTGTCCTTCCACAGGGCGGTCACCGCGTCGGGTTCCGGGCCACCGGAACGCGCGGTGACGACGAGCCGTACTCCCTGGGTCTGCGCCAGTTGATGGACGACGTGCGCGGACAACGGATCGAGCAGGTGCGCATCGTCGACGCCGATGACCACCTTGCCCATGCGCTGGTGAGCGACGAAGGAATCGATCAAGCGCCGCACGTCGGGCAACGGATCGCACATGCTCTGGCTGATCGATCCGGTGAACGCACCGAGCGGGATGGCACGTGCGGATTCGGTCCCGACGAACCAACTGGTCCGGTGTCCGGACGCCGCCGCGTGGCTGAGGGCCTCCCGGGCCAACCGGGTCTTGCCGACCCCGGCACTGCCGACGATCACCACACCGTGATGGGTTCCCGGCCCACCAAGGGAGCGACGGATCGTCGCCAGTTCTTCTTCCCGCCCCGCCAGCTTCATCTCAGCAGTTCGTACCCGCTATCGCCGTAATCGGAAGTCCCGCGATTGCCCACGATATGGCGTCAAACCCGCCCGCGGGTAGCAAATTGACGCATCTTCGGATACCGGGGCGTGGCCTGGGCGCACAGAGTCCCCACCAGCCGGGGCCCGGCTGGTCACTCTTGGTGCGCCTACTGGTTAGGCGTGCCGCGCTTCGGAATTGCGCACCTGCATTCCGAAATACATCGCGGTGAACCCCAGCATCATCACCAGCGCGCCGCTGATCACGTGCGACCAGATCATGCCGGCGCTCGGTCCACTGACAAACACCCACGGCGAGATGATCAGCCACACACCGAATATCGGCAGTGTCCAGGTCATGCCGTGCGCGCGATCCAGCGCGAAGCTGAAACACATTGACAGGAACGCGATCGCCCCTCCGACGATCAGGTCGTTGACCGTCAGCCGGTTGAAGGCGTCGTAGCCGACGATCCACGGGGACAGCGCGACGTACATCGCTGTCAGCAACGTCAGGCCGAAGGTGACCTGCGCGGCCATCGACTCTGCGACCCGGTCATAGCCGGCGCGAAGGGCCAGAATGTCCGGATGTAGGTCGATTGATGAATGGACTGTACTCATTTCTTGTCCTTTCCGTTACACGGCAAGGCGTTTGGGCCCTACCGCCCCCATCCATCGCTTTCCAGGTTACGCCGCGACGGGCAAGATCGCGGCGCGTTCCGGAGGCTCGCAAGAGCCGCAGGCCCGCGCCAAGTAAGGTGTTCTCAATGCGTTGGCGCAGCAACGCCCGAACGGGTCAACCCACCGGCCCTCGTCAGCAACTCGGCTGGTTCGCAACGCTCTTCGCGATGGCCTTGGTCTTCCACTACTCCGACAGTCAGCCGCTGGCGGTGGTTCCGGCATTGCTGGCCGCCCTGCCCGCCCTGATATTTCCCGGCTCGGTGGCCGCCGCCGGTCTGGCCGTCGCCGCCGGCGCAACGGTGGCCGTGCGGAGCCTGCCTGCGGCGTCGAACCATCTGGTGCTGAGCCTGCTGGTCGCCGTGGCACTCGGCACCGCGGCCGTGTGGGCATGTGCGGTCCGGAACCGGGCCGGTGAACCGGACAGTTTCGTCGAACGCTGGCTGGATACCGCGCGGAGCCCGGTTGGCCTCGTGTTGCTCGTGGTCTACCTGTTCACGGTCTTCGACAAGTTGAACAGCGCGTACTTCACCCCGGCGACCTCGTGTGGCAGCGAGCTGTTCGGCCAGCTCATCTGGATGAACGGTTTCGACGATGTGACACCGAGCCAGGGTGTCGGTGAGGTCGTCGGCATCGCCGCGGTGGTTACCGAGGCCGCGATTCTCGGGTTGCTGGCGGTGCCGCGGCTGCGTTTCTGGGGCGTGCTGCTTGGGGTGAGCTTCCACTCGATACTGGCGATGACGTCGTTCTACGACTTCGCCACGGTCGTGTTCGCGGTGTACGTACTGCTGGTTCCGGCCGAGGTGTTCGCGACCCTGGCCGTCCGCGCTTCCGCGCTGCGGGGCGTGGCGCTCACCGGTTTTGCGGTTCACGTGCTGCTGAGTGTGGTGTCGAGTTCGGCCGACTCGCCGACGAGCCCGGTCGGACTGCCCTGGCACACCCTGCTGGTGCTCACCTGGTTCGTCGCGGTGGTGCCGTTCATGGTCGCGCTGCTGCGCGCGTACCACTCCGCGCAGACGGCAGGCGTCCGTCCACCGAACTGGAGCTTTCGCCCCGTGGTGCTGCTCCTCGCCCCACTGCTGGCTCTCGCCAATGGGTTGACGTCGTATGTGGGGCTCAAGACCGTGTCGAACTACTCGATGTTTTCCAACCTACGCACCGAGGAAGGCGTCACCAATCATCTGGTGCCTGGCGTCACCGCACTCCAGCTGGCCGACTATCAGCGCGACACCGTCACCGTGGTCGGGATGGATATTCCGCAGCAGTCGGAGGACCTGACATACCTTCGCCGACAGCTGCGTTGGATGTCGGAAGATCCCCCGGTCCGCATTCCCTGGCTCGAGCTGCGGCGCAGTGTGATGCTGTGGCAGGAGGCGGGCATCAGTGGCATCCGAATCGCCTATCTTCGCGACGGACCACTGCGCGTCGTGGACGACGCCACGAAAGATCCTGTCCTCGCGGCACCATTGCCGTGGTGGCAACGGCATCTGCTTGCTTTCCGCCCCGTCGACTCGGGTTGGGGCGCCGACGTCTGCCGCTGGTAGCTCTGGCACCGCGACCGTGCGTGTCTGTCGGCCGCCACGCCGTAAAACGTCGGCAGTTTGCGCACGCTCACGCAGACCCACATGGCGCAGAATCGCGGAATGGATATCGCGGATCGGCTGAAACTCGATGCGCCCGTGTCCAGGCCGGCATGGGCGGCGGCATTGCCGGTGCTCCGCTGGCCGCCGCGGTATCAGCGGCCGGCGGACTGGGAACCTTGGGGCTCCTGCCGCCCAGGCAGCTCAGGGCGGCCATCGCAACGGTCCGCGACCAGGCGCCCGGCCGTGCGGTCGCCGTCAATCTCTTGATGCCGTTCACCCGCCGTCCCCATGTCGAGGTCTGCCTCGAAACGAAGATCGACGTCGCGGTCATGGCGTTTGCGATCGACCGTGCCTTGATCGAACGACTAATCGACGCAGGCATTTTCGTCATCGTGATGGTCGGCACCGAACGGCAGGCCGCGGAGGCGCTGGCCTACGGCGCCGACGGATTGATCGCGCAGGGCCGCGAGGCGGGTGGGCATCTGGTCGGCACGGTGGCGCAGGCCGATTTTCTGCCAAAGGCATTGGCACTGGCCGGTTCCCGCCCGGTGTTCGCCGCGGGTGGCATCGCCACGGCGAGCGACACGCAAGCGGCCCTCGCCGCAGGCGCTACAGGTGTGGTGGCCGGCACGCGGTTCCTGCTCACCCACGAGTCCGGCGCGCATCCGGTGTACCGGCAGCGGGTCATCGATGCGGACAGGACGCTTGAGACAACGGCGTTCGGGCTCGCCTGGCCGGAACGTCATCGGGTGATCCCGAATGCGACCACGGACCGGTGGTGCCACCCGGACGGCACGGCCCGCCGGTTGCCGGCGGCCATCAACAAGTTCAGCGCGCCGCTGTCCCGAGTCCCCGACCGTGGTGACGGCGCATTGCTCGGCCTGCAACGCCCCGCCCTGCCGTTCCTCACCCCGATCACGCTCACCGCCGTCATGCCGGCGAGGTGGGCGGACCGCGCGGCTCTGTACGCCGGCGAGACCGCGCTGCGATTGGACCGGGTCACGTCGGCCGCGCATGCCGTCGCGGATCTCACACCGTAGCCACGCTCGGCATGCCACGAGCGTGCGCAGAATGCCGGCGAAATGCGGCGTGGCGGGCGGCAGACACGCACGCTCGCGGTGCGAAGAGGCTCAGACGCGGGCGCGCTCCGGATCGCGGTAGCTCTCGACCTGCGCGGCGATCACGTCGGGCGTCGGCAGCGGCTCGGCGCTGTCGAGGTACACACCGCCGGCGCGCAGTGTGTCCTCGACCAACAGCCAGATCCACCGCACGAGATCGGCCACCAACCGGTCCTGTGCGGTTGAGCCGGGTTGGTCGAGCCACCGCCCGGTTGTCGATTCCACCAACCCGACGATGGCGAACGCCAGAGGTTGAGGGTCGGTGTCCACGCCAAAGGCGTTGAGATACACCGTGAACAACGCATTCAGCTGAGTTCCGATGGTCTGCCGGATGTCGGCTATGGCATCGGGCGCCGAGCCGTCGTCGCCCAGGGAGCACCGTGCCAGGTAGCGGTAGAGGTTCCGGTGTTCGACGAGGAACCGGACGTGGGCACCGACGCCGGCCTCGATGATCTGGGCCATCGATCCGTGGGGCGTCCACAGCGGGGCAAGTTCGGTGTTGAGCATCTCGGCTGCGCGCTGCGCGATCGCGCTCTGCAGATCGGCCGCGCCGGCGAAGTGTCGGTAGAGCTTGGTGCGGGTCACCCCGACGTGTGCGGCGATCTGCTCGGTCGAGGCCTGCGGACCGTGTTCGGCGATCGCCGACAGTGCGGCGTCGACGAACTCTGCCCGCCGCCGCTCCCGCTGGCCGGCCCATCGACTCCCGGAACCGCTGCCCTCAGTTGCCACAGACACACCCTAGCCAATCAAGTGGTACATGACGTACCATACCGTAACTGGTACATAACGTACCACTAGATTTCGAAGGGAACGACGCAGATGGACGCGGTAATCGCGCTTCGCAAAGCGGCAGGTCTGCCGGCAGTTGCCGAACCCCTGGCACCGGCGGAGGACTACGGTTTCTTCGGCCCGGGGTCGGTCACCTGGAAGGTGTGGAGCTACCCAACCTCGCTACTGATCGGCTTCTCCCGCGCCGTCACCATCGAGCACCTCGATCCGTTCCTGGCGGCCGCCGTCGACGCCACCGGGCAGGTCTATGCCCGCACCCGCCTGCGCTACGACCGGACCATGCAGTACTTCGCCCTGGTGGCCTTCGGCGACGCCAAATCCGTCCTCGACGCATCCGAGATCCTGGTCAAGATCCACTCCAAGGCCGTCGGCACCGAGCCCATCACCAAGCGCCCGTTCGACGCCAACGATCCGCACTCACAGTTGTGGATCCACCTGACCGCATGGCACTCGATCCTCAAAAGCTACGAGATGTTCGGCCCCGGCAAGCTGTCGGCGGACGAAGAGAGCCAGTATTGGGAGGAATGCGCGCGGGCCGCGGAGTTCCAGACGATCAATCCCGACGACGTGCCCCGCACCCGCGAGGGCATCCGCGCGTACTTCGAGAGCTTCCGCCCGGACCTGGTCGGCTCCGAGGTGGCTCAGCGCATGATGGATTACCTGGTCGATCTGGGCTACCACATCCTGCCCGAGCGGATGCCGCGCTGGTTGCGCAAGGCGTTCAACATCCCGATGCGCGCCGCCATCATCGCGACCATGCCGCAGTGGATGCGACTGCTGGGCGGCATCCCCCAGCGTCGGATCGCCGATGTCGCGGCACGCGCCGTGGTGCGACCCTTCCTGCGGATCATCGCCGCCAAGCCGCGACTCGAACTGGCAGTCCTGGATCTCACCACGCCGAACACCACGCCGATCGTCGGCCCAACCCTGGTCGACATCCCGGCCAGGAACACCATCACCTACACGCCGGCCGAGGCCCGGGCGAAGTGGGGCAGACAGACTCCGTTCGAGCAGTACAGTCAGATCATGGCCAAGCGGGAGATCGGGCAGGGTCCGGCTCCCTACGCCCACAACCACCACGACGCACTGATGCAATTCGACAAGAGCGTGAGCTGATATGAACGAATCGCAGATCGACCAGGCCCTCGAGGATCTCGTCGAAGGCGAAAAGACCTGGGCCTCACTGTCATTGGCGGCCCGCCGCGGACTCCTCGACGAGGTGCGCGACCTGACCGTGCGCCATGCCACCGAGTGGGTCGACGCTGCCGTCGGGATCAAGCAACTCGACCCGGCCTCGCCCCTGGTCGGCGAGGAATGGATGTCCGGCCCGTACTCACTGGTCGCCGGGCTGGCCGCACTGTCGGAGAGCCTGAACAAGCTGGAAGCGGGCCGCAGCCCGCTCGACGGCGCCGAGTTCGGCTACGCTCCCGGCGGTCGGACCACGGTAAAAGCTCTGCCACTCAACACCTTCGATCAACTTTTGCTGTCCGGATTCAGTGCCGAGGTGTGGTTGCAGCCCGGAATCGAGAAGGCCGAGGCCATCCGGTCGGCCGGCCTGGCTCAACGCGACCCCAGCCGCACCCACGGCGTGGGCGCGGTGCTGGGCGCGGGCAACATCTTCTCGATCGCGCCGCTGGACACCATCTACGAGTTGTACGCCAACAACCGGGTGGTGGCCCTCAAGCTCAACCCGATCACCGATCCGTTACAGCCCGTGCTGACCAAGGTGCTGGCACCGTTCATCGCCGTCGGTGCGGTCCGCATCCTGACCGGCGGAGCCGAGGTCGGCACATATCTGGTGCGGCACAAGCTCGTTGACCACGTGCACATGACCGGTAGCGCCCTGACGTACGACGCCATCGTGTTCGGCACCGGCGAGGAGGGTTCCCGGCGCAAGGCAGCTGACGAACCCGTGCTCGACAAGGAGATGACCGCCGAACTCGGCGGGGTTTCCCCGACGATCGTGCTGCCCGGCTCCTGGAGCGCGGCCGACATCGAGTTCCAGGCCAATCACGTTGTCACGCAACGCTTGCACAACAACGGCTACAACTGCGTGGCTGCGCAGGTGGTGGTCCTGTCCAAGCGCTGGGCGCAGCGTGACGAGTTCATCGCCGCCATCCGCAAGGCCTTCAACGATGCGCCTGCCCGCCCGGCCTACTACCCGGGCTCAGACGTCAGGGTCGCCGGCGCGGACACGTCGTATCCGGACGCACAGCACCTGGGCTCGAGGGGTGCCCGGGTCCTGGTGGTCGATCCCGCCGACCGCGAAGCGTTGCTGTGCACCGAGTATTTCGGTCCGGTCCTCGGGGTGATCGAACTCGACGTGCCCGATGATCAATTCGCCGAGGAAGCGGTACGCGTCGCCAACGACGAGTTCGTCGGCACACTCGGGGTGAACATCATCGCCCACCCGGACACCATCAAGGCCATGGGCGACAAGTTCGACCACCTCGTCGAGCAGTTGCGCTACGGCACCATCGCGATCAACGCGTGGACCGGCGTCGGCTATCTGACCGCAACGGCCACCTGGGGAGCGTTCCCCGGCCACAAGCGCAATGACATCCAGAGTGGAGTCGGCGTGGTGCACAACGCTTTTCTGCTCGATCGCCCGGAGCGGACGGTGGTCCACGGCCCATTCCGTCCGGCGCCGCGTTCGGTGTTTCGCGGCGAGTGGTCGTTGTCCCCCAAGCCGCCGTGGTTCGTCAACAACCGCACCGCGGCGACGACGGGCCGATTGTTGGTGGACTTCGCCGGGGCGCCCGGATGGAGCAAGCTGCCCGCGATCTTCGCGTCGGCGCTCCGGGGTTAGGTACGGGGCTAGCCGGAGGCGACGGGCGTGGCCGGCGCCACTGCGGGCAGTAACCGCTGCGCGCAGTCCAGCAGCACCCGGTGCAGCTCCTCGTCGGTGACGTCGTTGAGGGCAGGATCGGTGGCACTGCCATAGACACCTGCGGCGAGGACCGACATGCAGATCCGGCCCGTGGCGTCGGGTTCGGGGCCCAACAGGATCAGGGTGAGCCGTTCGATCGTGTCCTGGAGTTCCGCCCGATCGTGCACCAGAGCGTCGATCACCGGGTCACCGTGGAACACCGCGGTAACCCGTCGGTGCCGCACGGCCATCTCGACCATGCCGCTGACGGCGGCTTCCCGCCGCGCCTCCGGAGTGGACATCGCCTCGGCGATACGGACCAGCCGCACCATGTCGTCGAAGACGGGTTGGATGACCGCCAGCGCGATCTCGTCCTTGGAATGGAACTGGTAGTAGACGGCCGCCTTGCTGACGCCGAGGCGGTCGGCGATCATCTGCAGCGACGTACCTTTGACGCCGTGCTCTGCGAACAGGCTCAGCGCCGCCTCCAGCACCCGCTCGCGGGCAAAGCCACGCGGCGCAACAGCCTTCGCCACACCCGTCCCTTCGTCGCGCTGAGCGTACCGAACGCGTTCTAGATCACAGCGTCAATAGCCAAACTAACTTGATTGAAGTTAGCCGACTGTATAGGTTTCACTTTACATCCGGCAAGGAATCCTGCGGGGGAGGAGTGATGATGCCCATTACGTGCGCGTCATATCCGGCAGAACTCCTCGATACCTTTCTGCTCGCCGCTGCCGAAACCGGCATCGAACAGGTGGTGTTCGTGTCCTCCGATCTGGACCCGCGTCCTTATCAACTGCCCTGGCCCGCAGGCACCCATGTGTACGTCGTCGACCATCCCGCGATCCTCGACGTCAAGACCGCCGCCATGGCCGGCACCACGTCGACCACAGTGGTGCGAGGGGTCCCCGCCGATGTCAGCGGCGACTGGCCTGCCGCACTGGTCCGAGCGGGATTCGACGCCGACCGGAGCGCCCTGTGGAGCGTGGAAGGCGTACTACCCTTCATTCCATCGGATGAACAGCGTCGACTCGTCGCCGACATCACTGCTCTGAGCGCGCCGGGCAGCCGGCTGATCTCAGAGGTGTCGGTCAGTCCGTTCCGGGACGATTCCGACGGGGACGTCACCCCGGACGTCGACGTAGAAAGATGTTGGCGGGAATCCGCCGACACCGAAATGATCACGAAGTGGCAATGGAGCTTCGCCGCTAGCCGGTACGTCACCGCGTACCTGACCTCCGAAAGGCCGACCAGCGAATATGAAGCTGTTGAGACGGTTCTGGATTCCGTTGATCATCATCGTGGTGGTGTTGGTAGGCGGATTCACGGTCATGCGGGTGCGCACGTTCTTCGGCGCAGGCGCCGGCTCCGGCATCGCCAGCGCGAAGGTCGATGACACCAAGCCGTTCGACCCCAAGGTCGTGGTCTACGAGATCTACGGCGTCCCCGGTGCGACGGCGGACGTGAACTACCTCGATCTCGACGCCCAGCCTCAGCGCGTGGACGGGGTGACCCTGCCGTGGACGCTACGTCTGGAGTCCACCGCTCCGTCGGTGTTCCCCAACATCGTCGCGCAGGGCGATGGCAACACGATCAGCTGCCGCATCACCGTCGATGACGAACTCAAGGACGAGAGAACCTCCAACGGCGTGAACGCCCAGACCTTCTGCTTGGTGAAATCTGCATGAGCAATTACGACACTCCTACCGACTCGATCCCGGTCAGCGGCCCACAGCACGCGCAGCCCGCCGGGCACGGCGGGATCGCAAAGTGGATCCGGCGCCTGGCCATCCCGATCATCCTCGGCTGGATCGCCGTCATCGGTGTCCTCAATGTGATCGTTCCCCAGCTCGAAGAGGTGGGGAAGATGCGCTCGGTGTCGATGACGCCGGACGACGCACCGTCGATGATCGCCATGAAGCGGGTCGGCGAGGTGTTCCAGGAGTTCAAGTCCAACAGCTCGGTGATGGTCGTCCTGGAGGGCGACAAACCGCTGGGCGACGACGCGCACAAGTACTACGACGAGATCGTCGCCAAGCTCGAAGCCGACAAGAAGCACATCGAGCACGTCCAGGATTTCTGGGGCGATCCGCTGACCGCGTCGGGCGCGCAGAGCTCCGACGGCTTGGCGGCCTACGTGCAGGTCTACACCGCCGGTAACCAGGGCGAGGCGCTGGCCAACGAATCGGTGGAGGCCACCGAGAAGATCGTCCAGAGCGTCCAGGCACCCGAGGGCGTCAAGGCGTACGTGACCGGCCCGGCCGCGATGTCGGCCGATCAGGAGATCGCCGGTAACCGCAGCCTCGAGATGATCACCGCCCTGACTTTCGTGGTCATCATCATCATGCTGCTGTCGGTCTACCGCTCCATCGTGACCGTGCTCCTCACCCTGGTCATGGTGGTGCTGTCGCTGTCGGCCGCCCGCGGTCTGGTGGCTTTCCTGGGCTACTACAACATCATCGGGCTCTCGACGTTCGCCACCAACCTGTTGGTGATGCTCGCCATCGCCGCCTCCACCGACTACGCCATCTTCCTGATAGGCCGATATCAAGAGGCCCGAAGTGTCGGCGAGGACCGGGAACAGGCCTACTACACCATGTTCCACGGCACCGCCCACGTCATCCTGGGTTCGGGCCTGACCATCGCCGGCGCCACGTTCTGCCTGCATTTCACGCGACTGCCCTACTTCCAGTCACTGGGTATCCCGCTGGCGATCGGCATGGTGATGGTGGTGCTCGTCGCACTGTCGCTGGGCTCGGCCATCATCACGGTGGCCACCAGGTTCGGTAAGACGCTGGAACCCAAGCGGGCCATGCGCACCCGCGGGTGGCGCAAGATCGGCGCCGCGGTGGTGCGTTGGCCGGGACCGATCCTGATCGCCACCATCGCCATCTCACTGATCGGCCTGCTCGCACTGCCGGGCTACAAGACCAACTACAACGACCGCAAGTACCTCCCGGCGGATCTACCCGCCAACACCGGCTACGCCGCGGCCGACCGGCACTTCTCGCAGGCCCGGATGAACCCCGAGCTGCTGCTGATCGAAAGCGATCACGATCTGCGCAACTCCGCGGACTTCCTGGTGATCGAGCGGATCGCCAAACGCATCGTCGGCGTACCCGGTGTCTCCCGGGTCCAGGCCATCACGCGCCCGCAGGGAACGCCGATCGAGCACACCTCGATCCCGTTCAACATCAGCATGCAGGGCACGACGCAGACGATGAATCAGAAGTACATGCAGGACCGGATGGCCGACATGCTCAAACAGGCCGACGAAATGCAGGTCACCGTCGACACGATGACCAAGATGATCGCGCTCATGGAACAGATGCGCGGCGTCATGAACAGCATGGTCGGCAAGATGCACGGCATGGTCGACGACATCAAGGAATTGCGCGACCACATCTCGGATTTCGACGACTTCTTCCGTCCGATCCGTAACTACCTGTACTGGGAACCGCACTGCTTCGACATCCCGATGTGCTGGTCGATCAGGTCGGTCTTCGACACCCTTGACGGAATCGACACCATGACAGCCGATTTCGAGCAGATCGTCCCTGACATGGACAAGATGAACGCGCTGATCCCGGTGATGATCGCGAACATGCAGCCGATGATCACCACGATGAAGACCATGAAGACCATGATGCTGACCATGCAGGCCACCCAGGGCGGCATGCAGGATCAGATGGCGGCCATGCAGGACAACTCCACCGCCATGGGTCAGGCCTTCGACGCCGCCAAGAACGACGACTCGTTCTACCTGCCACCGGAGACCTTCGACAACCCCGACTTCAAGCGCGGCATGAAGATGTTCCTGTCCCCGGACGGGCATGCGGTGCGGTTCATCATCAGCCACGAGGGCGA
>NZ_LZSY01000058.1 GCF_001665625.1 Mycolicibacterium peregrinum | reverse complement strand
TGGTCGGCCAGCACATGCACCACCGCGGCATCGGCGGCCGCCCGCTGCTGTGCGGCGGGGCAGTCTTCGCGCCGACACAGGCAGGGCATGCGGGATTCCAGTCGGGCCACCGGTCCCACCGCATCGGCGCGGCGCTGCTCCTGGGTACGGGGGTCGTGTTTGCAGACGGTGTCGGCGACCGCATCGAGGCGTTGATTCAGTGCGACCCCGTCGGCGGCGTGGATGTTGGCCCACACCGACGCCATGCCGGGGCTGCTCGCCTCCACCTGAACAAACCGCCCGTCGTCGATCGGGGGTGGAACCCGTACCCCGTGGGGGTCGAGTTTGGCGATCCATTGATCCACCCGGTCCCGCAACTGCCGTTCAGACAGCCGCATCCACCGGTGGGCCCGGGCCGCGAGTTCTTCATCCAGGCCGGCCCAGACTGCGGGGTCGACGATGCCGGTGCGGGCGATGAGCATCCGCACCACCCGGTAGTCGATGTCGCCGGCGGCGAACCGGGCGGCCACCAACGGGAGTTTGTCGCGTAACACCCGGGCGTGATGAATCTGGGTGCCGGCCCGGCCCCGACTGATCCGCAACGCCGCCGATACTTCAGCAGAGACTTCTTCGAACGGGTCGGTGGTCCAAAAGATCGACTCGGCCAACTCCTGTTCCCGCAGACTGTCCAACGCCCCGATCGCGGCCAGCCGCCCCGCGATCGCCGCCGACTCCGCCCGCGCCGCGCCACTGATCCGGTCGATCAAAGCCACATCGGAATCAGCATCGAACATGTGTTCGACTTTACGCCGATCCACTGACCGCGTTGACTCATCAGAAATGCGCGCGTACGGGTGATTCGTTGCCTCATTGAAAATGCGCGCGTAGGCCCAGT
>NZ_LZSY01000057.1 GCF_001665625.1 Mycolicibacterium peregrinum | reverse complement strand
TTCTCATGCGGGTCTGGACAATGAACTGAGCCTGGTCGATGGTCAGGATCGGACCCTGACGGTTCAGCAGTGGGACACCTTCCTCAATGGTGTGTTCCCGCTGGATCGCAACCGGCTGACCCGTGAGTGGTTCCATTCCGGCCGCGCCAAGTACACCGTGGCCGGCCCGGGTGCCGAGGACTTCGAGGGCACCTTGGAGCTGGGCTACCAGATCGGCTTCCCCTGGTCACTGGGTGTGGGCATCAACTTCTCCTACACGACCCCCAACATCCTGATCGACGATGGTGACATCACCGGCCCGCCCTTCGGCCTGGAGTCCGTCATCACCCCGAACCTGTTCCCGGGTGTGTCGATCAGCGCGGACCTGGGCAACGGCCCGGGTATCCAGGAAGTGGCCACCTTCTCGGTGGACGTCAAGGGTCCGGCCGGCGGGGTGGCGGTGTCCAACGCGCACGGCACCGTGACCGGTGCGGCCGGTGGTGTGCTGCTGCGTCCGTTCGCCCGCCTGATCGCCTCGACCGGTGACAGCGTCACCACCTA
>NZ_LZSY01000056.1 GCF_001665625.1 Mycolicibacterium peregrinum | reverse complement strand
AGTCCATCAGCTGGGGCAGGGCATCGCCGTCGTAGCTGACAGGCAACCCGAGTGCGGTCAGCACCGAGCGGTGCCGCTCGGCCGTCTTGTCGTCGAGACGTCCGGCCAACCGGCCCAATTCGGCCGCGAACACCAATCCCACCGACACGGCGGCACCGCTCGGTGCTGACCGCACTCGGGTTGCCTGTCAGCTACGACGGCGATGCCCTGCCCCAGCTGATGGACTACATGGCGGGCGACAAGAAGAACCGCTCGGGAGTGCTGCGGTTCGTCGTGCTCGACGGGCTGGCCAAGCCTGGCCGGCTGGAAGGCCCGGATCCGTCACTATTGGCGGCCGCATACGCAGAAGTGGCGCGGGCGATCAGGCCCGCGCCACTCGCGACTGAATTCTCGTTCTGCCCTTGCGGGCAGCGGACTGGCTACTGCTTGGGCTGCTCGGGGTACTCGATGGCCTGGGTGGTGTCGTCGGTGCTCTCGGTGGCGCCGTTGGCGCTCACGGCGGCGAACACATCGGTGTCGGCGCGGTCTTCTGCGGCCAGGCCGTGGTGACGCTGGCGGGGCTGCGGCGGTGCCTTGCGGTCAACCAGCCAGCGGCCCACCGTCACGCCTGCCACGCCGAGCAGGAACGTCAGCAGGGCGGTGAACGCTGCGAACGTGGTCACCTCGTTGAGCAGCGCGTCGGTGTAGAGGCTCTTGTAGAAGAGGCCGATGAACCACGCCACGGCGCCGCTGACGACGCCGGCGAACAGGCCGGCGATCAGCCAGGTCATCGCCATGTCGGCACGACGATCCGGATCCGGATTGGCGCGCGCGTCGCTCTGGCCGTCGAGAAGGCCCCAGATCAGCACGCCGATTCCGAACAACGTGACCAGGCCCAGGCTGAACCAGGTGGCATTACCCGGCGAGGCGTTGATCAGTGCTCCTTGCAGTAAGCGCACGATGACCATCGCTGTTGCGAACACCACTCCGCGCAGTAACCACTTGCTCATGGGGGCACACTGTAGCGAGTAGCGTCACAGACCGTGACTATTTCCCAGCGCAGGGACCGACTGCGGCGTCGACTGGCCGAGCGGGGTCTGGACGCGATGTTGGTAACTGACCTGGTCAACGTGCGTTATCTGTCCGGATTCACCGGGTCGAACGCGGCCCTGCTGATCCTCGCCGAGGATGTCGTGCCGGTGCTGGCCACCGATGGGCGCTACCGCACGCAGGCCGCGCAGCAGTCTCCGGACGCCGAAGTGGTCATCGAGCGGGCATGCGGGTCGCATCTGGCCGGGCGCGCCGCCCGCGCCGGTGCCCTGCGGTTGGGTTTCGAGAGCCATGTGGTGACCGTGGACGCCTATGCGGCGCTGAAGAAGGCTGCCGGCGACACGGTCGAGTGGATCCGCGCGGCGGGCACGGTCGAGGCGCTGCGTGAGGTCAAGGACGCGGGGGAGATCGCGATGCTGCGGTTGGCCTGCGAGGCCGCCGACGCGGCGCTGATGGACCTGCTTGAGCGTGGTGGCCTGCGTCCCGGCCGCACCGAGCGCGAGGTTCGAAACGAGCTGGAGGCCCTGATGCTCGATCACGGCGCCGATGGCCCGTCGTTCGAGACGATCGTGGCGGTGGGCGCGAATTCCGCCATCCCGCACCACCGGCCCACGGATGCGGTGCTGGCCGCGGGTGACTTCGTGAAGATCGATTTCGGTGCGCTCGTCGCCGGCTACCACTCCGATATGACGCGCACGTTCGTGCTGGGCCCGGCGGCCGACTGGCAGCGCGACATCTATGGGCTGGTGGCCACCGCGCAGCAGGCGGGGTGCGACGCGTTGGCCCCCGGAGTGTCGCTGAGCGCGGTGGACGCCGCATCACGCCAGGTCATCGCCGATGCCGGGTACGGCGACAACTTCGGCCACGGACTCGGACACGGTGTCGGGCTGCAGATCCACGAAGCGCCGGGAATCAATGCCGCTGCCGCCGGTACACTGCTTGCTGGCTCTGCGGTCACCGTTGAGCCTGGTGTCTACTTGCCCGATCGCGGCGGTGTCCGGATCGAGGACACCCTGGTCGTCGGAGAGTCGGCACCCGACCTGCTTACCCGGTTCCCCAAGGAACTGGCCATTTTGTGACAAAAGCTTAGGAGCTACACCCTCATGGCATCGACTGCCGACTTCAAGAACGGGCTCGTCCTGCAGATCGACGGACAGCTGTGGCAGATCGTCGAATTCCAGCACGTCAAACCGGGCAAGGGTCCGGCCTTCGTGCGGACGAAGCTGAAGAACGTGGTGTCCGGCAAGGTCGTCGACAAGACGTACAACGCCGGCGTGAAGGTGGAGACGGCCACCGTCGACCGGCGCGACGCAACATACCTGTACCGCGATGGCAGCGACTTCGTCTTCATGGATTCCGAAGACTTCAACCAGCATCCCCTGTCCGAGGCGCTGGTCGGCCGGTTGGCCGACTTCCTGCTGGAGAGCCTGCCCGTGCAGATCGCCTTCCACGACGGTGTTCCGCTGTACCTGGAACTGCCGGTGTCCGTCGAGCTCGAGGTGTCCCACACCGAGCCGGGTCTGCAGGGTGACCGCTCGAGCGCCGGCACCAAGCCCGCCACCATGGAGACCGGTGCCGAGATCCAGGTTCCGTTGTTCATCAACACCGGCGACAAGCTGAAGGTCGACACCCGCGACGGCAGCTACCTCGGCCGCGTGAATGGCTGAGCATGCCTGATCGCCGTGGCGACCGGGGCCGTCACCAGGCCCGCAAGCGCGCCGTCGACCTGCTGTTCGAGGCCGAGGCCCGCGGTCTGACGCCGGAGGCGGTGGCCGACGGCCGTGCCGCGCTGGCCGAGGATCAGCCCGACGTCACCCCGCTCAACCCCTACACGGTGTCGGTGGCGCGCGGCGTCACCGAGCACTCCGCCCACATCGACGATCTCATCTCGGCGCATCTGCAGGGATGGACGTTGGAGCGACTTCCCGCCGTGGACCGGGCCATCCTGCGGGTGGCCGTCTGGGAGCTGCTGCATGCCGAGGACGTTCCCGAGCCGGTGGCCGTCGACGAAGCCGTCGAGCTCGCCAAAGAGCTGTCCACCGATGAGTCACCCGGCTTCGTCAATGGCGTTCTGGGCCAGGTGATGCTGGTGACCCCGCAGATCCGCGCTGCCGCCGCGGCCGTGCAGGGCGCGGCTCAGGATCGCCCCGAGCAGTAGTAGCTGTCCCGAACAACGGGATACCGGCGTCGTTCGGTGCCACGATGTTGTTACGTGTGTGGTCACACGTAACAACATCGGAGGCCGCTGATGGGACATGAGCCGGGAAGTATCGCGGATATCGGCGAGGACGGCCTGCATCTCCACGCCTGCCCGCTGTGTGAGGCAATGTGCGGCTTGGAGATTCAGGTCTCCGCCGGTTTGGTGGCGAGCGTCCGGCCCAACAAGTCCGACGAGTGGAGCGCGGGGCACATCTGCCCGAAAGGCGCGTCGCTGGCCGCGCTGCACGACGACCCGGACCGGATCCGCCGGCCCATGATCAAGATCGACGGCCAGTGGCACGAGGTCGACTGGGACACCGCGTTCCGCCGCTGCACCGAACTGCTCGCGCCCGTCATCGAGAAGTACGGCATCGGCGCGGTCGCGGCATACACCGGCAACCCACTGGCACACTCGTTCTCACTGTCGCGCTATTCGGCTGTCCTGCTCGGCCTGTCCGGGATGCCGATCACCTACTCGCCCGGGACCATCGACCAGTGGCCGAAGAATCTTTCGTCGCACCTGATGTACGGCAGTTGGTGGGCATTCCCGACCCCCGACATCCAGCGCACCGATCTGCTGGTGGTGATGGGCGCCAATCCCGCGGCGTCACAGGGTTCGTTGCTGGCCGCGCCTGACGTGATGGGCATCATCGGCGGTATCCGCAAGCGCGGCAAGGTGATCGTCATCGACCCGGTGCGCACCGCCACCGCCGCCAAGGCCGACGAGTGGCTGCCGATCACGCCCGGCACCGATGCGGCACTGCTGCTCGGGATCGTCCACACCGTGTTCGACGAAGACCTGGTCAACCTCGGCGACCTGGAGCGCCACCTCGACGGGGTGTCGACGCTGCAACAGGTGGTGGCCGAATGGTCACCCGAAAAAGTCTCTGCCGCAACAGGTATCGATGCAGAGCGGATTCGAGGTCTGGCCCGTGAACTGGCGGGCACACCGCGCGCAGTGGTCTACGGCCGGATCGGTACCTGCAACCAGGAGTTCGGCAGCCTGGCCAGCTGGCTGGTGGATGTGGTCAACATCGTCACCGGCCACTTCGACACTCCCGGCGGCTCCATGTTCGCCACCCCGACCGCCTGGACCGTCACCAGTCAGCCGATCCCGGGCCTGGAGGACGGGGCACCGAACTTCGGCCGCTACCGCACTCGTGTGCGCGGAGCCAAAGAGGTGATGGGCCAGGTCCCGGTGTCGTGCATGCTCGAAGAGATCGTCACTCCCGGCGAGGGGCAACTCAAGGCGCTGATCACGGTCGCCGGAAACCCGGTGCTGTCCACTCCGGGCGGCGACAAGCTCGACGAGGCGCTGCCGCAGCTCGACGCGATGATCTCGGTGGATCTGTGGCTCAACGAGACCACCAAGCACGCCGATGTGATCCTGCCCGGTGCCTCGGCGCTGGAGCAGCCCCATTCCGCCGATCTGCTGCTGGGTGCGGCGATCAACAGCTTCGCGCGCTACTCGCCGCCGGTGTTCCATCGCGAAGACCCAGATGCTCCCGAGGAATGGGAGATCCTGATCCGTCTGACCGGGTTGTGCACCGGCACTGCGGCCGAGGACGTCGACGTCGCCGCGCTCGACGACGGTTGGTTCGACTACCTGTGCTTCACCCAGGGGCTCGACGGCGCCGAGATCCGTAAGCATTACGACCACGGCGGGCCGGAACGCATGCTCGATCTGACGCTGAGGACCGCCGCGTTCGGCGACCGGTACGGCGAGAACCCGGACGGCCTGACATTGGAGAAGCTCAAGTCCCATCCGGACGGAATCAACTTCGGCCCGATGGTGCCCCGGGTGCCCGAGGTGCTCGGCACCTCTGACAAGAAGATCCGGATTGCACCGCAATACCTGCTCGACGACCTGCCCCGGTTGGCCGAGCGACTGGATCGCGCCTCCGACGATCTGGTGCTCGTCAGCCGGCGACATCTGCGCTCCAACAACTCCTGGTTGCACAACGTCGGCTCGCTGATGAAGGGCCGAGACCGGTGCACCCTGCTGATGCACAGCCGCGACGCCGCCGAGCGCGGTATCTCCGACGGCGACGCCGCAGAAGTGGCGTCGACCGCAGGCAAGATCGTGGTGCCCGTGGAGGTGACCGACGCGATCAAACCCGGTGTGGTGTCCATGCCGCACGGCTGGGGACACGGCCAGCCCGGTACCCGACTCGGCGTCGCCAACGCCGCACCCGGGGTGAACACCAACATCCTGTCGCTGCCGGATTTCATCGACGAGCCGTCCGGTAATGGTGCGCTCAACGGAATCCCGGTGACAGTCAGCCGGACGACGATCTAGCGGCGAGGGACGAGCTGCGCTGAGGAGTGCGGCAAGTCCGGCCCAGCCGGACGACGATCTAGCGGCGAGGGACGAGCCGCGGACTCAATCACTTTGTGCGTCAGCGTGGTTGCGATAAGCGGGCCGGTTCTACCCGTCAGCGGCTTCGTCCGGGGGTATCAATAGTTCTTCGGGGTGGAAGTGGTGGTTGAGGGTGTCTTGGCCGGTGTCCATCAGCGGCGGTGGATGCCAGTGGATGCGGCCGGTGTCGGGGTCGACGCTGGTGGTCCAGCCCAGTCCGACGAGGCGGTTGTCAGGACCGCAGCTCAGGGCGAGGGCGGGGGCGTCGGTGCGTCCGCCGTGTCGCCAGTCGGCTTTGGCATGGTGCGCCTCGCAGTAGTCTGCCGGTGCGGTGCAACCCGGGCGGGTACATCCGCGGTCTCGGTTGTAGAGCAGGAGCCGCTGCGCTTTCGTGGCCAATCGTTTGGTGCGGGCCATGTAGAGCGGTTCGGCGGTGTGGTGGTCGTAGACGACGAGGTAGTGGTAGCTGTGCGATGCCAGCCGGAGGAGGTCTGTCATCGGCATCCGGATGCCCGCCCCGGTGACGGCGATGCCGACTCCGGCTTCCAGTTCGGCCAGGGTGGTGGAGACGACCACGGTGACCGGGAGGCCACCGTGCTGGCCCAGCCGTTTGGACATCAGTAGTTCGCGCAGCGCGGCTTTGAGTGCGTCATGGTTGCGTTGCGCCTGGGTTCGCGTGTCGCGGTCGGCGGCGGCCTGCTGCTCTTGCTGAGCATGCTGGTCTGGCGATGTGGCGGTGGTGCCGGCGGCAGCCACTTCGGGCTCGGCTTCAACGTCAGCGGCCTCGGCATCGGGGGCATCTGGAATGTCCAGTGGGTTGGGTGTCGGGTTGTGGACCGGTTGTGGGTCATTGGGGTTGTTGATGCCCGGTGCGCCCCACACGCCGGTGACGGTGGTCAGATACGACGCGGTCTCGGGGTCCAGCCAGCCCTGCACGTGCACCAGTCCGTCGGCATCTTGTTTGCCGATACGCAGCCCACGCAGGTGTGCTGCGACATCGGGACTATCGCCGTCCTGGTTCAGCAGGTACAGAAGTTTGTCGGCAGCGGCCTTGAGGGTTTCGGGAGTGTCGCGGGTCGCCGCGGCCACCAGGTCCGACTCGATGGAGGCGAGTTCGGTTGGGCCGACGTACTTTTCCGCTTCCGCCATCGTGTGGCGGATGATCGTGATGTGTTCGGTGTTGATCGACCCTGACCGAAGCGCCTCCGCGCATGCGGGCAGCGTGGGCTCCAACACCTCGCCGGTGAGGCCATATCGGGGCCCGAGATCTGCGGCCGCGGCCACTCGGCGCGAGGCTTCCTTGCGGCTGATCCGCATCCGGGTGGCAAGGACGTCAGTCCATGACTTTCCGCCGATCTCGCGTGGACTGGTCCGAGCCGTCAGCGCCGACTGGATGCGGTGATCGACCGTCGCCTGCGCTCTGGCCTGCCGCTCGCGCTCGGACTGGATAGCCAGTAGCTCCGCAGTATCGAATCCGGTGAAATCGACATCGACCAACGTCGCGGTCGCGGCCAGCTGGTCGGCGAGAGCGGTTTGTACCGCGTCCCGGTTCTGCGCCAATCCGACCTTCATATATCGAACACTAGTTCGATTGACCGACAAGAATTCGCTGTTTGGGACCGATGTGGCCACAGTGGCCAGAGTTTTTTGAGTCGGCCCGCCGGCGGCCCCGAGCCTGCCCAAACGACGTTTCGATCATCGCGATTTGTAAATTCTCCGCACGGCCGCGGTGGCGCAATGCGAGCTGCGACGGCAGTTTCGCCAGGTACCGAACGTCGGCGGGCGGCGCAATCAGTTAACCTGCGTAAACGGCAGATTCGCCGCACTGCGACACCCTGAAATCGCCGCTTACCGTGAGTGCGTGTCGTCGCAGCCCGAAGCCCATCCCATATCGCTGCCGAGTCGTCGTGCGCGTGCTGATCAAGCCCGCCAGGTGGCCGACGTTCTGCGCCACCAGATCTACGAAGGCACCTACGACCGGGCGCTGCCGTCCGAGGCGGACTTGGCTGCCGAGTTCTTCGTTTCCCGCAACACCATCCGTGAAGCCCTGGCCGTCCTCAAGAACGAAGGTCTGATCGACCGCGGCACCAAGGTCGGCACGCACGTGGCGGCCAGAAAGTACGACCACGGCCTCGACGCGTTGGTGGGGCTGAAGGAAACGTTCAAGGACTACGGCGACGTCCGCAACGAAGTGAGGGCCGTTCAGCGGCTGTCGGCCCCGCCTGCGGTGGCCCGCAAGCTGGCGCTCGAACCCGGTGCGCAGGTCGTGTTCATCGAGCGCCTGCGCTACCTCGCCGATCTGCCGGTGTCGCTGGATCTGACCTACCTGGCTCCTGAGATCGGTGAGCAGGTGATCGACCATCCGCTGGAGAGCAACGACATCTTCGCGCTCATCGAACGGGTCAGCGGGCGCCGGCTGGGCGGGGCAAGCCTTGCCCTGGAAGCGGTTTCGGCTGACGCGCACACGGCCGCCATGTTGCAGGTGCCCGCCGGATCGGCCCTGTTGATGTCGGAACGGCTGACCAGTCTGGATGACGGGACGCCCGTCGACCTGGAATACATCAGGATGCGTGGTGACCGAATCACCATGCGAGGCAACCTTGTTAGGAGAGACGCATGACACTGGTCAATCAGCGCGCCGATGTCCCGGTGACCATCGACGAATCCCTGTGTATCGAGGGCTGCACACTGTGCGTCGACGTGTGTCCGCTGGATTCGCTGGCCATCAGTCCCGAGAACGGTAAGGCCTTCATGCACGTCGACGAGTGCTGGTACTGCGGGCCCTGCGCGGCTCGCTGTCCCACCGGCGCCGTCACCGTCAACATGCCCTATCTCATCCGCTAGAGGACCCGATGTGAAAACAGCCCTGATCGCCCTCACCGCCGGTCTCACGCTCGCGACCGCTGGTTGCTCCCTGGACTCGGCGACGAAATCGGCCGATACCGTCGACGTCGTCGTCGGCTACCAGTCCAAGACCATCAACACGGTGACCGCCGGAACGTTGTTGCGCGCCCAGGGATACCTGGAGCGCCGCTTGGCCGACATCACCACCCGCACCGGCACCAAGTACAACGTGACGTGGCAGGACTACGACACCGGAGCGCCGATCACCGCGCAGATGGTCGCCGAGAAGATCGACATCGGGTCCATGGGTGACTACCCGATGCTCATCAACGGGTCCAAGACGCAGGCCAACGAACGCGCCAAGACCGAGATCGTCTCGGTCACCGGGTACAACCCGAAGGGTGCGCTGAACATGGTTGTGGTGGCGCCGGATTCACCGGCAAAGTCGTTGACCGATCTGGCCGGCAAGAAGGTCTCGGCCAGCGTCGGATCCGCCGGCCACGGCATGTTGGTGCAGGCGCTCGGCAAGGCCGGCGTCGACGCCAAGACCGGTGTGGAGGTGCTCAACCAGCAGCCGCAGGTCGGCGCCTCCTCGCTGGAATCGGGTCAGGTTCAGGCACTCTCACAGTTCGTCGCCTGGCCCGGGCTGTTGGTCCAACAGGGCAAGGCCAAACTGCTCTACGACGGAGCCGAGTTGAACTACCCGACCCTGCACGGAGTGGTGGTGCGCCGGGCGTACGCGGCCGACCATCCCGAAGTGCTCGACGCGTTCCTGCAGGCACAACTGGATGCCACAGACTTCCTCAACACCAAGCCGTTGGAGGCGGCCCGCCTCGTGGCCGAGGGCAGTGGGCTGCCGCAGGAGGTCGTCTACCTGTACAACGGGCCGGGCGGAACCTCGTTCGACACCACACTCAAGCCGTCGCTGGTCGACGCACTCAAAGGCGATGTGCCCTACCTGAAGTCGATCGACAACTTCGCCGACCTCGACGTGACCGGTTTCGTGCAGGATGCACCGTTGCGGGCGGCGTTCGCGACGCGTGGTCAGGACTACGACAAGGCGCTGGGGTCGAACGTCAACCCCTCGGCGTTGAGCGGCACCGACCCGGTGTGCCACACCGCTGTCGACAATCCCGCCACCGCAGGCGAACTGTGGCTCGACGGGTCTGATGCCACCACCGCGGCCGCGACGCCGGTCTGCCTGCTCAAGGCGATCCGACAGGCAGAGGGTGAGGGCAAGAAGGTCCGCGCCGCCTACATCTCCGACGCCGAACTCGGTACGCGATGGTTCGCCGACAAGGCGGTGTGGGTGCGCCTGCCGGAGTCGGGCGCCGAAGGTTACCTGCCGTTCGGTACCCAGGCCGGCGCCGAACGTTATGCCGCAGCGCATCCCGGCGCGGCGATCGTCGATTACCGGCAAGCGTTGGCAGGTGCGGTGTGACCACCACCGATGCCGCTCCGGCCGCGGTCAGCGACCCGCCGGCCGCGCCGGAAGCCCGAAGCGCCCGCCGCACGCCCTCAGTCTGGCGGCATCGCCTGATCCGCCTGACGTCGGTGGTGAGCGCCATCGTGCTGTGGCAGCTGTTGACGGCCAACGACGTGCGGTTCGGGCTACGGTTCGACACGCTGCCCACGGTCACCGAAATCACCGCCGCCCTGGTGAACCGGTTCGGCACTCCGGAGTACTGGCTGGACCTCGGCCAGTCGCTGATCCGGATCCTCACCGGATTCGGAATCGCCGCGGTGGTCGGGGTGATCACCGGAATCCTGCTGGGGCGCACTGCCTTGTTCGCCGACATCTTCGGTCCGCTCACGGAACTGGCCCGGCCGATCCCGGCGATCGCCATTGTGCCCGTGGCCATCCTGTTGTTTCCCAGCGACGAGGCGGGGATCGTCTTCATCACGTTCCTCGCGGCCTACTTCCCGATCATGGTCAGCGTCCGGCATGCGGTGCGTGCGCTTCCGACCATCTGGGAGGACTCGGTCCGCACGCTGGGTGGTGGTCGGCTCGATGTCCTCCGCCAGGTGGTGCTGCCCGGCATCCTGCCGGGACTGTTCGGCGGGCTCTCGGTCGGCATGGGCGTGGCCTGGATCTGTGTGATCTCGGCCGAGATGATCTCGGGCCGCCTGGGTGTGGGCTACCGCACCTGGCAGGCCTACACGGTGCTGAACTACCCCGACGTTTTCGTCGGCATCATCACGATCGGTGTGCTCGGCTTCCTGACCGCCGCGGCGGTCGAGCTGATCGGCCGTCGGGCCACCCGTTGGCTGCCACGCGGTGAGGAGAGCGTGCGATGACCACAACCCTTGCCGGCACGGGACTGCAGCTGGAGCTCGACGGAATCACGTTGTCCTACACGGGTTCCCCGGTAATCGAGAATCTGAGCCTCACGGTAAAGCCCGGCGAGATCCTGGTGCTGACCGGCCCCTCGGGATGCGGTAAGTCCACGGTGCTGCGTGCGCTCACCGGGCTGCTGCGGCCCGACGGCGGCCGGGTGCTGGCCGACGGCGAACCGGTCACCACCACCTCCCGTGACCGCGGCATGGTGTTCCAGGACAGCGCCCTGCTGCCGTGGCGCACGGTGCGGTCCAACATCGAACTCGCCCTGCAGTTGCGGGGTGAGCCGAAAGCCAACCGTCGCGAGCGGGCCGATCGCTGGATCGCCGAAGTCGGCCTGTCTGGCTTCGCCGATTTCCTGCCGAAGAACCTCTCCGGCGGAATGCGGCAGCGGGTCCAGCTCGCCCGTGGGCTGGCCGGTGCCCCCCGCGCGGTGATGATGGACGAGCCATTTGCCGCGCTGGACACCCAGACCCGGGCAGCCATGCAGCGGTTGCTGATCGACACATGGAAAGCGCACCCGACGACGATCGTGTTCGTCACTCACGACGTCGACGAGGCACTGATCCTCGGTGACCGGGTCGCTGTGCTCGGTCGTGCCGGGCAGCCGTTGCGCGCCCTCATCGAGGTGGGCCAGCCCCGAACCGACCATCCCGAACGATCCGCGCTACGCGCCGAGATCATTGCCGCCTTGGAGCAACCTTGACCGAATTGACCGAGATTCCCGACGTCGAAAACGCGATCCGGATCGACTGCGATGTACTGGTGATCGGCGGGGGCACCGCCGGCACCATGGCTGCTTTGACCGCGGCCGAGAACGGTGCCCAGGTGCTGCTGTTGGAGAAGGCGCACGTGCGGCACTCGGGTGCATTGGCCATGGGGATGGACGGCGTCAACAACGCCGTCATCCCCGGCAAGGCCGAGCCCGAGGACTATGTCGCCGAGATCACCCGGGCCAACGACGGAATCGTCAACCAGCGCACCGTATATCAGACCGCTACTCGCGGATTCGCCATGGTGCAGCGGCTTGAGCGGTACGGCGTCAAGTTCGAGAAGGACGAGCACGGCGAGTACGCCGTACGCCGCGTGCACCGATCCGGCTCCTATGTGTTGCCGATGCCCGAGGGCAAGGACGTCAAAAAGGCTCTGTACCGGGTGCTGCGGCAACGGTCTATGCGGGAGAAGATCCGCATCGAGAACCGGTTCATGCCGGTGCGCGTGCTCACCGACGGGGGGAGAGCGGTCGGCGCGGTCGCATTCAACACCCGCACAGGCGAATTCGTCACCGTCGCGGCCAAGGCTGTGATTCTGTCCACCGGAGCGTGCGGCCGTCTCGGACTGCCGGCCTCGGGATATCTGTACGGCACCTACGAGAATCCGACCAATGCCGGTGACGGATACGCGATGGCCTACCACGCCGGCGCTGAACTTTCGGGAATCGAGTGCTTCCAGGTCAATCCGCTGATCAAGGACTACAACGGCCCGGCCTGCGCCTACGTGGCCAACCCGTTCGGCGGCTATCAGGTCAATGCGCTGGGGGAGCGGTTCGTCGACTCCGACTACTGGTCGGGCCAGATGATGGCCGAGGTGAAAGAGGAGATCGAATCGGCCCGTGGACCGATCTACCTCAAGGTCAGCCACCTGCCCGACGAGACGCTGACCACGCTGGAGAACATCCTGCACACTACCGAACGGCCCACCCGCGGAACGTTCCACGCGAACCGCGGGCATGACTACCGCACCCACGACATCGAGATGCACATCTCCGAGATCGGTTTGTGCTCTGGTCATTCCGCCTCGGGTGTATGGGTGGACGAGCATGCGCGCACCACCGTCCCCGGCCTGTACGCTGCCGGTGACTTGGCGTGCGTGCCGCACAACTACATGATCGGCGCCTTCGTCTACGGTGACCTCGCCGGTGAGCACGCGGCCTCCACGCTGTCGGAAGTGGCGGCGCCACAGCAGCTTCCGGCCGATCAGGTGGCCGAGGCTCACGAGCTCATCTACCGTCCGCTGCGGCACCCGGACGGTCCGCCGCAGCCGCAGGTCGAGTTCAAGCTGCGCCGGTTCGTCAACGACTATGTGGCGCCGCCGAAGACCGCCACCAAGCTCTCGATCGCGGTACAGACATTCGAACGGATGGAGGCCGAGGTCGAGGGGATCGGAGCCCGCACGCCGCACGAGTTGATGCGTGCTGCTGAGGTGTCCTTCATCCGCGACTGCGCGGAGATGGCGGCGCGTTCGTCGTTGACCCGAACCGAATCGCGTTGGGGTCTCTACCACGAGCGGGCAGATCTGCCCCAGCGGGACGACCAGCAGTGGCGCTACCACCTGAACCTCTACAAGGGCGACGACGGCACCATGCAGTTCGTGAAGCGGCCGGTGGCACCGTATTTCGTCGCGGTTCCCGAGTTGGACCACCTGACCTCGCAGGACCCGGTGACGACGGTCGAGCAGCCGCACCTGCACGGCGGCCGGGCCCCGGCTGTCGAACGGTCCCGCGTCCGGACCACCGACTCCGGGCAGCCGCCGTCGCCACGGATCGCCGCGGTGCTGGCGTTGGAGGAGCCCACGCTGGAGGATCTGAGCAGCTACCTGACCGACGCGGACGCCGGTGTGCGCCGTACCGCGGTCGCCACTCTCGTCGAGTATCTGCCCGACGGGTACCAGCCCGTGTTGGTGGCCGCGCTGGCAGACGACGACGCCGGGGTGCGGCGCGAGACCGCCGACGCGGTCCGTGAACTCGTCGAGGTCCTGCCGGATCCGGGCGCTTTCGCCGATCGACTGGAGTCCGCGGACCCGGTGGTCCGTGCCGTGACGGTTTACCTGCTGAGTTCCCGGCGCGTCGGTGGCGCCGAGGCGTACCGGGTCGCGTCGACCGACATCGATCACCGGGTTCGGATCGAAGCAGTGCGCGCCCTGGTGTCGGTCGACGACCACACGGGCGTCGCGGGAGCCACGACCGACGAGAACCGGGAGGTGCGCATCGCCGCAGTGGGTGGCCTGGCGACCCTGCGGGCCGGTGCCGATGCGGTGCGCGTGGCACTCGACGACCCGGATCCGCTTGTCCGGGCAGCAGCCCTGGCCTCCCTCGGTGCGGTCGGTTGTACCGGTGACGACGTGGTCAGCGTCGAGAAGGCCTTCACCGAGTCGGCCTGGCAGATCCGTCAGGGCGCGGCCCGGGCGTTGGCTGGAGCCTTGCCGGAGGTGGCACTACCCACCCTGTCGCGGGCGCTCGAGGATCAGCACCTCGATGTCCGCAAGGCCGCGGTGCTGAGCCTGAGCCGGTGGGCGGATTCGGAGGGGGCGCGTCAGGCGCTGACCGTCGCGTTGGAGGACAGCGACGCCGATGTGCGGGCGTACGCGCGTCAAGCGCTGGCTGGTTGAGCGGTCAGAGTCCGATGTAGACCGATTTGGTGTTGAAATACGCCTCGAGTCCCTTCTTGCCGCGCTCACCGCCCCAGCCTGACTGCTTGTGGCCACAGATCGGCATGGAGGGATCCGCGGCCAACGCGGAGTTCACCCAGATCTGGCCGCCACGAAGGGAATTCGCGACGCGATGGGCACGGCTGAGGTTCTCGGTCCAGATCGCGCCGGCCAAGCCGTACTCGGTGTCGTTGGCGGCGGAGATCGCCTCTTCTTCTTCGTCGAAGGGAATCACCGAGCCGACCGGACCGAAGATCTCCTCGGTGATCAGCCGCATGTCGGGGGTGGTGTTGGTCATGATGGTCGCTTCGTAGAAGTAGCCCTTGCGGTCCATCGGCTTGCCGCCGGTGATCACCTCGGCGCCGCCGGCCACACCGTCGCTGACGATGCCCTCCACCCGCTTGCGCTGCTTCTCGCTGATCAACGGACCCAACACCGACGTGGGATCCTCGTAACCGCCCATCGGCAACATCTGGGCAAACCCCGCCAACCCTTCCACGACCTGGTCGTAGATCTTGCGTTGGACATAGATACGGGATGTGCAGGAACAGTTCTGGCCTGAACCAGCGAGCAGCCCCATGCCGGCGCCCATGATCGCTTTGTCGAGATTCGCATCGTCGAACATGATCAGCGGCGATTTCCCACCGAGTTCCAGCGTCAGGCGTTTGAGGTTGCCCGCAGCGGCCTTGACGATCAGCCGACCCACCTCCGTCGACCCGGTGAACGCGATCTTGTCTACGTCCGGGTGCGCGGTCAGCGCCGCGCCGGTGGTCTCGCCGTACCCGGTAATGACGTTGAGCACGCCGTCGGGCAATCCCGCCTCGCGGAAGATCTCTTCGAGCTTCAGCGCGGACAGCGGGGTTTCCTCAGCCGGCTTGAGCACTGCACTGCATCCCGCCGCCAGGGCCGGGGCGACCTTGAGCATGGCGACGAAAAATGGTCCGTTCCAAGGGATGATGAGACCCACGACGCCGACCGGCTCGAGCTGGGTGAAGGTGTGATACTCCTCGAAGTGGCCGAGCAGGCCGTCGGAGATGAGATTGGCCGCCTCGCCGTGGATCTTGCCAACCCAACCTGCGTAGTAGATGAGCATCTCATTGGCGACCTTGATGATCTGCTGGGCAGCGATTGCGTTCATGCCGTTGTCCCGCGCCTCGATCTCCGCGAGCTCCTCGGTGCGCGCTTTGATGATCTCGGCGGCGCGGAAAAGTACCTCGGCCCGGTGGGCGGCGGGCAGCTTGCGCCACACCCCTGATTCGAAGGTCTCCCGTGCCCGGGCCGCCGCGGCATCGACTGCGGCCTGATCCGAATCGGGGACCTCCGCGATCTGCTCCTCGTTGGAGGGGTTGAACACCGGGATGGAGCTGCTCACTTGATCCGTCCTTTCGCCGAGTCGCTCTGCGGGGCAGGCCTGGCACGTCGATTGCGAAAACTGTCGGTCTGCGCGCGAGGTCGCGGACAAACCACCGCGAGCTTATGCGCGTAAGTACCGAGCGTAAAGAGGTTTCTCCGTACCTGCGGTGAAAAGCGCCCGGACCGCCCGCACCCGCGTGTGTTCCCAAGCGACTGAAAGCGGCCAGACCCGCGCTCGGTCGAGCGTGACGGCAGCAACCGAGTATCGAAGTTTGTCATTGCTTGCCGGAACGGCAAGACGCGTGCCATCGGGCGCGGCCGTGCAGATACTGGGCAGGGTGGATACCAGCGAGCGCCGCAGGCACGACAGTCCGCCGCCGCGGACGGGCAACAGCGAATCCGAGGTATTGCGGGGGTTTCTCGACTATCTGCGCGCGTCGATCGCTGCGAAGGTCGACGGCGCGCCGGAACCGATGGCGCGTACATCGGAGGTGCCGTCGGGGACCACGCTGCTCGGCCTCCTGAAGCATCTGACCTATGTCGAACGGTGGATTTTTCTCGGGGACGACGTCACCGACTGGCAGGCGACGTTCTCCGTCGAACGGTCGGACCGCGCCGCCGACATCGTCGCCCGGTACCGGGAAGCCGTCGCGCGCGCCAACGAGGTACTCGACGAGTGCACCGATCTTGCGGCACCCGTTCCGCGATCCCGGCCGGGGCGCCCCGCGGCCAGCGCCCGATGGGCCCTGGCTCACATGATCGAAGAGACCGGCCGCCATGCCGGTCACGCCGACATCCTGCGCGAACTGATCGACGGCACCACCGGTCGATAACCCCGCGGGGGTCGCACCGCATCGCTGGCGGCATCGAAGTTCGTCGTTACCCGTGCTAACGACCGGGCCTCCGCCTAATCTCGATGCGTGCGACTCGCCTGGCCGCTGACAGGGCGGTTGGAGGAGAGCCGGCTGATCGATGCCGCGCTGGCCTCCACCGAACTGTCCGGGATCGTGATCTATGGAAGCGCAGGGGTTGGTAAGAGCCGTATCGCCCGAGAAGCGCTCGCGGTAGCAGACACCGGCGGTCACGAAACGCGCTGGACAGTCGGAACATCGGCCGCTCAAGGGTTGCCGCTGGGAACCTTCGCGCGGTGGGTGGGCACCTCGGACGCCGACAGTGTAGCGCTCGTCGGCCGCGTGATCGACGGCCTGACCGGAACCTCCGACGGCCGGCCGGTACTCGTGTGCGTCGACGATGCACACCTGCTCGACGGGTTGTCGGGCTTCGTCCTGCAGCAGATCGTCCAGCGCGGCGCCGCCAAGCTCCTGTTGACCGTTCGCACGGGTGCACCGGTACCTGCCGAGGTGCTGACTGCGTGTGACCGCGGCCGGTTCGAGCGGTTGGACCTGCAGCCGTTGTCCCGAGACGAGTCGACGCGGCTGTTGACCGCCGCGCTCGACGGCCCGCCGGACGAGGACGCAGCGGCACGGCTGTGGCGGCTGACCCGGGGCAACGTGCTGTACCTGCGAAACATCGTCGAGCAGGAAGTCGCGCAGGGACGTCTCGCGTATCGGCAGGGCTACTGGCGGTGGGCCGGCGATCCGGTGATCCCGCCGAGCCTGGTCGAATTGATCGAGACGCGGATCGGTGCACTGCCACCGGCGGTGAGTGAGGTGGTCGACGTACTGGCGGTGGCCGAGCCGATCCAGCTGCATCGGCTGGCGGCAATCACCGATGCCGATGCGGTCGCGACGGCCGAGGCTCGTGGACTGATCACGATCGATCCCACCGACCGTGAGGTCCGCGTGGCGCACCCGTTGTACGCCGAGGTGCGGCGCAACCGGGTGCCGGGTTCTCGGCTGCGCCGCCTGCGAGGGCTGGTGGCCACCGCGCTCGGCGACCGGGACGACCGCGACTCCATGCGGGTGGTGGTGCGGCGAGCCGCACTGATGCTCGATTCGGATCTCGCGCCCGACCCCGAGTTGCTGACTCGGGCCGCACAGGGCGCGGTGTGGTTGTCCGATCTGGCACTGGCCGACCGGCTGGCTCATGGAGCAATCTCCGCCGGAGCCGGCGTAGAGGCGAATTTCATTCGCGCCCATGCCTTGTCGTGGCTCAGCCGGGGCGAGGAGTCGGACGCGATTCTCGATGCGATCGGGACCGCCGAGCTCGACGGCGACGGCCGCGCCCGGCTGGCCTTCCTACGTGCGTCAAACCTGCTGTGGTCACTGGCCGATCCGGAGGGCGCCAAGCGGCACGTCGACGATGCGGCGGCGGACATTCCGGCTGCTGCCCGGGCCGGCATCGACGCGTTCTACACGGTGTACTGGGCTGCCATCGGATGTCCAGCGCGAGCCGCGACAGCATCCAGCGGCCTGGACCTCGATGCGCTGCCCGCCATCGTGGGTGCGGTCACGGCGTGGGCCGTGACCGTGTCGTGTGGCGACGCAGGGCGTGCCGACGATGCGGTCGCCGCCGCCCGGGCCGGCTACCGCATCACCGAGCGTTCCTTCGATGCCGCGCATATGAGATTCGTCATCGCCGACGCGCACATCGGTGCGCTGCTACTGGCCGGGCGGATCGGTGAGGCGCGTGAGGAAGCCGACCAACTGAGCCGTCAGGCCGCCGAACTGCCCGGGGCAGCGCAGCTGTTCGGCGTCGCGCTGACGGGTCGCGCCGCGGCGGGGGCCGGGCAGCTCGGCGCCGCGGCTGAACTGCTGGATCCGGTGGTCGAGACGATGCGGGCCGCGGGGGAGACCAACGGA
>NZ_LZSY01000055.1 GCF_001665625.1 Mycolicibacterium peregrinum | reverse complement strand
ACATCAGACCGCCTCCCAAGTCCTCAGTGCCTCCCGAATTCATGGTCAAATGACTCCCGAATCCACGAGCAAAATCACGTCTTGGTTGCCGTTCTCAGGCGCTTTGGGAGACATTTGACGAGATAGGAACACTGCTAGTGTGAGGCATGGCCGTGGGCACCAAGGAATTTGGGCAGTTCGTTCGCATGATGCACTCTGAGGCTGCATCGCGAAGAGGGAGACGCGAGGCTGACCTGCCGAGCTCGCGCAGCGGGGTACTGGCCAGTGTTGAAGCTGGCAATCGAGTTGAATTTTCCGAACAGGCGCTAGCCCAATTAGATGCCGATATGTGTTGGCCCAGCAACCTGAGCACCCTGCTGCTGGAAAGCGACTCCTACCACGTTAGCGCGCAGATCAGACGACTGTCGTTCGGCTCGGTTGCAGACCTGCAACGCGGAAACGGCGACCGCGCACCGATTATCGGGGTCCTCCCCGCCGACGGCCGGCCGGTGACGATGCCTACTCAGCTGACGACAACGCTGCATCGCAACCTTGTGCTGAATATCGCTCATGCCTGGCGGAAAACCACTTTCATCGACATGTGTGCCTACGACCATCCCGACCACACGTTTCACATCAAAGAGTTCTTCGCCCAATGGAAGTCATACACAGGTGGGCAGGCCTACACGACCATTAGCACCAACGTTCCGGGCACCGCCCTTGTGATTGATCCGGTTTCCGAGATCGACCGTATGCGCCGCGCGGAAACGTTGATCGACCTGCTATCAACGACCGAGCTCACACACGAAGAAAAGACTCGCACAGCATTCACGCTGGTATGGGCCGCGGCTCAAGCCAACCGCAGCAAAGAAGCCGGGTTGACAGTATTGACCCGCCTTGCAGTGGATGGCCGTGACCCATCGACGCGGTCCATCGTGCTCGACAAGTTCCAGCCGGCCTGGCGTGAATCGGGGCTATCTGCAGCTGCGGCGGAACCCGATTGGGACGCAATTGATCTGTTCGCCGGGATCATGCGGGGCAGCGACACACTTACCGACGTCAGATTCACGCCGAACGGCGCTCAGGAGCCAGAGGTCATCACTATTGATGGCCCGACCATTTCACCAATCGCCTCACTCTTCGGCAGGCCCTCGCTGGTTCTGTATGACTCACGGATCAACCCGGAGGTGCCGACCATCGTCAACTGGTTCGGGTCGGTCTCATTTCCCACGCTCACAATCGCGGCTGATAACCACCGCGTTCATCCAGAGCTTGCCGGTGAGGGGGGCTATGTGCTGCGGCTGGCCGAGGCCAGACAAGGAAGCACCGTTGGCGAACTCAGTAGCTACGGGGGCATCGATCCCTATGGCGCGCAGCCGAGACTGGATGGCTGGTTCGGCGACCGCACCCTAATACTGATGGATGATGAAGTGGCACAACGGGTTTACGTGCCACAAGGCCTCTACTGAACTGTTGTGGCGATCTCCCACAGGCGCACGTCAGCGGCCAGAACAGTGTCGAATCCGGTTCCTGGATTCGACACGTCACCCAGCTGGGCGGGCACATCACCGGGGGAGAGATAGCGGCGATGTGGCTGATGCTGAGGTGCGTATCAGAGGCGGCCATCCAGTCGGAGTTGACCGGCCACCGCATGTCGGGTGCCACCGCTACGGTTGTTGACGTGCTCCCCGGACTGAAGCCCGGGGATTCCCGCTGGCGGCTCACGCCGCTGTTGGGGTGCTTCCTGTTTCAACACCCACTGCCGCAACGGGTTGCGGTCTTACACGGGCTTGGTCAGCGCGGCTGGCCAAATTTTTCGCCGCCCGTTATCAGCGTTCAAGGCCGCGAACTAGGCGGTTCCGAATCTTATCTGTAGGAGAGTGAGTTGAAAGTGGAGATGACCAGCGGTGATACCGTCGCGGTCATGTCCGTGACGGGGCCAT
>NZ_LZSY01000054.1 GCF_001665625.1 Mycolicibacterium peregrinum | reverse complement strand
GTTCTGGGTGTGCACAACGCATTTGGGTAGGCCCGTGGTGCCCGAGGTGGAGTTGATCAGGAATACGTCGTCGGCGCCGACACCCGCGGCCGGTGGTCGAGGTGCGGTATCGGTGTCGAGGGACAAACCGTCCAACACCAGCGCGCTGATCTCATCGGTCAATCCGGACACGGTGGTTTGCGCCGACGCGTGCCGCGCCGCGTCACTGATCAGCAGACGCGGCTCGGTGGTCCGCAGGATCTGGGTGGCCTCGCGGGTCCCGGCGCGGGCGCCGATCCCGACCACGACGGCGCCGCACCGTTCGATCGCCACGAACAACACATGGATGGCCGCGGTGTCGCCGTGCCAGACCGCGACGCGATCACCGAGCGTGACGCCAAGGCCGGCCAGCTGGGCAGCTAGTAGCGATGCGGCACGGTCGAATTCGCGCCAGGTGAACGTGGTGTTGGGGTAGTCGACATAGGCCGGCTTGTCGGGTTGGGCGAGGGCGTGTTCGCGCACGGTCTGCGAGAGTGTGCGGTCCGACCACCAACCGGCCGTGCGGTAGTGGGCTGCGTCGGCAGCATGGGCGGCGTCGCCAGCCTTCATCACCAAATCATATGAAAATAAGACCCTCTGTCAACGGTCGCATCGAGGCGCCCCCGTTCACGGTCGCCGTGGGCTCGACTGTGCCCAGCTGCGCACCATCGTCGGGTCGACGATGCCGTCGACGCCGGGGTACTGCTGGGCACTGACCAGATGCGCCGCGGCAAGATCGCGCGCCCGTTGTGCGTCGCCTACATCGATAGCGTCGATCACCTGCCGGTGATCTTCCAGGACCGCTCTGCGTTCCTCGATCGGGACCGTCGAGTGATCCGTCACCTGGGCCGACCAGTTTTGCTCGTGGGCGGACCACAATGCCTCAAGCGCGCCGGCGAGGATGATCATCGTCTCGTTGCCGCAGTGGCGCACCAGCGCCTCGTGATACCGCCGACTCGCCGAGGTGGCCTGCAGCAGATCCGATACGGATCTGACCGATTCTTCGTGTAGCTCACGGAGAATGGGGACGACGGTGCGTTTGCGGTCGGCACGTTGGGCGCAGAGTGCGGCGCAGGCCGGCTCGACCTGCAACAGCGCGGTACCGACGTCGGCGAGTCCGACCTGTCCGGCGCCCAGCACCAGTCCCATGGTGTAGGCGAGGTTTGCGGAATCGGGTCGGTGAACCACTGCGCCGCCGAGCTTGCCGCGTCGTACCGTCAGCAGCCCCTCGGCCTCGAGGATGCGCATCGCCTCGCGCAGGGACGGCTTGCTGACCGGGTACTCGACAAGAAGTTCGTCCTCCTTGGGCAGGATGCTGCCGTCGGCGAGTTCCCCGGTGAGGATCTGGCGCCGCAACTGGTCGGCGACCTGTTCGGCGAGTCGCTGGAACCGGACGTTTGGCTGCGCCACGCATCCGAGTGTGCCAGATGGCCGACGGTTCAGGAGGTCACGCCGAGCCTTGTATCCAAATGATTTGTCTCATACGGTGAGCCATGCAGAAGTGGACCATCGGCACGCTGACAGTTCATTCCGTCCTGGAGACGGTGGTGCCGACCCGGCCTGACCGGGTGTTTCGCGGGCTGCCGTCGGAGCTTCCGCGCTGGTTGTATCCGCACTACGTCGATGACGCCGGCAATCTGCTGGTGGCCATCCAGTCGTTCTTCATCGAATCCGGTGATGATCTCGTCGTGGTCGACTGCTGCTTCGGCGAAGGGCACGACCTGCCGTACCAAATCCCCATGGACCCCGACCAGTACCGACAGTCGCTGGCCGCAGCAGGATTCACCCCCGACGACGTGACCACCGTCGTCTGCACCCATCTGCACCTCGACCATGCAGGACGCCACACGACCCGGCACGACGGCGCCTGGATCCCCACCTATCCGAACGCGACCTACCTCCTCACCGCCGACGAGTACACGTCGTGGCGCCATTCCTCGGCGCCGAACCGCGCGGCCGACGAGACCGTCGAACCGCTTGTCGCACACGATGTTCTGCGGCTCACCGAGATGGACCACGCGATCACCGACGAGATCCGGCTGATCGCGACGCCCGGTCACACCCCGGGGCACACCGCGGTGCGGCTCGAGTCCGGCGGCGAGGTGGCGGTGATCAGCGGGGATGTCATTCACCATCCACTGCAGATCACCCATCCGGACGTACAGGCGCTGCCCGACGACGATCCGGACGCGGCTGCGGTGACCCGCGCCCGGCTGTTGCGGAGCGTCGCCGACGAACAGGCTCTGCTGCTCGGCACCCACTTCGCCGCCCCGACCGCAGGCACCGTCGTCGCCGATGACGACCAGCTGATGTGGGTGGCGATGTAGGCGACGCGTCCTAGGTCGCGGTGTGGACGATGAGGATGTCGATCTTCACTCGACGGGCGATGGTCGCGGGCACCGAACCCAACAGGCGCCCGGCGACCGAGTCCAGCCCGATGTCACCGACGACGATCAGATCCGCGTCGACCTCTTTGGCGAGTTTCACCAGGGCATCGACCGGGGCACCTTCGACCGCCCGCTCGACGATATCCCCGGCACCGGCGGCCTTCGCCCGGTCGCGCGCCACCTGGAGGATCTCGTAGACCGGGGCAGCGCCGTGCATCCGGTAGCCCTCGCTCTTGAGGCTGTCTTCCGCACGGGTATCGACCACATGATCGGGCGACGGTGGTCGCGACCAGCCGCCCTTTTCGGCCACGGGTTGATGAGCGCTCGCGATGATCAGTTTCGCGTTCTCCTGCGCGGCGATCTCGGCGGCGCGGTGGACCGCGCGTAGCGACGAGTCGGAGCCGTCGGTCCCGACAACGATCGTCCGATAGGTGCTCATGTTGTCTCCGAACTTCGGCTAGCGGTGCGATCAGGACAGTAATGCACGTCAATCTTCCACTGGTGGAGATTGGGCTTCGCGCCGCGTGTGATTCAGGCTCACCCGTTGTATTGAGCGAGCACTCGACCGACATTGCGTTGTCGGATGTGCGAGGTACCGTGCGCTCAAGAACGAGAAGCACACGTCAAACGAATGCGGCATGGCACCCCCGACAGGATTCGAACCTGCAACCGACCGGGTAGAAACCGGATGCGCTATCCGTTGCGCCACGGGGGCAAGTCGGACCACCACAATTTACACCGCGTGCGTGTCGTTACCGAAACGGATATGCAGCACGTGGGCTGCTCGAACCGCATCTGATGAAACGAGCGAGTCAGTGGGTCGGCATCACACCAAAGACAAAGGCGACCTCGGCGTCGCCAAAGCGCATGCCGACCTGGTCGGCAAGGGTTTTTACGTGCTGTTCCCCGCTACCGAGCATGCGCCGTTCGACCTTGTGGCGTACGCGGCGGGCACCTTCCACCGCATTCAGGTGAAGTACCGGTCGGCACGAGCGGGAGCGGTCAGACTCAACTTCCGGTCCACCTGGGCCGATCGCCACGGCGCGCACAGCACGCCCATCGACAAGGACGCGATCGACGTCATCTGCATCTACTGCCCGGACACCGACGAGTGCTATTACATCCGGCCCGCCGATCACGGCGTCTCCGTCAATCTCCGGATCACGCCGACCAAGAACGGTCAGCAGAAACGGATTTTGTCGGCCGCCTCTTTTCGCGACCTACCGGACAGACACCTACCGCCGATCGACGAAACCCGTACCTCGGCGTGAAGGGGCGGTGACGCGCGACGGACGCCCGGCAAAGTTCTCCGCGGCTACCGGTGGCGGACTAGCGTGGACGCTGCACTGGCGGCCATGGGGAGGGGAGAGGGACCACGCGATGAGCGACGTGCCGGAGTTGGACGCGGCGGGACTGCCCGAAGAACTGAGCGCAGTCGATCAGCTGTTGCATCGGGGAGAGGCAAACCCGCGCACCCGGTCCGGGATCCTCGGCGTCGAGATCCTCGACACCACACCGGATTGGGACCGATTCCGGGCCCGTCTCGATCACGCGTCGCGCAAGGTTCTGCGGCTGCGCCAGAAGGTCGTCATGCCCACCCTGCCGACGGCAGCTCCGCGTTGGGTCGTCGACCCCGACTTCAATCTCGACTACCACGTGCGACGGGTGCGGGTTCCTGCGCCCGGCACGTTGCGCGACGTGTTCGATCTGGCCGAGGTCGCGCTGCAGTCGCCGATGGACATCAACCGGCCGTTGTGGAACGCCACCTTGGTCGAGGGGCTGGCCGACGGCCGGGCGGCGACCATTCTCCATCTGAGCCACGCGGTCTCCGACGGCGTCGGGATGGTCGAGATGTTCGCCAACATCTACGACCTCGAGCGTGATCCCGAACCGGCCGCCGCTGCACCGTTACCCATCCCGCAGGACCTCTCGCCCAACGACCTGATGCGGGAGGGCATCAACCGGCTCCCCGGATCGATTGCCGGCGGCGTGCTGGGTGCGCTCGGACAGGCGGCCCGGACGGTGACCAAGGTGGTGCGCGACCCTGTGTCGGCGGTCAGCGGGGTGGTCGACTACGCGATGTCCGGTGCCCGGGTGATGGGTCCGGCTGCGCACCCCTCGCCGCTGCTGCGCCGCCGGAGCCTGTCCTCGCGCACGGAGGCGATCGACATTCCGTTCTCCGACCTGCACCGGGCAGCCAAGGCCGCCGGCGGTTCGATCAACGATGCGTACCTGGCCGGGCTGTGCGGCGCCCTGCGGCTCTACCACGAAGCCAAAGGCATCTCGATCGAGACGTTGCCCATGGCCGTGCCGGTCAACCTGCGCTCACAGGACGACCCGGCCGGCGGCAACCGCTTCGCCGGGATCAACCTCGCCGCGCCCGTCGGAATCGTCGACCCGGAGACCCGGATCAAGGCCGTCCGGTCGCAGATGACGAGCAAGCGCGAGGAACGCGCCATCGACGTGGTCGGCTCGATCGCGCCCGTGCTGAGCCTGCTGCCAGATGCCGTACTGGAGACGGTGGCCGGTTCGGTGGTGAACTCCGATGTGCAGGCCAGCAATGTCCCGGTCTGGCCGGGGGACACCTTCATCGCCGGGGCAAAGATATTGCGCCACTACGGAATAGGTCCGTTGCCCGGCGTCGCGATGATGGTGGTGTTGATCTCGAGATCGGGATACATCACGGTCACCACCCGGTACGACCGCGCCGCCATCACCGACGATCAGCTGTTCGCCCGGTGTCTGCTCGCGGGATTCGACGAGGTGCTGGCGCTCGGTGGCGACGGCCGCGCGGAGCCGGCCTCGTTCAGCGATGACACTTCGGCGACGAACGGGAGTGCTGCACAGTGACTTCGAAAGACCCGTCCCCGAAACCCCGCGCCACCAGGCAGATGCGGCTGCCCGGCACCCTGGCAGAGATCGAGGGCAGCCCCGAGGGCCCGGAGATCGGCGCGTTCTTCGACCTGGACGGGACCCTGGTGGCCGGCTTCACCGGAGTGATCATGACCCGGGACCGGTTGCGTCGCGGTCAGATGGGTGTCGGCGAGTTCATCGGGATGGTGCAGGCCGGGCTCAACCACCAGTTGGGGCGTTCGGAGTTCGAGGACTTGATCGGTAAGGGCGCCCGGATGCTGCGGGGCAACTCGCTCAGCGATCTCGACGAGCTCGGCGAGCGGTTGTTCGTCCAGCATGTGCAGGGACGCATGTACCCGGAGATGCGGGCCATGGTGCGTGCGCACATGGCCCGCGGCCACACCGTGGTGCTGAGTTCCTCGGCGCTGACGGTTCAAGTCGAGCCGGTAGCCCGCTTTCTCGGCATCGACAACGTGCTGTGCAACAAGTTCGAGACGGACGAGGACGGCCTGATCACCGGCGAAGTCGAGAGACCGGTCATCTGGGGTGCCGGCAAAGCCCGTGCGGTGCAGAACTTCTCGTCCGCCAACGGGGTGGACCTGGCCAAAAGTTACTTCTACGCCGACGGCGACGAGGACGTCGCCCTGATGTATCTGGTGGGCCATCCGCGGCCGACGAATCCGGCAGGCAAGCTGGCCGCCGTCGCCGCCAAGCGTGGCTGGCCGGTGCTGAAGTTCAGCAGCCGCAGCGGCAGCAGCCCGGTCTCGCAACTGCGTACGCTGGCCAGTCTGGCCACCATCCCGACCGTCGCCGCCGGCGCGATCGGCCTCGGGTTGTTGACTCGCAACAAGCGCACCGGGGTCAACTTCTTCACCTCGAACTGGAGCAAGCTGCTCATGCTCACGACGGGCATCGAGCTCAACGTCCTCGGCGAGGAGAATCTGACCGCGCAACGCCCCGCGGTCTTCATCTTCAATCACCGCAATCAGGCCGACCCGATGATCGCGGGCCGGCTGGTCGGGGTCGACTTCACCGGCGTCGGGAAGAAGGAGCTGGAGCGCAACCCGCTGATGGGTCCGCTCGGGAAGGTCATGGATGCGGCATTCATCGACCGCGATGACCCGGAGAAGGCCGTCGAAAGCCTGCACCGCGTGGAAGAGCTTGCCCGCAAGGGTCTGTCGATCCTGATCGCCCCCGAGGGCACCCGGCTGGACACCACCGAGGTGGGACCGTTCAAGAAGGGGCCGTTCCGCATCGCCATGGCCGCAGGTGTGCCGATCGTGCCGATCGTGATCCGCAACGCCGAGGTGATCGCGGCCCGCGATTCCAGCACGTTCAACCCGGGCAAGGTGGACATCGCGGTGTATCCACCGATTTCGGTGGACGACTGGACCGTCGAGAACATCTCCGACCGCATCGCCGAGGTCCGCCAGATCTATCTCGACACCCTGAGATCCTGGCCGGAGGACGAGTTGCCCACCTTCGACATCTACACCCGCGCGCCGGCGGAGCAGGCCGCTCCGCGCCGGGCGGCCAAGAAGGCACCCGCCAAGAAGGCTCCCGCGAAGAAAGCCCCGGCGAAAAAGGCTGCCCCCGAACCGGATACCGCACCCTCCGGCTCATCCTCGCGGTCGACCCCCAAGGGCCGACCGTGACCACAGGTATCGACGATTACCCCAGCTTCAGCACCACCGACGACGCGCTGGTGCTCGCATCGGCCTCGTCACCGGCCGAGCTCGAGCTGCTCAACGACTGGCTCAAGACGCAGCGGCGTGAACATCCCGACACGACCGTCGAGGTACTGCAGCTGCCGGCCACCGACGAACCCGCCCCCGGGGCGGTGGCCCGGTTGGTCGAGGAACTGGAATCGGACGAGGACCGGCTGGTCGTTCCGGTCCGGGTGTTCTGGGTGCCCGGCGGGTTACCCACCCGGTTGAAAGTGGTGGGGTTGATCTCCGGCCGCGACACCTACCGGCCGCCGGAGATCCTGCAGCGACGCATCCTGCGCAAGGACCCGTCGCGCGCCCGGATCGTCGCCGGTGAACCGGCCAAGGTATCGGAACTGCGTAAGCAGTGGAGTGAGACCACGGTCGCGGAAAACCCCAGGGAATTCGCCCGATTCGTCCTTCGGCGGGCGGTACTGGCCATCGAGCGGGTGGAGCTTCGGCTGCTGGGCCCCGAGTACAAGTCGCCGCGGCTGGTCAAGCCGGAGATGCTGGACTCGGCACGATTCCGCCAAGGCCTGGAGCAGATTCCGGGGGCGACGGTGGAGAAGGCCGGGGAGATGCTCGACGAGCTCTCCACGGGGTGGAGCCGGTTCTCGGTGGACCTGATCCCCACAATGGGCCGGGCCATCTTCAGTCGTGGCTTCGATCCGCGTATCGACTACGACCGCTCCGAGATCGAGTCGATGCGCCTTGCCCTGGAACAGCATCCGGCGGTGTTGCTGTTCTCCCACCGGTCGTATCTCGACGGGGTCATCGTCCCGGTGGCCATGCAGGAGAACCGACTTCCCCCGGTGTACACGTTCGCCGGGATAAACCTCTCGTTCGGCCTGATGGGTCCGTTGTTCCGGCATTCCGGTGTCATCTTCCTGCGCCGCAAGCTTGACGACCCGCTGTACAAGTACGTGCTGCGGCAGTACGTCGGCTACATCGTGGAGAAGCGGTTCAACCTGAACTGGTCCATCGAGGGCACCCGGTCCCGGACCGGAAAGATGTTGCCGCCCAAGCTCGGGTTGCTCGCCTACGTCGCCAACGCATATCTCGACGGCCGCAGTGAGGACATCCTGCTGCAGCCGGTGTCGATCAGCTTCGACCAGCTGCACGAGACCGCCGAGTACGCCGCGTACGCCCGGGGTGGCGAGAAGACCCCGGAGGGTCTGAGCTGGCTGTACAACTTCATCAAGGCGCAGGGCGAACGCAACTACGGCAAGATCTATGTCCGCTTCCCAGAAGCGGTTTCGATGCGCGAACATCTCGGTGAGCCGAACGGTGAGATGGCCCACGACGAGGCAGCCAAACGCCTGGCGATGCAGAAGATGGCCTTCGAGGTGGCCTGGCGGATCCTGCGGGTCACCCCGGTCAACGCGACCAACCTGGTCTCGGCGTTGCTGCTGGGCGCCCGTGGCGTCGCCCTGACGCTCGATCAACTGCACCACACTCTGCAGGACTCGCTGGACTACCTGGAGCGTAAGAACACCCCGATGACCAACAGTGCGCTGCGGCTACGGACCGCCGAGGGCGTGCGTTCGGCCGTCGATGCGCTCTCCGGCGGGCACCCGGTGACGCTGGTGGACAGCGGGCGCGAGCCCGTGTGGCGGATCGCCCCCGAGGACGAACTGGAGGCGGCGTTCTACCGCAATTCCCTGATCCACGCCTTCCAGGAGACTTCGATCGTGGAGCTGGCCCTGGCGTATTCCGCCCGTGCGGCGACCGATCCGCTGCAGGCGTTCTGGGACCAGGTGATGCGGCTGCGTGACCTGCTCAAGTTCGATTTCTACTTCGCCGATTCGGCGGCCTTCCGCGACAACGTCGCCGAGGAGCTGTCGTGGTACGACCGCACGCCCGAAGGGCAGGCGGCCGGAGGCTGGGAAGCGAAGGTCTCCGCCGGGGGCGACGAGATCTATCAGATGTTGCGCAGCAAGCGACCGCTGTTGGTGGGCGCGATGCTCCGTCCGTTCTTCGAGGCCTACGGGATCGTCGCCGACGTGCTGCGCGACGCACCGGCCGAGATCAGTGAGCGAGATCTGACCAAGCGGGCGCTGGGCGTGGGACGGCAGTACGTCGCCCAGGGCCGGGTGGGCAGCAACGAGTCCGTGTCGGCGTTGCTGTTCGCCACGGCGCGACAGGTGGCAGCCGATCAGAACCTGCTGGTCAGCGGTCCGGATCTGCAAGAGCGTCGCAACGCTTTCCGCGATGAACTGCGCGGGATCGTCGCCGATATGGACAAGGTCGACGAGATCGCACGCGAGCAGTTCTACTACCGGGACAAGCAGCGCCGCGCCGAGTGGGACTCGTCGGACTAGCCGCCGGACTCACCTTTCGTCTGGCAGCCGGGATGTGGTGGCGCCCACGCCATACCCTTGGACCATGACTTCTGCCGGCCAGGTGACCGCGTCCAGCGTGCGCAGCAGCGTGGTGTGGCCTGTGCTGGTCGGCGTGGGGCTGCTGGCGGGGGCAGTGGCCGCAGGTATCGGGGCGTTGTCGTTGGCCGACGCGCTGACCGCCACCGGTCTGCCCGACCCCGGCCCCGTGACCACCTACGGCCTGCCGTTCGTCCGGGCCGCCGGCGAGATCGCCGCCGTCGTCGCAGTCGGGTCCTTCCTGTTCGCCGCGTTCCTGGTGCCTCCCCAGCCCAACGGCGTGCTCGACGTGGCCGGATACCGGGCACTGCGGCTCGGTACGGCCGCCTCGGGTGTGTGGACGGTGTGCGCCGCGCTGCTGGTCCCGCTGACGATCTCCGACGTGTCCGGCCAGCCGCTGCTCGATCATCTCGGCCCGGTGGACGTGTGGTCGGCTGCGAGCCTGGTCGAGGTCTCGGCGGCCTGGCGCTGGACGGCGATCCTGGCCGCCGGTGTCACCATCGCGAGCCTGCCGGTGCTCCGGTGGGGGTGGACGCCGGTGCTGCTGGCCGGATCACTGCTCACACTGATGCCGCTGGTCCTGACCGGACACTCGTCGGCCGGTGGAGCTCACGATCTGGCCACCAACAGCCTCTTCATCCATCTGGTGGCGGCGGCGCTGTGGGCCGGCGGACTGCTGGCGTTGTTGGCTCACGCCATCCGGGCCGGGGGCGGGGCCGCCTCTGACGGCGCCAACACCGCCCTGGCCGCGCGGCGCTTCTCGGCACTGGCGCTGTGGTGTTTCGTCGCGATGGCCATCAGCGGGGTGCTCAACGCCCTGGTGCGGATCCAGCTTCCCGATCTGGTGCGCACGAACTACGGCTGGCTGCTGGTCGGCAAGGTCATCGCGCTGAGCCTGCTCGGTGTGCTGGGTTGGCGACAGCGCCGGGTCAGCCTGACCGCCCTGGCCACCGATCCCGGCGCACGCACACCGTTGATCCGGTTGGCGCTGACCGAGGCTGCGCTGTTCGGCGTCACGTTCGGTATCGCCGTCGGCCTGGGCCGTACCCCACCGCCGCCGGAACCGCGGATCCCCAGCCCCACCGAGGTCGCGATCGGATACGACTTCGCCGGGCCGCCGACGGTCGCCCGGGTGTTGTTCGACTGGCGGTTCGACCTGCTGTTCGGGACCGCGGCGATCATCGCTGCGGCGGCGTACCTGGCCGCGGTGTACCGGCTGCGGAGACGCGGTGACGCCTGGCCGGTGGGCCGCACGTTCGCCTGGCTGCTGGGCTGTGCGGCGCTGCTGTTCACCACCTCGTCGGGGCTCGGCCGTTACATGCCGGCGATGTTCAGCATGCACATGATCGCCCACATGCTGCTGTCGATGCTGGTGCCCGTGCTGCTGGTGCTCGGCGCCCCGGTGACCCTGGCGCTGCGGGCGCTACCTGCGGTGGGCCGAGGATCGCCGCCAGGCCCGCGGGAATGGCTGCTCGCGGCGCTGCATTCCAGGGTGTCGCAGTTCCTGACCCAGCCCATCGTCGCGACCGTGCTGTTCGTAGCGGGGTTCTACGGTCTGTACTTCGGCGGCATCTTCGACGCCGCGGTCAGCAACCATGCCGCGCACATCCTGATGAACGTGCACTTCCTGCTGTCGGGCTACCTCTTCTACTGGGTGGTCATCGGCGTAGACCCAACCCCGAGGCCGGTCCCGCACCTGGTCAAGATCGGGATGGTGTTCGCCTCGCTGCCGCTGCACGCCTTCTTCGGTGTGGTGATGATGGGCATGCAGACCGTGCTGGGCGAAAGCTTCTACCGGTCACTGCAGTTGCCGTGGCATACCGACCTGATCGGAGACCAGCACCTCGGCGGCGGCATCGCCTGGGCGGCCGGGGAAGTCCCGCTGGTGATCGTGATGTTGGCGCTGCTGATCCAGTGGCGGCGCAGCGATCAACGCACCGCCAAGCGGTTGGACCGGGCCGCGGATCGCGATGACGACGCCGATCTGGCGGCCTACAACGCGATGCTCGCCGAGATGGCGCGTCGCGACCACCCTTCCGGATAGGACTTTCGGGGATTCATCCCCAGCCTGCGTTTCATCCCCAGCCGACGGCGTCGTCGGGTCGACATACCGGCCGCGCGTCGGGGTTCCGGCGGTCAATGGCTGCGTAAGGCGGCCGCGCTGCTTCGGTGTCGGCCATCGGAATGGATGAAGCGAAAGGAATCAGAAATGTTCGAGACCCCGTTCACGATCGTGGGCAACATCATCACCGACCCGGTCCGGCGACGATTCGGCGATCAGGAGCTGTACAAGTTCCGGGTGGCCAGCAATTCGCGGCGCCGTACGCCTGAGGGCAACTGGGAGCACGGCAACTCGCTCTACGTCACGGTCAACTGCTGGGGAAATCTCGCCACCGGTACCAGCGCCTCTCTGATGAAGGGCGACGCAGTGATCGTGGTGGGGCATGTCCACACCGACGAGTACGAGGACAAAGAGGGTGTCCGCAGGTCGTCGGTCGAGGTGCGCGCCACCGCGGTCGGGCCCGACCTGTCCCGCTGCACCGCCAGGGTCGCGCCCCTGCCCAAACCTGCGGCCGGCCCGGCGCCCGAGCCCGAATCCGTCGACTCCCACGACGCGGAAACCGAGCCCGACGAGGGTGAGCTGCCACTGTCGGCTTAGCGGGTTTCGGGCGCGCATAGGATGGGCGCGAGTGAGTTGGGCTTGACGCAACCTTTCGCGCGAGCGCCCATCCGATATCCCCGAAGAGTTTCAGAAAGGCACATCACGGCATGGCCGAATTCATCTACACGATGCGCAAGGTTCGCAAGGCGCACGGCGACAAGGTCATCCTTGACGACGTCAGCCTGAACTTCCTGCCCGGCGCGAAGATCGGCGTCGTCGGTCCCAACGGGGCTGGTAAGTCGAGTGTGCTGAAGATCATGGCCGGCATCGACCATGCCAACAACGGCGACGCGCTGCTCGCACCCGGCGCCTCCGTCGGCATCCTGATGCAGGAGCCGCAGCTCGACGAGACCAAGACCGTTCGCGAGAACGTCGAGGCCGGTGTGGCCATCAAGGGCAAGCTCAACCGGTACAACGAGGTCGCCGAGTTGATGGCCACCGACTACTCCGATGAGCTCATGGAGGAAATGGGCCATCTGCAGGAAGAACTGGACGCGGCCGACGCGTGGGACATCGACTCCCAGCTCGAGCAGGCCATGGACGCGCTGCGCTGCCCGCCGCCGGACGAGCCGGTCACCCACCTCTCGGGTGGTGAGCGTCGCCGCGTGGCCCTGTGCAAGCTGCTGCTGTCCAAGCCTGACCTGCTGCTGCTCGACGAGCCCACCAACCACCTCGACGCCGAGAGCGTGCTGTGGCTGGAGCAGCACCTGGCCAGCTACAAGGGCGCCATCCTGGCCGTCACCCACGACCGGTACTTCCTGGACAACGTCGCCGAGTGGATCCTCGAACTCGACCGTGGCCGCGCGTACCCGTACGAGGGCAACTATTCGACCTACCTGGAGAAGAAGGCCGAGCGCCTCGAAGTCCAGGGCAAGAAGGACCAGAAGCTGCAGAAGCGGCTCAAGGACGAGCTGGCCTGGGTCCGCTCGGGGGCCAAGGCCCGGCAGGCCAAGAACAAGGCCCGCCTCGGCCGCTACGAGGAGATGGTCGCCGAAGCCGAGAAGACCCGGAAGCTCGACTTCGAGGAGATCCAGATCCCGACCCCGCCGCGGCTGGGCAACGTGGTCGTCGAGGTCGAGCACCTCGACAAGGGTTTCGAAGGCCGCACGCTGATCAAGGACCTCTCCTTCACGCTGCCGCGCAACGGTATCGTCGGCGTCATCGGCCCCAACGGCGTCGGCAAGACGACACTGTTCAAGACCATCGTCGGGCTGGAACAGCCCGACAGCGGCACCGTCAAGGTCGGCGACACGGTCAAGCTGTCCTATGTCGACCAGAGCCGTGCCGGCATCGACCCCAAGAAGACGGTCTGGGAGGTCGTCTCCGACAAGCTCGACTACATCGAGGTCGGCCAGAACGAGATCCCGTCGCGGGCCTACGTGTCCGCGTTCGGGTTCAAGGGGCCGGATCAGCAGAAGCCGGCGGGCGTGCTGTCCGGCGGTGAGCGCAACCGGCTCAACCTCGCCCTGACCCTCAAGGAGGGCGGCAACCTGATCCTGCTCGACGAGCCGACCAACGACCTCGACGTCGAGACGCTGTCCTCACTGGAGAACGCGCTGGAGCAGTTCCCGGGCTGCGCCGTGGTGATCAGCCACGACCGCTGGTTCCTGGATCGCACCTGCACGCACATCCTGGCGTGGGAGGGCGACGACGACAACGAGGCCAAGTGGTTCTGGTTCGAGGGCAACTTCGGTGCCTACGAAGAGAACAAGATCCAACGTCTCGGTGCCGAAGCGGCACGTCCGCACCGGGTGACCCACCGGAGACTGACCCGGGACTGACCCGTGACGGGATAAACAGCGCAGCGGGCTCGGTGGCGCCACTAATGTCGCAGCTATGCACCAATGCCGGTGCGTGGGCGTGAGTTAGGGAGTGATCCGTATGACGGCCGAACCGGGAGCTCTTCGGGGACAGGGAATTAGCGACCGGGATCGCTCACAGGCGCCGCCTGAGGTGATCCACCGGCTCGCGAAAGCCTTCCTGTCCACTTATCGGGCTCCGCAGGCCGGCGCGCCGGGAGTGGCCGCCACCGGCCCTCAGGCCGCGGTGGCCGAGCGCCTCGTTTCCGATGCCACGGTGGCCGCCCACTACGCGTTGGGCGGTCAGCGGGCGCCGGGGGAGACCAAGGTCCTGGTCTACCCGGGAGACAGCGACTCCGGTCCGGCCCTGCAGATCGTCACCGAGCAGGCGGCGATGCTGGTCGATTCGGTGACGGTGTTGTTGCACCGGCACGGCATCGCGTATCCGGCCATCATGAACCCGGTCTTCCGGGTGCACCGCGACGCGGACGGGGTACTGCAGGATTTCCAGCCCGCTGCCGAGGCCACCGGCGTCGACGGCGTCGACGAGTGCTGGATCCTGGTGCCGGTCCACGGCGCGGCTGACGGTCCGGCACTGACCGAAGTGGTCGGCCTGGTACCGGATGTCCTGGCCCAGGCGCGACAGATCGGCCTGGACGCCGCTGCCATGGGCGCCGCGCTGCATGCCCTGGCCAACGACGTCGCCACCGATGTCGAGGGCCGGTTTCCCAACACCGACCGCAGGGACGTCGCCGCGCTGTTGCGCTGGCTCTCCGACGGGCATTTCGTGCTGCTGGGTTATCAGCAGTGCGCGATCGACGACGGGCAGGCCACGGTCGATCCGTCGAGTCGCCTCGGCGTGCTCAAGCTGCGCGAGGATGTGCTGCCGCCGCTGACCGCCTCCGACGATCTGATGGTGCTGGCTCAGGCCACCATGCCGAGCTATGTGCGCTATGGCGCCAACCCGTACATCGTCGTGGTCCGCGACAGCGGCGAGCAGGTCATCGAGCACCGGTTTGTCGGCCTGTTCACCGTGGCCGCGATGAACGCCAACGTGCTGGAGATCCCGTTGATCTCGCGGCGTGTCGAAGAGGCGTTGGCCATGGCCCGGCGCGACCCCAGCCACCCGGCGCAGCTGCTGCGTGACATTGTCCAGACCATCCCGCGCCCCGAACTGTTCGCGTTGAGTTCCAAACAGCTGTTGGACATGGCGCTGACCGTGGTGGACCTCGGGTCGCGCCGCCGTACCCTGCTGTTTCTGCGCGCGGATCAGTTGGCGCACTTCGTATCCTGCCTGGTGTACCTGCCCCGCGACCGCTACACCACCGCGGTGCGGCTGGAGATGCAGGACATCCTCGTGCGCGAACTCGGCGGGGAGAGCATCGACTACTCGGCCAGGGTTAGTGAATCACCTTGGGCAGTAGTCCATTTCATCGTGCGCCTGCCCGATGGTGCGGTCTCGCACGCCGTGGACACCTCCACGGAGAACGAGAACCGGATCCAGAATCTGCTGACCGAGGCCACTCGCAACTGGGGTGACCGCATGACCAGTGCGGCAGCAAACGCGGAGCTCACCCCGGCAGCCGTCGAGCACTATGCCTCGGCCTTTCCGGAGGACTACAAGCAAGCCGTGGCTCCGGCGGATGCCATCGCCGACATTGCGATCATCGAAGCGCTGCAGGACAATTCAGTAAAGCTGGTGTTCAGGGAAGGTCAGGACGACGGCCTCGCCCAACTCACCTGGTACCTGGGCGGCCAGTCGGCGTCGTTGAGCGAACTCCTGCCGATGCTGCAGTCGATGGGCGTGGTGGTGCTCGAAGAACGCCCCTACACGGTGACCCGGGCCGACGGCCTGCCGGTCTGGATCTACCAGTTCAAGGTCGTCCGCCAGCGCAGCATCCCCGACGCGCCCGACGCGGCGTCGCGGGAGGCCACCGCCCAACGGTTCGCCGACGCGGTGACCGCGATCTGGCACGGATGGGTCGAAGTCGACCGGTTCAACGAACTGGTGTTGCGCGCGGGCCTGACCTGGCAGCAGGTCGTGATCCTGCGCGCCTACGCGAAATACCTGCGGCAGGCCGGTTTCCCGTACAGCCAGTCGCACATCGAATCGGTGGTCAACGAGAATCCGCACACCACACAGTCGCTGCTGCAGCTGTTCGAGGCGCTGTTCGACCCGTCCGAGGACACCTCGGGAACCCGCGACGCACAGGGAGCCGCCGCGGCAGTGGCCGAAGACATCGATGCCCTGGTGAGTCTGGACACCGACCGGGTACTGCGTGCCTTCGCGACCCTCATCCAGGCCACGCTGCGCACCAACTATTTTGTGCAGGACCCGAAGTCAGCGCGGCAACGCGGGGTCGTGGCGATGAAGCTCAACCCCGGCCTGATCAACGAACTGCCGCTGCCACGGCCCAAGTTCGAGATCTTCGTCTACTCGCCCCGGGTGGAGGGCGTGCACCTGCGGTTCGGGTTCGTGGCACGCGGCGGGTTGCGCTGGTCGGACCGTCGCGAAGACTTCCGCACCGAGATCCTCGGCCTGGTCAAGGCACAGGCCGTGAAGAACGCCGTCATCGTGCCGGTCGGCGCCAAGGGCGGGTTCGTGGTCAAACGGCCGCCCGAGCCGACCGGCGACGCCGCCGTCGACCGCGAAGCCACCCGCGCCGAAGGCGTTGCCTGCTACCAACTGTTCATCTCGGGGCTGCTCGACGTGACAGACAACGTCGACAAGGGAACCGGCGCCGTCGTCACCCCACCGCAGGTGGTGCGCCGCGACGGGGAGGACGCCTATCTGGTGGTGGCGGCCGACAAGGGCACGGCCACCTTCTCCGACATCGCCAACGAAGTCGCCAAGTCCTACGGGTTCTGGCTGGGTGACGCGTTCGCCTCCGGCGGGTCCATCGGCTACGACCACAAGGCCATGGGCATCACCGCCAAGGGCGCCTGGGAGTCGGTGAAACGGCACTTCCGCGAGATGGGGGTGGACACCCAGAGCCAGGACTTCACCGTCGTCGGCGTCGGCGACATGAGCGGCGATGTGTTCGGCAACGGCATGCTGCTCTCGAAGCACATCCGGCTGATCGCGGCCTTCGACCACCGGCACATCTTCGTCGATCCCAACCCTGAGGCCGCCGCATCCTGGGTGGAACGCAAGCGCCTGTTCGAACTGCCGCGATCCAGCTGGGAAGACTACGACGCCACGCTGATCAGCGAGGGCGGCGGTGTCTACAGCCGTCAGCAGAAGTCCATCCCGATCAGCCCGCAGGCCCGGGCGGCACTCGGGATCGACGACGACATCGAGGAACTCACGCCGCCTGCGCTGATGAAGTCCATCCTCAAGGCTCCGGTGGACCTGCTGTGGAACGGCGGCATCGGCACGTATGTGAAAGCCGAGACCGAGGCCGACGTCGGTGATCGTGCCAATGACCAGATCCGGGTGTGCGGTAACGAGGTGCGCGCCAAGGTGATCGGCGAGGGCGGCAACCTCGGCGTGACATCGCTGGGGCGGATCGAATTCGATCTGGCCGGCGGACGGATCAACACCGATGCGTTGGACAACTCCGCGGGCGTCGACTGCTCGGACCACGAGGTCAACATCAAGATCCTGATCGACTCACTGGTGACCGCCGAGAAGGTCAGTGGGCAGGAACGAACGGGTCTGTTGCTGTCGATGACCGACGAGGTCGGCGCGCTGGTGCTGACCGACAACAAGCACCAGAACGATCTGATGGGCACCAGCCGGGCCAACGCCGCGAGCATGCTTTCGGTGCACGCCCGGATGATCAAGGAGTTCGTGGCCAACCGCGGGCTCAACCGCGAGCTGGAGGCGTTGCCCTCGGAGAAGGAGATCCGACGCCGAGCCGACGCCGGAATCGGTTTGACCTCACCGGAATTGGCCACGCTGATGGCGCACGTCAAGCTCGAGCTCAAAGCCGACGTGCTGGCCAGTGATCTGCCCGATCAGGAGGTGTTCGCCGCCCGGCTGCCACAGTACTTCCCGGAGAAGCTGCGCGAACAGTTCCCCGGCGAGATCCGGTCGCACCAGCTGCGCCGGGAGATCACCACCACCATGCTGGTCAACGATCTCGTCGACACGAGCGGGATCAGCTACGCCTACCGAATCACCGAGGACGTCGGCGTCGGTCCGGTCGACGCGGTGCGCAGCTATGTCGCCACCGACGCCATCTTCGGGATCGGCAACGTGTGGCGCCAGATCCAGGCTGCCGGAGAAGCCGGGGTGCCGGTGTCCGTCACCGACCGGATGACCCTGGATCTGCGCCGCCTGGTCGACCGGGCCGGGCGCTGGCTGCTGAACTACCGGCCGCAGCCGTTGGCCGTCGGCGCCGAGATCAACCGGTTCGCCGCGAAGGTGGCCGCTCTGCGTCCCGACATGGCGCAGTGGCTGCGCGGGGATGACAAGGCGATCGTGGCCAAAGAAGCCGGCGAGTTCGCCGCACAGGGCGTGCCCAACGACTTGGCCTATGCGGTGGCGACCGGGCTCTACCAGTACAGCCTGCTCGACGTGATCGACATCTCCGACATCGTGGACCGTGAGCCCACCGAAGTGGCCGACACCTACTTCGCGTTGATGGACCACCTCAGCTCCGACGGGCTGCTCACTGCGGTCTCCCGGCTGAGCCGCGACGATCGCTGGCATTCGTTGGCGCGGCTGGCTATTCGTGACGACATCTACGGTTCACTGCGGGCCCTGTGCTTCGATGTGCTCGCCGTCGGCGAACCCAACGAGACCGGTGAGGAGAAGATCGCCGAGTGGGAGCTGACCAACAGCTCCCGGGTGACCCGCGCTCGTCGCACGCTGGCCGAGATATACGAAGATGGTGAGCAGGACCTGGCGACGCTGTCTGTGGCGGCGCGGCAGATCCGCAGCATGACACGAACGAGTGGAACGGGAACGACTGCGTGAGTTTTACAACGCCGGTGCACGTGCGCTGGTCGGACATCGACATGTACCAGCACATCAATCACGCCACGATGGTGACGCTGCTCGAAGAGGCCCGGATTCCGTTTCTGCGTGAACCGTTCGGCGCCACGATCGAGACCATCGGCCTGCTGATCGCCGACGTCAGCATCGCCTATAAGGGCCAGTTGCGGCTCGTGGACTCACCCCTGCAGGTGACCATGTGGTCCAAACGGGTGCGGGCCGTGGATTTCACCATCGGCTACGAGGTGCGCTCGCTGCACGCCGCCCCTGACTCCAAGCCGTCGGTGATCGGCGAGACCCAGCTGGCCGCGGTGCACATCGCCGAGCAACGGTTGGAGCGCCTGACGCCCGAGCAGCGCAGCTATCTGGAGAGCCACCTGCGATGACCGCACCCGAGCGCGGTCTGTGGATCGACGATCCGCGTGACCGTGAGGATCTCGCGACGTTCCTCGACCGTGCCCTGCGGTTGGACGATGCCGCGGTGGTCCGGTTGCGGGAGCGATCCGGTACCCATGCGGCCGTGGCCTGGGTGGCCACCGGGTTGGAGGTGCTGGCCAGCCGGGTGGTGACCGGTCAGGTGCGGCCGTCGGATCTGTCCGCGGGAGCCGACGCTCTGGTGGCCGGGTTATCCTCTGCCGCAGACGGATACGTCGACCCAGGCTTCCCGATGGACTCGGCCTGGCGCGGTGGTCTGCCGCCCGAGGACGGATTCGTCCACCTCGACGACGTCCCGGCACGGGTGATGCTCGACCTGGCTCAGCAAGGTGGTGCGCTGGCCCGCGAACACGGCAGTGCACACGGGCCGCCGGCGTCCCTGATGGACCAGGAGGTCATCGCGGTCAGCTCCGGTGACGAGGCTGTCGGAGTGCCCATGCGATGTGTATTCGCATTGACCGCCATGGGTTTTCTGCCGCAGACCGGCAACGAGGTGAGCGAAGAGGAGATCGTCCGGGTCCGCGCACACCCGTCGTGGCTGCGCATCGACGCCCGGTTCGGTTCGGTGTACCGCCGCCGCGAGAGTGCCGCCCTGATCCTGGGCTGAGCGCGCCCTAGGGGTTGGCCGGTTGCAACGGTGCCGCGGGCCGGAACGTCGCGGCCTGCAGTTCGGCCGGGGTGTTGACAGGTGTCGCGAACAGCTGGAAGTTCTGGTGCCGGATGTACAGGTCCGGGAACTTCACCGACCGGAACGAGAACTGATTGGGATCGATGACGCCCTTCTCCAGCACAAAGGTCGAATCCTCCCGGACCTCTGCCGCGACGTCAGGGTCGATGATGCCGTCGAAGTACTTGCCGTGAATGCGGTAGTCGTCGAACGTCGCGATCTGCAGGACGAAGCCGAGAGGTGCGGCGGCCCGGCGTAGTTGGCCGGTTTCGCCGATGCGCAGATGGGGCCCGGTCCATTCGAAGGTCGCGTCGCCGCGGTCGGTGTCGGTCTCTATCTTGGCGATATCGGCGAGCCCGCTCCGTTCGACGATGTAGAAGTCAGGAAGATTGTTGGAATACAGCGAGAGTAAAGGCATGATGAATCCTTCTGTCGTACTTGTGTTTTGATTCTGATCCGGTCGTGGACCGGACGTCAGATCACCTTGTAGGTGAGGGAGTACACGGATCCGGCGCCGGCGATTCGCTGAGTGCGCTCGCCCCGGCCCAGCTCGGCGGCGGTGATCCTCGCCGCCCCGATTCTGCGGTCGTCCGGTCCGGTCTCATCCACCTCGAACAGTTCGATGTCGATGGGAGCCTGGGATCTGTTGAATGGCAGCAGGCGGTCATCGTCGAACGAATAGACGTCACCGGGCCTCATCCGGAGCCGTTCGAAGATGACGCCGTCGGCCCTGCTGACTTGAATTTCGTCGGCGCCGTCGTGGTCCCGCACCGTGTTCGCCTGCAGCCACAGCATTTTGGCGTAGTTGGCATCGCCCATGTCGTCCTCCGGTGATATCGAGTTCGGTTCGGTGACTGTCTCGATACTGCGATGACGACGTGGCGCTGCACATGAGTAGTTCGCTACTCGACTTTCGGTCAGCTCCCGGAAATCCAGACGGCGGCGTCGGGCGGCAGGCTGCCGGCGATCAACTCTGCGCTGCTCAGCAGAACTTCACCAGGTGGCAATGGCGCCGCAGCGGTGCCCGTGTTGAGCACGCATGTCAAGCCACCTTCGCGCCGCAATGTCAGCAGGCCATCGGCGGTAGTCAGCCCGATTCCGTCGGTGAATTCCGCACGGCTGGAACGTAATTGGATGGCCTGCCGGTAGAACTCCAGCGTCGACGCCGGATCGGCCTGCTGGCACTCCACCGTCAACGGTGTCCACTCGTCAGGCATCGGCAGCCAGGTGTCGGCGCTGGAGGAGAACCCGAACGGCGGTGTGTCACCCGACCACGGCATCGGCACCCGGCACCCGTCACGTCCCCGTTCGGTGTGACCGGAGCGCTCCCACACCGGATCCTGGAGCACGTCATCGGGCAGATCGACATTGGGCAGCCCGAGTTCCTCGCCGTTGTAGACGAACACCGCGCCCGGCAGGGCCAGCATCACCAGGGCCATCGCCCGGGCCCGCGCCAACCCGCGGGCACCGCCGCCGTATCGGGTGACCTCGCGTTCGACGTCGTGGTTGGACAGTGTCCACGTCGGTGTCGCCCCGGCGAGGTTGGCCGCTGCCATCGCGTTGTCGATCGCATCGTGAACGTCGCGGGCGTCGAAATCGGCTTGCACCAGACGGAAATTGAAGCCCAGGTGCAACTCATCGGGACGCAGATACCTGGCGAAGCGTTCGTTGCCGTGCACCCACACCTCGCCGATGGCCACGGCGTCGGGATAGTCGTCCAACACCGTGCGGATGAACCGGTGGATGTCATGCACGCTGTCGTTGTCGAATCGCGGGTCGTCCTCACTGTTGCGTAGTAGCGCTGTGTCGGTGACCGCCATGTCGGGCAGTTCGGGTGGTTTGGCCATGCCGTGGGCCACATCGATGCGGAACCCGTCGACTCCGCGGTCGAGCCAGAACCGCAGTGTCTTCTCCAGATCCTCGAACACCTCGGGGTGGTTCCAGTTCAGGTCGGGCTGGGCCGGATCGAACAGGTGCAGATACCACTGACCCGGTGTGCCGTCGGGCTCGGTGACGCGGGTCCAGGCCGGCCCGCCGAACACCGACACCCAGTTGTTGGGCGGTGCGTCACCACGGAGCCCGCGGCCGTCGCGGAAGATGTAGCGGTCACGCCGCCGCGGATCCGCCAGCGCCTCGACGAACCACGGGTGCGCCGAGCTGGTGTGGTTGGGCACCAGGTCCATGGTGACCCGGATGCCGCGGCCGTGAGCGGCATCGAGCAGGCGGTCCAAAGCATCGAGACCACCGAACAGGGGGTCGACATCGCGCGGGTCGGCGACGTCGTAGCCATGGTCGGCCATCGGCGAGACCATGACCGGGTTGAGCCACAGGGCGTCGACGCCGAGTGCCGCGAGGTAATCGAGCCCGGCGCTCACCCCGTCGAGATCACCGACCCCGTCGCCATTGCTGTCGGCGAACGAGCGGGGATAGACCTGGTAGAAAACCGCGTCCGCCCACCACCGGCGCATGTCAGAACGCCGAATTGACCATCGAGTCAGCGGCCATGTTCAGGTAGTCCAGCAGCGCGCGGCGGTGCGGTTCGTCGAGTGTCTGCGAATCGATCGAGGCCACCGCGGTGTGCATGCAGCGCAGCCAGGCGTCCCGCTCGAGGTACCCGATCCGGAACGGGGCGTGCCGCATCCGAAGCCGGGGGTGGCCGCGCTGGTCGGAGTACGTCCGGGGCCCGCCCCAGTACTGCTCAAGGAACATCCGCAGCCGCTCCTCGGCGCCGTCGATGTCGTCCTCGGGATACAACGGCAGCAGGATCTCGTCCTCGCGCACCAGTTGGTAGAACCGCGACACGATCGCTGCGAATGTCTCGTGGCCCCCGACTTCGTCGTAGAAAGATCGCTGCACAGCCGTCACGTCACTCATTGTGGTCCATTGTGACCCGAGAGGCCGTCGGGGCCGGTCACGGAGGTCTGGTCACCTCATGTTCATTGGACTGACCTGCGAACACCCGAAGAATTTTCGTGCGTATTGCCGGGATCCGTGGTGGACTGTCTCCTCGGAGGCTCCATGGCGCACAGCAAAAAAGGCCATATACGACGGACCGGCCACATTCCCGGCCCATCGGGACCCCATGTGCCCAACCGCCCCCTCCACAGCGTCGAGGTCCTTCCCTCCGCCGCGCCCGATGCGTCCCTGTGGGGCCGCCGCCGCGTCCTGCTCCTCAACTCCACCTATGAACCGCTGACCGCACTGCCACTGCGGCGTGCGGTGATCATGGTGATGTGCGGCAAAGCCGATGTCGTACACGACGACCCGGCGGGGCCCGTCATCCACTCGGCAACCCGCACCATCGTGGTGCCCTCGGTGATCCGCCTGCGCACCTTCGTCCGGGTGCCCTACCGGGCCCGCGTCCCGATGACCCGCGCGGCGCTGATGCACCGCGATCGCTTCCGCTGCGCGTACTGCGGTGGCCGGGCCGACACGGTCGACCACGTGATCCCGCGTAGTCGCGGTGGCGAGCACTCCTGGGAGAACTGCGTGGCGGCCTGCGGGCCGTGCAACCACCGCAAGGCCGACCGGCTGCTGGCCGAACTGGGCTGGTCACTGCGGTGTGCGCCGATGCCGCCGAAGGGGCAGCACTGGCGGTTGCTGTCGACGATCAAGGAGCTGGACCCGGCCTGGGTGCGCTATCTCGGCGAGGGCGCGGCATGATGCCCGACTTGCTGGGCACACTCGGCGCGCCGGCGCATCGCGGCTGATACGGTTTGCGCGTGAGCACAGCACTTACCCATTCCCTCCTCGGAGGGGTTCCGCTGTTGTTGTTCGTGGTCCTGGCGTTGATCTTCATGACCCGCAAGGGACCGCACCCGGCTACCTACAAGATGTCCGAGCCGTGGACCCACGAGCCCATCCTGTGGGCTGCCGAGGAGCCACAGGATCACGGGCACGGCGGGCATGATTCACACGGCGTGACGATCGGAGGCGGCGCAAGTGGCAAGTGGTGAACTGGCGACTGCCACGCAGGACCTGGACCTGCCCTACGGCTACGCCCTGACCTACAGCGGTCGGATCTCGGGAGTCACCGAGCCCGGTGAGCTG
>NZ_LZSY01000053.1 GCF_001665625.1 Mycolicibacterium peregrinum | reverse complement strand
CGCGGCGTGTGACGACAACCGAGATGTCCTGCGACACAACAGAAAAGCTGCCCCGCCCGACACATCCACCATGCGGCCGTCCAGCCCGGGTTCCGGCATCGGCCGTCCGCCGATCCACTCGTCGACCGGCGCCGGATCCACCCGGTCCTCACCGAGTTCGGAATCGACCAGCACCACCGCGACCGCCGCATGCCGCTTCGTCGGGTCGGTCACGGCGCGGCGCTCGTGCCCCGCCAGATGCGCCCCGATACGTTCCCGCAGGGCTTCGTCATAGGCGATCGTCACCGCTCGACCATATGCGGGTACGCCGAGCACCCGACGCCGAGGTGACGCCCCGCTACTGGTCCGGCTTGCGGGTCTGCTGATACAGCGCGAGCTTCCAGGCACCGTCGACCCGGTGGTAGACGCTGGACATGGCGCCGACGAAGGCAGGCTCCTCCTCGTCGCGATAGGCCGTACCGGTGTAGACCAGGGCGGCGCTGTCGTCGTCGAGCACGATGAGCCGCACTCCGCTGATCTCATAGGCACGCCACGGCGGCGACTCCGAGAGTGCGCTGACGACCGTGTTGCGGTCCATCACCATGCCGTTGGCGAGCACCATCACCGCATCGGGCAGCATCAGCTCGCCATAGAAATCGGCGCCGGTGGACTCGCACAGCGAGTCCCACCCGGCACGTTCGATGTGCAGGAGTTCGTCGGAAACTTGGCTGGTCACTGCTGGGTGATACCCGTTACTCGGACCTGGTATGCCTGGGCAACTCTGTTAAAACAGTGGTAGAAGTGACGTGTGGGTGTCCGTCAGGTATCGGCCCTCGCGGGCATCGCAGCAGTGTCTGCGGCCGCCGCGCTGGGCACGATCGCGACGCCCATCGCGATGCCCTCGGCCGCGGCCGCACCCGACTGTCCCGACATCGAGGTCGTCTTCGCCCGTGGCACCGACGAACCCGCCGGTATCGGCAACGTCGGCAAGGCGTTCGTCGACACGCTGCGCCCCATGGTCAAGGGCTCGACGATCGGCACCTACGCGGTCCAGTACCCCGCGTCGTGGGACTTCATGAAGGCCGCGGCCGGCGCCACCGACATGAGCAAGCGCGTTCAGGCCACCGCGGCCCGGTGCCCCAAGACCAAGATCGTGATGGGCGGCTATTCGCAGGGCGCCGCCGTCGTCGACGTGGTGGCCACCTCACCGATCGCCGGTCTCGGCTACAGCGCCCCACTGCCCGCCGCGGTCGTCCCGCGTGTCGCGTCGGTCGTGGTCTTCGGGAACCCGTCGGCACGCCTCGGTCAGCCGTTGACCCGGATGAGCCCGGACTTCGGCGCCAGGACCGCGGACCTGTGCAACACCAACGATCCGATCTGTTCGCTCGGCCGGGACTGGAATGCGCACATCACCTATCCCAAATCGGGCCTGATCAAGCTTGCCGCGCAATGGGTCACGCGTCACGTCAAGGCGCCCCCTCCGGCGCCCGCTGCTCGACGGTGATCGGACCGGTTTCCAGCTCGCGCAAAGCAGTTCGCAGGCCTCGGCGCCTACCGGTCCGAGGATCGACCCCGAAGCTCTCGCGCATACCCGCCCGCACCCGGAACTTGAGCTCCGAATGAGTTTCGGGAGCGTCGTCGGAAGTGGCCTTGAGCAGCTTGTCGGGCAGCGCCAGCTTCAGGATGGTCCAGAACGACTGAAAGTACTGGCGGGGAAGTGATCCCGTTGTGTATGGCAGATCGTACTTGTCGCACAGCGCCCGCACCCTCTGGCTGATCTCGGCGTACCGGTTGCTGGGTAGGTCCGGAAACAGGTGATGCTCGATCTGGTAGCACAAGTTGCCGCTCATGAATGCCATCAGCGGCCCGGCATGAAAGTTCGCCGACGCGAGCATCTGGCGCAGATACCACTCTCCCGGAGTCTCCCGGTCGAACTCCTCGCGGGTGAACTTCTCTGCGCCGTCGGGGAAATGCCCGCAGAAGATGACGACGTAGGCCCAGTAGTTGCGGATCAGGTTCGCGATGAAGTTGGCTTTGAGGGTGTGCTTCCAGTTCGGTCCCGACAAGGCCGGGTAGACGAGGTAGTCCTTGCCCGCCTGCTTGCCGACCTTCTTGCCGATCACCCGTAGGTCCTTGCGCACCTCCGCCATCGACTTCTCGCCCTTGCGGAACCTGGTGGTCTCCAGTCCGTGTGCGGCGACACCCCATTCGAACAGTGTGCCGAGCAGCAGGTTGTAGATCGGATTGCCGACCATCCACCGCTCCCACCGCTGGTCGCGCGTCAACCGCATGATGCCGTAGCCGATGTCGTCGTCGAGACCGACGACATTGGTGTACTTGTGGTGGATGAAGTTGTGGGACTTCTTCCAGTGCACACTGGGCGCGGTGGTATCCCATTCCCACTCCGTGGAATGAATCTCAGGGTCGTTCATCCAGTCCCACTGGCCATGGATGATGTTGTGCCCCAACTCCATGTTCTCGATGATCTTGGCGGTGGCGAGCATCCCGATACCGCCGTATCGGGCGATCCGGTTTCCACTGGCGAACAATGCGACTCGACCGCCTGCGGCGAGTGCGCGCTGCAGCTGGATGGCCCGGCGGATGTAACGGGCGTCGCGCTGCCCTCGGGATTCCTCGACGTCCGTGCGGATCGCGTCGAGTTCAGCGGCAAGTGCCTCGACATCCTCGTCGGTGAGGTGCGCATACTGCTTGATGTCGGCGATGGCCATGTTCCTCCTTGCGGTTCTCGAAGACGTCCTCAAACGTTCAACGTGCAGTCCCCTGAAGCCGTGGAGATGCAGGTGTTGATCCGGTCACCAGCACCGTGCTCCTCGCCGGATCGGAAATCCCGGACGTGCCCGGATTCCAGTGGCAGCACGCAGGTCTGACAGATGCCCATCCGGCAACCGAAGGGCATCTGGATTCCGACCTGCTCACCTGCTTCCAGAAGCGATGTGGCGCCGTCGATCTCGACGCTCTTGTCGGAGAAGGCGAAGGTCACCGTGCCACCCTCACCGCCTCGGTCGGTCCTGGCGATGACGAACCTTTCGGTGTGCAGGTTTTCGGTCCGTCCCGCATCCGCCCAAAAGGATTCGATGGTGTCGAGCATCTCCGGCGGGCCACAGGCCCAGGTCGGCCGCCGCGCCCAGTCCGGGGCGATGTCGGACAGCGCGGCACCGAAATCGAGGTGCCCCTGTTCCTCGGTCAGGTGCAGATGCAACCGGTAGCCGGTGAGCTGCTGGTCGAGGTTGCGTAGCTCGTCGTAGAAGATCACGGCGTCGGTACCGGGTGCGGAGTGGATGTGCACGATGTCGGGGTTCTGTCCGCGATGTCTCAACGACCGGAGCATCGCCATGATCGGCGTGATGCCGCTGCCTGCCGACACCAACAACAGCTTGGCCGGCGGCGGATCGGGCAGCGCGAAGTCGCCCCGAGGTGAGGCGAGCCGCACGATGGTCCCCGGGTTCACCCCGTTGACCAGATGAGTGGACAGGAAGCCCTCCGGAGTGGCTTTGACCGTGATCGAGATCAAGTCGGCCTTGCGGCGCGGCACCGACGTCAGCGAATACGACCGCCAGTGCCAACGCCCATCGATGTGCAGGCCGATGCCCACATACTGGCCCGGTTTGTAGTCACCCGAGAAGCCCCAACCCGGCTTGATCGTCACAGTGGCCGAGTCAGGTGTCTCCGTGCGTACCTCCACGACCTCACCGCGTAGTTCCCGTGCCGACCACAGCGGGTTCAGGAGCTGGAGATAGTCGTCCGGCAACAGCGGCGTGGTGGCCCGCGCCAGCAAGCCGCGCACGACGTTGACATTGCGGGGGGAAGCGGTCTCGACGCCTCGCGCCGGCTTCTCTGTCCAGCGCGTCAACCGCCGCAACGTCCCCGTCATCGGCGCTCACCGCGCCAGTGCCGAAACCTCAGGTCTGGTGAACACATGTATGCCGAGTACCCACACGGGCTCAGCTCACACGCCGGCCTCATGCTCGGCCGGCACCGGGTAGAGGACGTGGGTCCCCGGAAGCCCCTTGAGCTCGACCTCCCTGGGAACGCCCAGCATGACGTCGTCGAGGTGCTTGACCGCCTCCCCGACCGGTTCGCTGACCAGGATCTCGCCGCCGCCGGCCTGCCCGGCGACCCGGGCCGCCATCGCCACGTCGAGCCCGAACAGATCGTCGCCACGGCGCACCGATGTGCCCATGTGCACACCGATGCGCACCCGGATCGCCTGCCAGCGTTGGGGGTTCTCCGCGAGCGCGCGCTGCACGTCGGTGGCGAAGCGCACCGCGTTCTCCGGGTCGGCGAACGCAATCATGAACCCGTCACCCTGGGTCTTGACCACATGACCGCCATGCTTGTCGACCCGTGCCTGAACGAGCTTGTTGTGCTTCTCCAGCAGCTTCACCCAGGCCCGGTCACCCATCGCGGCGTTGTATTCGGTCGAGCCCTCGATGTCGGAGAAGACGATGACGACGCGCCCGTCAGCGGTCAGCCGGGCCAGGTCCGGACGTTCCACCTGGGCCCATCCGGCCAGATCCTCGATCGAGTTGCGCACGGTCGCGCCCAGGCCCTTGTTGATCAGCATGTCCGCGGTCTGAAAGACCGTCTTGATCGCCAGGGGTGCCACCCCGCGACGGCGCTTCCGCCGCCGGTCCTCGTCCTCGAGCTTCATGCGCTCGATCTCACGGCGGGCGTTGTTCAGCTGACGCCGGCTCACGATGAACAGCACCAGGAACGTCACGAACGCCGCGAACAGCGCGACGACAACCACCAGCAGGACAACCTCGACAGTGGACGGCATCGACACCCGCTGATTATCGCCGCATGTCACATTTCGTCGATTCGCGGTGTCCCAAGGGGGTAGTCACCGACAACTAGGAGTCACCATGGATGCTCGTTTGAACCTGTTCGAGAACCGGACCGCCGCCAAGATGCTCAAGTACGTCACGTCGGCCGGCAAGGTCATCACGGACTCGACGCTTCCCGAGTCCACCCACCAATTGGTGGCGCTGCGCGCCAGCCAGATCAACGGCTGCGGCTTCTGCACCGACATGCACACCAAGGACGCCGTCCTCGCCGGGGAGACCCAGCAGCGCCTTCACCTGGTCGCGGCCTGGCGGGAGGCCACCGTGTTCACCGAAGCCGAACGCGCCGCGCTGGAGTTGACGGAGGAGGGCACCCGGATCGCCGACGCCGCAGGCGGGGTCAGCGACGAGGTGTGGGCGAACGCGGTCAAGCACTACGACGAGGATCAGCTGGCCGCCCTGGTGTGCCTCATCGCCTTCATGAACACCGTCAACCGCCTGAACGTGATCGTTCAGATGCCCGCAGGGGACTACCAGCCAGGTCAGTTCGGATAGCGATGCTGCGCTCGCGTTCGTAACGCAGTGGCGGCCGAGAGGCCAGTTCTTCGCCACAGCGTTACGAACGTGAACCGTGCCCGGCGATCGACGGTGCCGGCCAACTGGCACGCTGGTCATCAATATGACCACTCCCCTGCTCGTCGATCCGAACGACCTCTCGGCACTGCAAGCCAAGGGCGGAGACGCCGACGCTCTGTTCACCGACTTCGCCGGCTGGGCCGAGGCCAACGGCACCACGCTCTACCCCGCGCAGGAGGAGGCGCTGATCGAACTGGTCAGCGGAGCGAACGTGATCCTCGCGACGCCGACCGGTTCCGGTAAGTCGCTGGTGGCCACCGGAGCGATCTATGCGGCGCTCGCCGCGGACCGCGTCAGTTTCTACACCGCCCCGATCAAGGCGCTGGTCAGTGAGAAGTTCTTCGCGCTGTGCGACGTGTTCGGGGCCGACAACGTCGGCATGCTGACCGGGGACGCATCGGTCAACGCCGACGCACCGATCATCGCCTGCACCGCCGAGATCTTGGCCAACCTCGCGTTGCGGGAAGGCGCCGATGCCGACATCGGCCTGGTGGTGATGGACGAGTTCCACTTCTACGGCGACCCGGACCGCGGCTGGGCCTGGCAGGTGCCACTGCTGGAACTTCCCAAGGCCCAGTTCCTGCTGATGTCGGCCACGCTGGGCGACGTCGAATTCCTGCGCAAGGACCTGACCCGGCGCACCGGACGGGAGACGGCCCTGGTGGCCGGGGCGCAACGGCCGGTGCCGCTGTTCTTCTCGTATGCCACCACGCCGATGCACGAGACCATCGCGGACCTGCTCGATACCAAGCAGGCCCCGATCTACGTCGTGCACTTCACCCAGGCCTCGGCGCTGGAGCGGGCGCAGGCCCTGATGAGTGTCAACGTCAGCACCAAGGAGGAGAAGGCCGCGATCGCCGAGATGATCGGCGGTTTCCGCTTTTCCACGACATTCGGAACCACGTTGTCGCGGCTGGTGCGCCACGGCATCGGCGTCCACCACGCCGGCATGCTGCCCAAGTACCGCCGGCTGGTGGAACAGTTGGCCCAGGCCGGGTTGCTCAAGGTGATCTGCGGTACCGACACCCTCGGCGTCGGGATCAACGTGCCGATCCGCACCGTCGTCTTCTCCGCGCTGTCCAAATACGACGGCACCCGGATGCGGTTGCTCAACGCCCGCGAGTTCCACCAGATCGCCGGGCGCGCCGGCCGCGCCGGATACGACACCGCGGGCACCGTGGTGGTGCAGGCGCCCGACCATGAGGTCGAGAACATCAAGCAGTTCGCCAAGGTCGCCGATGATCCGAAGAAGCGCCGAAAGTTGGTGCGGCGCAAGGCACCTGAGGGCATGGTGCCGTGGGGCGAGAACACCATGAACCGGCTGATGGAGGCCGCGCCCGAGGCATTGACCAGCAACATGCGGGTGTCGACGGCGATGATCCTCGACGTGGTGGACCGTCCCGGCGATCCGTTCGCGGCGATGCGGCGCCTGCTCACCGACAACCATGAACCGCGCAAACGTCAGCTGAAACACATCCGGGAGGCCGTGGGCATCGCCCGGTCCCTGCTGCAGGCCGGCGTCGTGGAACGTCTCGACGAACCCGAGGCCGATGGTCGTCGCTACCGGCTGACCGTCGACCTGCCGCCCGATTTCGCGCTCAACCAACCGCTGTCGACCTTCGCTCTGGCCGCGGTGGACGTGCTGGATCCCGACGCGGAAGATCCAGCAAGCTATGCCTTGAATGTCATTTCGGTGATCGAGGCGACTCTGGAAGACCCGCGCCAGATCCTGGCCGCGCAACTGAACAAAGCCAGGGGCGAAGCGGTGGCCGAGATGAAGGCCGAGGGCATCGAGTACGACGAACGCATCGAACTGCTCGACGAGGTCACCTATCCCAAGCCGCTGGCCGAACTGCTGCAACACACCTACGAGGTGTACCGGCAGACCAATCCGTGGGCGGCCGACGGGCACCTGTCGCCCAAGTCGGTGGTGCGTGAGATGTGGGAACGGGCCCTGACCTTCCGTGAGTACATCAGCGTCTATGGGCTGACCCGCTCCGAAGGCGCGGTGCTGCGCTACCTGTCGGATGCGTTCAAGGCGCTGCGCTCCGGTGTGCCCGCCTCGGCGCGGACCGAGCAACTCGCCGACATCGTCGAATGGCTCGGCGAATTGGTGCGCCAGGTGGATTCCAGCCTGCTCGACGAGTGGGAGCAGCTGACGAGTCCGGACCAACCTCACGACGCACCGGTGGCGGTTCCGGCCCGACCACGGCCGCTGACCGGCAACGAGCGGGCATTCACCGCGATGGTGCGCAACGCACTGTTCCGTCGGGTGGAGTTGTTCGCGCGGGCCCGCTGGGACGAGCTCGGTGCGCTGGACGCCTCATCCGGGTGGACGGCCGAACGCTGGGCCGAAATCGGGGAAGAGTACTTCGACGAGCACGCCGAGGTGGGCACCGGAGCCGATGCTCGGGGCCCGGCGTTGCTGATCTTCGACCGGCAGCCGCAGGTGTGGCGGATTCGACAGATCCTCGAAGATCCTGCCGGAGATCACGATTGGGGCTTCGACGTGGAAGTCGACCTGGCCGCGAGCGACGAAGAGGGTGCCGCGGTGCTGCGTATCGTGGATGTCGGCCGGATGGGGTGAGCGCTTGCTGACCTGAATTTTATCGCGACCCCGGGGCCTTGCGGCAAGGCCCCGGTGATGGCGCACAATCGCTGGCCGGAGCAAGCCACGGAGGAACAGGGAGCACGTGCCAGCTGACGATCACGATGTCGAAGTGCAGTCCGAACAGACCTATGTCGACGGGCTCTATACCCGCCTGGACGCCGAACGCATCCGGGTGCGTGACCGCTACCGCACCGCGCTGCGCGAGCACGGCGGCTCCGCGGTGGAACGCGACGCCGAGGTGCGCGCATTGGCCAAGGAAGCCAACCGGCTCGATGTGGCCGACAACGGCCTGTGCTTCGGGCGGCTGGAATCCGTTGCCGGGGAACATCTCTACGTCGGGCGCCTCGGCATCTTCGATCGTGAGGACGACTACGAACCGTTGCTGCTGGACTGGCGGGCACCGCTGGCGCGACCGTTCTACACCGCAACCGGGGCCAACCCGGAGAACATGCGCCGGCGGCGCCAGTTCCGCACCCTGGGTCGGCGGGTGCTCGATTTCACCGACGAGGTGCTGGGCCGGCCCGCCGCGGGCGACGAAGGTGACGAGGACGCCGCACTGCTGGCCGCGGTGAACGCTCCGCGCGGCGAGGGCATGCGCGACATCGTCGCCACGATCCAGTCCGAGCAGGACGAGGTCATCCGCAACGAACACACCGGCGTGCTGGTGGTCGAGGGCGGCCCTGGCACCGGGAAGACCGTGGTGGCGCTGCACCGGGTGGCCTACCTGCTCTACACCCACCGGGAGCGGATCGAACGTCACGGCGTGCTCGTGGTCGGACCCAACGAGGCGTTCCTGAACCACATCGGCCGGGTGCTGCCCTCACTGGGCGAGTCCGACGCGGTGTTCATGACGCCCGGCGACTTGGCTCCCGGCCTGCACGTCACCGCCGAGGACGCACCCGAGGTGGCCGCGATCAAGGGCTCGTTGAAGATCCTCGATGTGCTGGCCGCCGCGGTCGCCGACCGTCAGGAGGTCCCCGACGAGCCGATCTACATCGAACTGCCCGATGTCACCGTCCGCATCGACGCCGAAACCGCGCAGTGGGCCATCGAGGAGGCCCGTGAAACGGGACTACCGCACAACGAGGCGCGTACGACGTTCCGCGACATCGTCACCTACGTCCTCACCGAACGTGCCGTCGCGCGTATCGGCAAGGGCTGGTTGAGCCGTCAGGACAAGGCGGCGTGGGAGGAGCTGCGGGCCAGCGTGGTCAGCGAGCTCGACGAGAACGCGGCGTTCGCCGCGGCACTAGATCGACTCTGGCCGATCCTGACCCCGGAGACCCTGCTGGCCCCGCTGTACTCGTCGGCCGAGAGGTTGGCCGCGGCCGGCGCCGACCCTCGCCTGTTGCGTACCGACGGCAGCGCCTGGACCGTCTCGGACGTGCCGTTGCTCGACGAGCTGGTCGACCTCCTGGGCCGGGACAAGGCGGGCGAGGAAGCCGCCGAACGCGAACGGCGCGAGGAAGCCGCCTACGCCGCAGGCGTGCTCGATCTGATGATCGCCCGCGAGGACCTGATGGACGACGAGGACCACCTGCTGGCCAGCGACCTCATCGACGCCGAGGACCTGGCCGACCGGTTCCTCGAGCGCGACACCCGGGAACTCGCCGAACGCGCTGCGGCCGACCGGGATTGGACCTACGGTCATGTTGTGGTCGACGAAGCCCAGGAACTGTCCGAGATGGACTGGCGGGTGTTGATGCGTCGGTGTCCACGCCGGTCCTTCACGGTGGTCGGCGACCTGGCTCAGCGCCGCTCGGCCGCCGGCGCCCGGTCCTGGGACGCGATGCTCGAACCCTACGTGCCCGGCCGGTGGATCTACCGGACCCTGTCGGTCAACTACCGGACCCCGGCCGAGATCATGGCGGTGGCCGGAGCGCTGCTCGCCGAGTTCGCGCCCGGCGTCAAACCGCCGGAGTCCGTCCGGTCCTGCGGTGTGCAGCCGTGGGCCAGGCAGCTGGCCGCCGCTGAAATCCCATCAGCTGTCGAGGAATTCGTGCGGGAGGAAGCCACCCGCGAGGGCACGTGTGTGGTGATCGGCCCACCCGGCGTGCCCGGTGCGGTGGCACCGTCGGAAACCAAGGGCCTCGAGTTCGACGCCGTGCTCGTGGTGGAACCCGCACACATCCTGGCCGACGGCGACCGCGGCGCCGCCGAGTTGTATGTCGCACTCACCCGCGCGACGCAGCGCCTCGGCGTGCTCCACACCGAACCCCTGCCCGACGCGCTGAACGGACTCGCCCATGCCTGACACCACCTGCGTGATCGCGGGCGGCGGCCCCGCCGGAATGATGCTCGGGCTGATCCTGGCCAGGTGCGGGGTACCGGTCACCGTCATGGAGAAGCACGCCGACTTCCTGCGCGACTTCCGCGGCGACACCGTGCACCCGAGCACCATGCGCATGCTCGACGAGCTGGGACTCTTCGGAGAGTTCGACAAGATCGGCTACAGCAAGGTGGAAAAGGGCGAGTTCACGGTCGACGGCGAGCCGGTGACGCTGGTCGACTTCCGTCGACTGCGCCAGCCCCACCCGTACGTGGCGATGGTGCCGCAGTGGGACTTCCTCGACCTGCTGGCTGATGCGGGCAGAGCGGAACCCAACTTCACCCTGCGCATGCAGACCGAGGTGACCGGACTACTGCGCGAAGGCGAGCGCGTCACCGGGGTCCGGTACACCAGTCCGGACGGGGACGGGGAGCTGCGCGCCGAGCTCACCGTGGCCTGCGACGGGCGCACGTCGCTGGTCAAGCGGGAGGCCGGACTCAACACCCGGGACTACCCGGTGCCCTTCGACGTGTGGTGGTTCCGCCTGCCGCGCACCGAAGATGGCCAGTACTCACTGATCCCGCGGACCGCGCCCGGACGGGCGTTGATCATGATTCCCCGCACCGGCTACTTCCAGGTCGCCTACCTGATCCCGAAGGGCAGCGATGCCGGACTCCGGGCCCGCGGCCTGGACGCCTTCCACGCCGAACTCGCCGAACTCATTCCGGAGGCCGATCCCGGCGCACTCACCTCCTGGGACGACGTCAAGCATCTCGACGTCCAACTCAACCGTCTGCCGCGGTGGCACCGCGAGGGGCTGCTGTGCATCGGCGACGCCGCCCACGCGATGTCGCCGGTCGGCGGCGTCGGCATCAATGTCGCCATCCAGGACGCCGCCGCGGCCGCCCGCCTGCTGTACCAACCGCTACGGGAGCATCGGGTCACCGGATCCGACCTCGCCGCTGTGCAGCGTCGGCGCACGCTGCCCACTGTCATCACCCAAGGCTTCCAACGGATCCTGCATCGCCGGGTGATTGCGCCCGTCATGGCCGGGGCCGACATCACCCCGCCCGGAGCTCTGCTGAAGATCGTGCACCGGTTCCCCCAGCTGACCACGATTCCGGCGTACCTGGTCGGTACCGGGGTGCGTCCCGAGCACGTCGCCGCACCGGCCCGCCGATAGGTGCGGCGTGGGGGCAAAACAGAATCCCGATCAACGCCGGCGCGAATTGTGCGACGCGGCAATCACTCTGCTGGCCCGCGAGGGCATCAAAGGCGTCACCCATCTGAAGGTCGACCGCAAAGCCGGGGTACCGGACGGCACCACGTCGTTCTACTTCCGCACCAGCGCGGCCTTGATGCGGGCGGCGGCCAACCGCATCGCCGATCTGGACCTGGCCGATCTGACCGCGGCCACAGGTCCGGGGGCGCACGGTGATGTGCGCGGTCTGGCGCGGCTGGTCATCCGGTCGAGCACCGGCGCGCGTCTGGTCCGGAGCAAGGCCCGCTACGAGCTGGTCATGCCCTCGAGCCGCGACGCCGGACTGGCCGAGGCGTTCAGCCACAACCAGCAGCGGTTCTTCGAACTACACCGCAACGTTGTGGTGGCGCTCTGCCCGGCCGAGACCGATCCCGGTCTGATCGACGAAAAAGCGTACGTACTGCTGACTTTCATCAGTGGACTGATGCTCGCACTGGCCCGCGGCGACCGCACCATCAACTCCGACGAGGAACTCCACGACATCATCGCCGCGATCGTCGCCGCTGCCCCGGCCGCCTCACATCGCGAAGGAGTAGCCACCGTTGACCGGTAGCGTCTGGCCGGTGATCCAGGAGCCGTGGTCGCCGGCCAGCAGCACCGCCAGATAGGCCACATCCTCGGGCAGCCCGGGCCTGCGGATCGGGTAACGCGACAGGATCGCCTTCGCCTGCGGGGAATCGGCCATCTCGGCCCACAGCGGTTCGGTGAGCGGTGTGCGCATGGTGCCCAGCGCGATGTTGTTGGCGGTGACACCGTAGCGGCCGTTCTCCAGCGCGATCGACCGCGTCAGACCCGCGGCACCGGCCTTGGCCGCCGCATAGACCGCGCCACTGGCGTCCCCCGTCCGGCCCGCATCCGAGACGATCGTCACGACCCGACCCCACTGCCGCTCCACCATCGTCGGCAGAACCGCCCGCGTGCAATTCAGCACGCCGTACAGATTCACCTGGAGGAAGGGGTCCCAGTCCGCGGGTGAGGTTTCCGCGAACGGCATTCGGGCGGCGAATCCCTCGGCCCCGGCATTACCCGCGTTGTTCACCAGTACATCGACCGGGCCGACCTCTTCGACCGCCTCGGTGACCGCTCGATAGTCGGTGACGTCGAACGGTACCGACAGCACGTCACCGCCCGCTTCCCGCAGCTCTGCGGCCACCGCCTCGGCTCGGTCACCCCGGAGGTCATTGACCAGCACGGTGGCGCCGGCGGCCGCGAAGGCATCGGCCAGTCCCCGGCCGACTCCCTGTCCGGCACCGGTGATCAGCACGCGTCGGCCCGACAGATCGAATTGCAGCGTCATCGTCGGTGTCTCCTGAGGTTCGGCGCTTCGGACAAAAGTGATCAAGTCTCTATACCAGTAGAGACTTGAGGGCTGTTCCCGCGGGGCCGGTGACCATAACCTGGAAGCGTTCAGCCATAGGAGGGCACTGATGAGCGACCACGACGTACGGATGATCATCCTCTCGACCGACGACCTGGATGAGTCGATCCGCTTCTACAGCGAGACCCTGGGAATGCCACTCAAGTTCCGCGATGGCGCCCACTTCGCCGCGCTCGACGGTGGATCGCTCACCCTCGCCCTGGCCACGTCGGTGGACCACCCGATCCCCGGACAGGTTGTCGTGGGGATCAAGACTGCCGACGTCGATGGCGCGGCCAAGGCGATCGAAGCCAGCGGCGGCGGAATCATCAAGCACCCGTACGACGATGCCCACGAGCGTCGGGCGGTGGTCTACGACAACAAGGGCAACGGCCTGGTCTTCTACAGCCCTCTCAACCGCTAGCCCACCGAACCCGCAGCGGCGAGCAGGGTTTCGGCCAGAAGTGCTGCGGCGGGTGTCAAGCGCTCGGCCGGCGGTGCGGCGAGATAGACCTGCCACACCGCCGGATCGCGCAACGCCACCGCTCGCAGATCACCGAAGCGTTGCGCCTCCGACACGGGCATGAAGGACGTGCCCAGCCCGTTTCCGACGAGTTCGGCGATCGCGGCGAATCCGGCGGGCACCTCGTACTGCGTCTGGGGTTGCACACCGGCGCGGTGGAACGCCTCGTCCATCAGGCGCCGCAGCCCGAATTCGGGCGGGAAACCGACGAGATCCTCACCGGCCAGCTCACCCAGATCGAGGCGACGACGGCGCGCCAGCTCATGGTCGTCACGGCAGACGAAGACCATCGGCTCCTCGAACAGCAGCTTCATGTCGAGCTGCCCCGGGAACCGGTTGGGCAGCGACACCAGTGCCAGGTCCAGCGAGCCCTCCAGCAGTGCGGCAAGATAGGCCGACGCGCCGGACTGACTCAGCCTCAACCGCAGCCGGACATGCGGGTGGGTCCGGTGGAAATCTCCGAGGGCGCGGGCGACATCAACCGGCCCATAGGAGATCAGCGAACCGAATTCGACTGTGCCCATCAGTGATCCACGAAACTGGGCGGCGGATTCAGCCGCCGCCCTGGCTGCGTGCAGAACCTCGTGGGCATGTGCCGAGAAGGCCTCCCCCGCGGCGGTCAGACTGATCCGTTGCCGCGAGCGGTCGAACAACGCCACCCCGAGTTCACGCTCCAATTTCGCGATCGACGTCGACAACGCCGATTGCACGACGTGCGCGCGTTCGGCGGCTCGGGTGAAGCTCATCTCACCGGCCACCGCAATGAAGTGTTCGATCTGGCGTAACTCCACTGTGTCAGCCTATCTATCTAGTCGATAAGGGTCATCAGATTCAATCGTTGGACTTGATGGCCACGCGAGGGTGAGATGGATACGACGAGCCCGCGAGAAGGAGCAGCAACGGTGAACGGTTTGAGCAGAAGGAATTTCGGCTTCCTCACGGCAGCCGCTGCCGGCGCGGCCACCTTGGCGGCCTGTGGCACGTCGTCCACTCCTGCCCCGGCTGCCCCGGCCGCGCCGTCGAAACCGTCACACCCCATGAACCCGGTCAAGCAGATCGACGCCGGTGATCTCAACGTGGGCTACACCGAGGCCGGTCCGGCCGACGGTCTCCCGGTGATCCTGCTGCACGGCTGGCCCTACGACATCCACAGCTACGCCGACGCCTCGGCGCTGCTCGCCGATCAGGGCTTCCGCGTCATCGTGCCCCACCTGCGCGGGTTCGGGTCGACCCGTTTCCGCTCCGCCGACACCGTGCGCAACGGCCAGCAGGCGGCCCTGGCGCACGACGTCATCGCGCTGATGGATGCGCTGAACATCCCGAAGGCCGTGCTCGGTGGATACGACTGGGGTGGCCGCACCGCCAACAACGTTGCCGCACTGTGGCCACAGCGCTGTGCGGGACTGGTCGCGGTCAGCGGCTACATCACCGCCAATCTGGCGGCCAATCTGAAGCCGCTGACGCCCGAAGCCGAGTTGGGGTGGTGGTACCAGTACTACTTCGCGACCCCGCGCGGTGAACTCGGCTACCGCGAGAACACCAAGGAGTTCAACCGGCTGATCTGGACCAAGGCCTCACCACTGTGGCACTTCGACGACGCCACCTACGATCTGTCCGCCGCCGCGTTCGACAATCCCGACCACGTTGCGATCGTGGTGCACAACTACCGGTGGCGGCTCAGCCTGGCTCCCGGCGAAGCGCGCTATGACGCCGACGAAGCCCGGTTGGCCGGCAAGCCCCCGGTCACCGTGCCGACCATCACGATCGGGTCCGACTTCGACGGTGCGGCCAAGGACGGTGCCGGCTATCGCTCGCTCTACACCGGGCCCTACGAACATCGAGTCCTCGACGGCATCGGACACAACGTTCCCCAGGAAGCGCCCGAACAGTTCGTCGCCGCCGTCGCCGACGTCAGCCGCATGGGTGGACGCTGAAGTCCCTGCTCAGGTGGTGAAGATCGACAGATGCACGTACACCTCATCCGGTGATCGCTCGTCGACGATGACATCCCGGTACACCGTCCGCCCGGCTTTCGTGGTGACCCGGTCCTGGGCGTACAGCGGATTCGGCGCGGCGGACAACGGTGGCCCGGCGATCACCGGCGTGGTGCGGGGAAGCTCCGAGGCGTGCGGCTGCTCTTCGAACTGCGCCAACAACTCCCGCAATTGGGCGACATTCATCCTCAACGCCAACCGGTAGCGGGTGTCGATGCCCGATTCTGAATCCACGCCCAGCACGACGACTCCCGCGGGTAGTGCCACGTCGCCGAACCCGGCCGCCGTCGCCGCGGACACCTGGCCGCCATCCCGCGGGGTCGCCGCGTCCGGTGTCGAGCAAGCCGTGAACAGCACCGTCACGGCGAACAACCACAGCACCAGCGCGGTGCGCTTCCCACCTGTCATGGACAGTCCCGTCGTCAGGGATACGGCCGTCCGGTCAGCTTCCGGATCGTGCGGATCTCACCGTCGCGGTAAGGCCGGCCATCAGCATGGAACAAGTCATGGAACCACACCCGCGGCGGAGACTTGTACGGCCTGTCCCAGGAGTCCCACGGCAGATACGTCTGCGTCTTACCCGCGACCAGGCCCCAGTTGTACGCACCGACGTTGTGTCGTTTGGCGATCGGCAACACACCCTCGATGGTGCTGCCCTCCCCACGTGCCAGGTACTCGGTGCACAGGATGGGACGGCCCATCGGGGCCAGCTCACCGATCCGGGCCTCGAACCCTTCCGGATGGTCGTAGCTGTGGAAGGTCACCACGTCGGAGAGGTCGAGCTGCAGCGTCGCCATCCGGCTGCGCGCCAACGGATCAGCCCACGGACCGTCCCACACACCGCTGGTCAACGGTTGGACGGGGTTGACCGAGCGAGCCCACCCGAAGACCTGCGGCAGCAACTCCTCGACCAGGGCGATCTTGTCCTGGCGTTCCACCTCGCGGTAGTTGGCCGCGGGATTGTCCGGCTCGTTCCACAGGTCCCACCCGAGCACCCGCTCGTCGCGACGGAACTGGCTGATCACGCCGACCACGTACTCGCGCAGCAGTCGCCGGTACCGGCGATCGTCCAGGTGCTGTGCACCCGGGCCCTGCACCCAGACCGAATTGTGGATCCCGGGCCGGGGACGGCGCTGATGCCCCAGTCGGGGAAACGGATCCCAGCAGGAGTCGAACAGTACGAACAGCGGTTTGATGCCGTGACTGGACGCGAGGGCAACGAACTGGGCGAGTCGGTTCTGAAAGCCCAGATGCCCCTGCGCCCACAACTGGTCGTGCAGGAAGACCCGCACCGTGTTGAACCCGGCCAGCCGGGCGATCCGCAACTCGTTGTCGATCTGCTGCGGGTCGTAGGTGTCCGGCTGGAACATCTCCAGCTGATTGCCCGCGTTCGACGGGATGAAGTTGGCGCCGACCAGCCAACCCTGTGCGGCGTACCAGCGGTGCGCCCGCTCCGGTGACCAGCGGGCTCCGTGGCCGTCGATCTGCGCGTTGGCCCGCGGCGCCCTCCCCAGCGCAGCGGCCACGGTCATCACCAATGGGATCTTGAATGCAGCCCGACGGGCCATCCGGCCGTGCTCGCCTTGCCTGATGTGCATCGAACTACCAATCAACCTGGCTTCCTTAGCATTTCGTTGCCAACATCGGCACTGTCGGCTTTGTGGATCTTCAACCTGCCCCCACTCGAGGTGTACCCGACAGCGACTCAGGCTGCACACCACGACGCTGTGGTTTGGGCTGACCGACGGCGGGTACCTGTTCACGGTGAACGACCGCATCGCCGATCCATGGGGCCCCAGGACACCCTACGGGCGCGGGCAGGCATGGCCGGACCGCGAGGACAGCTACCTCGACGGGGGGCTGGCTCCCGAGCAGGTGGACCGCTGGGTTCAATCGGCCGCGGTCCTGCACTCCAACGGTGACGGACTGGACATCGCCGTGAAGGACGGCCGGATCGTGGGGGTGCGCGGACGCACGGTGGACCGCGTCAACCACGGCCGGGTCGATCCCAAAGATCTCTTCGGGTGGCAGGCCAACGCCTCACCTGATCGGTTGACCACTCCCCTGATCCGCCGCGCCGGCAAGCTGGTCGCAGCCGACTGGGACACCGCGATGGACCGGATCGTGGCCCACACGACGAGCCTGCTGAACGATCATGGGCCGAGCTCGATCGGCTTCTACACGTCCGGCCAGCTGTTCATCGAGGAGTACTACACCCAGGGCGTGATCGCACACGGGGCGATCGGCACCAACCACGTCGACGGAAACACGAGGTTGTGCACCGCGACGGCCGGCGAGGCGCTCAAGGAGTCGTTCGGCTGCGACGGCCAGCCGGGTTCCTACGCCGATGTCGACCACTGCGACACCATCGCGCTGTACGGCCACAACGTCGCCGAGACCCAGACCGTGCTGTGGATGCGCATGCTCGATCGCCTTGCCGGGATCGATCCGCCCGCGCTTCTGTGTGTGGACCCACGACCGACCCTCGTCGCACAACACGCCACGGTGCACCTGGCACCCTTGCCGGGCACCAACGTGGCCCTGATGAATGGGCTGTTGCACGAGATCCTCGCCCATGACTGGGTGGACCACGCGTACGTCGACGCGCACACCGTCGGCTACGACGAACTGGCCAAGCGGGTCGCCGAGTTCCCTCTGGACCGGGTCGCCCGCATCTGTGAGATCGAGCCGAAACAGCTGAGTGCAGCCGCGGAAATCCTCGGCACCGCCGAGCGGCTACTGTCGACCGTGCTGCAGGGCTTCTACCAGTCACATCAGGCCACCGCGGCGGCAGTGCAGGTCAACAACGTGCACCTGGTGCGCGGCCTGCTCGGCAAGCCTGGCTGCGGCATCCTGCAGATGAACGGCCAGCCCACCGCCGAGAACACCCGAGAGTGCGGAGCCGACGGTGATCTGGCCGGATTCCGCAACTGGGCCAACGACTCTCACATCGAGGAACTGGCGCGGCTGTGGAACCTCGATCCGATGCAGATCCCGCATTACGCGCCTCCCACCCATTGCATGCAGATGCTGCGCTACGCCGAAGAAGGCAGCCTCCGCATGTTGTGGGTCACCGCGACCAATCCGGCGGTATCCCTGCCCGAGCTGGAGCGGATCCGTCGCATCCTGTCCCAGGACCGGCTGTTCCTGGTGGTTCAGGACATCTTTCTGACCGAGACCGCCGCGCTGGCCGACGTGGTGCTGCCCGCCGCAGCGTGGGCGGAGAAGACCGGGACGTTCACCAATGCCGATCGCACCGTGCACCTTTCGGCGAAAGCCGTAGACCCGCCCGGGCAGGCCCGCTCGGACCTCGACATCTTCCTCGACTTCGCCCGGCGCATGGGATTCCGGGACGCCGACGGGCAACCACTGCCGCCCTGGCGCACACCCGAAGCCGCCTTCGAAGCCTGGAAGCAGTGCAGTGCCGGACGGCCGTGCGACTACACGGGCCTGAGCTACGACAAGCTGCGCGGCGGCAGCGGCATCCAGTGGCCATGCAACTCCGAGAATCCCGACGGCACCGAGCGCCTCTACGCCGACGGAAACTTCTGGGCGCAACCCGACTACTGCGAGGCCTACGGGAAAGACCTCATCACCGGCGCCCCACTGGAACCCACCGAGTACCGCGCGATGAACCCCTACGGGCGCGCCATCATCAAGGCCGCCGAATACGTGCCGCCCCATGAACCGCCGTCACCGGAGTACCCGTACGTATTGATCACCGGGCGCACCCTCTACCACTTCCACACCCGCACCAAAACCGGCCGGGCACCACAACTCAACGCAGCTGCGCCCCAGGTGTGGCTCGAGATATCCGAAACCGATTCCCGCAGAACCGGAATCGAGGAAGGCGATTTCGTCGAGGTCAGCACCCCACGAGGATGCGTCATGGCGGCCGCGCGGGTCACCGGTATCCGCCCGGGCGTGGTCTTCCTGCCGTTCCACTACGGGTACTGGGACACCCCGCCGGACCCGGGCTCCGGTGCCCATCACCGGGCCGCCAACGAGCTGACCCTCACCGATTGGGACCCGGTCTCCAAGCAGCCGATCTTCAAGACCGCCGCCGCGGCACTGCGGCGCATCGGCGGCGGCCGCGGCCCCGCTCCGGCGCCGACGAACACGGCCTCGGCGCCCGTGACGGCCGGGACGGACGGCTCGCCATGAGCAAGATCGCGCCGGCCCTGACCGAACTGCACCGCAGCGAGCAGTCTCTCGCCCGTGACCTGCATGCCATCGCCGCCCGCCATCACGCCGACCAGGACATCGCACACCTTGCCGAGGACCTGGCCCACTGGTCCGAGGAGCACGTGCATGCTCTGGCCGAGCACGGACGCCACTACGGCCTGCATCTGTCGGACCACTGCCGGCAGCACCCGATGACCCACCGGATCCAACAGGGACTCAGTACCGCGCTGCGCCGGCATCCGGAACCGGCGCTCGTCCTGCTGGCGGACCTGCGCTCCGTGCATCGCGACGCGGCCGGGGTGTCGCTGGACTGGGAGTTGCTCGCCCAGGGTGCGCAGGCCACCAAGGACGACGAGCTGCTCGAACTGACCAAGCGCTGTCATCCGCAGACCCTGCGTCAGATGCGTTGGGCCAACGCCATGCTCAAGGAGCTGTCACCGCAGGCGCTGTCCGGATAGCGCCGGTAGCGTTGCTGTGGTGAATGTCCCAGACGACGACAGAGTCGACGCAGGCACCCTGAGCGGGGTTTCGGAAACCGCCCTGCTGACCCTGAACGGCCGGGCCCACCAGGCCCGCCACCCCCATGCCATCATCGAGGATCCGCTGGCCATCAAGCTCGCTGACTCGATCGACTTCGACTTCGACAAGTTCGGACGGCGCAAGGGCCAGGAGATGGCGCTGCGCTCGCTGGCCTTCGACAAGGCCGCCCGTGGTTACCTGAGCGAGCACCCGTCGGCCACGGTGGTGGCATTGGCCGAAGGTCTGCAGACGAGTTTCTGGCGACTGGATGCGACGCTACCGGGTGCGCGGTTTCGTTGGCTCACCGTCGATTTCCCGCCCATCATCGAACTGCGCGAGCGTCTTCTGCCCGCGTCCGACCGCATCACCGTGCGGGCGCAGTCGGCGCTGGACTACAGCTGGATGGACGCGGTGGATCCCACCGACGGGATTTTCATCACGGCGGAGGGGTTGCTGATGTACCTGCAACCTGACGAAGCGCTCGGCCTGATCACCGAGTGCGCCAAGCGTTTTCCCGGCGGTCAGATGATCTTCGACCTGCCACCCGTGCTGGTGAAGAGGTTCGCGCCCAAAGGCATGCGGTCCTCGAGGCACTATCGGGTGCCACCCATGCCGTTCAGCCTGACGCCGGCCCAGTTGTCCGACCTGGCGCACACCGTGCCCGGTATCGCAGCCGTGCATGATCTGCCGATGCCGCGCGGACGCGGATGGTTCTTCCACACCGCGTTTCCGGCGTTCTGGCAGTTCAAGCCCACGCGCCAGATTCGCGGGGCCTACACGCTGCTGGAGTTCGGCTGACTAGCTGCCCGCAGCGGCCAACCGGGCGCGTTCCCGCATCGAGGCGACGACACCGCCGTCGTTGAGGATGTCCGTGCCGGTGAGATAGCCCGCCCGCTCACTGGCGCAGTAGGCCAGCAGATCAGCCATCTCCTCGGGCTTGCCCCAGCGCGGTACCGCCGCGTCGGCCACCATCGCGCCCGCGCCCGCCTGCTCCTCCAACCGGCCCATCTCGGTATCGATGGAACCCGGGGAGACGGAGACGATCCGGATGCCACGACCGTTGAACCGCTCGGCCTGCGACGAGCTGTACCACTTCACGAAGGCCTTGCTGATGGCATAGGAGAACCCGGAGCGCATGTCTTCCGGAGCCATGCCGCACGCCGCCAGCATTTCGGTGAGGAACTGGTCCTGGTCCTGGTCCTGCAGCGCCAGAGGGAAGTGCTGCGCGGGAATGACTTCCTCGGGTAGCAGATGTGCCGCCATCGACGCCACGTTGACGATCGCCGCGCCCTCGGGCGCGGACGCGAAAAAGGCTTCGTTCACATGCAGCGTGCCCAGCGCGTTGGTCTTCATCACGTACTCGGCGTCACCCATGCTGGGGCTGACCCCGGCCGCGTGGATGACGGCGCTGACGGTGCCGAGCCCGGCAGCGGTCTCCAACAACCGGTCGACGGCGGCCCGGTCCGTGACGTCGGCATTGACGATCCTGGCGGCGATCCCCAGGTCCCCCAGTGCGGTGGCGGCGGCGTCGAGGCGGTCCTGCCGGACATCGCACAACACCACTGTCTGGTCGCGGCCGACGACCTTGGCCGTGGCGAACCCCATTCCACCTGCGCCGCCTGTGATCACCGTCACCCGAGTCATGGCTAGCACGGTAGTGGCCGGTACGCGGCCCGGTCGCGGCGGGGTTGGTGCGACTGCTCAGCAGTGCGCCGGGCCGAGTGTTTCCAACCCGAATATGCGCAGGCCCGCTGTGCGAACGGTCTGACCGGCATATAACGGGTAGTGATGACCTGCCCGTATTGCGGATCTCCGCTCGATGCCGCCGACACCTGCAGCCGGTGCGGGCAGATCCACTCGTCCGCACCGACCGGGTGGCGTCCGGACCCCACCGCGCGTCACGAAGGCCGCTACTTCGTCACCGGGCATCCGACGAATCGGGTGCGTGACGGCCGAAGCGCATCGAGCGATCCGGGTGGCGGGCGGATGCTGCCGGACTACCTCGAGCTGAAGACGTCGGGTATCAGGGCAACCTGGTTGGGAACGACGGCCGCGGCGGCGATCATCGTGATGGCCGCTGCCGTGGTCTGGGTGCTGCTGGTGGCCGGGCGCAGACCACCACCCTCGCCGGAAGCCGGATACCTCAACGCACTGAAGGACGCCGGACTCAGCGGTCAGTTCAACTCCGACGCCAACGCCGTTGCCCACGGTCGGCAGGTCTGCCGTCATCTGGAAGACGGCGAACCCCAGCAGGGCCTGCTCGCCGACAAGATCGCGGTCGACACCTTCTGTCCGCTTTTCTCGCAGGGTTTTCACATACTCGAAAAGGCCAATGTCACGGGCACTTTCGTACTCACCGATAATTCCGGGGCCGAGGGCATCGTCTCGGACGGCGCAAAATGCCAGGGGGCGAACGGATATGCCGACGTCAATGCCGGCACACCCGTCACCGTCAAGAACGGCAAGGGCGACGTCCTGGCCACCACCACCCTGGGGCCCGGCAAGAGCGGTACCGCCAACTGCACTTTCACGTTCACCGTACCGCTGACCGAAGGTGAGGACCGCTACGTCCTTTCGGTCGGACGCCGTGGCGAATTCAGCTACAGCTTCGAACAGCTTGCGGCCAAAGGGATTCTGATGCAGCTCGGCCAGTGATGTTTGCGAAAACCACGTCCTGACGGGGAGTTCGCGCTGCCGATACCCTTCCTTACCACGCCGGACGCGGGCGGTTGGAAACGATGCGGTCACGAGTACGGCTCACTCACGTGTCAACCCCGCAACCATCTGAGAACTTGTGTGGACACCGATTTCGGGCAGCTCTACGGTTGCGCTCGACACAATTTTCACCGATGTAATTTATCCGCACGAAAAAGGGAGTCGCTCGTGATGACCACCTTTGCCAACATCACCGTCAAAACTGCTATCGGCGCTGGGTTTTGCCTGACAGCAGTGGCGGCCGCGATGGCGCTGAGCCCGCATGCGGCAGCGCTACCACTCAAGACCGGCGGATATAAATGCGTCGACGGGGCCGCCGCGCCCGGTGCACCGTGCGCCGCGCCGGCGGTGGAAGCCGCGGGGGTTGTTCCCGCAGCCGCACCTGCAGCCGTGCCTCCGGTACCTCTGGCGCCGCCACCGGTGGTTCCGCCGGTCCCCCTGGCACCCCCGCCACCGATCGTTCCGCCCGTGCCGCTGGCACCCCCGCCGGTGCCGGTGGTACCCGCCGCTCCTGTCGTCCCCGCCGCCGCACCGATCGCCGCGGCTCCGGTGACGGTCGCCGCAGGGACCGGAAAGGGTGTGCCGACCGTGTCGCCCGGAGGCGGCCCGGTCGCCGGGACGCCCACGCTGCCCGGCCCCGCCGACTAACCCGTCCCCCAGCGCCAGAAAAGGCGCCTGGCTCACGAGCCAGGCGCCTTTTCTGTGTCTTCTTCTGCGTGTCTGCCTTCGTGTGTCTTCGTGTGTCTTCGGGAGTCTGCAGCTGGGTTCTGCCCTGCCTCGCGCTGCGTTGACTTGCCTCGCAGCGGGATTCGCTACTCCTGGACGATCACCGGATCGCCGATGTGGACCGTGTTGAAGTACCACTCGGCGGCCGCTGGGATCAGGCTGATACAGCCGTGGCTCGTGTTGTCCAGCCCCATCGACGGCACGGCCCACGGCGCCGAATGCACGAACAGACCACGCTGGGTGAAGCGGACCGCGTAGTCCACGTCAAGGAGGTACCCGTCCGGCGCGTCGACGGGGATACCGACACTGCTGGAGTCCATCTTCACCGTGCGGTCTTTCCCCAGAACGGTGTAGGTGCCGACCGGGGTCGGATATTCCGGACGCCCCAGGGAGGCCAGCAGCACACCTGCCTCGCCGGCGTGCGGCAGGTGGTGCGGCGCAGGGAGATCGATCGGCGGCTCTTCACCGATCCCGTCGATGGTCACCGTGAAGGTGTGCTCGGAGATGTCTGCGACACCGATAACGGCTGGGCCGGTTTGGAACTCGGTCCGCAGGCCCCCGACCGACAGCATCACGGTGCTGTGCGCCGGCCAGAACTCGGCCGGCTTCCACGACACGACATTGGTGTCGAGCCACTCGTAGGTACCCGCACGAGCCGGTGTCGACTTGAGCCCGAGGGCACGTTCGACGACAGGGCGGTTGGTGACCGGATTCTTGAACGTGACCACCACCGGATGCCCCACCCCGACGACGGAGCCGGCGGCCGGCGCGATCGATTCGATGGTCGACGTCAGCGGAAGGCTCACCGCCGCCGTGTCGACGCTGTTCGTACCGCCAGAGAAATAGGTCATGACGACCACGACCAGAACGAGAACACCCTGAACTACCGCGCGCATCAACCCGATCTCTCTGCGATGCCCCCATGATCTTGAACGATGTCATGGTATGGCTCGCGGACAGCCCGAATGTGTAGTCACACGTAGACAATTCGGTCAAGCGTTCGTCACGTTTCGGCTACGGCGTCGGGCCCGCGGCGAAGGGCCCGCGACCTACCTCGCCGACTGCACCATTGCGGTGGACGGCGGGGCGCTGCGCGCAGCTGAGACCGCGGAGATCTTTCGGACGTCAGTCCGCGATGGCCTCGTCGCGGACGGCGTGCAAGGTGAGGACCCGAGCGCACGCCAGAGGGGTCACCAGGGCGTTGGTCCGCAGGCCGGACTGCGACGGACGCTGAGATTCCACGTCGGGCGCGTCGTCCTCATCGTCAAGCCGATAGGACGACGGATGCCTGCGCTTGGCCGCGGCGAGTTCACGGGCGTACCGCTGCGACGAACACCACAGTGGGTGCGTCGCCAGCTCGATAACCGTCGAGCCGGCAGCTTTTGTCGCCATGTTCAATGACCTCCAGCGGAGCTTCACGACACTTCTACTCAGTGCCAAGCGTGCTCGGCCAAGCTGAGACGGTGCATCGAGTTGGCCGTGGACTCCTTAAGGATCCCTCTTAAACGTCTTTTACACATCCAAAGAGCTTGAACAGAGACGTAATTCACATTCCTGAATTTGACATTGTTTGCTGTGACTGCTCCGGCAAGTCGAAGTGCGTCACGGTGACGCAATGACCCCGTGCACCCCAGCCAGTCGCGGGACCGCTACCCGCCAACCTCCGAGAACGCCGGCCTGCCCGACGCCGGATCCGTGACAACCCACCGAAGACGGATGATCACGCATCACCGTCCCGCGCAGCGGAATCCGTCGATTGTCGCGGTCCCCGTCCCGATCCGGCTGTCACCCACGTCCCCCAGAGAGACGGTGCAGCTTCCCCGACAGCTTCACCCCGGCCATGCACCGGGCCGCCGGGTAACCGGCCCCTGGTTTGCCGTATATACAGCGGGCCGTCGAGTGTCGACCGCAATCCGCCCCACCCGTCGTCTGGGAACTCGTTGTTCAGCTTCTCAGAGTGTTTCATCGTCGCCGTCGTGGATTCCAGCTACCGGATTCACCGCCGCGACCCGACTACCCGTCGGGGGAGCCCACAAGAATCGGGCCAGTTTCTTACATTCGCAAGAAACTTGCATGTAGGGCGACTCACAAATTAAGGAAGCACGCCAGCGAACGCGCCGCGGTTAGCCCCGTCGATGCGCAATCGTTACCAATCATTTAACCTGTCCCGTGGCCGAGCTGCCCTTCTAGAACGTCAATTAGCTCGGTGAAGGGTGGTACGGCTGTGGATGCACATGATCCGAGCGTCGGAGAACATGCGCGTCCGACCGTGACTCGGGCGTCTCGCGCATCGATCGAGAGCTGGCCGCTGCGGTGGAAAGTGGCAGCGACGCTGGTGCTGCCGATCATGCTCGCGGCGACCTTCGGCGCAGTACGTATCTACAACGAGCTGTCGGCCGCATCGCGGCTCAACCTCGCGTCGGACAATGCCGTGATCGTGGTGCCTGCGGTGGAACTGGTCGACCGGATCGACGGGCTGGCGTATGCCGCCGCCTCGGGTGCACCGATCGACGAACCGCTCGCACAATTCGACGAGAGTGCCAAGGCGCTCGACACCCTGATCAAGTCCGCCGACTTCGACTCGACCGTCGCCACCGAGCTGACGACCGCGTCCTCCACCGCCAAGACGTTGCGCGACGACCTCAAATCCGGGCCACTGCCCCAGCAGGTGATCGCCGAGCGGGCGCAGAACGTGGCCTCCGGCGTCGTCTCCGCGATCGCAGCGACCACCGCCACCGTGGACGACCGCACCGTGCGCCCGCTCGCGGACCAGCTCGTGGACGCCCTCGCGGCGCAGCGTGCACTGACGGCGCAACGGATACTGATCGCCGCGCCCGATTTCGCCGATTCCGATGAGCTCCGCGCCGAGGTCGCAGACGCAGCCGGCGCAGAAGCGGCCGCGATCGATCGGCTCAACCGGCTGATGACCACCGACGAGGCCACGGCGCTGTCCAAGGAATCCGACGTCCGTCGCGCCACCTACACCCGACCGTCCGACGACAGCGTGCACGCGCCCGCGTTCACCGACGCGATGCGGGCCAGCGTCGAGGGCTACCGCGCCATGACCCAGGACCTGTCCGCCGACCTCGACGGCACGTTGCACCATCGCGCCAACGCCCTGCGGTCCGATGCCCTGCGTGACACCGCGATCATCCTCGGTGCGGTTCTGGCCGCCCTCGTCTTCGCGCTCGCCGTCGGCCGCTCGCTCATCCGGTCGATCGGCCGCCTGCGCCAAGGGGCGCTGCAGGTCGCACAGGTCGAGCTACCCGAAGAAATCGAACGGCTCAGCAAGGGCGGCGGCATACCTGAGATCGAACCGCTGCCGTTCCGCACCAATGAAGAGGTCGGACAGCTCGCGCGCGCGATCGACGACATCCACTCCCAAGCCGTCCGGCTGGCCGGCGAGCACGGTGTCCGCCTGCAGATCGGCGACATGTTCGAAACCCTGTCCCGCCGAAGCCGCTCACTAGTCGAAGAACAGCTGGCCCTCATCGAGACACTCGAGCTCGACGAGGAGGACCCGGTCCGGCTGGATCACCTCTTCCGCCTGGACCACCTTGCGACGCGCATGCGCCGCAACGGGGACAACCTCCTCGTCCTCGCCGACACCGTGGAACGCCATCGGGTGTCCGCGCCCGTCGCGCTGCCCGACATGCTGCGCGCCGCCATGTCCGAGGTCGAGGAGTACCGCCGGGTTCAGGTCGGACACCTGGCCGACGTCTCGATCGCCGGCTCTGCCGCCGGCGATATCGGCCACCTGGTCGCCGAACTGCTCGACAACGCGCTGCGCTACTCGCCGCCCGATGCGCCCGTGTTGGTCACGGTGGGACGCGCGATCGACGCCGGCCTGCTGGTCGAGGTGGCCGACCGCGGACTCGGCATGTCCAAGGACGACTTGACCGCTGCGAACGACCGGCTCGCGCTCGGTGGCGAGGTGACCTCCGAAACCGCCAAGCGGATGGGGCTTTTCGTGGTCGGCCGGCTGGCGGGACGTCACGAAGTCACAGTGCGGCTGCGCACCACCTCGGCGTTGACCGATCGGCCCGGTGTGACGGCAAGTGTGCACATCCCCGGCACGCTGGTCTCGCCCATCGGGGTGGGTGAGTCGCTCGACGATCTGCGCAACGGCTCGTTTACCGGGTCGCGACCGCAGCCCGCCGACGAAGGACGGAATGCGCCGACGAGTGCCGCCACCGGCGCGCACGCCGAGGCCAACGGCTCGCAGGCGGCGTCGCTGCCGTCGGAGCGAGGGTCCGACGCCCCGGCCCGGGCCACCGTCAACGGGCTGCCGAAACGCTCGCCCGGTGCCAGCGGCGTCAACGGCACCCCCGCTCCGGTGACCGCATCGACCGCGCCGGCGCCGGCGTCTCCGGCCGCACCTGCGGAACCCGACCGGCCGCAGCGCGGCAACCCGCTGTCCTACTTCACCTCTGGAACATCGGCCCCGGCCGCTGCCGAGCCCGCCGACGCTGCGCCCATACCCGCCACCGAGTCCGAGCAACCGCACATTGAGCCGGAGAGTTTGGAGAGTGCACCGATCTTCGAGCGGATGGCCTCGGAGTGGCTGATGGATCCCACCGCGCCCGAATCCCGCAACCGGGTCTGGTCCAGCTCCGCCGACGCGGGCTGGGCGGCTGCAGCAAAGGCTGTCGAGCAGGAAACCAAGCGGCACACGGCATCCGGACTGCCGATCCGCGAACGTGGAGCGCGCCTGGTGCCCGATGAGGCAAGATCAGAACCCCAGGCCAAGGCCAACGGGGGCAACGACCCCGCGGCGATCCGCGACATCCTGAGCCGACAACTGGCCGGCGTTCGCAGAGGCCGAGCCGAAACCGACGCAGCACACAGCCGAATCGAAGGAGATCGATGAACACCGGCACGCAACCACAGGATCGGTCCGCGGGGTCTGCTGCAACACCGTCGGGGACCTCCGGCACCCTCGACTGGTTCGTGTCCAACTTCGTCCGTGATGTACCTGGCGTGTCACATGCGATCCTGGTGTCGGCCGACGGGCTGCTGATGGCCTCGAACTCCCACCTTCCGGCTGACCGTGCCGAGCAATTGGCCGCCGTGACATCGGGTTTGGCGAGCCTGTCGAACGGTGCCGCCCGGCTGTTCGAGGCCGGCAACGTGCGCCAGTCGATCGTCGAGATGGACGACGGCTTCCTGCTGCTGATGGGCGTTGGCAACGGCTCGTACCTCGCCACCCTGGCGTCGATCTCGTGCGACATCGGCCAGGTCGGCTACGAGATGGCCCTGCTCGTCGACCGGGTCGGCAAGACCGTGGAGGCGACCCCGCGCGCCGGCCATGGTGCTCGATGACGCTCAGCATGGACAGACCCGAGCAGAAGCAGACCGCAAGCCGCGCCCGGCCGTACACCCTGACCGGGGGTCGGACCCGCGCCCGGGTCGAGATCCCGATCGAAGCTCCGGTGGAGGCCCTGCTGCCCTCCGGTGAACTCGACTGCGCACCAGGCGATATCCCCGCCGTCATCGTCCGGTTGTGCAGCAGCCGGCCGTCGATCGCCGAGATCTCGGCTCACGCCGGTCTGCCGATCGGAGTGGCCCGGGTGCTGGTGAGCGACCTGGTGGACAGCGGCCACCTCCGAGTTCACGCCACCCTGACCGACCGCTCGACCGTTGCAGAACGGCGCCTACTGATCGAAAGGACCCTCAGTGGCTTACGCGCACTCTGACTCCGGCTCCACGGTGTCTTCGACGAAGATCGTGATTGCCGGCGGCTTCGGCGTCGGCAAGACCACGTTCGTCGGCGCCGTGTCGGAGATCGTGCCGTTGCGCACCGAGGCCCTCGTCACGAACGCCTCGCAGGGACACGACGACCTCGAAGCGATTCCCGGCAAGGAAACCACCACGGTTGCCATGGATTTCGGCCGGATCACCATCGCCGACGACCTCGTGCTCTACCTCTTCGGTACCCCGGGGCAACGGCGGTTCTGGTTCATGTGGGACGACCTGGTCCACGGCGCGATCGGCGCCGTGGTGCTCGTCGACACCCGCAGGCTCGAGGACAGCTTCGCCGCCGTCGACTTCTTCGAGGCCCGCAGCCTGCCGTTCCTGATCGCCGTCAACGAGTTCGACGACTCCCCGACCCACAGCATCGAAGAGCTTCGTGAGGCGATGTCCGTGTCGCCGAACGTACCGATCATCACTGTCGATGCCCGGCAACGCGACTCGGCGAAGAACGCGTTGATCGCCATCACATCGTTTGCGCTGGAACGCCTTCCGACCGCAGCGCCCTAGATCCACAGCCCGCCAGTCTCACAGTCTCGAGGAATCCACCATGAACCACCAAGTACATCATTTCGACATGGGCCTCTGGCTGCTGTTCCTGGCATACATCGTGTCGGTGACCGGATCGGTCGTCGGCCTGGCATGCACCCGTTGCGGTGCAACTGCGACCAACGGACGCGACCGCCTCCGCTGGCTGCTCATGGCTTCGATCGCCATCGGCGGCGTGGGCGTCTGGCTCATGCACTTCATCGCGATGCTCGGTTTCGCGATCCCCAACAGCATGGTCCGCTACCACCTCGGCTGGACGGTCGCGTCGGCCGTCATCGCGATCGCGGCGGTATTCGTCGGCCTGATCACGATCGGTCGCACCTTCGATCTGAAGCGCCTGCTCGCCGGTGGCGTCATCACCGGGCTCGCCGTCGCGATGATGCACTACACCGGCATGTGGGCCGTCCAGATGCAGGGCACGATGACCTACGACACTGCGCTTGTCGTCCTTTCCTTCGTGATCGCCGTCGTCGCCGCCACCGCCGCGCTCTGGTTCACCCTCGTCCTCGAATCCCGTGGTCTCCGATTCGTCGCCGGCCTCGTGATGGGTGTCGCCGTCGTCGGCATGCACTACACGGGCATGGCCGCGGTGCGCGTCGATGTCGACCACACGATGCCGGTTCCCGGTGGGCCCGAAGTGTTCTCGTTCCTGTTCCCGGTCTTCGTGATCGGCCTGCTCGCGCTCGTGGTCCCGATCACCGCGGTGATGCTGGCTCCTGATCGCAGCGCCGAGAACGCGGACACCGCGTCACGACCGGTGGCAGCGACGGCCGGGCGGCACCGGTAGAACGGTGCCCACGGGCGCAACACTTCGCCGCCTGACTGTAAAAACTGTCCGAATCTGACAGTTTCTGTCCGCAGCGACGTTCCGCAATGCCATGATGCGGTCGATGCTGGACAACCTCCTCCGCGCGGTATGCGTCGCGCTTCTCGTGGCCATCGCAGGACTGGGGCCGTCGGCTGTGGCCCACGCCGGACTTCCGCCGGGATACGACACGCGCTTCGACATCTGGCCGACCGCGGTCGACAAGGCGCAATGCCGACCGGGCGACCGGGTCGAGACCGGATTGCAGGGTGAGGTGCCGGTTGCGGACCGGGAATCCCACCGCAGCGCGCAGGGCTACAACTGCAACATCGACCTGGTCGGTCAGCACCAGGGCACCGGCGCAGGCATCACGAGCACTTCATACAAGAACTGCACCTACGTCGGGTCCACCTGGCCCTACACCAACGGCGTCCAGGTGATCGACGCGTCCGACCCTGCCCACCCGGTCCAGGCCGATCTGCTCACCGAGCCGGCGATGGTCGGCGGAACCTGGGAGTCCCTGAAGGTACACGCGGGCCGGGGGTTGCTGGTCGGAACGGGCGTTCCCCTGTTGTTCGGGGGCGGCTACATCTCCATCTACGACATCTCACAGGACTGTCGGCACCCCCGGCTGCTCAACGAGGGCGCCGGTTCCCTTCCCGGCGTACGGATCCCGATGCTCACCCACGAGGGCAACTTCTCGCCCGACGGCAACACCTACTGGGCCGGGGGCATCATCTGGAACAGTGCGGTGGACATCACCGATCCGACTGCTCCGCATGTGGTGTGGAGCGCGCCGGTCGGCTGGGCCTCACACGGCATGGGCTTCGCACCGGACGGGCGGACCATGTACATGTCGCAGTTCAGCGGCTTGACGGTGCTCGACACCTCTGCGGTACAGGACCGGGTGGCACCCGATTTCACCATGCACCAACTGCTTCCGGCCTACAGCCACAAAGCCTGGGTGGACGGGCAGGAGGCCCAGCACAGCGTCTACGTCACCTACCGAGGCGTACCGCACATCTTCACCATCGACGAACTCGGTTCCGGGGGCGTCAAGCTGTTCGACGTCTCAGACCCGACCGACCTCAAGCTGCGCAACATCATCAAACTCGAGATCAATCTGCCCGAACACATGGACAACTGGACGAGCAGCGGTGGATTCAACGGGGTGTTCGCCTACGACTCTCACTACTGTTCGGTGGACCGGCAAGACGATCCGACGGCCCTGGCCTGTGGTTGGATCCAGTCGGGTATCCGGGTGTTCGACATCCGCGACCCAGAGCACATCACGGAACTCGCCTATTTCAACCCACCGGCACAGTCCGACAAGAAGTACGAGGACCTACCCAATTCGATTCACGTCTACAATCTTTCGGTTCTCGCGACCCCACCACTCACCGGAATATTCGGGGTGGGACGGGCTGCCCTCGACGGGAAGATCCAGCTTTCCGACATCGTGCTGGGCAACCGGCCGGGCTGGGGACAGCCGGCCGATTTCTCCGCAGACTGGTGCATGTCACCACCGGAGTTCCGGGGAAACCTGCTCTACGTCACGTGTTCCGACAACGGGTTCATGACCCTGAAGCTGGACCCGACCGTCTACCCGCCACGATGAGCGCTTCCATTCCCGCCCGCATTTTCGGCGCCACCGTCGTCATCGCGGCCGCCGCGTTCCTCGGCGCGTTCGCCGAATCCCACCGGAACGACAGTGCACCGCCACTGATGTCAGAGGCCGACGTGACCTTCGCGCAGATGATGATGACCCACCACCAGCAGGCGATCACCATCTGCGACCTGCTCAGCGCGGACGCCGCTCCCGAAATACGCACGCTCGCAGACCAGATCAGACTTCAGCAACAGGCGGAGGTCGGCACCATGGTCGGGTGGCTACAGCTGGCGGAACAGCCCCTCAACCCCACGGTGCCCACAGAGCACACCGGACACGGCATGTCCCATCACCACGACACCGGACAGCCCCCCGGCATGCAGATGGGGATGGCGTCCCCCGATGAATTGGCCCGCCTTCAGCGCGCCACCGGCCCCGCAAACGAAGCCTTGTTTCTCCAGTTGATGACCCGCCACCACCAGGGCGGCGCCGAGATGGCATTCGACGAAACCCGCGATGGCTCCAACGAGGCGATCCGGCGTACGGCCCTGGCCATGGTCACCGAGCAGACGCAGGAGATCCAGGTCATGGAACACCTGATGAAATCGCGGGCCGCCACACCCCTGCCGTATCCGTGAGGCGGAAACGCTAACCCCAGTAGGAGAAGTTGCAGACGGGGTTCACCTCGGTCTTGAACGACACCAACTTGTCGCCGTCCATCGTGATTGTGCAAGTGAGCGTGGCACTTCCGCCATCGGCGGCGACCTCCGACTCCACCTCCTCATAGACGGAGTACTGCTTTTCCCACGGCAGCGTCACGTTCGATTCGGTTTGCTCGGCACCGCCGTTGATCCGGTAGCGGATCGTCACCGGGGCGGAGCCACCGAGGACCTTCATGACCGCCGTACCGACCGGCGCCCCGGTCGGCTCGGCAGCCTTGGGCGACTCGGTCGTCGTAGGAGCCGGTTCGGTCGAGGCGCTGTCGGAGGCCACAGCGCTGGTGGTTTTCGCCACCGGGGTTCCTGCGGTCGTCGTGCATCCCGCGGCCACCGCCGCGGCCGACACGACACTGATGGTTACCCCGGCGAGACCCCTGAGCGGATGCATACCTGAGATTACGACGCGGAGGTGGGCCCGGATCGCTTATCCCGACAAGTGATTGCCCACCGGGCCCGATCCCCGCTCAGTCGGTCAGAACGCGATCAGCTCATCGATCTGGTTGATCGCCGACGAAGCACCCTCGACCACACCCATGTCCAGGACCTGCTGAAGTGCTTCGGCGGACTCGTAGGTGCTCACGTAGACGGCACGGGTCCCGCCCTTGTGCTCGGCAAAGGTGTAGACGTTCTTGGAAACCGGCATCTCCGGGTTCGGGTTGAAGTCCTGGTCGGCGAATCCGTCGTCGAAGGCGAAGCTACTCGGCTCGTCGACGGCGGTTACCTCCCAGTAGCCCGCGTGCTTGTCACCCTCCGGGCCGGTCATGAAGTAGGTGACGCGGCCACCCGGTGTGAGGCTGTGGTCGACCACAGTGGCCGGGTAGGTCGGCGGCCCCCACACCTTTTCGAGCTGACGCGGGTCGGCGTACACCTGCCAGATGCGCTGCACCGGCGCCGCGAAGTCGGCGGTGATGGTCAGTGTCAGTTTGTCGAGGTCGTGTTGAACGTCGGTCACGGGCATGGTCAGTCCTCCTTGGGATCGCATGCGATCAGTTCATCGATGCGTGCGATGCGGCCACGCCAAACCTGTTCCAGCTCAGTCAACATGGACGCCACCGACCGCACTGCCTCCACGTCACCGCTGGCCAACTGCTCACGACCGTTGCGTCTCTTGGTGATCAGCCCGGCCTTTTCCAGCACGGCGACGTGCTTCTGCACTGCCGCGAAGCTCATGTCGTACTTCGCCGCAAGCACCGAGACCGAGTGCTCCCCCGCCAGGACCCGGCGCATGATGTCCCGCCTGGTCCGGTCGGCGAGCGCGTGGAACAGGGCGTCTGCCCGGTCCTCGTCACGCTCGGTCACCTCCCAAATATACAACCGATTGGTTGTATGTTGTCAAGCGGTTCGTTCCGAGATTCGTGACTGGCATCACACGTTGTCATATATATTGAGCCGGCATGTGTTCGCTGCGGCCGGCATTTCCGTCACCGGCGGATGCGGACTACGTCGGGGAATGTCAAGGGGGACATCGATAATGGCGCACGGTTCACGCTGCCCGAAAACAGCCAAGCGCATACCGCTGCGGTACAGCCTGTCCGTCATAGCCGTCGGCATCGGTGTCGGGATCGCAGGTACCAGCGCGCACACCGTTGCCTGGGCGGACCCCAGCGCCTCCGGGTCATCCGGCTCATCGGGCCAGTCGTCGAGCCATTCGAGCGCGGGATCCGGCCACGGCCCCAAGAAGCCGACCGACCGTCGCGGCAATCGGCCGGGCAAGACATCTGCGTCCTCGCCCAAGACCCCGGCCGCCGGCACCACATCCCCCGCGCCGACCTCGTCGGACGAAGACGACGACACATCCGCCGTACGGTCCCCCATCGCCTCCAAGGCGAATTCTTCGGCGCCGCAGCAGGAGTCGATTGCCGATTTCGTCCGCGGGAAGCTGCGCGACATCAGGCCCACCGCTCCGGTCCAGCCCGTCGGCACGCAGCCGGCCAAGTCCGACTTCTCCCCGCGAGCCACCCCGAAACGCCTGGCCGCGATCACGTCGTCAGCGCTCCCGGACGCCACGCCGTCGCGGGCGCAGGCATCTGCACCGACATCGGCTCAAGCCCCGGCGATCAAGGCCACGCTGCCGGATCTCACCGCGATCGTCCGGACCGCCCCCGACACCGGCGCGAAGGCGATCCCGCTGACCGCCAAGGTCGCCGCGGTCACCACGACAACCAAGACCACACCGAAGCCCCCTGAGCCGCTCTCGCCGATCGCCAAGATCGCCGAGCTGCCCGGCCGCATCGTCAACACGGTGCTGCAGGTGCTGGACATCACCGTGTCCGCCAACGGGCCGAAGAGCCCGCTCGACTTCGCACCGATCAACAACGCCCTCTTCGCGGCGTTCCGCGAGATCGAAGGACAGCTGGGGCTGACCAAAACTCCTGCCGCGCAACCGGTGCCGCCCACGATGACGTATGACGGGCCCACCACCGGCAAGACCCCGACCGTGTCGCAGTTCCTCAACGCCGCGACCGCCGCGTACGTGTGGGGCGGTACCCCGGGCGACCTGAAACCGTTCGTGGTCAACGGCAAACAGATGCAGTCGACCAATGTGCTGACCGGTATGTCCGGCAAGGCCTGGGTGACACCGGACGGCCAGATCATCATCGCCTACCAGGGCACGACGGGCGGCACGAACCTGCTGCACAACCCGCTGATCGCGATCTCCCAGGTGATCGCCGATACGCAGGTGATCTTCACCGACACCCCACCCCAGGCCTTCCTCGACTCGGTGGCCTTCGAGCAGGAGGTGGAGGCCGCCGCGATCGCGCAGGGCTACCGCAAGGAAGACATCTTCGTCACCGGGCACTCACTCGGCGGATGGGAAGCCGCGTACGTTGCGCAGCAGACCGGCGTCGGCGGTGTCGGTTTCGAAAGCCCTGGCCTCAACACCACGGTGCCGGGCAACGGCGCCGACTCCGGGTTCGTCAACGTGCTGACCTACGGCGACACCGCGGCCTATTTCTCCACCGACCTGCCCGGACTGCAGCCGTTCATGCCGGAGTACGTGCCCGGTGGAGGCAGCAAGCCGCACTACGGGTCGATCGTGATGATCGGCAACCCCGAAGCCGCAATCCCGTTGGCGAACTCGGCCGCGCTGCTGAGCACCGGGCCGATCGGCGCCGCGATCTTCGTCGCCGACATTCTGGTGAACTTCCTCCAGTACCACCTGCCCGGCATCCAGGCCTACCACCTGGGCGTCGACCCGGATCCCGGCGTGGTGCCGTGGCTGGGCAACGCGTCGGGACCGGTGAACGCCGACTACGCCGACATGACGATTCCGGAACTGAAGAAGGCGGCGTCGGATGCGGGGACGCTGATCAGGCCGTGAGCGGGCCGCTGATCGAGCCGTGAGCGAGCCGCTCATCAAGCAGTGGTGGACTCTCGCTGAATCTGTTCTGCCGCTTCCTGTTTGATCTGTTCGAATTGCGCAGCCATCGCCTCGGACAGTGCGGTGGCTCCCGACAGTGGCCGAACCATCACCATGAAGTCGTCGATCTTGCCTTCGTCATCGACATGCAGAAAGTCGCACCCGGTGATCTTCTTGCCATCCACCGTGGCCTCGAAGACCAGGGCGTGGTCGCGGCCATCGGCGATCTCGCGAATGTAGCGAAAGTCCTTGAACACCCGCATGACACCGCGAAGAATCGCCGCGGTGATCGGCTTGCCCGGATACGGCTTGAACGCCACCGGGCTGGTGAACACCACGTTGTCTGCCAGCAATGCCTCGATCGCAGCCTCGTCACGCGCCTCGACTGCCTCCCGGAACGGATGCATATGACACCTCCTCAACCCATTCATCGACTAGCGGCGATGGTAGGCGCGCCCCATTCTTATAGTCAACATTTTGATTATTCGCATTGCTGCTAGCATCGGCTCATGGCGTTACGCGACGCAATCCTGGCCACGCTCCTCGACGGCGAGGCATCGGGCTATGACCTGGCCAAAGGGTTCGACGCGTCAGTCGCCAACTTCTGGATGGCAACGCCCCAGCAGCTCTACCGCGAACTGGACCGCATGTCCGCCGAAGGGCTGATCGAAGCGCGGCTCGTCGAGCAGGACCGGCGACCGAACAAGCGCCTGTACTCGCTGACCGACGCGGGTCGCAAGGCCTTGCTCGAATTCACCGAGGTGCCGCCGAAGCCAGGCGCTATCCGCGAAGACCTCCTGGTACAGATCCAGGCCGTTGATTCGGGCAACATCGAGGCCGTCCGCGCCGCGCTCGCCGAACGCCGCCAATGGGCTACCGCCAAGCTCGCGCGCTACCGGCGCGGCCAGGACCACCTCCTGGCCGGACGCACCGAAGACGCCTACCTCGCCGAGGCCGGCCGCATCGGCCCCTACCTGACGCTGCTACGCGGAATCCGGTTTGAGGAAGAGAACATCGACTGGGCGAACCGGGCGCTGGCCGTCATCGAACAGCGACTGGCTGCGGTGCACCGACCGCCTCGATGACGGTCTCCTGCGGCTCGGCGACCCAGGCACTGAACACCGGCACACCGCGCCACGGCGACGGCCCGTTCGAGCGGTCCGCGCACGCCAGCACCGCGAACGGTCGGTTGAACCGGATCTCGATCCGGCGCACCAGAACCTCGTGGAACTGCGGCACCGATCCGGCGACCATGTCGAAGGCTGTCACCGCCGCCGCCTTGAACCCTTCCCTCGTATACGACGCCACGGCCGACTGCTTGGCGGTGAACTCCACCGGCAGATCCTCGCGCCTCGCGAAGCCGCGGAGAGTGTCGAACACCGGGGCGATGCCGGGAGCGTCCTTCAGGTCGTGGTCGCTGGTCGCCGACCAGGCCGGCAGACAACTACGCCACTCGGCGTGAACGTCCGGGCCCCCGACCCGGCGTTCGCGTCGGTCGGTCACCGTCCATGCGTGGCCGTCGGCCAATTCCTCGACCGGGACCCGGCGCGCGCCGTGCTCGTCGCCCCGCAGCATCGCCGCCACCTGGTGTGCCGCCATGTCCACATCGTGGGGCGCGACGTCGGGCGCGGCGATCACGCTGAAGACGTCGAGCGCCGACGACGAGGGCGGTGCAGCCACCGCGACCAGACCGGCGGCGGCGGTCTCGACGATCAGCTGGATCCCCTCCGAGAGCATCAACGCCGTACCGATCGCCGTACCGAAGACCCCGCCCAATTCATTCGTGGTGCCCAGCGGTCGCGCCCAGCCGATATCGGTGGCCAGTGCCGAGGCAAGTACCAGCCTGGTCAATTCGTCGAGCTGCAGCGGGAATTCATCGATCAACCCGTTCGAGTTCGCCTGCGCCCAGGCATCGGCCTGCGCCTGATCCGGCACCGGGCCCCGGTCCACCACATCGGGCACCGTGCGAACCCAGTCGTCGAACGCCGGCCCGAGGTTGCGGTCCCACACCGCCGCAAGCGCGGACACCGCCGGGTGCGGATCACTCAAGAGGGCGCGGGCCCGCGCGGCGGCATCATCGACGGTCGTGCCGAGCACGGCCTCCAGATCGCGGCGGGCAGTTCCGTGTGTGGCGGGTCCCACCAACGCCAACAACAGCCACAGCCCCAGCGGCGAGGCCACCGCGTGCCTGCCGAGAACGTGCCGGTTGAACTGGGCAGCATAGGCAGACACGAGCTCGGGATTATCGAGGCCGGACATAGGCGAACCTTATCTGCCGGTTTTACGCCAGGTGCCGCACAGACGTTAGTGTGCTTTCGTCGGCTTCAGCGAACAGCCGATAGAAAAGTTGAGCAAATCCATGACCGCAGCACCAGAAGCATCGGCGCTCGAAGCCCGCGTCGGCCACTACTACGAGGCGGACGGCCTCTACCTGGTAGGCCGCGAGAAGGTACGCGAGTACGCGCGTGCCGTGCAGGACTATCACCCCGCACACTGGGACGTCGACGCCGCGGCGAAGCTGGGGTACGCCGGGCTGGTCGCGCCGCTGACCTTCACCTCGACCCCGGCCATGGCCTGCAACCGGCGCATGTTCGAATCGGTGGTCGTCGGGTACGACACCTACCTGCAGACCGAAGAGGTCTTCGAGCAGCATCGGCCGATCGTGGCAGGTGACGAACTGAAGATCGACATCGAATTGACGGCGGTTCGCAGGATCGCGGGCCGCGACATGATCACCGTCACCAACACCTTCACCGACACCGCCGGCGAGCGGGTCCACACCCTGCACACCACCGTCGTCGGCGTCACCGCAGACGACATCAATCCGGCGACGATGACCGCCGTCCAGAACGCGATGATGCACGACGTCGACTTCTCCGGTATCGGCGCATCCGATGACGATTATGTGAAGACCGTGCGCCCCGAAGGCGAAGTACGGATCTCCGAAGGCGGCCTCACCCGCACGCCCGGAACCCTGTCCTTCGACGACCTCAAGGTCGGCGACGAACTTGGGGTGCACCACACCCGGCTGTCGCGCGGCGACCTGGTGAACTATGCCGGCGTGGCCGGCGATGCCAACCCGATTCACTGGGACGAGGACATCGCCAAGCTTGCCGGGCTGCCCGACGTGATCGCCCACGGCATGCTCACCATGGGGCTCGGCGCCGGCTTCGTCTCCGCGTGGTCGGGCGACCCCGGTGCCGTCACCCGCTACGCGGTGCGGTTGTCCCAGCCGGCGATCGTGTCGGCCAAGGAGGGCTGCGATATCGAGTTCAGCGGAAAGATCAAGTCGCTGGACCCCGAGACCCGCACCGGCGTCATCCTGGTCGCGGCGAAATCCGAGGGAAAGAAGATCTTCGGCCTGGCGACGCTGAACATCCGCTTCAGCTGACCCGCTGACGCCGCCTCACGACGCCACCTCCGCCGGATCTCGCTGGATGGGCTTGGGCCATGGGGAACGCGGCGGGCGCGGCCGCACCCGCTGCGGCCACCAGAACCACCGCCCGAGCAGAGTGGCGATCGACGGTGTCATCAACGCCCGGATGACGAACGTGTCGAACATCAGGCCCAGGCCGATGGTGGTGCCGACCTGGCCGATCACGATCAGCTTGCTGACCGCCATCGAAGCCATGGTGAACGCGAACACCAGCCCCGCGGCGGTGACCACCGGACCGCTGCCACCCATGGCGCGAATGGTGCCGGTCTTCAACCCGGCATGGATTTCCTCTTTCATCCGCGACACCAGCAACAGGTTGTAGTCCGCGCCGACGGCCACCAGCACGATGACCGACATCGGTAGCACCATCCAGTGCAGCGGTATCCCGACGATGTGCTGCCATATCACCACGGAGAGTCCGAAGGCGGTGGCCAAGCTGACCACCACGGTGCCGACGATGACCGCCGCGGCCACCAGAGCCCGGGTGAGGATCATCATGATGATGAGGATCAACATCAGCGCAGCCGTTGCCGCGATCAACAAGTCGTAGTCGGCACCCTGCTGCATGTCCTTGAACATCGCCGCGGTACCGCCGAGGTAGACCGAGGATCCCTCCCACGGTGTTCCCCTGATGGCCGCGGCCGCAGCGTTCTTCAGCAGCTCGGAACGGGACGTGCCTTCGGGCGTCAGCGGGTCGCCTTCATGAATGATGGTGAACCGCACGGCCTTTCCATCCGGCGACATCATCAGCTTCATGCCTCGCTGAAAATCATCGGTTTCGAACGCTTCCGGGGGAATGTAGAACGAATCATCGTTCTGGGCTTTGTCGAACGCCTCTCCCATCGCGGTGCTGTCCTTCTGCTGCGCCATGGTCTGGTCCTGCTGCGTCTTCTGAACCTGATACTGATTGAGCATCATCTGCTTCTGGTTCTTCATCGACTGGATCATCGACGGCATCAATGCGACCAGTTGCGGCATCAGGGCGTCCAGGCGCTCCAGGTCGGGTACGAGATCCTGAATGTCGTCAGACAACGTGTTGATTCCATCGAGAGTGTCGAATATCGACCGCAACGCCCAGCACACCGGGATATCGAAACAGTGTGGCTCCCAATAGAAGTAGTTTCGGATCGGCCGGAAGAAGTCATCAAAGTCGGCAATGTGGTCGCGAACCTCATTGGTATCCGTCGAGGTTTTCTTCGTCTTCTGCACCATGCTGTGGGTGACCGCAGCCATCTGCTGGGTGATGGACTGCATCTTCTGCATCGTGTCGATGGAGGTCTGCATCTCGCCCGCCTGGGCCAGGATGTTGTCGATGACCCCCTGCTGGTAGTCGTTGCCCATGATCTGGCCCGTGCCGCTCTGGCTGAGTGTGTACGGGATCGTCGAGTGCTCAATGGGTTTGCCGTCGGGGCGGGTGATGGTCTGCACCTGGGCGATGCCCGGCACCTGCGCCAGCGCCTTGGCGATCTTGTTGATCACCAGGAAGTCAGCTGGATTCCGCAGATCGTGGTCCGTCTCGATCATCATCACGTCGGGATTCATCCTGGCCTCGGAGAAGTGTCTGGTCGCAGCCGCGTAACCGACATTCGCCGACACATCAGGGGGCAGATATCTCCGATCGTTGTAGATGGTGTGATAGCCGGGCAGGGCGAGCAGACCGAGCAGGCACGCCGACACCGCGAACACCAGCAGCGGGCCGGGCCAGCGGACCGCCGCGGTGCCGACCCGGCGCCACCCTCTGGCCTTCGACTTCCCGCGCGGCTCCAGGAACTTGCCCCAGCGGCTGGCTATCGAGATCAGCGCGGTTCCGAACGTCAGCGCTGTCGCGACGACGAACGCCATACCGACGGCCAAGGGGAAGCCCATCGTCTGGAAGTAGGGCAGCCGGGTGAAGTGAAGGCAGAAGGTGGCGCCCGCGATGGTCAGGCCCGAGGCCAGTACGACGTGGGCAGTCCCTTCAAACATGGTGTAGTACGCCGATTCTCGATCCTCGCCGGCTCGGCGCGCCTCGTGATATCGGCCGACCAGGAAGATCCCGTAGTCGGTCACCGCGGCGATGGCCAGGGTCACCACCATGTTCGTCGCGAAGGTTGTCAGGCCAAAGACGTTGTAGTAACCCAGGAATGCGACCAGCCCACTGGCACCCGCCAGTCCGGCGATGAGCAGTACGCACAGGAGGAGCGTGGTGGTCACGGATCGGTAGATCACCAACAGCATGACGATGATGACCCCGAAGGTGACCATCTCGATCATCCGCATGCTCTCGTCGCCGATCCTGTTCTGATCCGAGCTCGTCGCCGCCGCGCCCGTCACGTACGCCTTGACCCCCGGCGGCGCCGGGCTCTCCTCGGCGATCTGACGAACGGCGTCCACCGATTCATTGGCCAATGCCTCGCCTTGATCGCCCGCGAGGTAAACCTGGACATACGCGGCCTTGCCGTCGACGCTCTGGGCTCCCGCCGCCGTGAACGAGTCGCCCCACAGGTCCTGCACGTGCTCTACGTGTTTGGTGTCGGCGCGCAGGTCGCGGATCATCTTGTCGTAGTAGGCGTGCGCGTCGGCACCCAACTTGTCCTGTCCCTCGATCACGATCATCACCGAGCTACTGCTGCGGTATTCCTCGAATTTCGTGCCGATACGTTTGATGGCGATCATCGACGGCGCATCGTTGGGGCTCATCGACACCGACCGCATCTTGCCCACTTCCTCAAGTTGGGGCACGACGGTGTTGAGAATCGCGATCAAGGCGATCCAGATAACGATGATCGGGACAGCGAAAATCCGGATGAACCGGGGGATGACCGGCCGCGACTGGTGACGCCGGCCTGGAACGGGAGCGGTTGGCGCATCGTCTACCGGCGCGCTCATGCTGCCTTCACCAGGCAGAAGGTTTGTGCGTTCACTCCGGTAGCCGTCCTCTCGTCCTTGACGACGTCATCGACGGTGATTCGGCAACCGATGCTGTCGCCGTCGGTCTGGGCCAAGATGTTCGGTGACGCCGAGGGGGCCGTAGTCGTCAACGTCAGGCTCCAGGGCAGCCCCACGGTTCCGGCACGCTGTGGAATTCCGTCAAGATCCTTGTAGTTGATCACCGCCGTACCGCCCGAGCCGTACACCTCATAGGTGACGACCTTGGGATTGAACTTCTCCGCGGTGTCAGCGCCGATCGGTGTGACCAGCACCGGATGCGCACCGAAGATCGTCCTCAGGTGCGACACCGTGAGAAAGCCGACGGACAGGGCAACCACGATGGCGATCGGCAGCCAGACCTTCCGGAATATTTTTGTCAGCATCCCTGCCTCCCGAAGTTGACCAATGCAACCTTCGGCCACCTGCTGACCCGACCGATTTCCCAAGGCCATCGAACACGTGACCGCGGTACACGTGTCGGAAACCTATTGGCAGCTGTCATCGTCCGGCCTTTCGAAGTTTTCGAATGGCCACAGGATCTGGTGGTCGTCGTCAGCTTAAGGAGCAAACCTCGACCGCCGGACGAAAACGCAACGAAATGGGTGGTGAAGAGCTCGCTGCGCTAGTGCAGGCGCGAGTCCAGGGCAAGAAGTCCAGGGCCGGACAGGCCGTCGAACGCGACGGTGCGACCGCACACCGCCAGCATGATCGCAACGCCCGGACCGGAGACGGCCCGGCCCTCCCCCCATGTGCGCCCGGTATCCTCGTCGTGTAGCGCGATACCACGCAGGCGATTACGTGGGAAGAACCCGAATTGTGTTCGGCTGGTGAGGAAATCGAGCACCCGAGCGACGTGCTCAGGATCGGGCTGATGCGGAAGTCCCAGCGGGATGCGCATATCGGCGCCGTGCACCAACACATCTGTCAGTCCCGACAACGGGCCGGTGATGGGCGGGCTGAGCCGATAGTCGGCGCGACGACGGAGCGTCTCGGCGATCTCGGCAGCTGACGCCTGGGCCCGGCGGCGGGCCAGTGCATCGATGCCGCGGTCGATATCACCGTGGCGGATACCGCTGACCAGGAATCCCCAGAACCCGTCGGTAAAATCGCTGACCAGATGAGCCGCAACCGTCTTGACGTCCCAGCCCGCGCACAGGCTCGGTGTGGCCAACTGGTCGGCATCGAGCCCCTCGACCAGGGTGGCGATCGACCGGCGCTCGTCGGCCACCGCCGCGAACACCCGCTCGCGCTCGTCTCGGCTCAACCGCACAGATCGGCCTTTCAGCCCGGGACACCGGCTTTGAGGGTGGCCAACGCTTCGGTGCTCAGCCGGGCGAGCTCGTCGGCCTCGGCCTGATCAAGGGCGGCCTCGAAGATCTCGACCATCCGCCGGTTGGTCGCCTGCTCGATCTCGGCGTACCGGTCCTTCTTGTCTTCACCGTCGGCGAATGGCTCGGGCCAACCGAACATCGCGGTGTACTGGGGCCCCTTGTTGAGCATGTGTGCCTCCACCGGGGCGATACCCGAGATCGTGAGCGCGTTGAAGTGAACGCCCGCGCGCAGTTCACGGAGCACGAACATCACCTGCAGCGCCCGCGCCGGGGCATCGTCGGCCAACGGCATCGCGCGCCACCCCGCGAACAGCGGCAGGCCCGCGATCGGCGTCGCGGCGATGAGCTTCTCCCCGAGTTCGGAGATGCGATCCAGCCCTTCGGCAGCGGACAGGTACTTGCGTCCGAACTCCGCGGCCTGCTCCCAATACTGTTGTGCCGCACCCTCAGCGCCGCGGACCGCGACGCCTTCATCCCACATCGCGGCAAGGCCGGTCGGCTCGAACACCGCGAAAACGGCACTGACCGTGGCACCGGACGCATCACCCAGCACCCCGCCGCGGCCTGCGACATACCCCGCCAGCGGGTTCTCGTAGCCGGCGGCGATACTGGCCGCGAAGTTCTCCGGATGCAGCATGAAGATCGCGACCGCCTGCTCCATCGCCGTACCGGTAGCGGCAGCAGCGTTCAGCATGTCGGTGTCGGTCATGACAGTGATTCCTCCTGGTGCATCATCTGGCGAGATCCCACTGGCCGTAATCGGCTGCGAGAACGTCATTCACGTCGACATGGATACCGTCGATCACGAAACCCGGGTCGGATGCGGTCACGACCTCTCTCTGGAACAGCACGGCAGCCGGCTCACGCTCACCCCGCGACCATGCCTTCGTCTGCCAGGCCCACCGGTAGCCGGGAGTGCTGGAGGCGCCGACCACACCGTCGCCTATCGCCCATCCACATTGCCTGCGACCGCCGTAGATTCCGGTCCGCGCCACCCCCAGCACGGAGTTGATCCCCCGAAACCACTGGACTGCCAAACGTTTCCACGTTGGCGCGTCGATGTCCTCATCGACGCTGAAGAAGATCGGTGCCGATGCCGGACCGCCCGCCGCGGTATGGAGCCCCAACGCCGTCCGCGCGTCGGCCACACCTCCGTCGTACCCGCGGGTGAAGTCCGACGGCGTCGGCCACCCGGGCTTGCCGAACTGGTAGCAGCTGACGACCTGCAAGCCGGCCGCGCGGAGGCGATCGGCGTAGTCACGGGTGACGGGCTTGAAATCGAACGTGGCGCCCGGCCGCAACTCGGACACATAGACCAACGCACCGCCGAACCCCGCGGACTTGAGCTGTTCGGGCTGGACCAGCCGGTCGGCGAAATCGACGATCTGCAGACCGTCGGCCGAGGCCGTCGGTGCGCCGGCTGACGCAGCCAAGGCACCCGGGACAACCAAGGCCGGGGCCAGGACAGCGGCATACCTGAGGACTTCGCGTCGTGAAGCGGTTGGCGTCACGCAGGAAGCGTATCCCCTGTTGCCTCCGCTGAGTGTTGCGGCGTTGGGGCCAGAACTGCTCCGTATCGCGGGCCGATGAACCACAATGTGTTCACTCAGTTGGCGGCCGAGCGAACAGACGATCGACTGGCAGGACCACCCGTGCGACGTGAAGTGATCGATTTCGACGTGATGCTGGATCATTCATGTCCGGATATCTGGGAGGTCCTGCAATCACCCGAGGAGTATCCGCGATTCTTTCGCGGACTCGGGTCGTGCGAGCAGACCTCTGACCACGCGCAGCAGTTCGAGCTCCGGTTCTCCACCCCCCGCGGCACAGTCGTTGTTCACGAGATGCACCTGACAGTTCGGCGCTCCGGCAGGGAGATGCTCCTCCACGCCACCCAGATGCCCGAAAGTTCGGTGTCGATTCGGCTGACTCCCGGAGCGAACGACACCCGGATCGCAGTGACCGCCTTCTCCATCGGCCAGCTTCACCCTGACCTGGCCAAGATCGACGACAGCGCCGTCGAGAACTGGGTCCGAGAAGGCCTGCAGCGCATTGCCGACTATCTGGCCGGCAAGCCATCCTCACTCCTGGTCAACATGGGTGACATGCGCTCCCTGCAGCTCAGCGTCGCCAAGACCATGGTCGTCAGTGGCGTTGTGCGGGCATCCCGGCCCGATCGCGGACTGCGACAACTCAACTCCTTGTCCAAGTGGGGATTCACCCTGGCCGGCGGCCTCACCTCCGCCGCTGCCCGATCACCCCGCAACCTCGCGTTGATCGATGGCCTCGGGCAATCGACCTATGCGGAAGTGGCTGAGCGCACCACATCCATCGCGTCGGGTCTCACCACCGTCGGCTTCACCGCGAACAGCAAGCTCGCCATCCTGGCGCGCAATCACTCGGCGATGGTGGAGTGCATGGTGGCGGCCAGCAAGCTGGGCGCCGACCTCGTGTTGCTCAACACCGGTCTGGCCGCGCACCCGATCGAAGAGATCATCCGCCGCCATGCCGTCGACGCGATATTCGTCGACGAGGAGTTCGAACAGCAGGTGCGCTATCTCCCCGCCGAGATTCCCCGCATCGCCACGCGCCCCGCTTCCGCTGCACCGCAGCGTCGTTCGATCGGCGACCTGATCTCGGCCGGTACCAACAACGGGCCACTGGCCCCGCCGAAACAGCCGGGCAAGCTGGTCGTTCTCACCTCCGGTACGACGGGCACACCGAAAGGTGCGCGCCGGCCCACCCCACAGGGCTTCGGCACGATCGCCGCGATGCTGTCCCGGATGCCGCTGCGTCGTGACGAGGTGATGCTGGTGGCCGCGCCGCTGTTCCACGCCTGGGGCCTGGCCGCGCTGCAGCTCAGTGCCGCGCTGCGTGCGACGGTGGTGCTGATGGAACGGTTCGACGCTGAAGAGTGTCTGAAAACCATTGCGCAACACCGATGCACGGTCCTGATTGCCGTGCCGGTCATGCTGCAGCGGATTCTTGAGTTGCCGGTCTCCGTGATCAATCGATACGACACGTCGTCGCTGAGGGTGGTTGCCAGCAGTGGGTCGCCGATCCCCGGAGCCGCCGTCATCAAGTTCATGGATACCTTCGGCGACATCCTGTACAACTTCTACGGCTCGACCGAAGTGTCCTGGGCGACGATCGCCGATCCGACCGACCTGCGCGCCGCCCCGACCACCGCCGGTCGGCCTCCGCTGGGTACCCGCATCGCCATACTCGACCAGGCGGGCAATCCCGTGCCCGTCGGCGCCGTCGGTCGCATCTTCGTCGGCAACGACATGCTGTTCGACGGCTACACCAACGCAGCGTCACCTGCCATCAAAGACCAACTGATGGACACCGGCGATGTCGGATACCTCGACGCCAGTGGGCGCCTCTTCGTCGCCGGACGCGACGACGAGATGATCATCTCCGGCGGCGAGAACGTATTTCCGCGGCCCGTCGAAGAAGCGCTCGCGCTGTTGCCACAGGTCTCCGAAGTCGCGGTGATCGGCGTTCCCGATCCAGTGTTCGGCCAGCGCCTCGCGGCGTTCGTCGTCGTTGCCGACGGCGCCTCTCTCGACCAGGAAATGGTCAAGAATTACATCCGAAACCGCCTGAGCCGCTTCTCGATTCCGCGCGACGTCACCTTCCTCGACAAGTTGCCGCGCACGACGACGGGCAAGATCATCAAACGTAGCCTGCTCGAGGGATAGCCCGACCGAAGGCTGCGCGGCATCGCGGTCAGTGGCGCGGCGTCGTGGTGATGTGCACGTGGTCGTAGTGGCCGTAACCCGATGACTGCGGACCGCTCGGCGTGTAATAGGTGCCGCGCCAGATCACGTCCTGCAACCCGAATCGGGCCGCATTGCTCAGCGCGTACGCGAGAATCTCGTCGCCGAGCGCGATGCCCTCGGGGCTTCCGGGGTTGGGAATCATGATGTCGATCGCCAGACCACTGGGATGCCACGGCTTCGAATCCGGCCGGACCCCGTCGATGTCGGCGATCTGAGGAAAACGTGCGCTGACGGCCCGGGCGGCCAGGATGGTGTTGGGCTGTAACCCGACCTCGGAGGCGACACCGACCGGCAACCCTTCCGGGATGTCTGCGGGAGCCCCCACGGGAAGTGATCCCGCGTTGTCGACGATTGCCTGCTGTTGCGGTGCCAGCGCGCCGTACTGCGCCTCTGCGGCGGCGATCTGCCGCTGCAGTTCACTCCATTTGGCCTGAAGGTCTGCGCGCACAGCGGAGGCTTGCTCGACGGCGGCGCGGGCATCAGCGGCCGATGTCTCTGACGCCTGCGCCGCGGCCGCCGCGCGCTGATGCGTCGCCTTGAAGGCGAACATGTCATCGGCCGACTTGGCAGCCACGACCCGTTGCAACGACAGCTTGTCGATCAGTTGTCGCGGCGAGCCCGCGGTCAGCACCGCTGCCATCTGACCGTCGCCGCCACTCATATAGGTCATTGCCGCCACCCGGTTGACCGCGGCCTGATAGGGCGCAAGCTGGACGTTGGCGGCGGCAAGGGCCTCCAGGTCCGCGCGGTGGCGGTCTTCGGCCGCGCTCTGGGCAGCAAGTTTGGCGTCGACATCGCGTTGAGCGGCAGTGACGGCCTCGCGACCCTGCACCGCCTGTCGGGACAACTCGTGGAGCTTCGACAGCGCGTCAGCCCCGGGCTCTGCCTTCACGTCGCCCATCGACGTCGCCACCACCAGGGCGGCGATGGCTGAACCGCACAGTGCTCGCCGCAGTGAATGGCGCACCCAGGTCATACGGATTTGTCACGATCTTTCGCTGCGAGGACCGTCGTGGCCCGGCTTGGACGTCTCGGACAGGCTACGAACTGGCATGGGAGATGTCGAGTCTCTCTTGAGCGGCTTTTCACGATGCCATCCGAAGAGTCGGGTAGCCGACTACTCGCGCACCCCGAAACGTGCCCGCCCAGGATTGGATCCATCAGCAAGCAGCCCGCTTGCGCGAACCAGAGGGGGACGAAAAATGGGACTCAACAGCATGCTCCTCACCTCGCCGGCTCGTGACGGTCAGCTCGAGGCCTGCCTGGTGTCTGATCCGGCGCACATCGGGGAGGGCATCCACGACGTCGGCGAGCACGTGCGGCGAATCCAGATCGCGCTGAATGAGGTCGATGCCGCCGGGCTCTCCGTGGACGGTGTGTACGGAGAAGGCACCGGCGACGCGGTGGAGGCATACAAGAACAAGCGCGGGATTCTGGGCCCCGGGCAGGTCACCGCAGACAGGATCGTCGGAAAAGGCACGATCAGACATCTCGATGACGACGTCAGGGATTTCGAGAGCCTGACGCCACCGGGGGACGGCCTGGTCTCACCCACGGAAGCGGGCGACCTACATGATCATTCGCAATGCCCGACCCCGCCGCGCGTCTCCGCGCCGGGGCCCGACGGCCGTGCCCAGCATCAAGGGACCCCGATCAACCCGATCGGGAACGCCATGCGGATCAATATCTACGGCGAGGGGGAAACCGACTACCTCGGGTTCTCCGACTTCGCCACCGAGAGTCAGCATGCTCATGGCCGACCATTGACGGCCGGCCTGGTCAGTGGTTGCGCCAGCGATATCTGCATGCGCAGCGCGCCCATCAACCAGGTGACCCTCGAAGAGATTCGACGCCTGGCACAGTCAGCCCTCGTCGGTGGGTGCCGGTTCACCTACGCATCGAACCAAGTGCAGTTCTCGACCCCACGCGCGGACATCCTCAGCCTCGGCACCGTCATCCAGCAGCACCGCATCTCCGACCCCGCCGATCCCGGGAATCCTCAGTTCGACATGGAGGTGTGGGTCGTCGAAATGTTCTGACTGCCCGACCAGGGAAGGAACCCCGGCTACTCGGCAGCGAGCCTGACGAGGGTGTCTCTCGTAGCGGTCTCGCGGAGGTTCGTGTTCATGACGTACACGTTGCCGTCGCCGTCGACCGTGATGGCGGATGGGCTTTGAAGCCCGTTGAACGGGAGTTCGACCCAGTCACCCCCGCCGGCCGGCATCCGGGACACCGTCGCGGCCTTCCGGTCGGTGGCATACAGATTGCCCGCGGCGTCCACCGCCAGCCCGCCCACCTTGTCCGGCGCCCCTGCCACCGGCTCGGCCTTCTTCGCGTCCTTCGCAATCTTCACGATCTTCTCGTCCATGGCTGCATACACGTTGTCGTCGGCGTCGATCACCAAGTGCCCCAACCCGTTGGTGATCTCGACGGAGAGCTCCGTGGGGGCGCTCGCGCCGGGCGTGAGCTTCAACAGCTTGTCGCGCTGGTTGTCGGCCAGGTAGACCGACCCGTCCTGGCCCACCGCCATCTGACCGTGCCTGGTGAGCTTGTCGAACGGCAGCGGCTCCGAGGTGGTGGAGCCGGGTGCGATCGTCTCGACGACGCCATCGAGAGTGGCAAAGGACAACCGGCCGTCCGGCGCAACCCCGAACGTCGACACAGGAGGATTGCCACTGGGCTTCATGGGCGTCGGCTGGGCCGCCCCCGGAATCAAGGTCGCGAACCCACCGATACCACCCAGATAGAGCACGTTCTTCGCGTCGACACCCATCTCCCGGTAGTCAAACCCACTGAACGGAATCGTGGTCTGCTCACCCGACTGCAACGGGACATCCTTGATCAGCGCAGTCGGCGCAGACCCCGGCGAACACGCCACCAGCACACTGCCCACGACAGCAGCGACCATGCCGAAGACACATCCTGCACTCGGACCCAGTTTCATCTGTCCCCTCCCGACAGTTCGGATCCTAAGCTTGCCCGTCCCAGCGGATGACTTCCTCTTCGCGCGCGCGTTTCGGTGAGCCGGGCCAGGGTGACTCGCCGGTCAGGTTGGTCGCCGCGCCTCCTCGGCCATCTGGGCGGCCGATTAAGCTGGTAGGACCGGCGGGCGCAGAGTCCATCCCAGCTGCCCTGGCTATGGATCAATTGGAGGACTTATGCGGAGGCGGCTGTCGAAGCCTGCGATGACGTGCATGGCGATCGTCGGCGTGGCGCTGCTCGTGAACGGTTCTGCGGCACCAGCTTGGTGCATGCCCGCAGCGCCGGTCATCGCCCCGCAGCCGCCGTTGACGCCATTGGACGTGGATGCCGAGCCCCTGACGCCATGGGACGGACTCGATGCCCGCACCCGCCAGGCCACCGCCGACGCGGCCAAGTCCGGAGCCGACATCGAAGTCGTCGTGATGGACCGCGACACCGGTCAGATCGTCTCCAACGGTGCCAACCAACCCTTCCCGATCGCCTCGGTGGTGAAGCTGTTCATCGCCGACGACCTGCTGCTGCAGGAATCCAAGGGCGAGACGAAACTGTCTGCTGCGGACCGCAAATCGCTCGACATCATGCTCCGCTCCTCCGACGACGGTGCGGCCCAGACCTTCTGGGACCGCAGCGGAGGAAACGCGATCATCTCACGCGTCGTGGCGCGGTACGGGTTGTCGGGCACCACCGCCCCCTACAACGGACACTGGGACGTCACGCAGAGCACCGCAAGTGACCTGGTCCGCTATTACGACATGCTGCTCGACGGCACTGGTGGGCTGCCTCCGGAACAGACCAGCGTGATCATCACCAACCTCGCCCAATCCACGCCGACGGGAACCGACGGATACCCGCAGCGCTTCGGCATCCCCGAGGGGCTCTTCGCCGAGGCGGTCGCCGTCAAGCAGGGCTGGTTCTGCTGCTGGAGCGGCGCCAACCAGCTGCACGTGTCCACCGGAGCGATCGGCCTCGACGCCCGCTATGTGATGGCGATCAGTTCCCTGGAACCGGGCGACGCCGCGGCTGCTCGCAACACCATCACCCAGGCCGTCAAGACCATGTTCCCCGGCGGACACATCTGAGCGCCGTTCGTTCTCGGGCAGCCACCTAGACGAGCCCTCCCAGATCCCACACCTTCACGTCGGTAAGGCCCGCGGTGAAGGCGAGCGTCGAATCCGGGGAGAATGCCACACGGCTCACAAAGGACGATCCTTCGTGTCTCAATGAGTCAACGGCTTTGCCCGACACCATGTTCCACACCTTGGCGGTGCCGTCATCGCTTCCGGTCAGCGCAAGCTTGCCGTTGGGAGCAACGGCGACGCTGGTGATCGGCTTTGTGTGACCGGGGCCCGTAAAAGTACCGGCAGCACCCCCGGTTGTCGCCGACAGCAGCATCGGAACCCCAGCCTTTCCGCCGGCGAACAAGGTTGCGCCGTCGGGAGCGAAAGTGACTCCCTGCAACCGAGGGGCCGCGGGGCCCTCCGCGTGCGGAACCTGCAGCGTCCGAACATCGTTGAGCAGATCGTAAACAACCAGGTCAACCTCGATCCCTGCATGGAGTGATACGACGAACCTGTTGTTCGGCGAGAGAGAGTGCGAAAAGCACTGTGCGAACAGTTGAGTGTCATGCACGTGGAGCGGTTGCAGGTCCAACGTGAAGCGGTTGTATCGCCGCCCCTCGGTCGTCAGTACAAAACTCCCGTCATTCGCGAACAGCACGGCGACGGTTTCGTTGACTCCGGTCGTTGCGACGACGCCAACTCGTTCGCCTGTCTGAGCTCGCCACAGCTCCACCTTGTTGTCCTGCCCGCCAGCCGCGACGAGCACACCGTCTGGCGAAATTGCAACGCTGTTGACATGGTCCTGGTCGCCGATCGGAAAATCCCGCAACTCGTTGCCGGTATTCACGTCCCAGAGCTTTACTCCATCGGAGCGAGCGCCGGTCAGCAATCGGGAGCCGTCCGTGTCGATACTGACAATCTGTTCGGTGTGCCCTGTGAACGTTTTCAAGAGCTGGCCCATTGTCTGCCCCATTCTTGGAAGTCACCCGTAACGCTAAACGCGGGGTCCGGGTTGGCCACGAGTAGCGGGCTACTCGAATCGATCGATGCATCCACAATTCATGGCCGAATTTCCCGGTAACGAGCGCGGAATTCTGGTTCGGCCAGCGACTCAAACTGGGTTGATGCAGAAAAGCATGTGGGTGGACTTACCGGGCCCTGACAGGACATGTCTGAGCTCCCATGTCCCTCCCGCGCATACCCCGTTCATGATCGCGGTATCGATCAGAACGCGGTTGACCACGTGTTCCTCGCCCAGAAGCTCACGAATGAAACCGGTCGGATCACCGAGAAATGCTGATCTTTCCGCCTCGTCGAGATCCAGTTGGAAAACTTCAAACTCGGCGGTGTCGAGGTCCACTGTGCGTTTTGCGGTGGCCATTTCTCCTCCTTGTTCGGTGACACACGATCTGAGGTCAGACCCACGATCGCATGCTTCTACGAACGAAGGATGAGTAGTCGCCTACCCGTCTTCAGTGAGTGCTCTGCACAGCCCGCAATTCTGCGCACTTGAACTGATAGGACAGTGTCTACGGAAAGTGGTGGGATTGTTCTCGGTGTTCTCGGCTTGCGAATTGCTGTGGCCGCCTGGGCACGAGTGAGGCAGAACCGCGGCTTGTCGGTGTACTTCGCTTGCCGGGCCCGGCGGGCCGGCACTTCGATGCAACCGTGTCCGGTCGACGACAGCGATATCCCCGACAGTCGTCGTTGTTGTCATCGCATTGCAGATTGGCCGCGCGCGTGTACGGCTACCGCGCCATATTCGTGAACCGCGAGAAGTGAAGCTGGTGTGCCACAGTGATATTCGCGGTAGGACCGTTGCGGTGCTTGCCCAGGATGATGTCGGCTTCACCGCCGCGCGGGTCTTCACGGTCGATCGCGTCAGGGCGATGCAGCAGCAGCACCATGTCGGCATCCTGTTCCAGCGACCCGGATTCACGAAGGTCAGAGACCTGCGGACGCTTGTCGGTACGCTGCTCGGGACCACGGTTCAGCTGGCTGATCGCGATCACCGGCACTTCGAGTTCCTTGGCCATCAGTTTGAGGCTTCGGGAGAAGTCCGACACTTCCTGCTGGCGTGACTCGTACTTCTTGCCGGAGCTCATCAGCTGCATGTAGTCGACGACGACCAGCTTCAGATCGGCCTTCTGCGCGAGACGTCGCCCCTTGGCCCGGATCTCCATCATGGTCAGGTTCGGCGAGTCGTCGATGTAGAGCGGCGCCTCACTGATCTCGCTCATCCGGCGGGCAAGCTTCGTCCAGTCGTCGTCGCTCATCCGGCCCGAACGCATATCGGCCAGTTTGATTTTCGCCTCGGCCGAGAGCAGTCGCATCACGATCTCGGACTTGCTCATTTCCAGCGAGAAGATGACGCTGGCCATCCGGTGCTTGATCGAGCAGGAGCGCATGAAATCCAGCCCCAGCGTGGAGTTGTGCGTCGGCACCATCGATCGGCTTGCCAAGTACATGTGATCGGCGTTATCGACCTCCACGCAGCGCACCGGCACTGTCGCTACGGGACGGACATCCACAATGAAGCGCGAGTTCGACCGCGCTGTGCTGACAGCATGCCGGCGTTCCTTGTGCAGCAACGTCTTACGGTGCAGGCCAAAGACGTCATCAGACGTCGAAAAAGTGATGGTGAATGACGTCGACGACGACTCGCTGCGACCATTGACCCGCTTGGTCGATGTCTGACATCTATATCCCAGGCTCACCACGAGTTCGGCGAAGTCTTGGGCGAGTCGCTGGTCCGTGACCGCGAACTGGACCGCCCCGCCAGCGGTAACCGTTCCATCCGTATCCAGCAGGCCGGCGAGCAGTGCACGCCGCTGGGACTCAGACGCCCGTAGATACTCGGCGGGAATATGTTTGGCGCCCAACACTCCGATCGTCCGTAGGCGTGCCTGCAGTGTCCCCACCGCATTGCGGCAGGCCTGGCACAGGCGCAACCCGCACGACGCCTCACCGCATCTCGGGCATTGCGGAGCCGGCACCGGCTCGGACACGAATCGGGCACGTCCTCCGCAACTACGGCCGCACGTACGCACCTGGCTGGTCTGCGGCACGAAGTCGGCGCCGCAGACCACGCACGACCGTGTCGCCGGCCCAGGCTCTTCCGCCAGGAGGATCTGGTAGCGGTATTGCGCAGAGCCCCACTTTCGTGCGATGAATCCGTCGGCCTCGATACGGACGATGATCTCCGGGTCAGCAGTCGTAATCTGCGCGGCGGCTGAGGTCCCGTCGCCCAGCCACGCGCCCAACGTGTACGGCGGCACCAACAGATCCCGCTCTCCACTCTGGAGCGCAACGGTATTGACTACCGAATGATTCAGTCGACGGTCGGCAGTTTCGCACCGCAAGCTGTCGGCGACCTCCGCGGTCGTACGCACGGCAGCAAATGTCCGCTGGTTCTTGTAACGGTTGTAGCCCGTCGCAGCTGCCTGCGCGGATCGCCTCGAGGCTCTCGTTTCGGTCAGCCACTGATGCTGGGCATCGGCCACAATCACTGTGCCGTCGGAGAATTCGACCTCGAAACACGGTCGGTCAAGCATGACCTCGGTGGCCGCCACAACACGCGTGGGCTCACCGTCAGCACCTATGAGATGGTCGCCCACGGCGACGTCACCCATCGTGGTCCAACCGTTCGGCGTCGGGAGCGGGGTATCGAGCGCGAGTGCCTTTCCGACACCAGGACGGGCCGCGATGATGATCATCTGCCCGGGGTGCAGGCCGTTGGTGATCTCGTCGAATTCGGTGAACCCGGTGGGCACACCACGCGAGATACCGCCCTGTGAAGCGATGGCGTCGATCTCGTCCATCGTGGGCTGCAGCAGGTCTTCGAGCGCGACGAAGTCCTCCGAGGCGCGTCGTTCGGTCACGTCGTAGATCTCGGCCTGGGCCCGGTCGACGACGTCCGTGACATCGGCGCCGTCGGCCCCGGCATAGCCGTACTGGACCACCCGGGTGCCGGCCTCCACCAACCGGCGCAGCAGAGCCTTCTCGGCCACGATGCCGGCGTAGAAACCCGCATTGGCCGCAGTGGGCACGGTGGAGATCAGCGTGTGCAGATACGGCGCCCCGCCGATGCGGCGCAGCAGACTACGCCGGTCCAGCTCGGCCGCCACGGTGACAGCGTCGGCGGGCTCACCCCGGCCGTAGAGGTCCAGGATCGCGTCGTAGACGTTCTGGTGTGCCGGGCGGTAGAAGTCGCCGGGACGCAAACGCTCGAGGACGTCCGCGATCGCGTCCTTGCTCAACAGCATGCCGCCCAGGACCGCCTGCTCGGCCGCCATGTCCTGCGGCGGCTGCCGGCCGAAGTCCTCCCCAGGCGGAGGGCCATCCATCTCCGAATCCGGATGCCCCAGGTCGTCCACCACCGCCACGGACTCCCCACCCCCTTCCGAGACCCGCCTCACGACAAGCTCGAACGTTTATTCGAATCGGTACTGCAACTGTAAAACACGTCGGCGACAAAGCTTCGTGACGGCGCCGCGACGCATCACGGTAGACGTTGCTGGAGCCGCCCGAAACCACCCCTGTTGATCAACCTGTGGATGGTGTGGGGATAGGTCTCGGTCGCGGTGTTGAGCCTCTGGGGAGAACCTGTGGATCATTCCCGAGCGATCTTTTGTTTTCCCTGGTCAGGGTGCCATAGGGGTTATCAGTGTTTGTGTATGGGAAGTTCTTCGGCGTGTCGTGCCGGGTTGCCGTCCCGGGCGTGTTGTGTTGCGCCCCGGGACCCGGCGGGTTAACACCGAGTTAGCTTCGCTGTCCAGAGTTTCCCGCAACGAGTTCGCCAGAGATACAGCAAACGCCCGGGTGGAAACCTTTGCAGGTCCCCACCCGGGCGATTGAGTGCCGGCGGAATCGCTCCGCTACGGATTACTCCGCGGCGGGTTTACTCACTCAGCGACGACGTTCAGCGACACCTTGGCTTCGACGCCGGTGTGAAGCTTCACGGTGACCGGATGCGTGCCGACCGACTTGATATGCGCCTTGGGCAGCTGCACCGTGCGCTTGTCCAGGTTCGGGCCGCCGGCCTTCTTGATCACAGCGACGACGTCAGCCGCGGTGACCGAACCAAACAGCTTGCCGGTGTCGGCAGCGGCGTGAACCGGCAGCGACACCTCGCCCAGACCTTCGAGCGCGGTCTTGAGCTCGTTGGCGTGCTCGACGCCGCGGATCGACTTGGCCTCGCGGGCCCGGCGGATCTCCTCGGCCTGGCGCTCGGCGCCACGGGAGGCCACGATGCCCAGCCCACGGGGCAGCAGGTAGTTACGGCCGTAGCCGTCCTTGACCTCGACGACGTCGCCTGCGACGCCCAGGTGCTCAACTTCAGCGGTGAGAATCAGCTTCATTGGTCTGCCCCCTACCGCGTCGACGAGCCGAACGGCAGCAGAGCCACCTCGCGGGCATTCTTCACCGCGACGGCAACGTCGCGCTGGTGCTGGACGCAGTTGCCGGTCACCCGGCGGGCACGGATCTTGCCGCGCTCGCTGATGTAGGTGCGCAGCAGCGCGGTGTCCTTGTAATCGATGATCTGCCCCTTGCCCTTCTTGGAGCAGAACACGCACTTGCGGGTCTTGACCGGCTTTTCCGGTGCCGGCCGCCGCTTGGTATTCGACTTGGCCATTGGTTATCTCTTCCTTGCAAAAATTTCGTTGTTGATCAGAACGGCGGCTCGTCGTCGGCTCCACTGAAGGAGCCCGACGCCGGCGCACTGCCCCACGGATCGTCCTTGGGCTCGGCCTGGCGCGAACCTCCGCCGCCACCACCACCGAAGCCACCACCACCGCCGCCGCCACTACGGCTGGCCTTGTTGACCTTGGCCGTGGCGTAGCGCAGGGACGGACCGATCTCGTCGACCTCGACCTCGACAACGGTGCGCTTCTCACCCTCGCGGGTTTCGAAGGAACGCTGCTTGAGCCGGCCGGTGACGATCACCCGCGAACCCCGGGTGAGGCTCTCGGCCACGTTCTCGGCCGCCTCACGCCAGATGTTGCACCGCAGGAACAGCGCCTCGCCGTCCTTCCACTCGTTGCTCTGCCGATCGAACATCCTCGGCGTCGAGGCGACGGTGAAGTTGGCGACTGCTGCGCCTGACGGAGTGAAACGCAGTTCCGGGTCAGCGGTCAGGTTTCCGACAACTGTGATGGTGGTGTCACCAGCCACGAGATCCTCCTGGGATAGGCATGTCCGTTTGCGCGAAGCCTACGTAGCCCCGCCGACGACTGACAGCCTTTAGTGCTTGTCGGTCCGCATCACCTTGGTCCGCAGCACGGACTCGTTCAGGTTGAGCTGACGGTCGAGCTCGGACACAGTGGCCGGTTCAGCCTTGACGTCGACAACGGCGTAGATGCCCTCGGCGTGCTTGGCAATCTCGTAGGCCAGCCGGCGGCGTCCCCAGATGTCGACCTTGTCGACAGAACCGCCATCCTTGCGGATGACGTTCAGGAACGTCTCCAACGACGGAGCTACGGTGCGCTCGTCAAGTGTGGGGTCGAGAATGACCATGATTTCGTATGGACGCATTAGAACCTCATCACCTCCTCTGGTCGTGTACGGCCACGGCGAATTCCGTGGCAGGAGGGTCGCCTGCGTCGGCAACCGGGTTAGGCTACCGGAAATAGCCCTGATCTGCGAAATCCGTACGATGCGGGCCATCCGACGTCAAGATCGAGGGGATCTGTGACCTATCCCAATTCGCCCTTCGGCCAGGAGTTCCCCGACCAGTCCGGCTATCCGGAGCCCAGTTACACGCAACAGCCATTGCCACCCCTCTTCAGCCATCCGCAACAACAGCCCAGCGCAGGACCGTCCGTGGAACCCAGCGGGGCCACGGGGATCACCGCGGCCGTGTTCGCGGCGCTCGGCGCTGTTGCAGGCATCGGGACCAGCGTTCTGGCGGCGATCGCAGTCGCCGCATGGGCCACCAGCTCCAGCGGCTCCGGTGCCGAGCTCGCGTTTCTGATCATCGTGACCGCGCTCAATGCCGCCTTCGGAGTGATGTGCGCCATCGGAGCGGTGAAGCTGCGCGAACGGCAGATGCGAGGCCGATGGCTCGTGGTCGGGTCGTGCGCGCTGGCGATCGTGAGCACCCTGCTCATCTTCGGCGTGACCGCTGCCGAAGCGTCGTCCTACGGCTACCACGCCCGTGAGATCTTCGCTGTGGTGGGGACCGTCTTCCCCATCGTGACCATGGTGTTGGCCCTGGTGCCGTCGACGACCGCGTGGATCGAAGCCGCACAGAATCCAGTTGCGCCCCAGCCCTACCCACAGCACCCGGGCTGGGGTTGACCCGAAGCCGACCTGAAGCCAAAGCCGCTCTGAGTCACCCAAACCGGAATATGGTGAGCCTGTAAAACTTCGAGGGTCGGGGGAACCGTGATGTATCCCAATGGGCCGTACGGTCAGGGGCTTCCCGGCCAGCCCGGCTATCCGCAGCAGCCTGGCTACCCGCCGCCGCAGCCCGGCTACCCGCAGCAACCCGGCTATCCGCCGCCGGGCTACCCGCAACAGCCCTATGGCATGCCGCCCTCAGCCCCGGTGCCCCCGAGTGGGGTCACCGGCATCATCGCGGGTGTCCTTGCGGGCCTCGGCGGCTTGGCGAACGTTGTAGGGGGCCTCTTCATGGCCTTCGGGCTTTCGATACTGATAGGCGAAACGTCCGATGCTGCCCGAAGCGCATGGACACCTCTGGTCGCCATCACGGGGCTGAACATCGTTGCCGGAGTGCTGCTTCTGATCGGGACGGTTACGTTGTTGCTACGCAAGATGATTGGGCGGTGGCTCGTGGCCGCAGGCTGTTCGGCATCCATTCTGAGCACCCTGATCAATCTCACCTGGACGCCGTCGGCGATCGCGGACTATGAGTACGACCGCGGCGTCGCTGCGGATCTCGTGGGTGTGATCTTCCCGATCGCGACTCTCGTGCTGGTACTACTGCCGTCGACAGCTGCATGGATCCAGGCGAAGCAGAATCCGATTGCGCCCCAGCCGTATCCGCCGTACCCGGGCTGATTCCGTACACCCCCACCAACCACCCACGATCGGAGCAGCAGTGACCTCTCCCCACGGATCCGAGGGGCAACACCCCGAGTCCGCGCTCGTCGAATCCCGATCCGAGGGCCAACCGGAGGCCGCGCCGGGCGCGCTCACAGCGATCATCACTGCTGTCCTGTCCGGGATCGGTGCACTGCTGACTCTCAGCAACGGCATCATCGGGCTGAGCGGTCTGGCCGCACTGGCAGGAGACGCGGGCCTACGGACTTTGGCCCTCAGAACCCCCGGTGCGCTGGCGTTGACCGTCCTCGCGACGCTGCTGAGCGTCGTCTGCGGAATCCTGCTTCTGGCCGGCACCGTGGCGCTGGTGCGACGCAAGATGATCGGACGCCGACTGATCGTCAGCGGCTGCGTATTGATCATCCTCGGCAGCCTGATCAGCCTCGGACTGAGTCTGGCCACGACAGCCCGCTACGGGTCCTACGCCATCAGCGGACTGGCGATCCTGAGTCTGATTCTGCCGATCGCCACCCTCGTGGTGGCATTGCTCCCGTCGACCGCGGCGTGGATCCGGGCGAAACAGGACCTGGTTGCCGCGACCTGACGCCGACGGGCTCGGGCTGCGCGAACGACACTGGCACTGTGCCCTCGGCAGTCCAGATAGGCTGGGCCCTGTCAGCCTTTGAGACTCCGGGGGGATCTGTGACGTTTCCCAGCGGTCCCTTCGATCAGGGAATGCCGGAACAACCGGCCTTCTCACAACAGCCCGTTTTCGAGACGCCGCCGCCCGTCTTCTCCCACCAGCCCGGGTTCGGCCAACCCAGCTACCCGAGCGCCCATCAGTCGGCGCCGCCGAGCAACCCGAGCGCGGCGACTGGGACCATCGCCGCCATCCTGGCGCTACTGGGCGGACTGGCCGGACTCGTCCTGGGCATCCTGATCATGGTCGCGGTGATCAGCAGGCATCGTTCCGAGGTGCCGGCTGCCACGGTTGCTCTGTTGTGTATCGCCTCCGGACTGGCACTCGTGACCGGAGCGATACAGCTGTGGCGACGCAAGGCAATCAGCCGCGGGATCATCGCCGCCGGATGTGCCGCGATCATGCTGGCCGGTGCGCTCTTTCTGATCGAAGGATTCACCAACGCCGAACCCAGCGCGGGCGCCATCGTCACAATCGCATTGCTGGACTTCGCCTTCCCGATCGGAACGCTGGTCCTGACGATGCTGCCCTCGACGAAAGCCTGGATCCAGGCGAAGCAGGATCCAGTTGCTCCGCAGTACTATCCGCCATACCGGGGTTGAAGCGGTGCGGATCTCGTGCCTACCGCGGCCCGTGTGAACGTGGACTTCGAGGAGGCGGTGTGAACGATCCGTACGGGCCCTACCGGCCGGGGTCGGGTGGCCAGCCCGACTTCGCACAGCAGCCCTCCGGATTCCCGCAACCGGGATTCCCCCACCAGGGCGGTTTTCCACAGTTCGGCCAGCCGCCGGTCGTAAACGCCCAGCCCGGCCAACCGCAATCCGGACCAGCCGCCCCGGCCAGGGGTGTCTTCGGGATCGCCGCCGCCGCCCTGGCAGGCGTCGCCGCGGTGATAGTTTTCGGCGTCCTTCTGGCAGGGGTGGTCGCAATGCTTGTGGATGTGAGCAACGGCCGGATGGAACTCGGCGAGGCGTTGGGAACGATCGTCGGTAATCTTCTGGTGATCGGCGGCTACGGGCTGCTCTGGCTGTTCGGCGCGATAAAGCTGTACAAACCCAAGAGGGCCGGCCGCGGGCTGGTGATCGCCGGTTCCGCACTGGCCGTGCCGATCGCTGTCGTCGGCCTCGCGGCAACCTACACCGACGCCACCCGCGATGGCCGCCCCGCCTTTTTCTTGGTCTGGACCGTGGTTCTCATCTACGTGCTCACGACGCTCGTCCTGGCCATGCTGCCGGCCACGGGTGCCTGGATCAGGGCCAATCAGCCGGCCGCACCAGAGGAAACCCCACCCCAGCCGTTTTCACCGTTTCAGGGGTACCCGGTGCAAAACCCGGGGTACCCGCCACATCACGGCTGAGCCCACCCATTGTCACGCCAGCGTGGCTGTCGGCGCCGAGCGTCACTCTGGCGTGACAACCGAGGCGTCCACCAGCTCGGGCTCCGGAGCCGGTTCGATACGCACCCGGTCAGCCGACGGTCGCAGCCAGTCCGGCAGCCACCGCGGCGGGCTATCGGGCGCTTTGTCGAACACCCCACCGGTGGGGTCGTCGATGCGGCCGCCGTGTCGGACCAGGTCGAGGTCCGGGCGATAGATCTGACGAACGACCAACGCGCACAACGCGATGACCGCGAGATCACGCAGCAACACAGTGGTGGTGAACCACTGCTCGGGGAGGCCCTTGTTGGCCTCGCCGTACAGATAGAGCATGCGCGGCACCCATACCAGGGCGTCGATGGTCATCCACGCCAACAAGATTCGGCGGTGCGGCAAGGCGAGCACCGCCAGCGGCACCAGCCACAGCGAGAACTGCGGGCTCCACACCTTGTTGGTCAGTAGGAAGGTGGCGACCACCAGGAACGCCAGTTGCGCCAACCGTGGCCGCTGCGGCGCCGTCAGTGCGATGTAGCCGATCGCAATGCAGCACGCGGCGAACAACACTGCGGTGACGGTGTTCAACACCGTCGGCGGCTGCCAGAAACCCAGGTCCGGATCGAAGCCCTGCCAGTCGCCGAACGACTTCACCACGTTGTACAGCGAATCCATGTCGTCACCACGACGGGTGTTGAGCCGGAAGAACTCTGACCATCCGCGCGGGAACATCACCATGATCGGCAGGTTGACGACCAACCACGTCGCCACCGCTGTCAACGCCGTCTTGCCGACCTCACGCAGACGCCCGGTGCGTAACCCAAGCAGCACGAGCGGAACGAACAACAGCAACGGATACAGCTTGGCCGCCACCCCGATTCCGATCAGCGCCCCGGCCCACACCGGTTTTCGACGGGCCCACGCCAGCATCGCGCCCGCCGCGGAGGCGGTGGCGAGGGCGTCGAAATTCGTGAACACCTGGAAGATCACGATGGGTGAGCCGGCCACCAACGCGGCATCCCACACCCGCCGGCCGGCCAGTCGTGAGGTGGCCCAGATCGTCGCCAACCAGGCCAGCGCCAAACCGAACGCGGCAATGTTGAAGAACATCACCACTTCGGCGATGAGCGGGACCGACACCAGCTTCGTCAGTGCGGTATAGGTCTTGGCCAGTGACATCGACGCGTACTGGTACAGCCCCGTCAGCACCGGGTATTCCATGTAGCGGATCGCCGGACTGCCGTCGTACTGCATTCGTGGCTTGCCGGTCGCGTCGTTCTCGACCCAACTGGACTTGTAGGGAAACTTGCCCTGGTTCAACAACTCTGCGGTGTAGAGCGGAACCGTGTCGGAATAGCACAGCTCGTAATAGGCCCGGTTGTTCTCCCAGTTGGCCACCCGCTGCCCAGCGGTCCCGCTGCCGGTCGTCTGCAGGCACGCGGCCTTGGACGTATATCCCAATGCCAGGAACACCACGGCGATGATGAACATCACCCGCAGCGGGGTCATGAAGCGGGACCGGCCGATCAACGCATGTCGGCCGACGGGCCCGCCCACCGTCTGCGACAGCGCCTCGGTCAACCGGTCGTTGCGGCTGGGGAGGTCGCGGTCGTCGGCGCTCCGTCGGTCTTCTGCGGGCGGCGCCGGGGATACCAGTTCGGCCGGCGGGGCCGGCGAATCCAACTCGACCGGCGGAGCCGGGGACACCTGGTCCGTCACGGAGGCGGCGGTGGCACCGGCTCGCCCGGCACGCCAGGCACAACGGGAGCTCCCGGCGGCGGTCCGATCGGCACGGTCGTCGGGGGGCCGATCGGGATCGTGATACCCGGGGCCACTTCGATGGTCGGCTGAATCACGGTCTCCGAAGGCATCACGATCGGTGGACCACCCGGAGTACCCGGTGCGGGCGGGGGCGGCGGGGCCTGCGGCACACCCGCATAGCCCCCGATCTCGGTCGGCTTCGGGAACTTCTCGTTGTCGGTGCCTTTCAGCGCGCCGTCCATCGTGGATTTCCAGATGTCCGAGGGCAGACCGGATCCGTAGACGGGGCCCCCTCCTGCCGTCTTCAACGGCTTCACACCGTCGGAGGTACCGACCCACACCGCGGTCGAAAGCGACGGTGTGTAGCCGACCATCCAGGCGTCCCGGTTGTCGCCGGTATCGCCGAGCTGATTGGTGCCCGTCTTGGCGGCCGAGGCGCGCCCGCCGGCCAGGTTGTGCCCGCGCGACCAGCCGGCGATCGGCTGCATCGCCGACGAGACGTTGTCGGCCACGGCCTTGTCGATCCGCTGTTCACCGTTGTCCTGGCTGGACGCGTCGAAAAGCACCTGTCCCGACGAGTTCACGACCTTCTGGACAAAGTGGGGCTTGTGGTAGACGCCGGAGTTCGCGAGCGTCGCGTACGCCGAAGCCATGTCGATCACCCGGGACTGGTACTGGCCCAACACCACACCGTTGTTGGGCGGGCCGCCCTTGCCGTCCTCGGACAGCGTGTGTTCGACGCCGGGGAAACTCTCGGCCACGCCGGCATCGTGGGCCGCTTTGGCGACATCCTCGGGACCGTGCTCCAGCTTCAGCATCAACCGGTAGTAGCTGGTGTTCAGCGACCGCTTGAGCGCCTCGGCGATCGAGCAGGTGCCGCACCCTTCACCTTCGACGTTGCTGATCTTGATGCCGTTGACCTCGACCGGTCCACTGTCGACCTGATAACCCAGACCGATGCCCTGCTGCAGGGCGGCGACGAGAGCGAACACCTTGAACGAGGAGCCCGTCGGCAGACCGGCCTGGGCGAAGTCGAAGCCATTGGCATCCGAACCGCCGTAATAGGCCTTGACCGCGCCGTCACGTGGATCGATGGACACCACCGCGGTCCGCATGTCGGAGTCTTGGCCGTCCATGTATTTGGTCACCGCATTCTCGGCGGCCTGCTGGGCCTGCGGGTCGATCGTGGTGGTGACCTGCAGACCCTCGGTGTTCAGCGCCTGCTCGCTGATGTCGAACAGATCCAGCAGTTCCTTGGTGACCTGACGCTCGATCAGTCCGTTCGGGCCCGTGGTCTGATTCGCCTGGCGCGCCTGGTCCGGCGGCACCGTCGGCGGGAACACCTGACCGGCGCGTTCCTGGGCCGACAACGCGCCCATGTCGACCATGCCGTCCAGCACCCAGTTCCACCGCTCGGCGGCGCCCTCCGGATCCACCGCGGGGTCCAGCGTCGAGGGACGCTGGATCAGCGCGGCCATCAGTGCGCCCTCGGCGACGGTGAGCTGCTCCACCGGCTTGTCGAAGTACGCCTTGGCCGCCGCCGCGATCCCGTAGGAGCCGCGACCGAAATAGATCATGTTGAGATACGCCTGCATCACAGCGTCTTTGGACCATTCGCTGGCCATCTTGGTCGAGATGACCAGTTCCTTGGCCTTACGGATCAGACCGCCGATGCCAGAGCGCTCGTCACCGACGAGCGCGTTCTTGACGTACTGCTGGGTGATGGTCGACCCGCCCTGCAGATCACCGCCGACCAGGTTGTTCTTGATCGCGCGCAACAGCGCGGTGAACGAGAAGCCCGGATTGGTGTAGAAGTCGCGGTCCTCGGCGGCCATCACCGCGTTGCGGACGTGCTCCGGGATCTTGTCGATTCCGACGTCGACGCGGTTGCCTTCAGGAGGCACGATCTTGGCGATCTCGCTGCCGTCGCTGGCCAGGATCGTCGACACCTGGTTGGTGCGGATGTCACCGGGCTGCGGGACGTCGACGATCATGTACGCCATCCCGAAGGTCACCAGCGGAAGCAAGATCATTGCCACGACAGCGGCTATCGACAGCCGTCGGACCAGCTTCCAGTTGATGTGGAACTGCCGGGTCGTCTTGGGGCTCGACCCCGACGGACCTGACGGACCCGAAGGCCCGTTCCCGCGGCCGCCTCCCGGCGGCGGAGGGGGAGATTTGGGTGGCGGCGATTTCGGCGGCGGAGTGCCGTCCATCGCCGCCCTGACGACGTCGAGCGGGGCAGGTGCGCCGTCACGCACCGGCGGCAGCACCGTGGTGAGCCGATCATCGGGCGGTACCGCCGGACGACCGGGACGACCCGTGGGACCGTTCGGCCGTCCCGTGGGCGCATTCTCACGAGCGGGCGGGCGGTTCTCGCGCACCGGGGGCTTGTCCAGCATCGGCGGCTTCTCCCGCGCGGGCGGGTTCTCTCGCACCGGGGGCTTCTGGGCCGGCGGCCGGTTTTCGCGCGCGCCGAGGCGGTCAGCCGCACTCCGGATGTCGTTGGCTGACCGGCTATGGCGCCCTTCGTTATTCACTGGCCGTACGCGCCGACTTGCGCGTGCCTCGAGTGCCACGTGCCTTCGGCGGCCGAGGCGCGCCCAGGACATATGACTTGACCAAATGATTCCAACTGCAGGTGCGGCATACCTCCACCACATGGACTGCGAACTCGTCGTAACGAGTTGCCAACATCACCAGCTCCTCCGCGGTGCGCGCTGAGCCCGACACCGGGCCCAGATGATCACCGAATACCCACGACACCAGCGTGAGCTGCTCTTTACGGCAGATCGGACACATCACCGAACTTTGCTTGCCGTGAAACTTTGCCGCGCGCAGCAGGTACGGGTTGGCATCACAGACCTCCGAGACGCCGGTGCGCCCCGAATAGACCTCAGCCAGCAGGGACCGCCGCCGAAGCGCGTAATCCACCACCTGTCTCTGCAATCGCACGATGACCAGAGTACGTCGACCCCCTGGACACCGAGGCGCGACCGCGTCACACCTCCTACGATCATCTTCCGTGGCAACTCGGCAGACCTCGACCACCCGGGCCAAAGACAGCGATCGCAACGACACCTCCAAGGTGCTCGACAACGCGCTCGGTGAAGGCCAGTTGTCCATGGAAGAACACCGTCAGCGGGTGTCGGCGGCCACCAACGCCACGACCCTCGGAGACCTGGCCCGCCTGGTCGACGATCTACAGAACTCCAATGCGCCGGTGAAGATGCCGACGCTGACCGAGCCCCGCCTGCCCCGCATTCGCAAACCAGCCGGTTCCGGGTGGGGGTTGCGGGTGGCCTCGGCGGTCGTACTGGTCGTGCTCGGCATCGGTATCGGCTGGGGTCTGTACGGAAACACCCCGTCACCGTTGAGTTTCAACCCCGACCCGGGGGCGGTGCCGGACGGCATCGACCCGGTGGTGCTGACCCCGCCGACGCAGCTGCAATCGCTCAACGGATTCAAGGGTCTGTTCGAGCAGATGCACCAGAAGTTCGGCAACACCTTGGGCTTCGAGATCGACATCCACGACGACATGGCGATGCTGGACCGGCCCGATCCGCAGGACAACCGCCGCAAACAGACCTACTACTACCGCGGCGGCTGGGGCGATCCCAGTTCGTCCCCGAGCACGATCGACAGCGACGACCGGCTGATCGACCTGGCCAAGTTCGACTACGAGAAGACCCTGGCGATCCTGCGGGGAGCACCCGACACCGTCGGGGTGAAACGGGCCGACGTCAAAGACGTCTGGATGCGGATCGGGCCGGGCAAGGACCCGTCCGCCCCCGAGGCGGTGAACGTCGAGATCTTCGTCAACAGTGATTTCGGCTCCGGCCGCATCGAGCTGTACCCCGACGGAACCACCAAGCAGCTCTGGCCCGCCAACCGCTGAGCCGGCTGCGCCGTCGCCGCCGCAGTTCGGGCCCAGCGTCAGGCTGGCGTGACGCTGGAGCCCGACCGCCACTCCAGCGTGACAATCGACGGCCAACCGCGTGAATCCGTGGCATTCAGTTGGCACGCAATATATCGGCGCGATACAGTTTGGCGAGGTGTTGATCCGTCGTAGCGATCAATTCCATCTGACCTGTCGAGAGGGGTGTTTTCGATGCTGGAGCTCGCAGTCCTGGGCCTTTTGCTCGAATCACCCATGCACGGCTACGAGCTGCGCAAGCGATTGACGGGTCTGTTGGGGGCGTTCAGGGCGTTCTCGTATGGGTCGCTCTACCCGGCATTACGGCGCATGCAGGCCGATGGCCTGATCGTCGAGGACGCTGCACCCTTGGGACCGACCAAGGTGCGTCGCGCTCGGCGGGTGTATCAGCTGACCGATGCCGGCAAGCAGCGGTTCACCGAGTTGGTCGCCGACACGGGGCCACAGAACTTCTCCGACGACGGGTTCGGTGTCCACCTGGCCTTCTTCAACCGCACCCCGGCCGAGGCCAGGATGCGAATCCTTGAGGGCCGGCGTCGTCAGGTGGAGGAACGTCGGGAGGGTCTGCGCGAAGCCGTGGCGCGGGCCAGCAGTTCGTTCGACCGCTACACCCGTCAGCTGCACCAACTGGGCCTGGAGTCCAGCGAACGAGAAGTCAAATGGCTCAACGAGTTGATCGCGGCCGAACGTACGGCCCAGGGGCGCTCGGAAAACATATGAGCACCGATCCGCACAAGGCCCCAGGCCGAGCACACAGAACGAGTAAGGAGATCGTCCATGTCTGAGCACGCAGGAGAAATCCGGGTCGCCATTGTCGGCGTCGGTAACTGCGCATCGTCCCTGGTCCAGGGCGTGCAGTACTACCACAACGCCGACGAAAATGCGTCCGTGCCGGGCCTGATGCACGTGAAGTTCGGCCCGTACCACGTGCGTGACGTGAAGTTCGTGGCCGCGTTCGACGTGGACGCCAAGAAGGTCGGCTTCGACCTGTCCGAGGCCATCTTCGCCTCCGAGAACAACACCATCAAGATCGCCGACGTGCCGCCGACCAACGTGACGGTGCAGCGCGGCCCGACCCTCGACGGCATCGGCAAGTACTACGCCGACACGATCGAGGTCTCCGACTTCGAGCCCGTCGACGTGGTCAAGGCGCTCAAGGATGCCAAGGTCGACGTCCTGGTCTCCTACCTTCCGGTGGGCTCCGAAGAGGCCGACAAGTTCTACGCCCAGTGCGCGATCGACGCCGGCGTGGCCTTCGTCAACGCGCTGCCGGTGTTCATCGCCTCCGACCCGGTGTGGGCCAAGAAGTTCGAGGACGCCGGTGTCCCGATCGTCGGCGACGACATCAAGAGCCAGGTCGGCGCGACCATCACCCACCGCGTCATGGCCAAGCTGTTCGAAGACCGCGGCGTCACGCTGGACCGCACCTACCAGCTCAACGTCGGCGGCAACATGGACTTCCTGAACATGCTGGAGCGCTCGCGCCTGGAGTCCAAGAAGGTCTCCAAGACCCAGGCCGTCACCTCCAACCTGACCGGCTCGCTGGCCGGCAAGGTCGAGGACAAGAACGTCCACATCGGCCCGTCCGACCACGTCGCGTGGCTCGACGACCGCAAGTGGGCCTACGTGCGCCTGGAAGGCCGCGCCTTCGGTGACGTCCCGCTGAACCTGGAGTACAAGCTCGAGGTGTGGGACTCGCCGAACTCCGCCGGTGTGATCATCGACGCGGTGCGCGCCGCCAAGATCGCCAAGGACCGCGGTATCGGCGGCCCCATCGAGGCCGCCTCGGCCTACCTGATGAAGAGCCCGCCCAAGCAGATCGCCGACGACGTCGCGCGCATCGAGCTGGAGACCTTCATCAACGGCTAGATCCTCCTTTCACTCTGCGCTCAGGGCGTGTGCTTCTCGCACATCTACGCCCTGGGCGCAGAGTCGTTTTGGAAGTAAGGTCGGCGGCGTGGTGAGCGACGACGCATTGACCGACCTCGACGAATTCGGCCTCCTGCACGAGAACGCTGAACAGATCGGCGCAACCGCGATACCACCGGTCGAGCGCATCGAACAGGGGCCCATCAGCGCGCTGAAGTTCGGCGCCGCCGCTCCGCGGATCGTGTTCCTGCACGGCGGCGGTCAGAACGCCCACACCTGGGACACCGTGATCCTCGGACTCGGTGAGCCCGCCCTGGCCGTGGATCTACCCGGCCACGGCCGCTCGGCCTGGCGCGAGGACGGTGACTACGGCCCGAAACTCAATGCGGCAAGCCTGATTCCGGTGCTCGAAGATCACGCGCCCAACCCACGCCTGGTCGTCGGAATGTCGCTGGGCGGGTTGACGGCCCTGCGGATCGCTGCGACCGAACCCCGGCTGGTTCCCGAACTCGCGCTGGTCGACGTCACCCCGTCGGCCCCCGAGCGGCACAACGAGATGACCAAGGCACAGATGGGCACCGTCGCCCTCGTGCAGGAGAACCGCACGTTCCCGACATTTCAGGCCATGCTCGACGTGACCGTCGCCGCCGCCCCACACCGGGACCGGAACTCCTTGCGGCGCGGCGTGTTCCACAACTCCAAGCAGCTCGAGGACGGCAGCTGGACGTGGCGCTACGACACCTTCCGTAAAGGCGACGGGTTTGACGGCCTGTGGGACGACGTCCCGGCGATCACCATGCCCACCACCCTGATCCGCGGCGCCAACTCCTATTTCGTCAACGACGACGACGCCGAGCAGTTCGCAAATAGCGCACCAGGTTTCCAACGCACCCACGTGGTCGCCGACTCGGGCCACTCGGTGCAGGGCGATCAGCCGGCCAAGCTGGTCGAGATCCTGCGCGGCCTACTGGGCTGATCCGGCGCCCCGCGCATCACATCGGAGAGCGCTGCGGGGGTTCAAAGAGCAGTCCTCGTGGGTACGCTCACCCATGTGAGCCATCCCATCCGCATCGGCGTGCAACTGCAGCCGCAGCACTCCCCCACCTACAGCCACATCCGCGACGCGGTGCGTCGCTGTGAGGACATCGGGGTCGACATCGCCTTCAACTGGGATCACTTCTTCCCGCTCTACGGCGACCCCGAAGGCGCGCACTACGAATGCTGGACGATGCTCGGCGCCTGGGCCGAGCAGACCTCGCGCATCGAGATCGGCGCACTGGTCAGCTGCAACTCCTACCGCAATCCGGAACTGTTGGCAGACATGGCCCGCACCGTCGACCACATCTCCGACGGCCGGCTCATCCTCGGCATCGGAAGTGGTTGGAAACAAAAGGATTACGACGAGTACGGATATGAGTTCGGCACCGCAGGCAGTCGCCTGGACGATCTTGCCGTAGCTCTGCCGCGGATCGAGGCCCGCCTGGCCAAACTCAACCCGGCGCCCACCCGTGAGATCCCGATCCTGATCGGCGGTCAGGGGGAACGCAAGACTCTGCGCCTGGTGGCCGAGCACGCCGACATCTGGCACGCATTCGTCGACCGCAACACCTACCCGGGCAAGGCGGAGGTCCTCGCCGAACACTGCGGCATCACCGGCCGCGACCCGGCGACCGTGCAGCGCTCGGCAGGGGTGCAGGAGACCGGCGGCATCGACGCGATGCTCGCCGAGGCCGACGCACTGGCCGATCTGGGGGTCAGCATCCTGACCGTGGGGGTCAACGGTCCGGACTACGACCTGACGGGCGCCGAGGCCCTGTGCCGCTGGCGCGACGACCGAGCGCGCAAAGTTTAGCGACTGAGCTGAACCGACTCAGGTCTCCGAACTGGCGGGCGCGTGAGAAACTGGCGAAACATAATCGCCATAGGGGGAGATAAACCAGGGTGCCGAAGAATTACGGGGTCAAGGAGAAGGACCAGGTTGTCACGCACATCATCAATTTGGTGATGACGGGCAAGCTGCGCTCCGGCGACCGCATCGACCGCAACGAGATCGTCCGTGACCTCGGGCTCAGCCGCGTTCCGATCCAGGAAGCAGTGGTTCAGCTCGAGCACGACGGAATTCTCTCGACGCGATATCACCGCGGCGCATTCGTCTCCCGTTTCGACGAGGCCACTGTGGCCGAGCACCATGAGCTGTACGGAATTCTCAACGGCATCGCCTCCGCCCGCTGCGCCACGAACCCGACTCCGCGCATGGTCGCGCATCTCGATGACACGTTGCGCATGATGCGTTCAGCAAAGGACACCAAGGGCTTCCAGGAGGCGTGCTGGGTGTTTCGCGACTCGATCAATGACGAGTACGCCGGGCCGCGCCTGCACGCCACCATCCGTGCCGGTAAGAGCTTTGCGCCCGCGGAGTTCTGGATCAGCTACCCGAAGGCGAAGGCCGACTTTCTCGCCGGCTACGAGGAGGAGATGGCGGCGATCCAGGCCCGCGATCCCGAGAGAGCCCGCAAGGCCTGCACCGACCGCGCCGAGAAGATGGCGCAGATCATGATCGGCGAGCTGACCCGGCGCGGAGTGTTCGGCGACTTGCGGTCCCCTTGAGCGGAATCACTCATCACGAGGCGCCCGCCCACTAGGTTGCATCAGATGGACGCCAGACGATCGGCCGCGCTGCTGACCACGGTCCTGATGCTGCTCGGGCTGGTGTGTGCAGCGCCGGCCGGAGCGGACGTCGACCAGTGCGCCCCACCCGGTGTCGACAGCGCGAGCGCACTGCCCACCAACCTTGCCGCCGCGGCCACCGGACCCGGCGCCGACAAGTACACGACCGCCACCGCCATACCCCTCGACACCGTCCGGCCCGAGAACCTCGGCCTCGGCACGCCCGGCGTCCTCACCGTCGGCACGCTGTCGGACGCGCCGCCCAGCATCTGCATCAACTCGGCCGGACAGTTCACCGGTTTCGACAACGAGCTGCTGCGCGCCATCGCAGGCAAGCTCGGCCTTCGGGTCAACTTCGTCGGCACCGATTTCTCCGGCCTGCTGGCCCAGACCGCCTCCCGCCGCTTCGATGTGGCGTCCAGCTCGATCACCACCACCGACGCCCGGCGACGCACCGTCGGCTTCACCAACGGCTACGACTTCGGCTACTTCTCGCTCGTCGTGCCCTCCGGCTCACCGATCAAGGGATTCGGCCAGCTCGCCGCCGGGCAGCGCATCGGCGTGGTGCAGGGCACCGTGCAGGAGGCGTACGTCATCGACACCCTGCACCTGCAGCCGGTGAAGTTCCCCGACTACAACACCGTCTACGCCAGCCTCAAGACCCGGCAGATCGACGCCTGGGTGGCACCGTCACAACAGGCCTCGGGCACCGTGCAGCCCGGCGACCCGGCACAGATCATCGAAAACACCTTCAGCCTGGACAACTTCGTCGCATGGGCGGTGGCCAAGGAGAACCAGCCCCTGATCGACGCGCTGAACTCCGGACTCGACGCCGTCATCGCCGACGGGACCTGGGCCCAGCTGTACTCCGACTGGGTGCCACGGGCTCTGCCGCCCGGCTGGAAACCGGGCTCCAAGGCCGCCCCCGAACCCAAGCTGCCCGATTTCGCCGCGATCGCCGCCGCCAACGAGAAACCCGCCGCCGGTGGTCCGGTGGCACCCAAATCGACACTCGCACAACTGGCGGACTCGTTCCTGGACTGGGATCTCTACAAGCAGGCGATCCCCGACCTGCTGCGTACCGGCCTGCCCAACACGCTCATCCTGACCGTGTGCGCCAGCATCATCGGACTCGTACTCGGCATGGTCCTGGCGGTCGCGGGCATCTCCCGGTCGCGCTGGCTGCGCTGGCCCGCCCGGGTGTACACCGACATCTTCCGCGGCCTGCCCGAAGTGGTGATCATCCTGCTGATCGGGTTGGGCATCGGCCCGGTGGTCGGATCGCTCACCGGCAACAGCCCCTACCCGCTGGGCATCGCGGCGCTCGGGCTCATGGCAGCGGCCTACGTTGGGGAGATCTTTCGCTCGGGCATCCAGAGCGTGGAAGCCGGACAGCTGGAAGCCTCACGCGCGCTGGGCTTCAGCTACGCCTCGTCGATGCGACTGGTCGTCGTTCCACAGGGCATCCGGCGGGTGCTACCGGCATTGATGAACCAGTTCATCTCGCTCCTGAAGGCCTCGTCGCTGGTGTACTTCCTGGGCCTGGTCGCCAGCCAGCGCGAACTGTTCCAGGTGGGCCGAGATCTCAACGCGCAGACCGGCAATCTGTCACCGCTGGTCGCGGCCGGGCTCTTCTACCTGCTGTTGACGATCCCGCTGACCCATCTGGTGAACTTCGTCGACAACCGCCTGCGCAGAGGCCGGCCCCCGGCCGAGGAAGATCCCCTCCCCCCGGCGACCACCCAGGAGATGATCTGATGTCGGCACCACAGCCGGTCGCGCTGGCCGCCAACGACATTCACCTGTCGTTCGGACCGAACGCGGTGCTCCGCGGGGTCGATCTCGACGTGCCTGCCGGTACGACGACAGCCATCATCGGCCCGTCCGGATCCGGAAAATCGACGCTGCTGCGCACCCTCAACCGCCTGTACGAACCCGACCGCGGTGACATCCTGCTCGACGGACGCTCGGTGCTGACCGACAATCCCGATCAACTGCGCCAGCGCATCGGCATGGTGTTTCAGCAGTTCAACCTGTTCCCGCACAAGACCGTTCTCGACAACGTCACCCTCGGTCCGCGAAAGCTCAAGCGGCTCAGCCCCGAACATGCCCGCACCGTGGGGCTGGAGCAGCTGGATCGGGTTGGCCTGCGGCACAAGGCCGATGTACGTCCGGCAACCCTGTCGGGCGGCCAGCAGCAGCGCGTCGCCATCGCGCGCGCGCTCGCCATGGCCCCACAGGTGATGTTCTTCGACGAGGCCACCTCGGCGCTGGACCCGGAGCTGGTCAAGGGGATTCTGGAGTTGATCGCCGAGCTGGCCGCCGAAGGAATGACCATCCTGGCAGTCACCCACGAGATGGGCTTCGCCCGTTCCACCGCCGACTCGGTGGTGTTCATGGATCACGGAAAGGTCGTCGAGTCGGGTACCCCCGACCAGATCTTCGAAGCGGCCGAGACAGATCGGCTGCGCCGCTTCCTGTCCCAGGTGCTGTGAGTTTGCCGTGAAACCCCTGCATCAAACGGAACAAGCTGACAACCTGGCAGCGTCAGACAGGTTAGACTAGCGAATTATGGGAGAGCCCGAACCGCAGGTCACTGAGCTGGCCGGAGAGCTGCAACGCGTACTCTCCAAGGTTTTCTCGGTGCTGCGCCGCGGCGACACCAACAAGGGCACCGCCGGGGAGCTCACGCTGGCCCAGCTCTCGATCCTGCTCACCCTGCTCGACCAGGGCCCGATCCGGATGACCGAACTGGCCGCCCGTGAGCGCGTGCGCACCCCCACCACCACCGTGGCGATCCGCCGGCTCGAGAAGCTCGGGTTGGTCAAGCGCTCCCGCGACCCCTCCGACCTGCGCGCCGTCCTCGTCGAGGTCACCCCGCGCGGCCTCGTGCAGCACCGCGAATCGCTGGCCGCCCGGCGAGCCGATCTGGCCGCCCGGTTGGCCAACCTGAGCTCCGACGATCTCGCGACTCTGGCCACCGCACTGGCCCCGCTCGAGCGGTTGGCCGGCCAGAACGACCAGGCCACCGCCGCCCACGCCAAATCTGAGTAACCGGGTCAGCCCAGCCAGTCCAGCACCGCAGCCGCGGTCCACGACTGCTGCATGCTGCCCAGCGGTTCCCCGGTGAACGGCTCGTAGTACTCGGCGAAAGTCCCGTCGCTGGCCTGACGCAACCCTTCCCGGCGCAGCGTCGTGGCCCGCTCGGCCCAGCCCCGCCGCGCGAAGCACCACGAGAACAGCCACGTCATCACCGGCCACACCGGGCCGCGCCAGTACTCGCGCGACCGGAAATCCCGCGACACCGGCGACGTCGACGGGATGAGTGCGTACTTCAGGTCCGGATGCCCGCAGAACCGCGGGCCTTCCAGCAGTCGCAACAGGGCGCGTTCGCGCTCGTGCGGCAGCCCTCCGCACAGCAGCGGGGCGAACTGCGCCACGGTCTCGGTGGCCACCCACCTCTTTGCCCGAACGTCGTAATCCCTTGCCGCACCGGTTCGTTCGTCGGTGGTCTCGACAACGCCGACCCGGAAACGCTCGGCCCACGAGTAGAGATCGCGGACGTCGGCGTTCGGGCGTTTGTAGTCCTCCCCGATCTCGGCGAGCACCTGGCAGGCGACCGAGAAGATCGCCGAGACGAACACATCCTCGACCGCGAAGCTCATCACCTTCGGAAGCAGATCATCGTCGTAGCGAACGGATTTCATCTCCTCGAGCAGCCACAGGTACCTGTCGTACTCGAGATCGCTCGGCCGCTGGGTGGCGTCGGTGATGATCGCGTTGTCCTCGCGCTGGTACTCCGGCACGCTGCCAGGAACCACGTTGGCGTAGGCGCTGTCCCAGCGCGGCGAGTTGTCCATTCCGGACTCCCACCCGTGGTACAGCGTGATGCGGCCGTGGCCGTCCTGGTCCCGCGACTCGGCCAGCCAGCGGTGCCACCGCACCAGATCGGCCCACCGTCGATCGAGGAAGGTCTCCGCCACCGCCCGCGTGGACCGGCCTCGGCTGCGGGCATGGTCGAGGATGCGCTGCACGGCGATCGCATGGACGGGCGGCTGCGTGATGCCCGAGGTGTGCCGGACCCGCGGCGCGTTGGCGGCCAGCGCCGAGGTGGCCCACCTGGCCGGACCCGGAAAGTAGCCGTCGACGCCGTTGGCGAACACGATGTGGGGAATCATCCCGTTGCGCCACTGCGCCGAGAGCAGGGTGTCGAGTTCCACTACGGAACGCTCCACACTCAGCGGAGCCAGCCCGATCGCGACGAACGCCGCATCCCAGCTCCACATGTGCGGATACAGCAACGGCGCGGCAGTGGTCATCACACCCAGGTCGTTGCCGCGCAGCAGGTAGGCGGCGCGCGCGGCGAGTTGGGTGGGAGCGAAGCTGGGATCCGGTGGCATCCCTACCATGATGCGACGCCGCGCCCCGGTCCGCAGGTCGGCCCCGTCGCATCCGGCATCACAGTAACGTTGCAGTCGTGCCGACTGCATTGATCACCGGAGCCTCTGGCGGCATCGGCTCGGCCATCGCCGCCGCCCTTGCTCCCACCCACACACTGCTGCTGGCCGGTCGCCCGTCGCGCCGCCTCGACGCGCTCGCCGAACAGCTCGGCGCGCCGACCTGGCCGCTGGATCTGACCGACGCAGACTCGATCGAATCGGCCACCGAGGTGCTTGCCGAACTCGATGTACTGGTCCACAACGCCGGCGTCCTCTACCCCGGCCGGGTTTCCGAGTCGATCGCCGAACAGTGGCGGGCGTCGTTCGAGGTGAACGTCACCGGTGCGGTGGCGCTCACGTTGGCCTTGCTGCCTGCCCTGCGCGCCGCCCGCGGGCACGTTGTCTTCATCAATTCCGGTGCCGGGCAGAAGGTTTCGCCCGGTATGGCGTCGTATTCGGCCAGCAAGTTCGCGCTGCGGGCATTCGCAGACTCACTGCGCGCGGACGAACCTTCGCTGCGGGTCACCTCGATCTTCCCCGGGCGCACCGACACCGAGATGCAGCGCGATCTGGTGGCCTATGAAAGCGATGGGGTCGGTGAGTACGACGCCACGAAGTTCCTCAAACCCGAGACCGTGGCCGGACTGGTGGCGACCGCCGTCACCACCCCGCCCGACGGCCACGTCCACGAAATCGTGGTCCGCCCCGGGTGATTCGGGTGGGTCCTAGACGACGAGGTTGACCAGGCGGCCCGGGACCACGATCACCTTCTTGGGTGTGGCGCCGTCCAGGAACGCCTGCACCTTCTCGTCGGCCAGCGCCGCCGACTGGATGGCCGCGGCTTCGGCATCGGCCGCAACCGTGATCTTGCCGCGGACCTTGCCGTTGACCTGAACCGGGAACTCGATGGTGTCGTCCACCAGGTACTGCGGATCGGCCACCGGGAACGGACCGTGCGCCAGTGAGGTGTCGTGGCCCAACCGCTTCCACAACTCCTCGGCCAGGTGCGGCGCCAGCGGGGCCACCATGAGCACCAGCGGCTCGATCGCGGCGCGAGCCGACACGCCCTCCTTGGTGAGGTGGTTGGTGTACTCGATCAGCTTGGCCGCGGCGGTGTTGTTGCGCAGTGCCGCATAGTCTTCGGTCACACCGGCGATGGTCCGGTGCAGGACCTTGAGCGTGTCGGTGTCGAGTGCCTCGTGCTCGTTGACGTCGGTCGCTCCGGATTCTTCGGAGACCACCACGCGCCATACCCGTTGCAGGAAGCGGTGCGCGCCGACGACGTCCTTGGTGGCCCACGGTCGCGACGCCTCCAGCGGGCCCATCGACATCTCGTAGACCCGAAGCGTGTCCGCGCCATACTCGTCGCAGATCTCGTCGGGTGAGACGGAGTTCTTCAGGCTCTTGCCGATCTTGCCGAACTCCTGGTTGACCTGTATTTCACCATCGGGGCCCGGCCAGAAGAACTTCCCTTCCCGCTCAACGACTTCGGCCGCAGGCACATAGCTACCCCTGGCATCGGTGTAGGCGAAGGCCTGGATGTAACCCTGGTTGACCAGGCGGCGGTAGGGCTCCTTCGAACTGACGAAGCCGAGGTCGAACAGCACCTTGTGCCAGAACCGCGAGTACAGCAGGTGCAGCACCGCATGCTCGACGCCGCCGACGTACAGGTCCACACCGCCCGGATCGTTCGGTCCGTGCTCGGCCGGACGCGGGCCCATCCAGTAGGCCTCGTTCTCCTTGGCGCACAGCTCTTCCGAGTTCTGCGGGTCGGTGTAGCGCAGCTCGTACCAGGAGCTGCCCGCCCACTGCGGCATCACGTTGGTGTCGCGGGTGTAGGTCTGCAGCCCGTCGCCGAGATCCAGCTCGACGTGTACCCACTCGGTGGCCTTGCCCAGCGGCGGCGACGGTTCACTGTCGGCGTCGTCAGGGTCGAACGAGACCGGGGCATAGTCCGGGATGTCCGGAAGTTCGACCGGCAGAGCCGATTCCGGCAGCGGGTGGGCGCGGCCGTCGGCGTCGTACACGATGGGGAACGGCTCACCCCAGTACCGCTGCCTGGCGAACAGCCAGTCCCGCAGCTTGTACTCGATGCGGGCCCGGCCACGACCGTCGGCCTCCAGGTGCTCGATGACAACCTTCTTGGCCTCGGCCACCGACAGCCCGTTGAGATAGTCGGAGTTGACCATGGTTCCGTCGCCGTTGTAGGCCGCCTCGGTGATGTCACCGCCGGAGACCACCTCGACGATGGGCAGGCCGAACTCGGTCGCGAAGTCCCAGTCACGCTGATCACCGCCGGGCACCGCCATGATGGCGCCGGTTCCGTATCCGGCCAGCACATAGTCGGCGATGAACACCGGAACCTGTTGCCCGTTCACCGGATTGGTGGCATATGCACCCAAGAACACGCCGGTCTTGGTCTTGTTCTCCTGGCGCTCCAGATCCGACTTGGCCGCGATCCCGGCGCGGTAGGCAGCGACTGCCTCCGCCGGCGTCGCCGCGCCGAAGGTCCACCGCGAATCGGTGCCCTCGGGCCAGGCGTCGGCCGTCAGCGTGTCGACCAGATCATGCTCGGGAGCCAGCACCAGATAGGTGGCGCCGAACAGGGTGTCCGGACGGGTGGTGAAGACCTCGACGTCGCCGGCCGCAGTGCCGAACTCCACCGATGCTCCGGTCGAGCGGCCGATCCAGTTGCGCTGCATGGCCTTGACCTTGTCCGGCCAGTCCAGCAGCTCCAGGTCGTCGAGCAACCGGTCCGAATAGGCGGTGATGCGCATCATCCACTGCCGCAGGCGCTTCCGGAACACCGGGAAATTGCCGCGATCGCTACGGCCGTCGGCGGTGACTTCCTCGTTGGCCAGCACCGTGCCCAGGCCCGGGCACCAGTTCACCATCGAATCCGCGTGGTACACCAGCCGGTAATCGTCCACCACATCGGCGCGCTCGCCTGCCGACAGCTCCGCCCAGACCCGGCCGTCGTCGAGAGTGCGTGCCCCGGACTCGAATTCGGCCACCAACTCGGTGATGGGCCGGGCCTTCCCCGCCGCCGTGTCGAACCAGGCGTTGTAGATCTGCAGGAAGATCCACTGCGTCCACTTGTAGAAATCGACGTCGGTGGTGGCGAAGCTGCGCCGCGAATCGTGGCCCAGACCCAGCCGGCCCAGCTGGCGACGGAAGTTGACGATATTGGCGTCGGTACGGGTGCGCGGGTGCGTCCCGGTCTGCACGGCGTACTGCTCGGCAGGCAGACCGAACGCGTCGAAGCCCAGTGCATGGAGCACGTTGTGCCCGGTCATCCGGTAGTACCGGGCGTAGACGTCGGTGGCGATGTAACCAAGCGGGTGCCCGACGTGCAGGCCGTCGCCGGACGGGTACGGGAACATGTCCTGGACGAACATCTTGTCGGCCGGCACCGGCGAGCCGTCCGCCAGCGAACCCACCGGATTGGCCACATTGAAAGTCCCAAGCTCGGCCCAGGTCTGCTGCCAGGACTGCTCGATCTGACCCGCCAGCTCCGCGGTGTAGCGGTGCTGCGGGGTGTCCTCTGACTGCCCTGACTGGGCGGCGGCGGCGGGTTCGATCACGCCGTTCAGGGTATAAGGCCACGGTTTGAGCAGCTCACCGCCCGTCTTTCGATGACGCAGGCCACAGGTTGGTATCGGTTTCGTCGCGGCTCTGTCAGGGGTTGATTCCAGGTCGATTGAGTTGCTGGTGGTGGGCAGTCATCCCTGGATAGTCTCGGCGCTCAGTGGAGAGGTCCCAGGTGGGACACGGTTTGCTGGGAGGAATCAAGCGATGATCGAGTTGACCCGCCGGTGGCGGGTACTGGCAGCGGGCACGGCCATCGGCGTGGCCGGGGTTGTCGGTTTCACCGGTCAGACCGCCTCTGCCGAACCCCTCCTCCCGGCTCCCAGCGTTCCGGGCCCGGTGACGGTGACCCAGACCGTCACGGTCGCCCCTGTCGAAGCCCCCGCC
>NZ_LZSY01000052.1 GCF_001665625.1 Mycolicibacterium peregrinum | reverse complement strand
CCCCTTTCCGAAATCTTCGTGTACTCACCGGAATTCGAGGGTCTGCATCTTCGCTTCGGGCTGGTGGCCCGCGGCGGGCTCCGGTGGTCCGACCGCCACGATGACTACCGCACCGAGGTTCTGGGCCTGGTCAAGGCACAGGCCGTCAAGAACGCGATGATCGTTCCGGTCGGAGCCAAGGGCGTGTTCGTCGTCAAGGCCCGCACCGCCGCGGGCCAGTCGCCCCGTGTTCAGGGACTGCGGAGTTATCGGCAGTTCATCGCCGCACTGCTCGACGTGGTCGACAAGACCGCCCCGTCAGATTCCGAAGATCGGCCCCGCTTCGGCGGAGTGGTGTGCCACGACGGACCCGACCCCTACCTGGTGGTGGCCGCGGACAAGGGCACCGCCACATTCTCCGATTCCGCCAATGCGGTGGCGCTCGACCGCGGTTACTGGATGGGCGACGCCTTTGCCTCCGGCGGTTCGGCCGGTTACGACCACAAGGCGATGGGCATCACCGCTCGCGGTGCCTGGGTCAGCGGCGACACCCACCTGGCCGAGCTCGGTATCGTTTCGGCGACCGATGAGTTCACCGCCGTCGGCGTCGGCGACATGAGCGGGGACGTCTTCGGCAACGGCATGCTGCTGCGTCCCGGCCTGCGCCTGGTGGCCGCATTCGATCACCGACACATCTTCATCGATCCGCAGCCCGACACCGTGCCGGCCCGCAAAGAACGCCAACGGCTGTTCGAACTGTCCCAATCGTCGTGGGATGACTACGACCGTTCTGCGATCAGCCCGGGCGGAGGGGTGTGGCCGCGGACCGCGAAAACCATTGCCACCACACCACAGATGCGCGCCGCGCTCGACATCGACGACGACCAGACCCGGCTCACTCCCACCCAATTGATCAGCCATATCCTGCGCGCCCCGGTGGACCTGCTGTTCAACGGTGGAATCGGCACCTACATCAAGGCCCGCGACGAACAGCACTCCGACATCGCCGACAAGGTGAACGATCAGGTGCGGGTGGACGCCGAGGATGTCCGAGCCCAGGTGATCGTCGAGGGCGGCAATCTCGGGCTGTCCCAGCGCGCCCGCATCGCCTACGCCCGCCGCGGCGGCCTGGTGAACACCGACGCCATCGACAACGCGGCCGGAGTGGACTGCTCGGATCACGAGGTCAACATCAAGATCCTGCTGGACTCTGCCACCCGGTCCGGCCTGATCACGGGTAGCGCGCGCAACCGACTGCTGGCCGATATGACCGACGAAGTGGCACAGCTCGTCCTGGCCAACAACCAGGCGCACAATCGTCTGCTCGGCGATGCCCGTTCCAACGCCACCCAGATGGTCGACGTGCACGCCCGGATGACGGCGGACCTGGAGGCCCGACGCGGGTTACACCGATCCCGCGAAAATATGCCCAGCCCAGAGGAATTCGCTGACCTCGCGAAGGACGGTCGCGGCCTTTCCGCGCCACAGCTGGCAACGTTGATGGCGCACGTGAAGCTCGACCTCAAGGCTGACCTGCTCGCCGGCGAGATGTTCGACGCCCCATACTTCGTCACGCTGCTGACCCGGTACTTCCCACCGACGTTGCGGCGCCAACTCGGCGAGCCACTGCCCGAGCATCCGCTCCGTCGGGAGATCATCGCCACCTCGATCGTCAACCGCGTGCTGGCCACCTCAGGGCTGACCTTCGCGTTCCGGCTCTCCGAGGAAACCGGCGCAGCCCCAGCCGACGTCGTGCGGGCTCATGCGGTGGTGTCCGAGGTTTTCGACCTCGACACACTCTGGTCCGACATCTATGCCGCCGACCTCTCGCCCGCGCTCACGAATGCGATGGTCATCGAGGGCAGGCGTCTCCTCGACCGGGCCGCCCGATGGTTCTTGCTCAACCGGCCCCAACCGCTCGAAATCGATACCGAGATCACCCGATTCAGCAACCAGCTGGCGATGCTGCACGGGCAACTCGGATCGATGCTGCGAGGCCAGGAGCGGGCAACCGTCTTGACGGCACATGACGACCTGGTGGCTCGCGGCGTACCAGGCAACATCGCGCATCGGATCAGCGAATCCCTCTATGCGTTCAGCCTTCTGGACATCATCGAGGTCGCCCATGTCCACGGAGAGGACCCGGCCCAACTGGCCAGGATCTACTTCGAACTGTCGGACCGGCTGGGAGTGGATCGGCTACTGCTGGCGGTGTCGTCGCTTCCGCGCGGTGGCCGCTGGCACGCCCAGGCCCGGCTGGCCCTTCGGGAAGACCTGTACCGCTCATTGCGCGATCTCACGATCGACGTCACCAAGCACGGGATGGAGGGCGATAAGGCCGCATGCAGCATCCGCGACTTCGAGGCCTACAACCGGCCGCGCCTGGACCGGGCCAAACGCACGCTGGACGAGTTCCTCGACTCCGCCGAGCCCGACCTGGCGGTGTTGTCGGTGGCCTCAGCCCAGCTGCGCCGGCTCCATCGATGAACTCGTAACCAACCCACCGAAAACCTGATCCGGCGGCCGATTCCGCGATTGGCTGGATGCTAACCGCGGAATCGGCGCACCAGGGGGGTACACGTGGCGTACTTGGGATGGGTGGGCGCCGGTGTGCTGACCGCCGGAGTATCGGCGGCGTTGCTCGCCGGTGCCGGCACAGCCAGCGCCGAGGCTGACTCCTCAGGTGATTCGCATGCCGGCCCGGTGAAGACGTCGACCAGCAGCGCAAAGCCGGACCGCGCCGCGCCCGCCGGTAGTCGACATGTCACACCGCACCTCAAGCGGCCCGATCGTCTGGCACGTTCCGCGGCACCTCGTGTGCGTCGCACCGTCGAGCGGGAAGCCGTCAGGAAGGACCCGATCGAGAAAGACGCGGTCGGGAAGGCAAAGGCAGCCACACCGGACGACAGCGAATCTGACGCACTGCCGGCAGCCACCAAGCAGACGCCGCTTCGCCCGCTGTCGACGCAGCGCAGTGCGGCACGCAAACAGTTGCGTGATGCCCTGGCACCGCTGACTGCCGACCTGGCGCAAAACGACCAACCAGCCAGTGACGTTCGTAATCCGCTGACCGCGATTTCTGAAGTGCCGAAAACGATTTCAGCGACTGCACCGAGCGGCGTCGGCGTGACTGGGTCGTCGTCGGCACAACTCCCCGATCTGATCGGATCCGGCTTGCAGTCGGTGGTCAACGCTGTCGGGTCTGCGTTGTTCAACGCGGTCGGCGGAGTGATCCAAGCCGTCGACGGGCCACCCACCGTGCCGCCCGGGCTTCGCGATTCGGTCGAGGTGAGCAGCTCGACGCTGGTGGTCTCCCCGGGCAACGAGGTTCCCGCCGACTGGTACTTCCCGACGCACGGTCAGCCGGACCGGCTGATCTACCTCCAGCACGGATTCATCGCCACCGGACCGATGTACAGCTACACCGCGTCCTATCTGGCCGAGCGCACCAACAGCGTCGTCGTGGTAACCACAGTGACGTCCAACCCGTACACCGCCGGCGGCATGTGGCTCGGTGGGGACAACATGCACCAGGCGGTTGCCGAGCTCTTTCTCGACCCGGATCGAAAAGCCTTGAACGCCAGTATGACTACCGCATCGCTGAAGGCCGGTCAGGAGAGCTTCACCGTTCCAGAGCGATTCGTGCTCGTCGGCCATTCACTGGGCGGCGGCTTCGCGCCCGGGGTGGCCGGCTACTACGCCGAGGGGTTGGTCGCCCGCCGTGCCGAAGGACAGGATGCGCCCAACGACCTTGCCGGTGTGGTGCTGCTGGACGGGGTTCCTCCCTCGGGCAGTCTGCCGGCTGCGATGGACCGCCTCCATCAGCTCGAGGCCAGCAATGGCAACGATCCCGCCGACTATGTGCCGGTCTATGAGATCGGTGCGCCGCTGAACGCGTTCAACTCCACCAGCAAGGTGAACGACGAGCTCTCGGCCGCCAGACCCGGGACGTTCGTCGGGGTCGTGGTCAACGGTGGTGTCCACATGGATTCCATGCTGGGTGGTAACCCGCTGATCCAGGCGGCGGCCTATCTTGTGGCGGGCATTCCGCAGCCGCAGAACCCGCCCGCAGTGCAAAGGTTGATGGCCGGATGGGTCAACGACATGTTCGAGGGCAACATCGATCCGGTCACCGGCCGGTGCCTGAGTGACTGCAACGGCACGTACGGCGATGCGGGTCAGACCGTCGACATCGACGCCGGGGCGGGCAATGCCACCGCCGTCGTCATCGACTCGGGAACGCTGCCCGACGAATCCGACTGGAGTGCACTCGAGTTCGTCCCGGTCGACGCGTCGTTCATTCCCCGCTCGGTGCTGTCACGGTGGGTGTAGCGCTCACCGGAAAATTGACCGAGTTGGCGATGAAGCACATCCGGTGGGCTTCATGATGGAGCTCGGTGGCCTCCCTCACCCGCTGCCCGTCGGTGATGGTGACCTGCGGTCGTAGCGTGACGTCGGTGAAAACGCCACTGCCCTCGGCGTTCTCGCTCATCGTACCGTCGGGCCGGTCACTGTAGGCAGTGACGACGATGCCTGCCTTGGCGCACAGCGCCAGGTACCACAGCATGTGGCACTGCGACAGGCTGACCACCAGCAGCTCCTCGGGGTTCCAGCGCTGCGGGTCTCCCCGGAAGGCCGGATCGGCGCTACCCAGGATCACCGGCTTGCCGGGTGTCTCGACGCCGGTCACGTCGTGGTCACGCGCGTAGTCGCGGTAGCCGCTGGTGCCCGAACCGGTGTTGCCGGTCCAGGTCACCTCGACCTCGTATCGATGCGTCCGGTTGGCCATGATCGCGACGCTACCAATCGTGTACGTGAGGACGATTTTCGGTATTGACACATTGGCACAGATTGCTAGCCTTTGTGCCATGTCTATTGGCAGCGTGGCCGACGAAGACGTAGTGCGGCCGAACGTACTGGCAGATTTCCGCAGGCACTCGGGCAGCATCCTGGGGGGTGCCTTCGGCGCGGCAGCCTTCGACGAGGTGGCCCTGGTCCCGGTGGCCGCGGCCGTCGATCGCAGCGGCCGGTTCGAGCGCAACTTTCTCGATCGCGGGGTGCGCAGCGGGTTTTCGGCGTTTCTAGCGATCTGGGGCGACGCGACAGATCGGGAGGCGGAGGGGCGCCGCCTGCAGACCATGCACCGCGAAGTCCGTGGACACGGTAAGGACGACTTCGCCGACGTCCGCTACAGCGCACTCAACCCCCAGCTGTGGAACTGGATTGCGATCAGCGGCATCTTCCTCGTCCTGC
>NZ_LZSY01000051.1 GCF_001665625.1 Mycolicibacterium peregrinum | reverse complement strand
CACCAAACTCCGGAAACAACCCCACCCCAGCAGACAACACACGATCGACCTGCGCCACATACGCACCAACCGACCCGCCACTCACCCACCAAAACTAACCACCACACCAACCCCCCAACCACACCCAAAACAACCTGGTCTGAGCCACTTGCCGATGGCTGTCGCATAACCCGACGCGCTCTGAGTCAATGAGCATGACCGACATTTCATCGAAGATCCGGGGGGGAATCATGAAAAACGTAGTCGTCGACCGCATCTGGCGCCGCTTCCGCCGCTCACCGCAGCCAGATCCGACCCTGGCCTTAGTCACACCCACCGAGGCGCTCGACGCCGCCGCCCAGCTCCTCAACAACGCCTGCTCCCGCAGCGTCGCCGTCGCACTGTGGTCCAACATGGCGTGCCGGCCACTGGCCGCGCTGCTCTACACCGCATCCCCCGCAGGCAACGCCGGCGCAATGCCCTGGGTCCGCTCTACCGCAGCTTCCCTGCACCACCCAGACGGGTGGAATGCAGCCACCGACGCATGCGCCGAGGTTAACCCTCTGCTCACCGAATGGCTCGTCCCCGAGGGGTTCGATCACCGGCAGCGCCTGAGCATCGCCGAGGCCCTCAGCGAAGCCACCCACGGGTAATCAGGACCAAGACCAAGGCCCGCAACCGCGAGACTCATGAGATATCGCGCGAGGTATCCAGCAGCTACGCCGAACCGGATAGGTCGCGTTCTGCGCCGGCGATCGCGATGCTCTCGTAAGCGGCCCGAGCTGCGCCGGTGAATTCGTGGCCATCGCCCATACCCTGAACGACGGTCGAAAACATCGCCGTCACCTTGCCCAACGCATCATCGCCCAACGCAGAGACCGCAACAGGCCGGACAGCCATCAGCAACAAGTACTGACTCAGTTCGCCGACCGTCGAACATCCCGTCTGCTCAGCAATGTCCACCAAATCCTCGCGCTCGCAGAGCTGCTCGGCAATCACCGTGTCCGCTGGATAGTCGGCAAGCTGCCCCAAGTACGTGGTGGCCACCGCGTCGACCAATGCCCGCAACGCCTCATCCGCCTCGCCGCCGAGCCCCGGCCCGGCCGACTCTGAGCCCTCATTGCCACTGTTCACCATGTCCCCTACCTTCCCCCGACTGTGATAGTGCCAGCCACTTCCAAACTGCTTTGCCTTGACTGTTGTATAACGCCGGACCTCCACATACTTTTTGGAGGTGCAGCGGCTGGTCCCCTTTGCCGCAGCGCCCGAGGCCCCGGCGAAACCCCTCGTCGCCGGGGCCTCACTTATGCCTGGCCGGATACCAATGCAGGCTTGTTGTTCTCGCTATCCGAAACACGCCCACGCCGCCGCGAAACCCCCTGCTGGCGAATCGCCTCCGTAAAATATGTCTCGTGATGCTGACCAATCGCGGTGCCGTCGTCGACACCTGGGCGTCCTGGCGCTTCTACAACCGCGTACGCCCCCAGTTCCTCGCCTGGAACCACGCCGTCCTCACATTCGAAAACGAATCCGGCGATGGCGAGAAAATGGTGAAGTTCGTCGACGACGCCGGCAACATCCTCGAACTCCACGGCATCACCTACGGCTACGAGGGTGGCACGCCTGGCGAACTGGCCGAAATGCTGATCAAAGAAGGATTCCAAAATCCGGATCGAATTCGCCATCTGGTGTACAACACCCGCGGCGACCAGAAATACCCAATGACCATCTCCCGCGACTCGCGGATATAAACGACTACACGTTCACCGGAGCGAACGACGGTGTAGGCACACCAGCACACCACGCCGCATACACCACATCTGCCGGAGTTCCACTCTCCCAACAGATCAGCACTTCCAGCCGCCGGCACTCGGCGAAATCACGCTGATACGCCACCGACTGCTGTGCATCCTCAATACCGATCACACCAGGCCGCTGCGAACCCGCCATCAACCGCGCCGACGAATACTCATCACGCAACGCCGACCACTCCCCAGACGCCGGCCACCGACCCGCCACCACAGCCCTCGCCACAGCCTGAGCCGCCCGCGACAACTCCGGCCCACAATTGAACACCGCCTGCTGAGTCACATGACGCACATACGCATCCACCGCACCCGGATCGCCACCCGTCAAATCCTGATACAGGCCTGGCGCAACGGTTTCCAAACGATGCGACCGACTCCGCACCAGCCGCGACGCCTCAGCCTCATCCGGACCACCAGCAGCCGGCACACCGACCGCAACATCCGCCACACTCTCATCAACCAAATCCGACCGCGACATAAACGTCGACGCCACCGCCGACACCGCATCACCACGAGCCAGGATCGCCCTCAACACAGTCTCAGCCGGATTGAACCAACCAAACCACCGAGCATCGAACGTCGAATCGAACCGCGCCGCCAACGGCATCGACCTCGGCACAAACACACCGGCCGGCACATAACCAGCGCCCTCGTTCGTCGCAATCCACAACTCAGGCTGACCAGAAACACCCCGGGCCACACCCACAGCCCACTCCAGACCCGGATACACCACACTCGACGCCGCCGCCAAATCAGCGACAACCTTGCGCGCACTCTCCAAATCCGTCATCGAAATATCGCGACCCAACCGGCCACCGCCACCACTACCGCCACCCACAGGTAGCAGCCCAGTCGCGCCAGGAGCACCCGCAGGAGGCGGAGGAACCGCACCTGGCGGCGGAGGCGGCACCGCACCACCACCCATCGCCGGCGCACCACCACCCGCGGCAGGCGGCAACACCGACCCATACGACGTCATCTGCGCACCAGGACCACCACCGGCAGCCGGAACACCCATCGGCCCACCAGCACCCACCGGAGCCGACGACACCGCCGGCGCCGCAGGAGCACTCATCGTCGCAGGCGCAGCCGCCGGCGAAGCAGAACCCATCGGCGCGGCCAACGGAGACGCCGGAGTCTGAGGAACAGGCTGAGCCGGCGGCGCAACCGGCATCGCCCCCGCGGCATTCGCCCCCGCAGCTAAACCCCGACCGAAATCACCACCAAACGCAGCCCGCATAGCTTGCGACGACTGGCCCTGCACAGAAGACGCCGGGCTACCCACATTGCCCGCCATACCAGCCGGATTCGCCCCACCAAGCAACCCCGACATCGGACCCATCCCTCCACTGGCCGCACCACTCAACGGTGACGCGCCACCACCAGGCGCAGACGGTGCTGACGGCAACGACGGCATCTTGGGAGACGCCGGCGAAGCTGGTTGTGTTGGCAGAAGGCTTGGAGTCGATAGGTCTTTGCCGAACGAAGAAGGAGAGCCCGAGGCGCCATTTGCACCGTGCCCGCTTCCCCCGCCGCTGCTCATCTCCTTGCCGTAGTCGCCCGGCGACTCGGGCTTACTTGGGTGATGGTCGCCGCCGCTCGACGGGTCGGTACCAAATCCGCCGTCACCCTTCGGCGGAGCCTCTGGAGTTCCGAACTTATTCGTGAGGCTTTGTGTTTCGGTTGTCACGAAGCCTCGTAGTTCGGCTGCGTGCGCGTTGATCTGAGTGCGGTAGGTCGTGAGGATCGGTGCGACGGCCGCGATTCCTACCACCAAGTTGTTCGCCTTCAGGACAGCCTCGATCTCACGGTGCGCGGTGTCGTGCGCTTCCCGCATGAGCCGCTTGGTGCGACCCACGTCCTCGCCCAGTCGACGCATGCCGGCCGAGCCCGTGGTGAGAACGTCAATCAGGTGCTCGTGAGCTTGATGCTCACTCCAATAATGCGCCTGCGCCGCTTCCGACCCTTCGCCCGCAGTCCAACTATTCGAAAAGACCTGATCTGATTGGCTTTTCGCCTCAGCCGATGCAGTCGTGTGATCACTGGCGAGCTGCGCGAGGCGGCCGGCAGCCGCAGCAAGCTCAGTCTCCGACTCAGTCGGCCAAACGTCCGGGCCTACCAGCGACGCTGTGTACAAACCTGGTTGGAGCTGAACGTCACCGCCGCCCGACATCCCGCAACCCGGCACGAAAGAGTCAGGTTTCGGGGGCTTCGCAGCAACGAACCGCTTCAGTAGCTGGCCCATCTGCTCCTGTGCGACGTTCGAATGCGGCTTAGGGACAACACTGTCGCCGGACGGATTAGGCTTCGGAGTGACGGCCGCCATCAGCGAAGCCCGCAGGCATCGGCCAGCGCGTACGTTGCATCGTTAGATTCTGATGTCAGCCGGTTAACGTCATCGACGCTCCCGTTTCCGGTCGCAGCAGCGGTCAGGTCGAGCGATGAATCGATATAACGGTGCGCAGCCCGGGATAGCTCATCTGAGACTGAAGGAGTCAGGGTTGTTTGAACGGCAACAACGCTATTCACCGTCCGCAAGACGAGTGGCACGTTGACTTCGCCATTCACTACAACGCCCCCCTGGCCTCGTTGGCCACGAGCCGTCTTGTCGAATGCTCCGCACAGTTCCGCCTTCGCCGCGTTTTGCTCGGCTGCGGTGAATTGAGGCTCGCTGGGAGTCGCGATAGGTGAGGCTGGCGGAGGTTCGCCTGCGGCGCTGTTCCGGGCGATCGCGTAGGTGATGGCCGCCGTGGCGGCCACAGCGACGACCATCACGATGACCATGGCCAGCACGATCACCCACAGGCTCGGACGTCGGTCGCGTCGCTCGACGCGAGGCGTCGGTGCTGCCGGTCGTTGCGGTGGAACGCTCTGGCCAGGAGGTGGTGGCGGCAGCGGCCGCTCGGCCGCGCCTTGAACCGGAGCTGCGCCGGTCTGCGGTGCCCACGGCGACGTTGTCGTCATTTTCGCCCCCTCTAGAAGCCTCTCTCGTTACGTCGTCAGCACGCCTGCACTGAGTTCCTCGGACGTTTCCACCGAGGTCACACTCGCCACCGATGTAACCGACCCGAACGCCACCTTTGCTGTCAGATTGGCCGACGCCGACGCCAAGAGCGACGCCAACTCCGCGGTATACGGAGCGACGTATGTGCCGACCGGCAACGCCGGAAGCCCCGCGGGCGCTGTGTCCCCTCGGGCGGCCGCAGCGGCAGCAAGACCACCAACGGTGTCCGAAGCTGACATGTGCATGGATGACGCCATAGGCCGATGCTACCGCCGACTTCCGCCGCTCACAGCAGTCAAGCAGCGTCAAATTCTCAAGCGAACAGCTTTGCCAGGCGACTGTCCCTGCTCCACCGATCACCCAGCACCGCCGTGGCCGTCCATAAACACAACGCGGGAGCCGCAGGGCCCGCAAGGCGCAACGGCGCGACCTGCCCATCAAAAGCCAGCGTCAGCTGCCAACCGTCGAGATCCGGGTAGAACTCAGTGATGCCGCCGTAGTAGTAGCTCTCAAAGCCAGCATCGAACGTGTTGCACAGTAGCCGATGGTTCGTCATCGTCACCTGAATTTGCTGATGATCACGCCACCGCTGCTCCGCATCCCGACGAGCAGCCACCTTCCGACGATGGTTAACCGCTGCACTTACCGCCAACGCACCAACCATCACCGCCGGCCGTCCCACCACCAACATGCCGGTCTTCTGATAGCCCCCATCACCGGCCGCGTACAACCGGCTGTACGACAAATCGGCCTGCAGAAGACCGAACTCATCCGCCGCTAGAACCGGCCCGAACACCTCGATCTCAGGTGGACTGACGCCCTGCGCAAACCGACGCGCGGCACCCCGCGCGTACATCCACCAGCTCTCCCACTCGTTCCGCGGCGAAACCAGCGCATGGTGTTGACGCTGCTCAGGCTCGGAACCTCTCCGCTCGGGAAGATCCGGATCGTAGACAGCAGGCAGCGGCGGGGCATCCCCGCTGACAACCTGCTCCTGCCACCATGCCTCCAACATGCTCTGGATTATCAACCGTGGCACCGACATGCGCGACAGCAAACAGGGGGCAGTCATCGGCCGCTGGAGAACGCCGAAACTCGTCGGTCAACTCGCTTTCAAGGTGGCGCAACCGCGCAATGCGATGTCTCCTCAGAAGCATGGATAGCGACAACCGCAGCACGCATAGCGAGCTCGACGACGATCTACTCGAACACATCGAGGAAGACTTCATGAGACTCGCCGACCGATTGGATGCGGAGGCAGACCAAGGTGACGCGGATGTACTCGCGGAGCTCGACGCGCACGTCCAGGATCTCGACGAACTCGTCAACTCCGCGCCTTCAATCAATATGCCACTGGCGCAGGTGATCAACATCGCGGACCGCCGTATGGGCAGTCGGCGCTGATCAGACTTCGGCCCTCAACTCCGCCAACAAACTGATCGCTTCACCACGCTCAGCCTCATCCAGCCAAGGCATGAGCGCGATAATTCCTTCTTCAGCCTCCCGCGCTGAGCGAGTGATCTCCTCTGAAAGGGCCTCGCGCGCAATCCGTTCCATTTGAGCGCGATGTTTGCTGAAAGTGCTCTTCATCGCCAGGACGCGCTTGGCGAGTGCGAATCGGTCACCGCCCGTCTGTGGGGGTCGTTCAGCGTGGGCCCCTGGGTGTTGACGAGGAGCCCCAGCGACCTTTGTCGCGGTGCCGCCCTCGAGGACCGCGTCGATGCTGCCGGATTCCCACTCGATCGCTCTTTCGAGAGTTCGTCGCAGTCGGGGACTCAATCGGCCGGCGCGGTTGTTCTCGATCGCGCGGAGTGTCTCCACGGCCGGACCACCGCGCTCGCCTACCTCGATCTGGGTCAAGCCGAGTTCAGTGCGGCGGTTCCGCACTGCCACGGCCAACTTGTCCCACATCATGATGTCCAACATCATGCCCGACCATCCGGTATTTCCAGGCGTCCTGGCCCCAAAAACCGGTAGAACCTGGCCTCAGCGTGCCGTGTTCGGCGATTGGCGCGTCGAGGTTCGTCTGGGTCGATCCCTCACCTGAACTGCAGCTTCCTTGGAGCTTTCTCGCAGGTTGGCTGCTGTTCGCTCACCGCTCCGTCCCGATTCGTCCCACACGTACCGCCAAAAACCGGTGGATCCTGCTATAGTTCCCGGTTAGTACCGGTAAATCCCGAACAAGACCGGTGAATACACCCAAGTCAGGCAGGCGGGAACAAGGAATGAGGGGTCCGAAAATGTCCGTCAACACCAGCGCTGATACCGGCCACACACCGACAGCTCGGCTTGCCGATGATTTCGGTCAGGTGCCTGCCACGAGGCTTTTCGAGACCTCGGAGCCTCGGCCGTGCACTGTAACCAAGCCCGGGCCCGGGAACGATCCGTGGTTTTCCAACGACCGCAGTCGTGAGCGCGCTGCCCGCATGTGCAAGACGTGCCCGTTCATCGGCCGCTGCGGCTACAACGCAGTCGCGAGTCGCGCGACCCATGGTGTGTGGGGCGGCGTCGTCTTTCCGGGCGACAAGGCCGCAGCACTCGAAAAGATCTACGCCCAACTCCTCGACCAGTTCGAGCAGCGTCGACCGATCGAGTTGGGCCACGCGCCAGCTCCAGAACTGCCGGCCGCTACCGCGCATCGCCGTCGCCGATCAGCCACCTCCACCGCCGCCTGAAGAGCAGACAGCGCCGTGGACACCACCCTTCACCACACCTGCACAGGCGGATGCGGAACGCCCGTATCCGACCCACGCCACCCGTGCGATACGTGCTGGGATCGGCTACCTTCCACGCTCAAACGCGATCTGCTGTTGAGCCTCGCCGGCGTCGAAATCAACACCGCCGTCATCTCTGTCGCCGAATTCTTCGGCAAGCCCATCCCCCAGTTTGTGGCCGGTGACTCCGGCCTGCGTGTCAACCAACCGCGCCAAGGAGAAACCACGCCATGAGCACCACCGCTATAACACGTCCCGCGCCCTACATCGCAGCGCTCGCCGTCACCGAACTGTTCGTCGACCACAGCTACCAGCGGCCACTCGATCTGCCTCGGGCGCGGCGACTTGCCGAATCCTGGGAACCGCCACTGATCGGCGTCATCGAGGTCTCCGACCGCGGATCCGACCAGCAACCCCGCTACGCGATCGTCGACGGCCAGCACCGCTATGCCGCCGCCAAGCTCCGCGACCCAAAAGCCGTACTGGTAGCCAACATCCACACCGGACTCAACGCCCGAGATGAGGCGCACCTGTTCTACGAGATCGACGCCAAACGAACCCGCCTCACCGGCTGGGACCGCTGGAACGCCCGCCGCGGCGCCGGCGACCCCGCCGTCCTCGCAGTCGAATCGGTCGTCGAAGACGCCGGCCTGCGCGTCGAGGATTCTCCGACCAACGGTTCGGTCCGCTGCGTCTCCACCTGCGAGAAAGTCTTCAAGCTCGGTGGCCAGCCGCTCCTGCGTGAGACGCTCGGCCTGATCACCGAGGTCTGGGGTGTCGAGGTCGAGGCCTTCGACTCGCCCCTAGTACACGGAACAGCACTGGTGCTGTGGCACTACGGCAAGACAATCAACGTCGAACGCCTCGCGGACGCCATGGTTGACGTCTCACCACGGCAGTTCAAAGCCAAGGCCGTCGCGCTGCGCGAATACGAACGCGGCAGCCTCCCGAAGCTCGCGGCCCTGGTCATCGTGAACACCTACAACCGCACCAAAGGCCCGAAACTCGATAAGCCCAAAGACTTTACGAAGCACTCACCGCAAGCCGGCGTCCGTCGGCCCGCATCCTTGGCCGCAGCGTCCTGAGCCCGGTTGTGACACATCATGGCCACAACCGGTAGCACCGTTGACGTAGCCGCCATTCCGCCCGTGATCGAACGGCAAGTGATCACCGCGGACGGAACCCTGCTGGCAGTGTGCGATTACCCGAGCTCTGCACCGACCCGGCACACCGTCGTGCTTCTGCACGGATTCTGTCTCTCTCAGATCAGCTGGAGCATCCAGATCAGGCTCCTGCGCCGCGCGCGGCCGGACGTGCGGATCATCAGCTTCGACTACCGCGGCCACGGCCGATCCGCCGAGGCACCGCTGCGCACCTACAGCATCGAGCAGCTCGCCGACGACCTCGCCCAGGTACTTACTGTCCTGGATGCCACCGGGCCCGTCACACTGGCTGGCCACAGCATGGGCGGCATGACCGCGCTCACCTACTTCACGCTTCCGGCACTGCGGCGGCCCGTCACCCCGGTCGGTCTCGTCCTGGTAGCCACCGCCGCCGGTCGCCTCGCGCAGCGCGGCATCGGGCGGCTCCTCGGCTTCCCCGCTGTCGGGATGCTCGGCACCGTCGTCGACCACGCACCGCACCGCGGCGCTGACCAGACCGTACGGTCACTCATCCGGCCGGCGTGCCGAACATTCAGCCGGCTTGCCGGCCTTGGCGGTGCTGAACGGGCCGCGTTCGTCGAGACCGCGGCCGACGCGGTGCAACGCACACCGCTGGCTACCGCGACCGGCTTCCTGCCCAGCTTGCGAACCTACGACCGCTACAACGAGCTCGCCACCATCGTGGCGCGCACCGTGGTGGTCAGCGGAGGCACAGATGCCATCACCCCGGTCTCTCACGCCCACGAGCTCGTCGCCGGCATTCCCGGGGCGGTTCACCTGCACGCAGCCGCCGGCGGACACATGCTCCTGCACGATGCGCCGCGCCTCGTCGTAGACGCCATCGCGCGGACTCTCACTCCCCTGCCGCAGTCCACCGTCACTGATGCGTTGGGCGTCTTGGAGGCGATATGAATACACCCCAATCAGCAGACGCCACCGGTGTTGATGTGCGCAGCTTCAACGGTGATGCCGTCACACGGGTGCGGTACCGCGGCTGGATCGTCGACGTCGACAAGGCCGGTGCGGTCGCCATGCCCCGCCAAACCGTCACCGGTGCGGCCGCGGATCTCGCCGTCTGCCTGGACGCCGCCCGCACCATCTCGGCGAAAAACGTCGCAGATGCCAAGGCCGCCGCGGCGGCAGCCCGCTCCGCTAAGGCTGCGGCACCCTCACCCGCTCCGCACATCATTGCAGCCGTGCCCGACCGGCGACCCCAAATACGTCCGCTCATCCAGGTGCTCCGGGCGGCCCGTGACATCGCCGACCACCACTGGCACCCGCGCCGTAACGACATCTACGCCTGCACCAAGCAAGCCTGGATTGACCACGAAATGAGCGTGCCGTTCGCCTGGCTCCAACGGGCACTTCGAGAAGCCTTGCCACCGGACACCACACTCACCGACTACAACGACAACTCAGACCACGCCGGCGCTGTTGGCCTGTTCGACACCGCGATCCGTCGACTCACCGGAGCACCCGACCACCAGCCGACCAGGGCCGCATCGTGACCCCGAGCTTCGGACACTGGATCGTGCAGCAGGTAGGCAGCACCTGGAAGCGTGGCTCCTTGGCGACCAAGTGGAAGATCAACCTGGTCCTGCTCAGTGCGCTCCTTGTCGAGTGGCTCCTACCGCCGGCGATCACGGTTCTCGCGGCCGGAGGCATCCTCGCCTACGCATACCGGCTCTACCGGCAGTCCATGAAGCAGGCAGCGCGCGAAGACGATTCACAGATCCACGCCTACGCCGGAGACTCGCTGTCCGACGACTCACTGCGCTGGGCCGTCACCACCTGGTCACGGGGATACCGGCAATGAGCACACCGGCAACGCCTGTGATCGACGCCGCACCGACCATGCTGCGTGCATATCGGTTTGCGCTCGATCCGACCCCGGCTCAGGAACAACTGTTGCGCTCCCACTGTGGTGCTGCGCGTTTCGCCTACAACCACATGCTCTCCGTGGTGAAAGCCAACCTCGACCAACGTGCCGCCGAGCGCACCTACGACATCCCTGACCAAGAACTCACGCCGTCATTGAGCTGGAGCTTCTACTCGCTGCGCAACCTGTGGAACGAAATCAAGAGGGATGTCGCACCGTGGTGGCCGGAAAACTCGAAAGAGGCCTACGCCAACGGCATCGCCAACCTCGCCACGGCGTTATCCAACTGGTCTACGTCACGCGCGGGCCAACGCCGCGGCCGAACGGTACGGTTTCCCAGGTTCAAGAGCAAACGCGCCCGTCCGTCCTGCCGATTTACGGCCGGTGGACTCGGTCTCGTCGAGCATGATCGGCGTCATATACGGCTGCCCAAGATCGGTGTCATCCGGACTCACGAGTCGACACGCAAACTGGCCCGCCGTGTTGAGGCGGGTACCGCGCGGATCAGGTCGGCCACCATCAGCTTCGAGCGCGGCCGCTGGCATGTCGCATTCAGCGTCGAACTCCCCACCGCCCACATACGGAGCCACAGCCGTCAGGCCCGCGCGGTTGTTGGTGTGGATCTCGGCATCACCCACCTCGCAGTCCTCTCCACACCGGTCCCCGGCGTTTCCGATGAACACGGCATGGTCGCCAACCCCGATCACTTGGAGAAGGCTCAGAAGCAGCTGCGCCGACTTCAACGCCAAGCTGCGCGCAGGCGCGGACGCGACAAACGCACCGGGGCAACACCGTCAGCACGCTGGCTCCGCACCCAGGCCCAGATCAACCGGCTACACGCCCGGATCGCCAATGCCCGTGCCGATGGTCTGCACAAACTCACCACCGCCGTGGCCGAGCGGTTCGAGACGATCGTCATCGAGGATCTCAACGTCACCGGAATGCTCGCCAACCACCGGATCGCCCGGCGCATCAGCGGTGCCGGATGGGGCGAGCTGCGCCGCCAACTCACCTACAAGGCCCATGACCGTGGCGGCACGCTCGTCGTCGCCGACCGCTTCTATCCCAGCTCCAAGACATGCTCCAATTGCGGCGCAGTGAAAACCAAACTGAGCCTCTCCCAACGGATTTACCACTGTGAGTCATGCTCAATCATCTTCGATCGTGACCGCAACGCCGCTGCCAACCTGGCTGCCCTCGCAACCAGCGCAACCGGCACGTCCTCCCCGAGTTGCGGGGCGACGGAAAACGAGCCCGATGGAAACCCGCACAAGACCAGCATCGCTGGCAGCAGGTACCGCCACGGGAAGTCCCCCGAGGGCAACGCCGCATGAGCAATCACGCGGCTGACGCTTTCTGCGTTTCAGGGAAAGCGACAACGGTGTGTGGCCGGAATCAGGTACACCGAGCCGAAACACGTTGCGAAAGAGGGCGACAGGTGTTCTCGAAAGGATGTAGCGCACGATGAGGATGAATGTTGGTGCGGCTGTGATCGCCACTCGTGACCAGCTGGCCGCAGAGCTGCGTGAGGCGGGCCGGCCGTTGTCGACGATGCAGTTGGCTGCCCGGTGTGGGATCCCGTGGCACACGGTGCGGCTCGTCGACGCAAGCTGTTCGTGGGCGCAGGCCTTCGCCGAGCATCGCTACGGCGCGGTCCTCGAATGCCGCGGCCGCGTCCATACGGTGGCGGTGCCGCCGTTACCCGGCCTGATTCATCCGCTCCTGGTCGATCTGGAGGTCGCCGGCATCATCACCCGCGTCACCGGCCCCGGCATCGATAAGCAGCTTGAGGACGCCTTTGTGCGCCAGGCAAATCATGCGTGGGTGAGCTGGCGATACTGCGGGCCCCGGTCGGATCCAGAGTTCGACGCCGTGGTCGCCGGCTTCTGATCGCGATGACCGTCGATCACGGTCAGTACCGAATCACGTTGATCTGTAGTTACTTTCGTGATGATTGCGCCCCGTCATCGGCGTGTCTCGAATCGGCATCCACTTAGCAATGACAAGGTCACACCCATGCCACAGCCACACAAAGGCGACCGCCACAAAATTCCAGTGCGCCCGGTCGACCGCGTTTACCGAAAACTGGAAGAAATGCGCATCGAGGCCGGCGTCAGCTCCATGTCCCAGTACATGAGTGACGTCCTCGCAATCTGGGCCGGAATGCCTGAACTAGCCCGCGAACTGAACCAGGAGGTGTTGCAGATCAGCGCATAGGTGCGGGTGAATCCCCCGCTGCCCCAGAACATCTGAATAGCGCGCGACAACTACTCCACAAATGACGAACGCCCCCGGCTGGCGGGCCGAGGGCTTGCGTTCGTTGCGAGTGCGAAGTTCCGAGTTTGGCGGCTCGGTCCTTCTCGTAGGCGACTCGCGCACCTACCCGTGAAAGGGACTGTCTTGCTGGACAGATCTCACGGTAGCGCACACCTCCGACAAGGTCCAGAGGACGCGCAACCGTCTCACCATGCTTCTCGGCCACCCGGTGTGGTCGAGCATGTGCGGCGCCCCTACCGGGGGACAAGCCGCACGAAACGTCGCCGCGGCATGATCCGCACCCGGCCGCGCCCCACTTCGCAGCGTCGACATCGCGCTGCTCGTAAACCGGTCCCTCGCGGGCATGTGTGGCTTGACGGCGAGCTCGTCTACCTGGAGCTGCCCGAGGACGCCCACGAAGGCGTGCCGTGCTGGACCGGAAAGGCTGCCCGCTGGGTGCATTTCACCGTGGCGATCGCCTACGACCTGCACTACAGCGAGATCCGGCCGCAGATGGGCAACGGTGGCATCAGGAAGCCCGCATTGCTGGCGATCGCCGCGGCGCGGGCCCGCTACGCCGACCACGACACCGGTCGAAACTGCCGGCCGACCAACGACCAGCTGGCCGACGCGACCGGCTTCTCCGTGCGACAGGTGCAGCGGGCCAACGAGGCGCTGCGGCTTTTGGGTGTGGCCACCGAGATCCTGCGTGGCCGGCAACGGACCCTGACCGAGCGGTTGGCCTCGTGGCGGCTTGGTGATCGTGGCCGAGGCTGGGCATCGGTGTGGGTGCTGCATGATTCGGCCTGGTTGGCGTCGGTTATTCACAGGTTGTCACCCCACCTCGTAGGGTCTCTTTTTGCTTGTAAAAGCTCGCTTTTACGAGAATTCACTACCCACAAGCGGACGCCTGCCGGCGCCCGTGGTCGCGGCGCGGGGCGCCGCAGGTGCCCGGACAAGGGAGGTTCGGCCCTGGCCCGGTCCTGGAGGGCCCATCCTGGGGCTCCACCGTGGTCGAGACGCTACTCGGCGGACGCTTGGGCTGCGATGCTGGCGGGGCCGGCTCGGCACGGCTGGACGGCGGGTGATCTCAACCAGCTGATCACCGACTGGCTCGGCATCACCGGGCGCCGCATCCCGGACGCGCCGTACAAGCCGATCGGTCTGCTGGGCGCGATTCTGGCTTGGCATGGCGCGGAGAACCTCGACGATCGGCCGGCGGCCGCCGACGAAGCGCGCGAGGCCGAGGAACTCGCCGCGGCGGCGGCCAGGGTTGCACGGCAGGTCAGCGAGCTCACGCCGCCGAATGGTCCGGATGGTGGTGGCGCCGGTCGGGTCGCGGCGCGTGAGGCGGCGTTGGAGGCTGTGCGCAATGCTGCGCGGAAGCGGACCGAGGAGGCGGCCGTGCAGGCCGCCCAGCTGCAGGATGCGGTGCGCCGGGCCCGCGGGCCGGAGGAGGTGTGAGTGTCGAAATGCCTTGGTGTTGGTGGAGACCGGGGTTTTAGGAGATGAGAGCGGCCACCATTGTTGTTGTCGCGTGTAGTGCTGTGGGGCCGATGTTGCCGACAGGTTGGTCGAGTGCAGCTGTCGGGAGCCATTGGACGAGTTCGGGGAGTGCGACGCCGTTCGGATCCCGCACTGGGACGACCATTGCCATTGTGGCATTGGGGATTTCACCCGGAATGTAGGGGCAGGTGATCACGCGTCCGGTTTCGGCGGCCAGGTGGATGGGGTTGGATAGGACGATCACGAACATTTCGTTCTTGGTGTCGCGGCGCGGCACGATGTCGCCTGGTCGTATCACAGGCCGGCGGCTTGGTTTGCCTGGTAGATCTGTTGGGCGTAGTCGTCGATGTTGAGTGCGGGCACTGTGTGAGTTGTGTAGTTCTTCAGGGCAATTCGAAGATGCTCGTGGCGTAGTGCTTGTTCGATGAGCTCTGATCGATTGAGGCCGGCGGCTTTGGCGTCGCTGTCTGCGGCTGCCAGCACTGCGCCGTCGAGCGTGACGGACACTTTTTCTTTCGGCATACCAGTCATCGTACTAACAGTCGGATGATTCGTCCTACCGTGCGGGTCGCTGCGCAGAGTCAGTCGGGTAGTTCGACGTAGGGGACGCCGAGCACGTCCGGTTTGAACCGTGGATCGCCCGGTGAGAGGTATTCCGCATAGAGGTTGCGGACCTGTTCGGCGAACTGTGCCCGGGTCTGGCGGAGTGCGTCGGTCATGATCTGTTCGAGCTCGGTGTTGGTGTATTTGTGCAGGGCGTCGTCGTCGACCTCGAACACCGTCAGGTCACCGTTCTCGTCGAACCGGACCGTCACGTCGGGATGGGCCTGGTCGAGGGCGATCTTCTCGCACGCATCCATCCAGGCGCGGTTGCGGGCGCGCCAGTGCGCGATCCCGCCTTCGACGCGGGCAACGTACTCGTCGTCGGACAGCTGCGTCACTTCTTCTCCCCCTCAGACTGTTTGACACTGCGTGCCTCGCGGCGGCCTTTGACCGGTTCGGTGTTCGGCTGCTCCTCGATGTGTAGCCGGCGCTCCGGATACAGCCGGCGGTCGTCTTCGGAGCCGCCGCCGCGGCCGCCCATCGGTGCACCCATCATCGGTGGCATCATGCCCCCGCCCATCGGCGCCCCGCCCATCGGTGGGCCGGCCGGTGACGATGCGCTCACCGTCGCCGGCGCTGCGGCGATCGGTGCCGATGTGCTGGCGGTGGTGGCCGGCGCTGTCAGCGGGCCCGCCGGTGACGATGCCGGTTCGGTGTCGCCGGGCATTCCCCCGCCGCCGCCCCCGCCGAATCCGCCGAAATCTGGTGTACCGCCGCCGGATTCGTCTCCGCCGCCCAGCTCCGGTGCCGCGGCTGACATGGCCGACGTCAATGCGCTGGCGCCCTGCGTGACACCTTGGACCGCTTGGTTGCCGACCTCCTGCAGTTTCTGGCCTGCGCCGCTCACTGCGCCTAGTACTCCGCCCAGGGCGCCGGACACGCCGCCGAGCACGGCTGGCAGAACGGTTTGCATCATTTCGGATGCGGTATCGGTCGCGCCGTCGAGCGCGGGATCGGACAGCGGATCCGCCGCGGAGAGTGGGTCAGCGGTGTCTGTGTCAGTGCCGGCGGGGTCTGTGCCGCCGGGGGTCGCGTTTGGTGTCCCAGGAGGTCCGCCAGGCTGGTTTCCGGGTGGTTGCAGTGTGCCCATCGGGCCGGTGTTGGCGGCCGCGGTGTACTCGGCGAATCCCCGGGTCGCTTTCTCGTTGGCTTCGGCGAGCTTGAATTGCAGGTCGGTGATGGTGGCCGAATAGCGGCCCATGCTGCCCGGTTGCGAGTTGGCGACGTTGGCCGCGTGCAGGCGGCGCTCCAGGTTGCTGAACACTTCCGGTGCAGGGATGGTGGCTTTGGCCTGGCGGAAGTTCGCTGCCTGCGTGCGCGCGTGCGTGGCCAGTGAGCGTGCCTGTTCGGCGTGTTCGGTGTAGCGGGTTTGCAGGCTCGAGATGTGGGTGTCGGCCTGGTCTGCCGCGGTCGACGTCCAGCTGTTGGTGGTGTCGGTGCGTGCCGATTGCACGGTGTTGGCCGCGTTGTCGAGCGCGGTCGCCCTGTTGTCGAGGGTGGTCGCGGCCTGGTCGAGGCTGTCGGCGCCCGGGCCGCCGTGGATCAGTTGGGCGATCTCGTGTCCGGTGGTGGGGATGACGCCGGCCGGTGCGGGTACTGCCGGCGGGGCCGGCACGTCGGGGGCGGTGAACGTTGGCATGTTGACCGAGACAGGGCCTGTCGAGGCAGCGGTGTCGCTGTAGGCCAGGCTGCGCGAGGACTCGGTCTCCTGCTCTTCGTAGGTGGCCGCGGTGGTGTTCAGCCGCGTCGACGCGTCGGTGGTCCGAACGTTCGACGACGTCGTGTCGATGTCCAGGCCGCCCATCAGAGTGGCCAGCTGGCTGGTGACCTGCACCGAGGTCGCGTCCGCGGCCGGCGGCGTGACCGACGCGCCGGACGGGGCGGTCGGTGCCGCGTTCAGAACCGCGCTGGCACCGCGCACCCCGTCCGGATCGATGTCGACGTTTTTCCCCATATCGTGTGCCGATCTAGGTCGACAACGCCTTGGTGTTGGCGTCCTCGGTATCGCCGTAGCTTTGCAGGTCACGGCGAATGTGTGAGGCCACACCCGAAGCGAAGGCGCCGAAACGCTCGCCGGCTTCACTGCGGGCCTTGAGTGCTGCGGCGTATTCCTGTCCGATCGAGGACGAGCCCAGCTTGCCAAACGCTCCCTTGGCTTCGGTGAGCGTGGCGTCGTCGACGCGCAATCGCTCACGGGCGGCGTCTGCTTCGGAGTCCCACCACGAGGCGTGGTTGTTCCACTCGTCGGGATCGAGGTTCAACGATCTGCTCATCGGTTTCCTCCTGCTGTACCTAGTGGCTGCATTTCCCCACCGTAACCACGGTTTTCTGGTTATGCCGTATCAGAAATTGATGTTGCGGCGTCGGTATTCGTCGATCTCTGAGGCCATCGGGTAGGCGGCTGTGCCCGGGGCGATGTTGGCGCCGCGCTCGTTCATCGCCGCCAGAGAGTCGCACCGCACCCGCATCAACGCCACCTTGTACAAGTGCAGGACGCGTTCGGACAGCTCTTCGGCCGTCCAGGTGGCGTTGACTTCGGGCTCGATCTGCACACGAGGCACCTCGTTGGCGTCGAGTTCGACCATCAGCGCTCCGTCGCGCGACGACTCCACATAGGTGTGCTCGGTGGTCGTTGCTTCAGGCTGCATCGGCGTTCTCCTACACGGCTCCGACACCGGTGGATCGCGCGGATGCGCCCGGCGCCTGTGTCCAGCCTAGAAAGTCTGTACGGCTGCCGAGTGCACTAATCGGCTGCACCTGCCCATCCAGCCAGATTTTTCGGTTCCCCAGCGCCAGTATCGGCTCCTGGGCCTCAAAGTAGCCCAGTTCCCCGCCCTTCATCATGTTCGGATCAACCGGTGCGGTCACCGCGGTGCCCGGCGGTGGCAGCTGGATGTTGTGCGCGGAGTAGGCAGCGGGCACGCCCATGCCCTTGTTGATCACGTCCTCCATGACCGCTTTGGTGGTCGGGTCGGGAGCCGTGAACTCTTCGTCGCCGGCCTTGACCGTCAGGTCAGGCTCCCCGGGCTCTGCCTTGCCGGCTTCCGGTGCAGCGGCTTCCGGCGCGGTTTCGTTCTTGGCCTTCGGGTCGCCGGCGAGCGGGTCAGCCGGGTTGGTCGGCGGGGTCGGCTGCGGCTTCTCGTCCTTGAACTCCTCCTTGGGTTCTTCCGGCTTCTTGCCTTCCTCGTCTTTGAAGCCGTCCTCAGGTGACTTCGGCGCCTCATCGGCCGGTTTGTCGGTGAAACCGTCCTTGGCCATGCCGGCCAAACCACCGCCTAATGACCCGAGCATGGAGCCGAGATCTCCGATCGGCAGGCCTCCGCCGCCCATGCCTGACATCATCTGCGGCAACGAGCTCAGCCCCGCCAGCGCCGGACCCATCGCTGACAGCGGATCCATCATCCCGCCTCCCATTGGGCCCAGGCCCGCCAGCGGATCCTCCAAGGAGTCGCCACCGCCGGCCGCCGATGGGTCGCCGCCGACTGCCGCTGGGTCGCCACCTGCACCACCCGTGCCGCCACCGTCACCGCCGCTGCCGCCAGAACCGCCGTCGCTGCTGGCGCCGGCCTCGTCGTGCTCATCACCTTTGGGACCGGTCGTGCGGTACTCGTCGCCCAGCTCCTTGAGGATCTGCGCCTGGGTGGCGGAATCGACGTGGGCATCGGCGAGGATCTTCTGGACCTCGGCGAGCTTCTCGTCAAGGAACTTCTGGAACGTCAACAGGCCGGCCGGGTTGTTCAACGCCTCCGGACCCATCTGGGTCTTTTTGTCCTCGATCTCCTTGAGGATGGCCATCACCCGGTCATACGACGCCTGGTTGGCCGCGAAGATCTCCTTGAGCTTGGCCGCCAGCTTCTCGTCGATCGCCGACACACCCGCAGTGCCGGTGCCGTAGTCGCTGCCAGCCTGGTTCGCACCACCTGGAAGTCCACCATTCTGCGGACCGGGAGCCGGCGGTGGAGGGACGTCGACTGATCCGACCTATCCGCTGCCACCCGGCCATGACCCGATCGCGCCACCTCCGCCGGCCGCCCCACCCC
>NZ_LZSY01000050.1 GCF_001665625.1 Mycolicibacterium peregrinum | reverse complement strand
CGGCGCCCATCAACGCATCCCGCAGATTCAGGATCTCGGGGGGAATGTCTTTCGGCTCGGGATCATTGTCGCGCAGCCGACGAGCAAGACCTCGGTCACCCCGAAAGTCGCGGCGGTCCAGGATCAGGCAGCTACGCCGTGGGACCCCAACCCGCTGCGCGACTGTCTCGGTATCCGGCTTTTCCGCCACCACGGGCGCCGGCTTGGGAGTTGCGGCCTGCTTGGGGGAGAACAGGTCCTTGAGCTTGGCGACCTCGCCGGCCTCGAACTCCTCGGCAGTGGGCTTCGGTTTGGGCGCGGCGGCCACCGGCTTGGCGGACTTGACGGTGTCGGTGACCTGGGCAGCGGCTTTGTCGATCTTGCCGGCACGCTTGTCGAGGTTGTCCCTGACGCTTTCTTTGACCTTGGCCAACGGGACCTTGGACAATGGCTTGGGGCGCTTGACCTCGCCGGCCTTGGCAACTCCGCGCTTGGGTCCGGCGTTGACGTGCTGGGATGTGCTGCCGGTCGACTCCTTGGACGCACCGTCCGTCGAATCAGCGTGAGCAGTGCCCTGGCCGGCCACGGCGATCGCCGCGCCGACTCCTGCCGCCACCGCGACACCACCGACATAGCCGATGTATTTCGTTGACGCCATTGCCGTCCTTTCACAGCCGATCCCCAGCCCAGAGGCATCGTAGGGGGCTACGGCGTGATCGGCATCTCTTGGGTTGCATCGGGCTTCACCTGGTACCGCATACCGACCAGGCATCGAACAGACGTTCGATATACTGGTGGGGTGGGATGGCACAACGGGCCGCCGAGCTGGTCGGAGATGGAGCGGGTACTCACCGGCAAGCCCCGTCGTTCCGGCCTGCCATTGGAGCCCGCCGGCGACGGCGGGGACAGCCCGGCCTGGTCGCGCAAACGCGGCAGCTATCAGCCGCCCGAGGTTTCCCGCGCACCCGGCTCGGTGCCGTATGCCGAGCTGCACACGCACAGCGCCTACAGCTTCCTCGACGGGGCGAGCACGCCGGAGGAGTTGGTCGAGGAGGCGGCCCGGCTGAACCTGCGGGCCATCGCGCTGACCGATCACGACGGGCTCTACGGCGTGGTCCGGTTCGCCGAGGCGGCCCGGGAGTTGGACGTGGCCACGGTGTTCGGCGCCGAACTGTCGCTGGGGAACGTTCCCCGCACCGAGGATCCGGACCCACCCGGCCCGCATCTGCTGGTGCTGGCCCGCGGCCCGGAGGGGTATCGGCGGTTGTCTCGCGAGATCGCCAAGGCACACCTGGCCGGTGGTGAGAAGGGTAAGCCCCGCTACGACTTCGACGGGCTCACCGAGGCTGCCGGTGGGCACTGGCACATCCTCACGGGCTGTCGTAAAGGCCATGTCCGCCAGGCACTCTCGGAAGGCGGTCCGGAAGCTGCCGCCGCCGCGCTGGCGGATCTGGTGGACCGGTTCGGGGTCGACCGGGTCAGCATCGAACTCACCCATCATGGCCATCCGTGTGACGACGAACGCAATGCCGTCCTGGCCGGGCTGGCGTCGCGGTTCGGGATACCGGTGGTGGCGACCACCGGTGCACACTTTGCGGCACCCGACCGAGGCCGGCTGGCCATGGCGATGGCGGCGATCCGGGCCCGCAACTCGATGGACACCGCGGCGGGCTGGCTGGCCCCGCTCGGCGGGTCCCACCTGCGTTCCGGGGAGGAGATGGCCCAGCGGTTCGGTACTGAGATCGTGACGGCCGCAGCCGATCTCGGTGAGCAGTGCGCCTTCGGCCTGGCGCTCATCGCTCCGCAGCTGCCGCCGTTCGACATCCCGGCCGGGCATACCGAGGACAGTTGGCTGCGGCATCTGGTCATGGCGGGAGCAGCCGAACGCTACGGGCCCGTCGACAATGCGAAAAATGCCTATGCGCAGATAGAACACGAGCTGCGCATCATCGAGCAGCTGAAGTTTCCCGGCTATTTCCTGGTGGTGCACGACATCACCCGGTTCTGCCGGGACAACGACATCCTGTGTCAGGGCAGGGGATCGGCGGCCAACTCGGCGGTCTGCTACGCGCTCAAGGTCACCAACGTCGACCCGATCGCCAACGAGTTGCTGTTCGAACGGTTTCTGTCCCCGGCCCGCGACGGGCCGCCCGATATCGACATCGACATCGAATCGGACTTGCGCGAGAACGTTATCCAGTACGTCTACGAGCGCTACGGCCGTGACTACGCCGCCCAGGTGGCCAACGTCATCACCTACCGCGGACGCAGCGCGGTCCGCGACATGGCCAGGGCGTTGGGCTTTTCCCAGGGTCAGCAGGACGCCTGGAGCAAGCAGCTCAGCCGGTGGAACGGACGTCCGGACTCGCCGGAGGCGGAAGACATCCCGCAACCGGTGATCGAATTGGCCACCCAGATCGCCAATCTGCCCCGGCACCTCGGCATCCACTCGGGCGGCATGGTGATCTGTGACCGCCCGATCGCCGACGTGTGCCCGGTGGAGTGGGCCCGCATGGCCAACCGCAGCGTGTTGCAGTGGGACAAGGATGACTGCGCGGCAATCGGTTTGGTGAAGTTCGATCTGCTCGGCCTCGGCATGCTCTCGGCGCTGCACTACGCCATCGACCTGTTGGCCGAGCACAAGGGCATCGTCGTCGACCTGGCCAAACTGGATCTGTCCGAACCGGCGGTCTACGCGATGTTGCAGAAGGCCGACTCGGTAGGGGTGTTCCAGGTGGAGTCCCGCGCGCAGATGGCCACCCTGCCCCGGCTCAAGCCGCGGGAGTTCTACGACCTGGTGGTCGAGGTGGCGCTGATCCGGCCGGGCCCGATCCAGGGCGGCTCGGTGCATCCGTATATCCGTCGCCGCAACGGTCTTGAGCCCGTCACCTACGACCATCCGTCGATGGAGTCCGCACTGCGCAAGACGCTGGGCATCCCGTTGTTCCAGGAGCAGCTCATGCAATTGGCAGTCGACTGTGCGGGTTTCACCGCGGCCGAGGCCGACCAGCTGCGCCGGGCGATGGGTTCCAAACGCTCCACCGAGAAGATGCGGCGGCTACGCAGCCGGTTCTACGACGGCATGGCCGAGCTTCACGGGATCACCGGCGACGTGGCCGAGCAGATCTACGAGAAGCTGGAAGCGTTCGCCAATTTCGGCTTCCCGGAAAGTCATTCGCTGAGTTTCGCGTCGCTCGTCTTCTATTCGTCGTGGTTCAAGCTGCACCATCCGGCGGCGTTCTGCGCGGCTCTGCTGCGGGCTCAGCCGATGGGGTTCTACTCGCCGCAGTCCCTGGTTGCCGACGCCCGTCGGCACGGGGTGGTGGTGCACGGCCCTGACGTCAACGCATCTCTGGCCTATGCGACGTGCGAGAACCGCGGCATGGACGTGCGGTTGGGGCTGGGCAGTGTCCGCCACATCGGTGACGAGTTGGCGGGGAGGTTGGTCGATGAGCGAGATGCCAACGGGCCGTTCGCCACCCTGATCGACCTGACCAACCGGGTGCAGCTGTCGGTGCCGCAGACCGAGGCGCTGGCCACTGCCGGGGCGCTGGGTTGTTTCGGGATCAGCCGGCGCGAGGCGCTGTGGGCGGCAGGTGCGGCGGCCACCCAGCGGCCCGACCGGCTGCCGGGGGTGGGCTCGTCCTCGCACGCGCCGCCGCTACCCGGGATGAGTGCGCTGGAGCTGTCGGCCGCTGACGTGTGGGCTACCGGTGTCTCACCGGACAGTTACCCCACCCAGTACCTGCGCGCCGACCTCGACGCCCTGGGCGTGATTCCCGCCGACAAGTTGCTGGACGTCGTCGACGGGACCCGAATTCTGGTTGCCGGGGCGGTGACTCACCGCCAGCGTCCGGCGACCGCGCAGGGGGTGACGTTCATGAACCTGGAAGACGAGACCGGGATGGTCAATGTGCTGTGTGCGCCGGGGGTGTGGGCGCGCTACCGCAAGCTGGCGCAGACGGCACCGGCGCTGGTGGTCCGCGGCATCGTGCAGAACGCCAGTGGTGCGGTCACCGTGATCGCCGACCGGATGGGGCCGGTAGAGCTCAGGGTCGGCTCCCGGTCACGAGACTTCCGCTGAACGCGGAGTATCCGCGCTCAGATCGACTGGGTCGCTGTCCGGGTCGACGGTCGGAGCGGCGCTGTCCTCCAGCCCGGTCCGCAGCAGCGACCAGGCCAGCCGCCGCGCGGCGGTGGCCCGCTCGTGCAGGAGATGTTGGACGGCCGGGATGGGGTTGGTCTCCGGGGTCCGGCCCTCGACCACATCGGCGTGCAGATCCTCGGCGACCTGGATCGCCATCAGGACCGCATCGTTGACCCGGTTGAGTGCATCCTGCAGGCGGTCGTCCTGGCTGAGCAGGTGGGCGTTGTCGAGCTCGACCGAAACGTCGCTCACCACCTGGCTGATCTGCCCGAAGAGCGCGTTCATCGCGGCTTCCCGTTCGGCGCGGTCCGGGTTGCGCAGCTGCGTCGCGCCTTCGGTCCACAGCGTTGCGAGCATCCGGGTGTGTGCGCCCACCGCGCGGGACACCTCGATCATCGCCTGCTTCTGCAGTTGTTCCAGCAGGTTGTTGCGTTCGATGCGGGCGAGTTCGTGCTGGGCCACCAGTTCGGCGTGGTGCAGTTTCTGCTGCGATTCCATCTGGGCCCGATGCCATTTCTGGGTCAGGGCGAGTTCCAGCGCGGACCGCTCGTCGGCGGCCGCCAGCTCACGGCGCAGCCGCTCGTCGGCCTGGGCGATGTCGTTCTTGGCCTGACGCTGGATGGTGAGGGTCAACCACATCGTCACCATCACGACGACGAAGACGACGCCACCGAAGAACCACTCGGCCTTACTGCCGGATGCTCCCGGGCCGAACACCAGATAACCGACGATCGCCAGGCCCGTCAGGCCGCCGCACACCAGCCATCCCTTGTTCGCCTTGGTGTCGACCGACGTCGGGTTGGGGGAGGCGGCTTGACCCACCACAGCCACCCGCATCGGCTCGGTCACCTCGCCCACCTGGTCGTAGTCCGGCGGGGCGCCCACTGAAGACTCAGCGGCCCTTGTCGATTCAGTTAGTCCGGCCATGTCGACCTCCCGTCGGCCAAGCCTGCCACCGTGCCGGCGTTCAGAGTAAGGCCACCCTCGACGCCGTGTGCTACCGGCCGGTGCACCCGCACCCGCATACCCTGTTTTTCGTCATTCTTCAAGTGCCCCTAGCGATGACGTGCCGCTCCGAAACCGCTAGTGTCATCGGCGTGCTCACCGTGAGCGGCGGTGAATCGGACCCGATGGTCCGGCAACCGGCCGCCCACTTTCTGTTGATCTGTTCGCTTGAGAATTGAGGGCCCATGGGACAAAACGCGACGCTGGAAGGTGATTCGGCGGTCATCGTCAGTCTGTCGGAAGCGGCGATGCACATGTATTCCGCTGCTATCGACGCACTGCCCTTCCCCGAGGACAAGAAGTTCCACAAGCGCGCCGACGTCGTCCTGTCCGGCCTGCGCAAGCTGCGTGCCTCTCTGGCCGAGGCGGCCAGCAGCAACCGGCCGTCTCCTGCGGTCATCGTGGCGCTCAGCGGAGTGCGTCAGCGGTATGACTCGCTGATGGCCCACGCCGCATCGGCTCCGGGTTCCTCTCTGGGACAGCAGATCTACGTCACCCGCGTCCACGCCAAGCTGTCGGCTCAGGAAGTCGCCAACGGCGCCGGCCTGCGCGACGGACTGCTCGACGAACTCGAGGCCGGCGCAACGCCGACCGATGCCGAGGCCGCCAAGATCCGCGACACCATCGCCGCGCTCGGCGGGTTGCCCGGCGACGATCACGGCATCCATGCCGTCCCGTCCTCGGTTGACTATGCGTCATCGGACGAGCCGCAGGCCAACGGCTGGGAGCCGGTCCTGGTCTCGGAGAACGCCGGCTGAAAAGCCCGTGTGCCGTCGTCGAACAGGCGTCGGCGCGCAACCTCCATCGGTTAGCTGAGTTGTAGTGCAGCGCACGATGATTGGAAGCTCCCCAGCAGTTTGCTGGGGAGCTTCTCTGGTTCGGCGAACGGTTGTAGTCTCGCGGCATGACAGCCGAACCAGACCTGAACTTGACCGTTGACGAACTCCTCACCACCACGCGCTCGGTGCGCAAACGTCTCGACTTCGAGAAGCCGGTCTCGCGCGAGGTGCTCATGGAATGTCTCGACCTGGCGCTTCAGGCCCCGACCGGGTCGAATGCACAAGGCTGGCAATGGGTTTTCGTCGAAGACCCGGCAAAGAAAAAGGCTCTGGCTGACATCTACCGGGCCAACGCGAACCCCTACCTCGACCTACCCAAGCCGCAGCGCGGCGACATCCGCGACCAGCAGATGGATGCGGTGACGAGTTCCGCCAGGTACCTCACCGACAACTTCGAGAAGGCGCCGGTGCTCATGATCCCGTGCCTCGAGGGCCGTCCCGACGGTGCACCCGCCGGCATGAGCGCATCGTTCTGGGGTTCCCTGCTCCCCGCGGTGTGGAGCTTCATGCTGGCGCTGCGGTCGCGGGGGCTGGGATCGGCCTGGACGACGCTGCACCTGCTCGGTGACGGCGAGAAGCAGGCTGCCGAACTACTGGGCATCCCGTTCGATCGGTACGCCCAGGCGGGTCTGTTCCCGGTCGCCTACACCGTGGGCACCGATTTCAAGAAGGCCAAGCGCCTTCCTGCCGAGCAGTTCTCGCACTGGGACAGTTGGTGAGTCCGGGCGCCCTGGGGCGCCTGATGTCCGAGATGAAATTGTGAAGCCGGAGTATGAACACTCTGTGGGATTCGGGCGTGGGTCGCGTGTCGGCCCACGCCCGCGGCGTAACTAGACGCCGCCGGCGAACCCGTGTTGGCGCCAAGCCTCATAGGCGGCGACGGCCGCCGCATTCGACAAATTCAGCGACCTCCTGCCGGCGAGCATCGGAATGCGCACCTGCGCGGTGATATTGGGATCGGCCAGAGTTTGTGCATCCAGTCCGGTGGGTTCCGGGCCGAACATCAGTACGTCGCCGGGTTGGTAGGAGACGTCGGTGAACGACGTCGACGCGTGCGCGGTGAACGCGTAGACCCGGGCCGGCATCAGTGCGTGCCACGCCGCCTCCAGGTCAGCGTGCACCGTCACCGATGCCAGGTCGTGGTAGTCCAGGCCGGCCCGGCGCAGCTTGGGTTCGGACAGATCGAAACCCAGCGGCTCGACCAGATGCAGCTCGCATCCGGTGCCCGCCACCATCCGGATCGCATTGCCGGTGTTGGGTGCGATACGGGGAGAAAAGAACATCACCCGGAACATCCGATGATGATCGTATGGGGGACCGCCCCGTGACGAATCGGGATGCAATTCCAGGCGTGAATCAGCCTGCGAATCGGAGCGGTAAATCGGCAGGTGTTTGGGCAAGCACATCACTGTTTGCTCGATTACCACACAACTCCGCTACAGCTCGGTCACGAACTCTGTCTGTTCAGTAAGAATTGTGGAAACGCTCGCGAGCTGCTGTCATACTCGTGCAATTGCCAAGGCGTTTGACGCCCGCCCCCGCGTGGGCGGAAACAGCAGGAAGTCTTATGAATCACGCCCCACGAGTAAATTGCGGCCACGCAGCCGGTAGTGCGGTTGGGCGCCGATGACTGCCTTTACGCAGCTGAAACAGGCTGACGGCACCCTCGTCGAATTCTCCCCAGCACCATCGGCTCCGGCCAAGCGCCCTTCGCGCTGGTCTCCGGCCAACTGGCCGGTCAGCCGGAAAGTCCTTGCCATCGTCCTCGTGCCGCTGATCCTGGCCGCGACGTTCGGTGGCTTGCGCATCTACGCCAGTGCCAGCGCTGCCGGAGATCTCCGGTTGGCCGCCGACCGGGCCGAATTGATTCCCGGTATCGACGACTACATGGCCGCCATGGAGGGTGTGCTCATCGCAGCTACCGAGGGTGGCGATGGGCAGGCCGCGATGTCCACTTTCAATGACCGGAAATTGGACCTGCAGCAACGTCTGGAAGCAACCGAGGTGGCCGAAGACGTCGGCCAGGCGGTGGGCAGTCTGCTCACCAAGGGGCCGGAACTCGTCGATGCCGTGATGTCGAATTCGATCGACCTCCGTCAGCGCATCCTCAACTACGGCCCGCTGCTGCTGACCGGGGAAGCTGCCATCACCGGTTCGGTGCACAGCAACCAGCAGTCGCTTCAAGCTCAGGTCGAGGCGCTGGCCCGGGCGGTCGGCGCGCGCGGGCAGATGGCCATCCAGCAGATGCTGGTCACTGCGGGCGGTGCCGAGCCGGAACCCTTGCTGCGTACCTCGATGATCACGATGGCCGGTACCGAACCGTCCACGGTCGCGGCACTGACCAAGGTCCTCGGAGGTGGCTCCGAGGAGGCGGCCACACTTCGCGCCGAGATGGTCAAGCGCATGGCGATGATGTCCAACCCGGGCATTCCGCTGGTCGGTAACCCGGACATGCTGGCCTCGCTGCAGGCCACCGACAAAATCGCCGGGCAGATCATCGAGAACACCACCTCGGCGATTCCGGCCGCGGTCGAGGCCCAGGCCAACGACGCCCGCAACGACGCGATCCGCGACGCGATCCTGGTTGCGACCGCCATCGTCAGCGCGATGGTCATCGTTTTGCTGGTGGCCCGCTCGCTGGTGCGTCCGCTGCGGACCCTTCGGGACAGCGCCCTACGGGTGGCCCATCAGGATCTGGCCAAGGAGATCGAACGGGTCCGCGCCGGCGGCGAGCTGGTTCCGGTCACCCCGATCCCGGTGCAGACCACCGAGGAGGTCGGCCAGGTGGCCCACGCCGTCGATGAGCTGCACGAGCAGGCAGTGTTCCTCGCCGGCGAGCAGGCGCAGCTGCAGTTGCAGGTCTCCGACATGTTCGAGACGTTGTCGCGGCGCAGCCGCTCACTGGTCGATCAGCAGTTGACGCTCATCGATCAGCTGGAACGCAACGAGGACAACCCGGAGCGCTTGGAGAGCCTGTTCCGGCTCGACCACCTGGCTGCCCGCATGCGCCGAAACGGCGCCAACCTGTTGGTGCTGTCCGGATCCAAGCTGGCCCGCGAACACAGCCGCCCGGTCCCGCTGGCGACGGTGATCAACGCCGCGGCCTCGGAGGTGGAGGACTACACGCGCGTCGTCACCGCTTCGGTGGCCGACGTCGAGATTGCCGGTGCCGTGGCCGGCGACTTGATCCACATGCTGGCCGAGCTGCTCGACAATGCGCTGCGCTATTCGCCGCCGATCTCGCAGGTGCGGGTGTCGGCCGTGCACGCCGCCAAGGGTGCGTTGGTGATCGAGGTCAGCGACGTCGGCCTCGGCATGACCGCGGCCGACCTGCGGGTCGCCAACACCCGTCTGCAGTCCGGCGGCGAGGTCAACCCCTACACCGCACGCCACATGGGTCTGTTCGTGGTCGGGCGACTGGCCACCCAGCACGGTCTGGTGGTGCGGCTGCGCAGCACCGTCGCCGAGGAACCGAGCTCGGGCACGACGGCGGGGGTGTACGTCCCGGCGACGCTGTTGGCCCGGGACGGCGGCGACGCCGTCGACGAGCTGCCCTATGGCATGCCCGTCGATGCCCATGCCGGGATCGCCACGGCGTTGTCGTTGGACGCCGATCCCGCCGACACCTCTATGTTCGGGTCCGGTCTCGACGAGCCCCATGTCAACGGTGCCGATGTTCCGTTCGACCTGCTGCCTCAGCGCAGTCCTGGAGCCAGCGGTATCTCGGAACTACCGGGCACGCTGGCCCCCCAACCGGAACCCGAGGCCGAGGAACCGGCTGAGGAGTCCGAGGACGAACCGGTCAGCGAGTGGCCGCAGCAGTGGCCGGTGCACACCGAAGAGAGTGCAGCCCTGGCCAAGGGCCAAATCGGCGCAGCGGCGGAGCCGGCTTCGGACACAGCCGCGGACACAGGGGCCGACACCGCGGCCGACGAAGACGCGGAGCCCGGGCGTCTGTCACCCACCAACACGTCGTCGTTCTTCGCCTCGCGCGGCCAAGCCGCCACGAACGGCGTCAACGGTCTCAATGGTGTCAACGGTCTGAACGGCCACGGCGACCTCAACGGCCACAGCGACCTCAACGGCCACAGCGACCTCAACGGGGTCAACGGTGTGCACATACCGGATCCCGGCGAGGGACCGGAAGAACCCGTCGAAGTGTCCCAGGCCGACAGCGCAGAGGTCGAGGGCGACTCGATCTATCAGTCGATGGTCTCGGAATTCGAGATCGACCCGACGACGCACGTGCGCAGCGCCGACCTGGACTGGAAGACCGTCTGGGAGAAGGGCTGGTCGGTGGCTGCCGCGGCGCAGGACGCGCCCGTCGAGGAGCACACCGAGGAAGGCCTGCCCATGCGTACGCCGGGCGCCCGTCTGGTGCCGGGTGGCGTCGCCGCCGCGGTCGGGGTGGCCGGCGAGTCCAACGGTCGTCACCGCAACGGTGGAGTACACCGCACCGACGACGGCTTCGAGGCGGTAGCATCGGCAGACGAACCTGACAGCGGCATGTTCGCGGCGTTCAAACCGCGTGACCCCGAGGCTGTCCGTACGAGCACCAGCAACCTTTTCGGAGGCGTGCACGCCGGACGATCGCATGCCCGTGAGACCAGAGGAACCGATAACGAATGACCCGTCCGACGCAGCGCGACTCCCTGGACTGGCTCGTGTCCAAGTTCGCCCGCGAGGTATCCGGGGTGTCCCACGCGGTGCTGGTTTCGGCCGACGGACTGCTGATGGCTGCCAGCGAACACATGCCGGTCGAGCGGGCCGACCAGCTCGCCGCGGTCTCCTCCGGCCTGGCGAGCCTGGCCACCGGTGCCTCCCAGTTGTTCAACGGCGGTCACGTGATGCAGTCGGTGGTCGAGATGGAGAACGGCTACCTGCTGCTGATGCGGGTGGGCGACGGCTCCAACCTGGCCACCCTGACCGCCCCGTCGTGTGACATCGGGCAGGTCGGCTACGAGATGGCGATTCTGGTCGAACGGGTCGGCGCGGTGGTGCAGTCTTCGCGCCGTACACCGCAGCCGTCCTGAGTCCCCGACCCTTCTGCCCTTCGCGAGGTGCCTGTGGACGAACCGGAAACTACTGACCGTCCGAGTCTGGTGCGGCCGTACACGCTGACGGCCGGCCGCACCGACTCGCGCGTGCACCTTCCGCTGGAAGCGCCGATACAAAAAACCGACACGACACGTGAACCGCGCTGGACTGGGCACGATGTGCGCGCACAGATCGTAGAGTTGTGCACCGGCAGTCCATCGGTTGCCGAGATTGCCGCTCATTTATCTCTCCCGCTCGGCGTGGCGCGCGTGCTGATCGGGGACTTGGTGACGCAGGGTTATCTACGGGTGGAAGCCACCCTTGATGATTCGGCTAGCTTCGACGAACGCCGCGAATTGATTGGAAGGACCCTGCGTGGCCTACGAGCACTCTGAACCCCGCTCGGCCTCCGGCGGTGGCGCCCCCCGACGTGGGGCCGCCTCGACGAAGATCGTCATTTCTGGCGGGTTCGGGGCAGGGAAGACGACATTCGTCGGTGCGGTCTCCGAGATCATGCCGCTGCGCACAGAAGCGTTGGTCACCAACGTGTCTGAGGGTGTCGACGCCCTGGACGGCACCCCGGACAAGCGCACCACGACGGTCGCGATGGACTTCGGACGCATCACGCTGGACGAGGATCTGGTGCTCTACCTGTTCGGCACCCCCGGCCAGCGACGGTTCTGGTTCATGTGGGACGACCTGGTGCGCGGTGCGATCGGGGCGATCATCCTGGTCGACGTGCGGCGGCTGCAGGACAGCTTCGCGGCGGTCGACTTCTTCGAGGCCCGCAAGCTGCCGTTCATCGTCGCGGTGAACGAGTTCGACGACGCGCCAAAGCATCCCACCCAGGCAGTCCGTAAGGCTCTGGCACTCCCGGAGCACATCCCGGTGGTCGCCGTGGACGCCCGTGACCGCAACTCGGCCAAGGCTGCGCTGATCGCGGTCACCGAGTACTCGTTGACGACGATGTCGGCGTTGCCCGGCTGAGGCGTGGTAGCTGACGAAACCGCCTGGGCGGACAGGGAATTCACAGGTCACGACTTCCGCGAGGAAGATCTGAGCCGGTTGCGCACCGAGCGGGTGGTGTTCACCGAGTGCGATTTCAGCGGTGTCGACATGTCCGAGTCGCAACATTTCGGCTCGGCGTTCCGCAACTGCACGTTCCGCCGCGCCACGCTGTGGCACAGCGAGTTCACCAACTGCAGCCTGCTGGGTTCGGTGTTCACCGAGTGCCGCCTGCGGCCGATCAAGATCGTGGAATCGGACCTGACGCTGGCCGTGCTGGGCGGCTGCGATCTGCGCAACGTCGACCTGTCGGACTGCCGCTTGCGGGAGGCCAGTCTGGTCGGTGTGGACCTGCGCAAGGCGGTGCTACGGCAGGCGGACCTGACCGGCGCACGCGTGCAGGACGCCAAGCTCGATGAGGCCGATCTGCGTGGTGCCCGCGTCGACCCCACGTTCTGGACGACCGCGAAGCTGCGCGGCGCCAAGATCGACATCTCCCAGGCGCTGGCCTACTCGGCCGCCCACGGCCTCGACGTCCACGGCGGCTGACCTTTCCGCGCTTTTGGCGCGCAACCCCTGGCGCGTCGCGCCCCCGCTTCGTCGCGCCCCGCTTTGTCGTGCCCGCTCTGTCGCGCCCCGGCTTTGGTCGCGCCCGCTCTGTCGCCCCCCGCTTTGTCACGCTGGAGTGGCTCTCGGCGCCGAGCGTCACGCCAGAGTGACGCCCCGGCACGCTCCGACACCGCTTTGTCACGCCAGAGTGGCACGCGTCGTCGAGCGCCACTCCAGCGTGACAATGGGGAGCAAGCGGGTTAGCACCAGCGGGGGAGCCAGCGGGGCAGACAGCGCCGCACCCAGCGGGCGGTGGACCGAAGCGCGTCAGGCCGATTTCAGCCGGATCCGCCAGCGGACGAACCCGGTGTAGACGATGCAGATCAGCACGAGGATGCCGATGTTGATCAGCCACACCGACGGGGTGTGCTTCCAGTGCGAGTCAGCGGGCAGCAGCGGTGGCGGCACCAGACGGGTCAGGTCGATGGTCGATGCCGAGGCTGCGAAGCCCCAGCGCGCCGGGGTGATCCAGGACAACTGATCCAGCACGACCCGGTCGGTCACCGGGATCATGCCGCCGGAGAACACCAGCTGGCTCATCACCGTCACCACCAGCAGCGGCATGATCTGTTCCGCTGAACGGGCGAGTGCCGAAAGCGCGAGCCCGACCATCGCCGAGGCCACACACGTCATCGAGATGTCGATGAACAATTCGAGGTTGCGGCCGCCGAGGAACGCACCTCTGTCGACGGCGCCAGGGCCCCAGCCCTTTCCGAGGATCGTGATCACCGTGACGATGGCGGACTGGATGACCGCGAACACCGCGAAGACTGCGATCTTGGCCATCAGGTACGCCGTCGTCGACAGGCCGACGGCCTGTTCACGCCGGAAGATCGCCTGTTCACCGATCAGTGCCCGGATGGTCAGCGCGGTGCCCATGAAGATTGCGCCGACGTTGAGCATCACCAGGATCTGGCCCGGTTCGTTGGGCGCTTCACCGCCTTGGACGGCCGGCACCGGCAGACCGAACCCGACATCACCGGGCACCGACAACGACAGCACACCCATGATGAACGGCAGCATCAACAGGAACGCGGTGTAGCCGCGGTCGGACACGATCAGCCGGACTTGTCGTCGGGCGATCGTCGACAGCTGGCGGAACAGGCTGGTGTGCGTCGGCTCGCCGAGGCTCTCCGGTTTCTCGGCGGGCGGTTTCGGCGGCGGAGGGCCGTGCTTGGCGAGGTACCGCTGCTTGGCTCCTTCAGGGTCGCCCGCGACGGTGCTGAAGATGTCGGCCCAGTTGGTGGTGCCGAGTTCCTCGCCGATCTGGTCGGGTGGCCCGCAGAATGCGGTCTTCCCACCGGGCGCCAGCAGCAGCACCTGATCGCACACGTCCAGATACGTCAGGGAGTGGGTGATGACGAGCACGACGCGGCCGGCGTCGGCGAGTTGCCGCAGCATCGTCATGACCTGGCGGTCCAGCGCCGGGTCCAGTCCCGACGTCGGTTCGTCGAGGATCAGCAGCGACGGACCGGTCAACAGTTCCAGGGCAACCGAGGCGCGTTTGCGCTGTCCGCCGGACAGCTTTTCGACCCGGGTGTCGAGATGTTTGGTCATCTCGAGTTCTTCGAGCACCTGCATGACGACCTGTTCACGGTCGGCTTTGGTGGTGTCCGGCGGGAGTCGCAGTTCGGCGGCGTACATGAGTGCCTGCCGGACGGTGAGCTGGCCGTGCACGACGTCGTCCTGAGGCACCATGCCGATTCGGGATCGCAGCGAGGCGTACTCGGCGTGGACGTCGTGGCCCTCGAACGTGACCGTGCCGCTGGTCGGATGGGTCAGGCCGGCGACCTGGCGGGCGAACGTCGACTTGCCCGCACCTGACGGGCCGATGACGGCGGTCAGCATGCCGGGTCGTGCGTCGAGCGAGATGTTCTCGAGCAGCGTCTTGTTGCCCTCGATCGTCCAGGTCAGGGCCCGGACCTCGAGCCCCCCGGTACGGGTGTCGGCCTCGGTCTCGCTGCGGCGCACCAGGGTGCCGCCGGAGAACACCAGGTCGACGTTGCCGATGGTGACCACGTCGCCGTCATGCAGGATCGCGGAGTCCACGCGGGCGCCGTTGACGAACGTGCCGTTGATGCTGCGTTCGTCGCGGATCGCGGTGCCGCCGGTCATCGGGATCAACGTGGCGTGATGCCGCGAGGCCAGCACATCGGGGATGACGATGTCGTTGTCGGTTTCGCGGCCGATCTTCACCGCGCCTGCCGGGGCCGGGCTGGGGCGTCCGGGGCGCAGGATCTTGAGCATGCTGGTCGCGATGTTGCCGCCGGACTCACTGCTGCCGCGGACGCTGGCGGCCGGCCCCATCGTCGTCGGCGCCGCGCCCGGGTTCGAGTTGCGAACGGGAGGGGGCTGATAGGCCTGTGGACCGCTGGGGTGGCCGGTCTGCGGGCCACTCGGGTAGCCGGATTGCGGCCCGCTCGGGTAACCGCCCTGTGGGCCGCTGGGATACCCGGTGGGTGGCGTCGGGTAGCGAGGTTGTGGGCCCGACGAGAAGCCGGGGCGCTGGGCGGCGGGCGGCTGGCCGTACTGCTGTCGGCCGGGTGCGGCCTGGGTGGGCCAGGCGCCGCTGGGCCGGTTCGCGATCGGTACTGCCGCTGTCGGCGTGCGGCCGACGGACCCCTCCTGGACCCGGCCGACCTCGAAGGTCAGCTGTGGTCCGTCCGGGTTGCCGATGTTGACGACCTGGCCGTCATGGATGTCGAGCGTGGGCACCCGGCGGCCGTTGGCGTACATGCCGTTGAGGCTGCCGTTGTCGATCGCGACCCATCGGCCTTGGTCGAAGCGCAGCACCAGGTGGGCACGCGAGATCAGCGGGTGGGCGATGCGGACGTCGGCGCGGAGGTCTCGGCCGATGACGACATCGTTGCCCGGGGCAAAGGTACGGGTCGACCCGTCGTAACGAACGGTCAGCGCAGGGCTCATCGCGCTCAACTCTATCCGTTGTTCTCACCGGGGCTGGGCCGTTGCGGGGGTGTGGCGGCGTGTGACGATGGCACGCATGGGTTCTGAAGGGGCGCAGAAGGTGGTCGTCCGGGTGCTGGGCGCGCTGCGGCAGGTGGGCATTGTGCTGGCCGGTGCGGCGGCGGTGTGGTTGGTGTGGGCCTTGGCGCTGAGCGCCTGGGCGCGGCTGGTTGCGCCGCGCAGTGCAGGTGAAAGCGCCTGGTACACGCTCAACCTGCACCGCTGGGGCGACGCGTTGCCGAATCGGATGGCGCTGGTGGTGGCCGTGATCGCGGTGGTGCTGATCGCGGCGATGGCCTACAGCGTCTGGCGCGGACGCACCGACCGTGATCTGGCGGCCACCCCGGCCGGCGCCGCGGGTGTGGCGGCATTACTGGTCATCGCCTACGTCAGCCAGGGCATCCCGGCGTTCTACCGCCGGGTGATGGACAGCGCCCCGGTCACCACGGCGTTGCCTCTCGGTGCGGCGTCGTGGTGGTTGTGCCTGGCCGGTGCGGCGGCGACGTTCCTGGCCGCGCGAGCGTTCCCGCGGTTGGAACGCGGCTCGGTGAAGTTGCTGGCGGTCGGCGCAGCGATCGCCGTCGTGGTTGCCGCGGTGGTGACCGTCGGCGCCTTACGCGCCGGTGACGACGGGCGTTTCGTCGACGCGTCGACGGCGGCAGCTACCGATGTGCCCCCGATTCCCACCGCGTTGGGGAAGCGGACGTTCACCGTGTCGTTGCCTGACGCGTTCGGCGACAAAGACGTGTCGTTATACGACATCGATTCGGCCGGAGCCGGTTTCGTCGTGTATCAGAACGGGCGCATCACGGCCTATGGTTCCGACGGCAAGGAGCGGTGGCACTACGCCCGTACCGGGCCGGCGGAGATCGGCGTCAACGGGATGCGGGTGGTCGACGACGGCGCCACGGTGTTGGCGTTCATCGATGGTGGCCTGGTCGGTCTGGATGCACTCACCGGTGAGCAACTGTGGACCAGTGGCGATGACGCCCTGACCACGGCGGCCCGCGGACGTTTTCGCGCCGCGACCGGGCCGTTCATCGTGGGGTGGAACGACGAGCGCATCTGGTCCCGGTACGACGGCCGGACCGGCCGCGTGTTGTGGAGCGTGCCCGCTCCGCATCCCGGATGCGGAATGGTCGAACCCGTGGTGGCCGCCTCCGGCGTGGTGTCCGCAGTTCAATGTGAGGACGGCAAGGTCTGGTTGAGCGTGCTCGATCCCGAGACCGGCCAAATCGGTTGGGACACATTGCTGACGGAGCGAAAGATCGACCCGAAGGCGCCGCTCGAGCAGCGCTATCTCAGACTGTCGGACCGGCCGGCCAACGGCATCGGAGTCTTCATTTCCATTCTGGGATCCGGAACACCCGCGGATGTCAGGTATGCCGATATCGTTCACCGCACTGTCAGCCCGTTGCCTGCGGATGGGCGTCTGGCTGAATCCTATGGTCCCGGTGATGATTTCGTGGTGTGGTATCTCGACGATCGGGCTACCCGGCTGACCCTGTTCGGTGCTGACGGTCGTCAACGGTGCCAGCTTCCCGATGGCCTCGAGCCGGCTCGCTCGACGGTGCCGAGTCGGCGGGTCGATCAACCTGCCTACGTGGCGTTCCCCGACACCCTGGTCCTCGCCGACCGGGGCGCCGCGGGATCACTGCGCACCTTCGACGCGAAGACGTGCGCTGAGACCGCAACGGTGCCTGCTCAATCGGTGGAGGGCTTCGTCCCGTCCCCGGGTGCGGTGTTGGTGTTGCGGAGCGAGGGGAAGACGCTGCAGATCGACGGGTACACCGGCTAAGCCGGCGTAGTGGCCAGGGCCGGCACGGCTTCTGCCGGGTAGCGGTCCTGGGCGTCCCAGACGTCCCAGGTCTGCACCGCCCAGAACACCGCGAAAAGCACGATGAGGATGAGTTCGACGGTGATCACGCCGAAATGCCATCCCAGGATCAGCAACACGACGCCGGCCACGACGGTGACGAGCATGAGCGCGGCGATGGTCGCGTAGAACCGGGCCAGGTGCTGTCGCACCGCGGCCCGCGCGTAGCACGCGTGGTAGACCGCCACGAGCGTGATGGCCAGGAACATCGCCACCGCGGCGATGACGTGTGCATGCTCGGCGAACCAGTCCCACAGCATCAGCGGGGCGCCGGCGATCGCGATGGCCAACAGCGCTGTCGGGAGCCACTTTTCGACCCGAAGCAGCGCGGTGGCAACGGTCTTCCACAGGGTGGCGGCCTCGGCACAGGACGGTTCGGACGGCACGGGCGGCACTTGCGGGCGCCGCCAGCGGTCCAGCGCCAGATACATCCCGGTGCCGACGGCGACGGCCACGAACAACGCGGCGACATTGTTGGCGACGCCGCCGAAGGGGTCGGCCACGCTGGGAAGCCATGGCTGACACAGGTCGTCGCCGGGGCCGGTCGGTACCAGCGCCACGATGAAGGCCATGAAACCGGAGTAATTGAGCAGTGCGTCCTCACCCACCCGGCTGCCCTTGTAGGCGATCAGGCAGATGCCGATCGCGCACAGGGACGCCAGGAACACCGCGTGGGTGCGGGTGTAGAAGAACGCGCTGATCGACCCCTGCGGGCAGGTGTGTGCCCAGGTCAATGCCAGCGAGGTCAACAGGAACACCACCAGCGCCACCAGGCCGACCCGTACGTAGCGGTAGGTCACCATGGTGTCGCTGACGGCGTCTGTGCTCACTTCACGAGTGTGTCCGGGGCTCCCGTCACCACGCAATGGGTATGGCTGTAGATCGTCGGCATGCACTCGTTGCAGTGCGTGCAAAGCGATTTGACCGAACCCTTTTCGTCCTCTGCCTTGATCCGGTTGAGCAGATCGGGCTCGGCGAGTAGTGCGCGGCCCATCGCGACGAAGTCGAAACCCGCCGCCATCGCCCGGTCCATGGTCTCCCGGTTGGTGATGCCGCCCAGCAGGATGATGGGCATGGTCAGCTCGGCGCGGAACTTCTCGGCGTCGCGCATCAGATACGCCTCGTGGTACGGGTATTCGCGGAAGAACTTGTTACCGCTCATCCGGATGCCCCAGCTGATCGGTGGCTTGAAGTTCGCCGCGAACTCCTTGACCGGAGCGCCGCCGCGGAACAGGTACATCGGGTTGACCAGCGAGCTACCTGCGGTGAGCTCGATGGCGTCCAGTCCGCCGTCCTCCTCGAGCCACTTCGCGGTCTGCAGCGACTCGTCGATCGGGATACCGCCGCGGATGCCGTCGCTCATGTTGAGCTTGGCGATGACGGCGATCTTCCTGTCGCCGTGCTTGTCGACGGCGTCGCGCACCGCGCGCACCACACCGCGGGCCACCTTCGCCCGGTTCTCCAGTGAACCGCCGAACTCGTCGGTGCGTCGGTTGATCAGTGGGGACAGGAACGAGCTGGCCAGATAGTTGTGGCCGAGGTGGACCTCGACCGCGTCGAATCCGGCGTCGATGGCCAGCCGTGCGGCATTGGCATGTGCTTCGGTGACATCGCGGATGTCCTCGATCGAGGCCTTCTTGGCGAACCGCATCGACAGCGGGTTGAAGAACCGCACCGGCGCCAGCGCCTTGGCCTTGTTGGTGCGCGAGTTGGCGACCGGCCCGGCGTGGCCGATCTGGGCACTGATGGCCGCGCCTTCGGCGTGGATGGTCTCGGTGAGTTTGGCGAGTCCGGGCACGGCCTCGGGCCGCATCCAGATCTGCCAGCCGTCGGTGCGGCCGCCGGGGGAGACCGCGCAATACGCGACGGTGGTCATGCCGACGCCGCCGGCCGCGGGCAGGCGGTGATAGTTGATCAAATCATCGGTGACCAGCGCATTGGGTGTGGATGCTTCGAAGGTGGCGGCCTTGATGATGCGGTTGCGCAGCGTCACCGGGCCGAGCTTGGCCTCACTGAATACGTCAGTGAACACATTGGGCTGGGTGTTCATATGCTGAGCCTGCCACGCGGCTGACACAATGGCACCCGTGGGTTCCATTGTGTTGGACGGTAAGGCCACGCGCGACGAGATCTTCGTTGATCTCAAGCAGCGCGTCGCGAAATTGACCGAAGCGGGCCGGACGCCCGGGCTCGGGACCGTGTTGGTCGGTGACGACCCCGGTTCGCAGGCTTACGTGCGCGGCAAGCATGCCGACTGCGCCAAGGTCGGGATCAACTCGATCCGCCGCGACCTGCCCGCCGACATCACCCAGGCGCAGCTCGACGAGACCATCGACGAGCTCAACGCCAACCCGGAGTGCACGGGCTACATCGTGCAGCTTCCGCTGCCGAAGCATCTGGACGAGAACGCCGCGTTGGAGCGCATCGATCCGGCCAAGGACGCCGACGGTCTGCATCCGACCAACCTGGGCCGGCTCGTGCTGGGCAAGGAAGCGGCTCTTCCCTGCACGCCTCGCGGCATCGTGCACCTGCTGCGGCGGTTCGACGTGCCGATCGCCGGAGCGCATGTCGTGGTGATCGGGCGCGGGGTGACGGTCGGCCGGCCGATGGGCCTGTTGCTCACCCGGCGCTCGGAGAACGCGACGGTCACGCTGTGCCACACGGGTACCCGCGATCTGCCCGCTCTGACGCGGCAGGCCGACATCATCATCGCGGCGGTCGGGGTGCCGCACATGGTGACTGCTGACATGGTCAAGCCCGGTGCCGCCGTCGTCGACGTCGGTGTGAGCCGGGTGGACGGCAAGCTCACCGGTGACGTCGCGCCCGACGTCTGGGACGTCGCGGGGCACGTGTCACCCAACCCGGGCGGAGTAGGGCCCCTGACGCGGGCGTTCCTGCTGACCAACGTCGTCGAGGCCGAAGAGTCGAAACTGGCGTGACAGTGAACGAGTTCGTCCGCAAGGTGTTCGCCGGCCAGTGGCCGATCCTCGTGGTCGGGCTGATCTTCATCGCGGCCTTCGCCTTGGTGGTGGCGGGCTATTGGCGCCGCGGCGCGCTGGTCATCGGGATCGGCGTGGGCGCGGCTGCAGCGCTCCGGCTGGCCCTCACCGATGACCGGGCCGGACTTCTGGTGGTGCGTTCGCGGACCATCGACTTCACGACCACCGCGACCGTGAGTGCCATCGTGCTCTACATCGCGTGGACCATCGACCCGCTCGGCACCTCGTAATTCTCTCGACCGAGTGGCCAGTTGTCGCACTGAACTGAGGAAAGTCCGTGTCATAACTGGCCTTTCGGCGCGGCTCAACCCAATTTCAGCGCGGCCGCCACGATCGGCTTGGCCCACTCCGGCGTGTTCGACAGATCGGCCGGACCGACGATCTCGCCGCGGGCCACATGTAGCACCAGGACCGGCAGTGGCGCGTGCTCACCGGCCGGATCGGCGTCCGCGGAGTTGTCGTAGACGCGGAGTTCGGTGACCACCGGGAGTAACTGCACGAGGTTCTGCCTGCTGTGCCGCCACCGGCGCCGGATCGACGATTCCGGGATGTCATGACCGCCGGCGCCCACCCGGTGCCGGACCCGCTCGAAGTGCAGCTCGGGGGAGGCCAGCCCGACGTACCAGATCCGCACCTCGAATCCTGCGGCGATGGCTTCAGTCAACAGTCGGGGGATGGTGCTGCCGGCGAGGGTGGATTCGATGGCCAGGTCGAGCTTTTCGGCGATGGCGCGTTCCAGTAGCCGCTTGCCCTGATGCCAGGCCAGGCTGTTGGCTCGGGTCTGGTCGAGCTCGGGATTGGCGGCCATCAGCTGGCGAGCGGCTTCGTCGGGGTTGAAGTAGTCGCCTCCGAACGAGCGGATGGTGGCACCGCCGATGCTGCTCTTGCCGGCGCCGTTGACCCCGGCAAGGACGTAGATGCAAGGCACCTGAGGGGCTCAGCCTCGTTGTGCCGATTGCGCCGCGGCGCCCAGCTGTTCGGGTGTTGCGTCGAATGCAGCAGCCATGGCTGTCTTGGATTCGGGCGTCTGCATGCGTTCCAGCAGGGTGTCGAATTCCTCGGTCAGCTCGTCGAGGGCCGGGGCGTTGGCGCGGGTGAGCGCTTCGAACTCGGCGTAGGACACGAGCACTGCCTTAGGGGCGTTGTGTTTGGTGATCGTGACGGCGCCGCCGAGGGCAGCCTGTTCGACGATCGCGGCGAACTCGTTCTTGAACCGGGTAGCCGCGACGGACGGTACGTCGACGAGCTCGCCGGCGCGGTTGCGGAAAGTCAGAGTTGTCATATGGCCATTTTAGCCATTTTGGCTATTCCAGCCACCCTGATACTCACAGGAAATGCCCAGTAGGCAATCTTGCCCAGTAGGCAATAATTCGCCTACCGTGGTGGCATGGAACCGGGACTGCGGGAACGCAAGAAGCTCGACACGCGACGGGCGCTGAGTGATGCGGCGCTGACGCTGGCGTTCGAGCGGGGCCTCGAGAATGTCACCCGCGAAGACATCGCCAATCTGGCCGGGGTCTCGCTGCGCACCTTCACCAACTACTTCGCCGGCAAGTTCGACGCGCTGGCCTACCGGCAGCAGGAGCGCTTGCGGCGCAGTATCGACCTGTTGCGCTCGCGCCCGGCCGATGAGCCGTTGTGGACCGCCATCACCGAATCGGTGGTTAATCCGGTGGACGCCGACATGTCCGACGTCTACGGTGTGGAGAACGCGCTGCCGACGCGTCAGCAGTTGGCCGAGGTCCGAAAACTGCTGATGATCCCGGAGATTCGCGATGCGACCTTCCGGGGGATGTCCGACGAGTGGGTGGCGGCAATCGCCGAGCGGACCGGCACCGACCCGGAACGTGACATGTACCCGCGGCTGGTGGCCGCCGTGGTGCGTGCCGTCGGCGATGTCGCGATGGACGAGTACGGGATCGCCGATCCGCCAGTGTCTTTCACATCACTACTGCGCAAAGGGTTCGCGGCGGTGGCCGCGGGCCTGCCGGAACCAGGAGGGAACTCATGAACGAGAACAAGGTGGACGTCGTCGTCTCCGGTGCCGGACCCAACGGTCTGCTGGTGGCCGGTGAGTTGGCGCTGGCCGGTGTGCGGCCGGTGGTGTTGGAGCAGCTGCCTGAGCCCAGCGAGGAGCTGAAGGCGAACGGCATTGTCGGGCAGGCCAACCGCGTGCTCGACCTGCGGGGCCTGTACCGGACGCTCAGCGGAACGGACGATGCTCCGGAGCCGATGGGGGGCTACATCTTCGCGGGCATGCAGGTGCCGTTCGCCGATGTCATCGACAATCCGATGTACGGCATGCTGATTCAGCAGCCCAAGGTCGTGCGCCAACTCGTGGAGTGGGTACAGGGGCTGGGGGTCGAGATCCGGTGGGGGCATGAGCTCGTCGATCTCCGGCACGAATCCGACGGCGTCACCTTGGAGGTTGCCGCACCCGCGGGGAACTACCGGCTTTCGACCACCTATCTCGTCGGCGCCGACGGGGGCCGCAGTCCGGTCAGGAAGAAGGCCGGCATCGAATTCCCCGGGCTGACCACCGAGATGGTCGCGAGAGTGGCCCACATCAGCCTGCCGGATGAGTTGCGCGCGGGCTACGGCCAACTGAACATCCCTGGAGTTGGACGAATCCCGTTCGGACACAATCGCTTCGACAATGGTGTGCTGATCTACGCCGAGTTCCAGGAGGGGCGGTCGATGCTGGGGACCATCGAGTACGGCTCCGTGCTGCCCGAGGATGCACCGGAGCTGACGATCGACGAGTTGCGCGCGAGCGCGAGGCGAGTGGTCGGTGCCGATCTGCCGATCGAACCCCCAGACGGGCCGGGACCGCATGCTCTGCGACGGATCAACGGCCAGAACACCCGTCAGGCGGAGCGGTACCGCGCCGGCAACGTCTTCCTGGTGGGAGACGCCGCCCACGTGCATTCGGCGATGGGCGGCCCTGGTCTGAACCTGGGACTGCAGGATGCGATGAACCTCGGCTGGAAACTGGCCGCCACAGTGCAGGGCCGGGCACCTGACGGCCTGCTGGACAGCTATCACAGCGAGCGCTGGCCGGCCGGGCAGCGGGTGATGATGCACTCGATGTCCCAGGCCGCCCTGATGGCCTCGGGGCCCGAAGTCACCGCGCTGCGACAGCTTTTCGGCGAACTCCTGGCGACGCCGGACGGCGCGGCGCACATCGCCGGGGTCCTGGCCGGCTCGGACGTCCGGTACGACGTCGATGACGAGCACCGGCTGTCCGGATACTTCGTGCCTGATTTCGTCCTGGATGACGGGCGCCGTATCGCCGAGCTGCTGCAGTCGGGGAGGCCGTTGTTGCTCGACCTGTCCGGCGGCGATTGCGCCGACGTGATCGAGGGCTGGCGCGACCGGCTGGACGTGACGGTGGCGACCGCACAAGACCGGCCCGCTGCGTTTCTGCTGATCCGACCTGACGGCTATGTCGCCTGGGCGGCAGACGAACTCGCCGAAACCGACCAGGACCGGCTACGTGGTGCGCTGCAGCGTTGGTTCGGGCCGGAAGCGGAACTGGATGCGCTCAGCGCCTGAGGGCGCGGCGCAAGACGGCGGGGTGGCGGGCGATCTTCGGTCCGAGCAGGAGTGCGAAGACCGTGGTCGCGAGCCACGGCCGCAGGTGCGGGCGCAGTCGCCGAATCTGGCCGTTGTCGTCGAGTTCGAGCACCAGCGCGTCGGTGATGGTGACGCCTGCGACCCTGCCTTCGCTGACCGCCACGCGAATCGGTCCCTCGCCGATCGGTTCCTGCCATGACAGCTGCCCCAGGCCTCCGTACACCGCGGTGAGCAGCGAGCGGAGATCGTCGTGTCCGCGGAACACCATCCGGCCGGACAACGGCGAGATGAGTTCCGCGTCCGGGGCCAGCGTGGCCATCGCTCGGTCGATGTCGTTGGTGCGGGTGGCCTCGCAGAACGCGTTGACCGAGTCTGTCGTCGTTTTCATCGCCCCATCCCTCAGTCACTTGCGAATTGCAACCCACCCTAATCTCTGTTCATTGCAATTCGCAATGGACTACGGTTCGGGTGTGCCCAAACAGTCCTTCGGCGATATCGCGTGCTCGATTGCGCGCGCGGTCGACGTGGTCGGGCAACGCTGGACCCCGTTGATCCTGCGTGACCTGTTCGCGGGGTTGACGCGGTTCGAGGACATCCGCCGCGACCTCGGTATCGCGTCGAACATCCTGGCCGCGCGTCTCGACGAACTCGAAGGCCACGGAGTCGTGGAACGACGGCAGTATCAGAGCGCGCCACCGCGGTACGAGTACCTGCTCACCGACAAAGGTCGCGATCTCTACCCGGTGATCGCAACGCTGGTGGCGTGGGGGGACAAGTGGCTGGCCGGGTCGGATGGACCGCCGGCCGTACTTGTTCACGACGAATGTGGTTGTGTCACAACAGCGAAGACGGTATGCGCCCAGTGTGGCGGAGAACTCAGCGCAGACACCACGACCGCCACGGCCGGTCCAGGTGCGCGGCCCGGCCCGGGCACCGCCGTCATCGGCGAGTTCATCGGGGGCCGCGACGCCTAGGTGGGTCGACCTCAGTCGAGTGTGGCTCCGATACACACGGTGACGTAGGGCAGCGCCAGGCCCGACGAATGGGCGAGCGCCGGGTGGGTGGACAGCAGTTCGCGGACCTGCTCCAGTGTCTGGGTGCGCACCCGCTCCGGTGAGGTGATGCAGTAGCTGCGCGAGGCCACCAGATCGATGAGTGCCTGGGGCGTCAGATAGCTCGTCCACTCCACCTGGTGACGTTCGATCGCGCCGAACGGTTCACCCAGTGCCACCTCGCTGTTGGGATCATGTTCGGGTCCGATGATGCGGCCCAGATCCTTGACCCAGCCCGACCGCTCGTCGCGGGTGTTCCACACCAGGCCCAGTCGACCGCCCGGGCGCAGCACCCGGCTGACCTCCTTGACCGCCCGCTCCGGGTCGAACCAGTGCCACGCCTGGGCCACCAGCACCGCGTCGACGCTGTTGTCGGCCAGTGGAATCTCCTCGGCGGTACCGAGCAGTGCCGGGGTGTCCGGCAATGAGTTCGTCAGCAGCTCAAGCATTTCCGGAATGGGGTCGACGGCGATGACGTCCAGCCCGCGCTCGACGAGCCGGGTGGTCAGCTTGCCGGTACCTGCGCCCAGATCCAGCACGTCGTGGGCACCCTCGGGCAGCAGCCAGTCGATCGCCTCCGGCGGATACGACGGCCGGCCGCGTTCGTAGGCGGCGGCCTCTGAGCCGAAGGACAGGGAACGCGCCTTGGGTGAACTCACCGCTGTGCCAGCTCCAGTGTGCGGCGGATCAATTTACCCACCACCTCCGTCTCGACCAGGAAGCCGTCGTGGCCGAACGCTGAGTCGACCACGTCGAGGCCGTTGCAGCCCGGCAGCAACTCGGCCAGTTCCTGTTGCAGCCGGATGGGGTAGAGCCGGTCGGAGGTGATCCCGCCGACGATGACGGGCACCGGACAGCTACGCAGTGCGCTGGCGACTCCGCCGCGTCCGCGGCCCACATCGTGGGTGGACAGCGCATCCGAGAGAGTCACATAGGTGCCAGGGTCGAATCGGCGGGCCAGTTTGCCGCCCTGGTACTCGAGGTAGCTCTGCACCCCGTAACGTCCGCCGTCGGTCGGGTCCTCGTCGCCCTGGGCGTCGTTTCCGAAGCGGTCGTCGAGTTCCTCTTCACCGCGATAGGTCAGGTGCGCGAAGCGCCGGGCGATCTCCATTCCGGCCGACGGTGACCGGCCGGTGTCGTAGTAATCACCGCCCTGCCAGTCCGGATCGGCCTTGATCGCGGCCACCTGGGTGCTCTGGGTGCCGATCTGGTCGGCGGTCGCGCGGGCCCCGACGGCCAGTACCAACCCGGCCCGAACCTCGTCGGGGTGCCCGACGAGCCATTCCAGCGCTCGGGCGCCGCCCATCGACCCGCCGACCACCGCGGCCACCTCGGTGATACCGAGGGCGGCCAGTGCAGCCCGGTCGGCCTCGACCTGGTCGCGGATTGTGATCTGGGGAAACCGTGAGCCCCATGGCTTTCCGTCGGGGGCAAGGGAACCCGGGCCGGTCGAGCCCTGGCAGCCGCCGAGCACGTTGGTCGAGATCGCGCACCACTGGTCGGTATCGATCGGGGCGCCCGGCCCGGCCACCCCGTCCCACCAACCCGCGGTCGGATGGCCGTCGCCGGCCGGTCCGGTGACATGGGAGTCGCCGGTCAGCGCGTGCAGCACCATCACCACGTTGTCGCGTGCGGGGGACAGCTTGCCCCAGCGCTGCACGGCGATCGACACGTCGGGCAGGACAGTGCCGTTCTCCAGCGTCAGGGCACCGATGTGCACCACGCTGATCTCGCCTTCGGCGGGCAACGGGACGGTGGACACGGCGGGTTCTTCGGTGATCGTCATGCCGGTCTTCTCTCGCCGTCCTACACCGTCGCCGCAGTCTGCGCGACGCCGCTGAACGGACGGGCGGCGGCGAATCCCTGCTCCAGGTCGGCCAGGATGTCGTCGATGCCCTCGATACCGACGGCCAGCCGCACCAGGCCGGGGGTCACGCCGGTGGACAGCTGCTCCTCGGGGGAGAGCTGTGCGTGCGTGGTCGAGGCGGGGTGGATCACCAACGAGCGCACGTCACCGATGTTGGCGACGTGGCTGTGCAACGTGAGGGCGTTGACGAACGCCTTGCCCGCTTCCACACCGCCCGCCAACTCGAATGCCAGCACGGCGCCGGTGCCCTTGGGTGCCAGCTTCTGCCCCAGCTCATACCAGGGAGAGGTGGGGAGTCCGGCGTAATTCACCGAGGTGACGCCGGAGTGCCCGGCCAGGTACTCGGCGACCTTCTGCGCATTGGCCACGTGGCGTTCAACACGCAGCGACAGCGTTTCCAATCCCTGCGCGATCAAAAAGGCGTTGAACGGCGACAGGGCGCTGCCCAGATCGCGCAGCAGCTGCACGCGGGCCTTGAGCGCGTAGGCGGGTGCGCCGAGCTCGGCGAAGATCACGCCGTGGTAGCTGGGGTCCGGCTCGGTGAACCCCGGGAAGCGTCCGTTGGTCCAGTCGAAGTTGCCACTGTCGACGATCACACCGGCAATCGCCGAACCGTGCCCGCCCAGGTACTTGGTGGCCGAGTGCACCACGATGTCGGCGCCGAGGGCGATGGGCTGGATCAGGTAGGGCGTGGCGATGGTGTTGTCGACGATCAGCGGGACACCGTTCTCGTGTGCCACGGCGGACACGTTCGGGATGTCGAGGATGTCGATCTGGGGGTTGGAGATCGTCTCGGCGAAGAAGGCCTTGGTGTTCGGCCGCACGGCCGCCCGCCAGCTGTCCAGGTTGTCGGGATCCTCGACGAAGCTGACCTCGATGCCGAGCTTGGGCAGCGTGTAGTGGAAGAGGTTGTACGTGCCGCCGTACAGGCGTGGGCTGGACACGATGTGGTCACCGGCGCCGGCCAGGTTGAGGATGGCGAAAGTCTCGGCGGCCTGCCCGGAGGACAGCAGCAGCGCGGCGACGCCGCCTTCGAGTGCGGCGATGCGCTGCTCGACCACGTCGGTCGTGGGATTCATGATCCGGGTGTAGATGTTGCCCGGCTCGGCCAGCCCGAACAGGGCGGCCGCGTGGTCGGTGTCGCGGAACGTATAGGACGTCGTCTGGTAGATCGGCAGGGCGCGGGCGTTGGTGGCGCTGTCCGGCGTCTGACCGGCATGGACCTGCTTGGTCTCGAACGACCAGTTTTCGGCGGTTGTCATGGCTTGGTGTCTCCTCCGGGTGAGGGGATGAGGAAGGTAGGGGTGTGGGTCGGCTACCGGACGTCTCGCTCGTCGACTACGACGACACGCGAACATCGACAGTTCATGGACACATACACATGGCTGGCCTCCATCAGGTTTCCCTGTCTGTCTGGGGGCCCGTACCTTCGGACCCGCGCTTGCCTTACAGCCGCGAACGACTGCTCAACCTGGTCATCACCCGGGGCACCCCACCGCGGTTGGAGGGTTGCCGGCCAGCAAGCCGGGGCTTGATGCTGACACTCATGACCGGCCTGCAGCTTATCGCAACGCGCTGAGGCGGTGCCAGTCGGTTCTTCAGCGTGTTTGCCGGTTCTGCGCGGACGGGACTGAAACACGTTCGGTTCGGCGGGTGCGTGGAGGTGTCGGGCGCCTGAACGTAAGCCAAAGTTACTGGTCAGTAATGAAAGCTGCTCCTTCGCGGCGATCCGCTCCCTTGTAGTCTGGCCCGCGATAACAGAGCAGCGAATAACCGCGGGTGAGAACGAGTGATCCTCGTCCAACCCAGACTGACGCCGGGAGAGCAACCATGACTGCCCAGCAGCCGACCATCATCTACACGCTGACCGACGAGGCGCCGCTGCTTGCGACGTACTCCTTCTTGCCGATCATCCGCGCCTTTGCAGAGCCGGCGGGTATCGATATCCAGACCAGTGACATCTCGGTTGCGGCCCGCATCCTGGCCGAATTCGGTGACTACCTGACCGACGACCAGAAGGTCCCGGACAACCTGGGCGAACTGGGGCGTCTCACTCAGCTGCCCGAAACCAACATCATCAAGCTGCCCAACATCAGCGCGTCGGTCCCGCAGCTCGTGGCCGCGGTCAAGGAGTTGCAGGAAAAGGGCTACGCGGTGCCCGACTTCCCGGGCGACCCGAAGACCGACGAGGAGAAGGCGATCCGCGATCGCTACTCGAAGATTCTCGGCAGCGCAGTGAACCCCGTTCTGCGTGAAGGCAACTCGGACCGCCGCGCTCCCAAGGCGGTCAAGGAATACGCGCGCAAACACCCGCACAGCATGGGCGAGTGGTCGCAGGCGTCGCGTACCCACGTGGCCACCATGAAGACCGGCGACTTCTACCACGGTGAGAAGTCGATGACCCTGGACAAGGCGCGCAACGTACGCATGGAGCTGGAGACGTCCGGCGGCGAGACCATCGTGCTCAAGCCCGAGGTGAAGCTCGACGAGGGCGACGTCATCGACTCGATGTACATGAGCAAGAAGGCGCTGATCGAGTTCTACGAGGAGCAGATCGAGGACGCCTACAAGACGGGCGTGATGTTCTCGCTGCACGTCAAGGCGACCATGATGAAGGTCAGCCACCCGATCGTGTTCGGCCACGCCGTCAAGGTCTTCTACAAGGACGCCTTCGCCAAGCACGAGAAGCTGTTCGACGAGCTCGGGGTGAACGTCAACAACGGTCTGTCGGATCTCTACAGCAAGATCGAGGCGCTACCGGCCTCGCAGCGGGAAGAGATCATCGAGGACCTGCACCGCTGCCACGAGCACCGGCCCGAACTGGCCATGGTGGATTCGGCCAAGGGCATCTCGAACTTCCACTCGCCGTCGGACGTCATCGTCGACGCGTCGATGCCGGCCATGATCCGCCTCGGCGGCAAGATGTACGGCGCCGACGGCCGCACCAAGGACACCAAGGCGGTCAACCCGGAGTCGACCTTCTCCCGGATGTACCAGGAAGTGATCAACTTCTGTAAGACCCACGGTCAGTTCGACCCGACCACGATGGGCACGGTGCCCAACGTCGGTCTGATGGCGCAGAAGGCCGAGGAGTACGGCAGCCATGACAAGACCTTCGAGATCCCGCAGGCCGGTGTCGCCAAGATCGTCGACATCGATTCCGGTGAGGTGCTGCTGAGCCAGGAGGTCGAGGAGGGCGACATCTGGCGGATGCCGATCGTCAAGGATGCCCCGATCCGCGACTGGGTCAAGCTGGCCGTCAACCGGGCTCGGTTGTCCGGTATGCCTGCCGTGTTCTGGCTCGATGACGAGCGCCCGCACGAGAACGAGCTGCGCAAGAAGGTCAAGGCCTACCTCAAGGAAGAGGACACCGAGGGCCTGGAGATCACGATCCTGCCGCAGGTCTGGGCCATGCGTTACACCCTGGAGCGGCTGATCCGCGGCAAGGACACCATCTCGGTGACCGGCAACATCCTGCGTGACTACCTGACCGACCTGTTCCCGATCCTGGAGTTGGGTACCAGCGCCAAGATGCTCTCGATCGTGCCGCTGATGGCCGGTGGCGGGCTGTACGAGACCGGTGCGGGCGGCTCGGCCCCCAAGCACGTCCATCAGCTGGTGGAAGAGAACCACCTGCGTTGGGACTCGCTCGGCGAATTCCTGGCGCTGGGCGCCAGCCTGGAGGACCTCGGCAACAAGACCGACAACGCCAAGGCCAAGGTGCTGGCCGCCGCGCTGGACACCGCGACCGGAGAGTTGTTGAACGAGAACAAGTCTCCCTCGCGCAAGACCGGAGAGCTGGACAACCGCGGCAGCCAGTTCTACCTGGCGCTGTACTGGGCGCAGGCGCTGGCCGAGCAGACCGAGGACAAGGAACTGGCCGCGCACTTCGCGCCGCTGGCCAAGTCTCTCGGCGAACACGAGCAGGCCATCGTCGCCGAACTCAACGCGGCGCAGGGCAAGCCGGCCGACATCGGCGGCTACTACTACCCGGATGCCGAGAAGACCGCCGCGGTGATGCGTCCGAGCAAGACGCTCAACGACGCTCTGGCGGCTTCCGAGAAGGTCTAGGTGGCAAGTCGGGGCGGCGACGGGATATCCCGGCGCCCCCCCGACTGCTGTCTGGCGGTCTTCTCGGCCTCCGGGGAGTAGTAGCCGCCGCTGG
>NZ_LZSY01000049.1 GCF_001665625.1 Mycolicibacterium peregrinum | reverse complement strand
TGTCCGCCGCCCGCCGGGGCTCTCTCCACCCACCCCCGGGGGGGGGGCCGTCGAAGGGGCGGGGTGCGGCCACCTCGGGGGTGGACAGCGTGGTGTTCTGCGCGGGCAGCGCGACCGCTCCCGCCACGAGTTCGCCCGCACTCCACAGTGCCACGTGTACGGCCCAGTCGTCGCGGCCCAGTTCGGAGAACTCCCGGGTGCCGTCGAGCGGGTCGACGATCCAGACCCGGTCGGCGTTCAGCCGCGCCGGATCGGCCCGTTCCTCGGCCGTGGCCTCCTCGGACAGCACCGAGTCACCGGGAACCAGCTTGGCCAACTCGGCCATCAGGAAATCGTGGGACTGCTTGTCCCCGGCGGCCTTTCGCTCGGCCGCCGTGGCATCGGCGAAGTCGGCACGGACATCGAGCAGCAGATCCCCGGCCCTGGTGGCCAGCCGGGCAGCCAGTTCGTGATCGTTCACGACGGCAATTCCAACAGCTCGATCACCAGGTCGGCCAGTTCATCGGTGCTGTGGTCAGGCGTGAGCCGCAGATCCGGGTTCTTCGGCCGCTGATACGGGCTGTCGATACCGGTGAAGTGGGTGATCTCACCGGCGCGCGCCTTGGCGTACAGGCCCTTGGGATCGCGGCGTTCGCAGTCCTCCAGCGGGGTGTCGCAGAACACCTCGTAGAACTCCAGACCCGCATCCGTGGCGACCTTGCGGGCCAGTGCGCGGTGCTCCTCCAGCGGGCTGATCGCGGGGACCAGCACAACCTGGCCGGAGTCGGCCAGAATGGCGGCGATGTGGGCCAGTCGGCGCTGGTTCTCAGCCCGGTCGGCCATCGAGAAGCCCAGATCCGCGTTCAGCCCGTGGCGCAGGTTGTCCCCGTCCAGAACGTATGCCGGAACACCCTTTTCGAGCAGCTTCTGCTCGACGAGCACCGCCACCGAGGACTTGCCCGAGCCGGACAGGCCGGTGAACCACACGGTGCGGCCCTTCGACAGCCGGTCCTCGGCGGTGCACAGCGACTCGTGCCGCACGGTGTTGGGGCTCGCGGTGTCGTGGCGGGTCTCGCGCAGCACCATGCCGGCACCCACGGTGCCGTTGGTGTTGGGGTCGATCAGGATGAACGAACCGGTGGCGGCATTGCGGCTGTACTCGTCGAGCAGCAGCGGCGCCTGGGTGCGCAGCGAGACACGGCCCAGCTCATTCAATTTGAGCGCTGTCGCGGTCTTGTCCCGGTGCAGGGTGTTGACGTCGAGCCGGTAATCAAGTCCGGTCACCTTGGCCCTGGTGGTTCGGGTGGTGTGCTTGATCAGGTATTCGCGGCCGGGCTCCAGTGACGATCCGTCGGCCATCCAGCACACGGTGGCGTCGAAATCCTGTGCGACCCGGGGCTGGTTGTTGGGCCGGGCGATCATGTCGCCGCGGGAGATGTCGATGTCGTCGGACAGGCTGATCGACACCGCCATCGGCGGGAAGGCCTCCTCGACCACACCGCTCGGGCCGTCGATCTGGGTGATGCGCGTGGGCTTTCCGGCCGGCAGCACGATCACGTCGTCGCCGGGACGCAGCACACCGCTGGCGACCGTGCCGGCGTAGCTGCGGTGATCGGCGTGCTCATGGGTCTGCGGCCGGATCACGTACTGCACCGGGAAACGGACATCGACGAGGTTGCGGTCACCGGCGATGTAGACGTCTTCGAGGTGGCTCAGCAGCGACGGGCCCTCGTACCAGGGGGTGATGTCTGATTTGGTCACCACGTTGTCGCCGTTGAGCGCCGACAACGGGATGGTGGTGACGTCGTGCACGTCCAACCGGGCGGCGAACGCGTGGAACTCGTCGCGGATCGCCTCGAAACGTTCCTGGTCCCAGTCGATCAGGTCCATCTTGTTCACGGCCAGCACGATGTGCTGGATGCCCAGCAGCGAGGCCAGGAACGCGTGGCGGCGCGACTGCTCGAGCAGGCCGTGGCGCGCATCGACGAGCACGATGACCAGCTGCGCAGTGGAGGCTCCGGTCACCATGTTGCGGGTGTACTGGATGTGCCCCGGGGTGTCGGCGATGATGAATTTCCGCTTGGCCGTGGCGAAGTAGCGATAGGCGACATCGATCGTGATGCCCTGCTCCCGCTCGGCGCGCAGCCCGTCGGTGACCAGTGCCAGGTCGGTGTAGTCGTGGCCGCGTTCCTTGGAGGTGCGCTCGACGGAACCCTGGTCGAAATGGGTTCGGCCGGAGCCAAAGTCGCCGCGGTGATCCGCGGGATCGCCGATGTGTACGTGCACGCGGGTGGGCAGTACGAGTGGGATTCGGCCGCGCCCGTCGCGGTGGCCCGTGCGGCCGGCCTGCACACCTCACGCATCGACGGCTCGCGGTTGGTCTACAACTCGGCCGACCCCACGCTGCCCGACCTGATCGTGTGCCGCCCCGAGCTGGCCGAGCGGGTACTGGCCGTCACGGCGGGGTAGTTCTCGGCGCGGTCAGGGAATGAGCATGGGCTCGTCACCGGCCTTCGGACAGGCGGTTTTGAGGTCCTGTATTGCCTCCGCCGTGCCCTCGTACCCGCGCACGTGGTTTCCCTTGCTGACCTGATCGAGCTGGTTCGCGAGAGTGCTCGCCGTCTGCCGCAACCCGGAATCCTCGATCGCCGTGGCTTCTTGGCGGACAGCGGCGGCGGCATCGGCGGCATCAGTGGACAACGTGGCGGGCGCGGGGCCCGTCATCGCCCGGTGCGTGTCGAGTTGCACGCTGACCCAATGGGCCATGGCCTGCTCGGCATGCCCGCAGTCCTCATCACTGGGCCCGTCGGCGTAGCCGACCACCACCATGATCAGCATCAGCGGCGACGCTGCGGCCAACATGACCAGCCTGACCTTGGCCGACGACCAATCCCGGAGTGCCACCAATGCAGCCTAAACGCGGTCGCGGACCACTACGCTCACCGAAATGAGCCGCCCCACGCTGCGCGAACTGGCCAGCCTCCCCGCCGCACCGGCCCGTCTCGCCGATTCCACCCTGGTCTTGATCGACTGCCAGAACACCTATACGCAGGGAATCATGGAGCTCGACGGGGTGCAGGCCGCTCTCGAGCAGACGGCACAACTCCTGGACCGGGCCCGCAGCGCGGGCATTCCGATCATCCACATCCAGCACTCCGACGGTCCGGGTTCGCTGTATGACATCGAAGGGGAGAGCGGCGCGATCATCCCAGCGGTGGCCCCGCGCGAGGGAGAACCCGTGGTGGTCAAGCAATTCCCCAACTCGTTCGTGCAGACCGATCTGGACGACCGGTTGAAGGGGCTGGGCGCCTCGAACCTGCTGCTGGCCGGATTCATGACGCACATGTGCGTCAACTCGACCGCGCGCGGTGCCTTCAACCTCGGGTACGCCCCGACCGTGGTGGCCGCTGCCACTGCCACCCGCACACTCGCGGGCCCCGACAGCGCACCGGTGCCGGCCGCGGTCATGCAGTCGGCGAGCCTGGCCGCGATGTCGGATCTGTTCGCCGTCGTCGTCCCGGACGCGGCCGGTATTCCGGACTAGCCGACTGCCGAACTGCCCCTCCGTCGCCGAGATCGACGCCATGGCTGCTGCTGCGCTCTGTGAGCAGCCCTAACGTCGATCTCGACGAAAATAGCCGGGCGTCACGGATGCTTGCAGGTCTCGTATTTGTCCATGAGCGCCTGTTCGGCGGACGGTGGTTGGTAGACGAGGAGATCGCGTGCCGTGCACCCGCCGATGGTGATGGCGATGGCGCCGGTGGCCTGACCGTTCCCGGTGATGTGTCCCTGTATCTGATCGCTCGCGGTGTAGAGGGTCGGCCCGGCCAGCGTGGCCGCCAGTGGCAGATGCCGTTGGGCAAGGGCGACTGCGTCGGCAGGCTCGTGCGAGCGGGTCTGCTCCGCCAGCCATACCGACGGTTGCACGCGGCCGTTGATCGTCAGCCTGTCGATGTGCGGGATCGTCTGGTCGGCGTTCATCCGACTCCAGACGTCGAGCTCACCGGCCGTCGGGAAGCGGCGGGCACTCTTGATGTCGGCGGGGTGATCGTCGCCCGCGCTGATCGTCCAGGTCACGTTGGCGAGTCCCGGGAACTTTCCCGACATGGTGGTGACCACGGCGGCCACGTCCGTGTAGTCGGTGGCATCGGCCAGCCGGATCGATCCGACATCGGAATGTCCCCATTCCTGCATCGTCGACCGGCCGTTGGGGTGGGTCACCGTGGCACGTAAACGTACTGTGGCCGTGGCGAATTCACGACGCATGGCGGCCCAGTCGCGGGCCTGGGAGATGATCTGTTGAGCGTTGTCGATCGGTAACCTGCCACCGTCGACTGCGAAGACGTTCCAGCCGTGGTGGGCGGCGAGCTCGGTGTGATAGCCGGTATAGTTGACCATCGTGAGGTCCTGCAGGTAGCGGGACACCACTGCCGCGAGTTGATCTTCGGTGATCCCTTCGGCGGTCTCGACATCGACGGCGAACCGCACCACGCCCTGGGCCGGGCGATTCGTCACGGTGTGGCTGACCGTCTGCACGCCGGGCATCTCGCCGAGCAATCGCGCAAGGCGCGCCACATCTGCGTTGCGGTCGGGCGGGGTGGCGTGGCAGGCGCTCAGGACTGCGGTGACAAGCGCCAGGGCGAGGGTGATCGTCAAGCCGCGCCAGGAGGTCCGGTGCCTCACACCGGTCGGCTCAATCTGCCTGCCGGCGTTACGTCTTTGCTGAACTTCACGATTGCCGTCCCTCCAGGAACAATCCACATCATGGAAAGCATTGCATACGGCAATGCCGTTCAATCGACGTGGTGAGCACGGCCGATTGCGGGCCCGAGCGGCGACACCGTTCGCCCGTAGCGGTGCGGGCGATGAGTGAGCTGGCACAATCTCAGATCATGCGGATGTCGGCGAAGGCGGAGTATGCCGTCCGAGCCATGGTCCAGCTCGCGACGGTCGGTGACGGCGAGCTGGTCAAGACCGACGACCTCGCCAAGGCGCAGGGCATCCCGGCGCAGTTCCTCGTCGACATACTCACCGCGCTGCGCACGGACCGCCTGGTCCGCAGCCATCGTGGCCGCGACGGTGGCTACGAACTGGCGCGGCCGGCCGGTGAGATCAGCATCGCCGACGTGCTGCGCTGCATCGACGGACCGCTGGCCAGCGTGCGCGACATCGGTCTGGGGGATCTGCCGTACTCCGGTCCGACCGCGGCGCTGACCGATGTCTGGCGTGCGCTGCGGGCCAGCATGCGCTCGGTCCTGGAGGAGACCAGCCTGGCCGATGTGGCGGCCGGCGCGCTGCCGGGTCACGTGGACACGCTGGCCAACGCCTACCGCGATCAGGAACACGAACGCGGCCACCGCTGAAGCCGGTCAGCCCCCGTACGGGCGGGTGATGATCTCCAGGTAATGCCCGGACGGGTCCTGGAAGTACACCCCGCGACCGCCGTCGTTGTGGTTGATCTCGCCAGGGTGCTGACCATGCGGATCGGCCCAGTGCTGCATGCCACGGTCGCGGATCTTGCCGTAGATCGCGTCGAACTCGTCCTCGGAGACCAGGAATGCGTAGTGCTGCGGCCGGATCTCTTCGTCAGGCCCCATCTGGGCGTAGTCGAGGCTGACTCCGTGATTGAGAGTCACCGCCAGAAACGGACCGAACTCCTGCGGGGCGGGCAGGCCGAACAACTCGGTGAAGAACTCGGCGGAGGCCTGCCGGTCCTTGGCGGCGACGATGGTGTGGTTGAAGGTGATGGCCATATCGGTCCAGTAAACCGCTGGACCCGCACCCCCGGCAACGGTGCAGGATGGGACCATGCCCAACACCCAGATCCTGGCCGGGCCACAGGTGCGGCTGCGCCCACCGGTAGTCGAGGACGCCGAAGCGCTGTACACCCGGATCGCCTCCGATCCCGAGGTCACGAAGTATCTGTCCTGGCGCCCGCATTCGGGGGTGGCCGAAACGCGGCGCGTCATCACGACATTGTTCAACGTCGGTGACGAGCAGACCTGGTTGGTCGAAGTCGACGGTGACGTGGCCGGGCTGTGTGCCAGGCGTCGACCTCAGCCGTACTCGGTAGAGCTGGGTTACTGCCTGGCCCGGCAGTGGTGGGGACGTGGCCTGATGTCGGAGGCGGTTTCGTTGATGCTGGCCGATATGCAACCGGATGACACGGTGTACCGGATCACGGCCTACTGCCATGTCGACAATGCCGGTTCGGCTGCGGTGCTGCGACGGTGCGGTTTGTCACTGGAGGGAAGGCTCGCACGCTACGGGATGTTTCCCAATATCAGCGACGAACCTCAGGACGTCCTGTTGTTCGGAAAGGCGGTGCGGTGATGGGCACATTCGATATTCGCGGGCTCCGACGTCCGGTGATCGTGGCGCCGATGGCAGGTGGGCCCTCGACGCCGGAACTGGCCGCGGCCGGCAGCAAGGCCGGCGGGCTCGGGTTCCTCGCGGCCGGTTATCTGACCGCCGACGCGCTCGCCGAGAAAGTCACCGCGGCACGCGATCTGACTTCCGAACCCCTCGGGGTGAATCTCTTTGCGCCGCAGCCCAGTGCGGGCACGTCCGAACAGATCCGGGTCTATGCCGACGCGCTGGCCGGTGAAGCGCAGCGCTACGGGGTGGCACTCGGCGAGCCGAGGTACGACGACGACGCGTGGGCCGCCAAGCTGGATGCGGTGCTCGATCTCCGGCCCGAGGTGGTCTCGTTCACGTTCGGCCTGCCGAGTGAGTCCGAGATCGCCCGGTTGCGCAGCGCCGGCGTCACCACGGTCGGCACCGTGACGACTCTGGACGAAGCCTGGCTCGCGGTGAGCCGCGGGGTCGATGCCCTCGCCGTCCAGGGACCCGCAGCGGGTGGGCACCGCGGCACGTTCGATCCGTCCGCCTCGCCCGGATCGCAACCACTGGACCACCTGCTGGCCGACGTACTGTCGGCGGTCGACATCCCCGTAGTGGCCGCCGGTGGGTTGATCAGCGCCGACGACGTTGCGGGCGTTCTGGCTGCGGGCGCGGTGGCGGCTCAACTCGGCACGGCGTTCCTGCTGGCCGATGAATCCGGCAGCAGCCCGGTGCACCGGGACGCGTTGCGGAGCCCTGAGTTCACCGAAACCGTTGTGACGCGGGCATTTTCCGGCCGGTATGCACGTGGATTGCGCAACCGGTTCATCGTCGATCACGATGGACAGGCGCCGTTGGGCTATCCCGAGATCCATTACCTGACCAGCCCGGTGCGCAAGGCGTCGGTGGCCGCAGGCGACCCGCAGGCCACCAATGTCTGGGCCGGCACCGGGTGGCGCCAGGCCCGCACCGGTTCGGTGGCCGAGATCATGGAGGGGTTGACCCCGGACCGCTAGCGCTGTCCGAGTCCGACGTCCTCGACGACGACGTCGCCGTCATCGGAGCGCACCGTGACCTCGGCGGCGGCACTGTCGGGAACGGTCGTCTCGGGCACCCGCACCTGCGTCGAGGATCCGGACTGGGCATGCACCAGATACGGCCCACGCCCGGGCAATCCGATGGTCACATCGCCGTTGCGGCTCACCGCATCCACCCGCCGCGGCGCGGCGTCACGGAAATCGACGGCGATGTCACCGTCGGACGTGGTGGCGTTGAACTGTTCGGTGACCGCTATGGGGGAGCGCGAGAAGATCTCACCGTTGACGGTGTGGGCCTCGACGCGGCGGGCCGCACCCCGCAGGATGATCGGCCCGTCCGTGGTCCGCGCGATCAACTGGTCCAGGTCTGCCTGCGCGATCACGGTGCCGATCTCCTGCTCGGTGCGCACCGTCAGCCGCCGGGCCTGCTCGGGCGGTACGGAGACGGTGATCTCACCGCCGCGGGCCCATTCCAGGACGCGAGACGGATTGCCCAAGATGGCGATGCGGGTCTCGTCGCCGTCGGTGGTGACCTGCAGTCGGTGTGCGCCACTGTGGGTGGTGTTCACCAGGCGCAGATCGGCCGCGGCGTCGCGGGTTTCGCGGTCCGCGGTGATCCGGATCGCGACGGGGATGTGTGCGGTGTCGATGACCAGTGATCGCATCGTGCCCGGCAGGGCCTCGTGGTCAGTGATGACTCGGACGTTGCTCACGGCCCACGCCGCGAAACCCAGCGATGTCACCGAACCGGCCACGAGCAGCGTGGCCGCGACGATCAGGGCGAGACGGAAGGTGGTGCGCCCGCCGGGGTTCAGCTGGGGTGGTGGGTTGACCGGCGGCGGAGGGGCGATGGTGGTCACGTTGAAAGTCCTTCCCGGTGTGGATGTTCGGTCTAGGTCTCGAGATAGCGCAGCACTGCCAGCACGCGGCGGTTCTCGCTCTCGTCGGGAGCGAGGCCGAATTTCGTGAAGATCGAGGCGATGTGTTTCTCGGCCGAGCCGACCGAGATGTGCAGTGTCGTGGCGATGGCCGAGTTCGTCCTGCCTTCCGCCATCAACTGCAGGACGTCGCGTTCGCGCGGGGTCAGCTGGTCCAGTGCACTGTGGCGGGCCGAGCGGACGAGGATCTGTGACACCACCTCGGGATCGAGCACCGTGCCTCCTCCGCCCACGACGGCGACGGCGTCGAGGAAGGCCGGCACGTCGGCGACCCGGTCCTTGAGCAGGTAGCCGAATCCTCTGGTGTCCGAGGCGATCAGATCGGCCGCGTACCGCTCCTCGACGTAGTGGGAGAGCACCAGCACCGGCGACTCGGGGTTCTGGCTGCGCAGCAGTGCCGCGGCCCGGATGCCCTCGTCGGTGAACGTCGGCGGCATCCGGACATCGAGGATGGCCAGGTCGGGGTGGTACTCGTTGACGAGCCGCAGCAGGTTGGTGGCGTCGGGCACCCCGGCGACCACCTCGTGTCCGGCGTCGGCCAGGATGCGTTCGATACCGGCCCGCAGCAGCGCCGAGTCCTCGGCGATCACGATGCGCATGGCAGCACCGCCGTGACGATCGTCGGGCCGGTGGCGGGACTGGACACCGCGAAGGTTCCGCCCGCGGCGCGTACTCGTTCGTCGAGTCCGCGCAGGCCGGTGGCGTTCTCGCCCGCGTCGACGACGGCTCCGCCCTTTCCGTCGTCGAACACCGATACGTGCAGCACGTCGGCGGCCTCGTCCAGGCGCACGGTGACCACCGCCTGCGAGGCGTCGGCGTGCTTGGCGATGTTGGTCAACGCCTCGGCGACCACGAAGTAGGCGACCGATTCGATCTCATCGGGCAGCCTGCGGGGCAACTCGATGTGCAATGTGGTTGGTACCCCCGAGGTTTCGGCACGCTGCACCACAGAGGACAGTGCCGCGTCGAGTCCACGATCGGACAGGATCGTCGGGGCGATGCCGCGCACCACGTTGCGCAGCTCCACCAGCGCGCTCTTGGCGTCGTCGTGGGCCTCGGCGATCAGCGCCTTGGCGGCGGGCGGATCCGAATCCAGTTTGGTCTGCGCCAGCCCGATCGTCATCGCCAGGGACACCAGGCGGGGCTGCACGCTGTCGTGCAGGTCCCGCTCGATGCGGTGCCGTTCGGTCTGTGCCGAGGACACCGCGCCCTGCCGGGCATCGGCCAGCGCGCTCACCTGATACTCCAGGGCCGCGGTGGGTGACGGCGACAGCAGCCATCGATCGATCGCGGCATCGACCGCGGGCGCGAGGATCAGGATGGCGACCGCGGCGATGACGGCGATGATCGCCAGCAGCCACGTGACCGGCGGGGACAGGAACACCAGACCGGCATCGTCGTCGCTGTGCCGGATGGCGACGGCCGCGGCCGGGCCCAGGAAAGCGAACGTCAGCAACGCGAATGCCAGGCCGGTGGCCAGCATGTCGTACGTCATCCGCAGGTAGTGGTGGCAGACGCCTTTCCAGAACCGGGTACTGCTGATGTCCAGCCACAGTTGGTGAGCCCAGCCCTGGACGCCGGTATGCGGCGACAGTCGGCGGGGCGGGACGCCGAGACCGAAACCGAATACGGCTTCGCTTCGGGTCCGCTCGAACCACTCCACGCCGCGCATCAGGTAGATGAACACCACGCCGGCGAGCAGGAATCCGATCACCGACGGGATCGAGGAGACCCCGATGACCATGATGGACAACGGAATCCAGAACCACACGAGCGCGACGGCGGCGCCGGTGATCATCGATGCGGTCGGTACGACGCCGATGTTGCGTGATGTCGACACGGGCTCAGACGCCGGCGGGGCAGGCGTGGGCAGGACGGTTTCGCTGGGTGCGACCATGCCTCCAACCTACGAAGTTGTGCGGTGTGGCGACACAGCGTTTTCCCCAGACCGTGCTGGGGGATAACCCCCGGATCGGGGATCTACTTCGGCGCGGTGAGCTCCAACGCGATGTTGTCCGGGTCGCGGAACTCCAGGATGTAGGAAGGGCCGATGTCCTTGACCGGTTCGTGCGCGATATCCAGATCGTCGAGGTGAAGCGCGGCCTCGTTCAGTTCGGCGAGGCTCCTGAGCCGGAAGGCCAAGTGGTCCAGCCCGGTTCGGTTCTCGTCGAAGGCATCCCGGCCGACCGGGCGCAGTCCGATCAACGTTGCCCCGGCGTCGTAGATGACCCCACCTGACAGGAAACTCAGCCTGGCGCGGGTGGCGACGTCGGCGTCCTGCGGCAGCTCGATGAGGACCGGCCAGCCGAAAACGCTCTCGTAGAACTGCCGGGACCGTTCGATGTCGGTGACCGTGAGCCGCACATGCGCGACCGAGGACGTGGTGATGGCCATGGGGTTCATGCTGCCACCACGACATGACAGAATCCGTGGGTGCGTGTGGGGATGACGATGCCGGTCATGGAGCCTCAGTTGGATGCGACGACGCTGCGATCCTGGGCGCGCGTCATCGACGGAGGCCCGTTCTCGTCGCTGTGCTGGGGTGAACGCATCGCGTTCGACAACCCCGACAGCCTGACCCTGCTGGGCGCGCTGGCGGCCTGGACCGACCGGGTGCGGCTGGTGACCACCGTGGTGGTGCCGCAGCTCCACGATCCGGTGATGCTGGCCAAAGGCCTGGCCACCGGAGATCTGCTCAGCGGCGGACGGTTGACCGTGGGCATCGGTGTCGGCGGCCGTCACGAGGACTATCACGCGGTCGGCGCCGACCCGGCGTCCCAGACCCGGCGGGGAATGGCCGAGCGGGTCGCGGTGATGAAGCGGGTGTGGGCCGGCGAGAAGGTCACCGAATCGGTGCTCCCGGTCGGGCCGCCGCCGGTTCAGAGCGGTGGGCCCTCCCTGCACATCGGCACCATCGGGCCCAAGACCATCCGGGACGCTGCGGCCTGGGCCGACGGCGTCGCCGGCACGACTCTGGATCTGGATGTAGACCGCCAGGCCGAGTTGTTCGACATCGCCCGCACCGCCTGGGCCGAGGCGGGCAAGTCCAAGCCGCACCTGGCCACCTCGTTCTGGTTCGCGCTCGGTGAGCCGGAGGAGGCCCGCGCGCAGGTGCACCGGCACCTGCGCCGGTACATGAACTGGATCCCGGCCGAATACGTCGACGCGATGGCCCCCGCGACCGGCTGGGCGGGCACCGAAGAGGAACTGATCGAGGTGCTCGGCAGGTTCCAGGACATCGGCACCGACGAGGTGCACCTGATCCCGACCAGCTCCGACATCGACCAGCTGCGCCGCGTGGCCGAGGTGGCGAAAGTCTTCGCCTGAGCGTCCTTGCTGGACGAGTCCAGCAAAACGTGATCAAGATCATGGAATAAGCGCCTCGTAGTCTGGATCTCTGTTCGACGTGGAGATTCCCGACGTTTGTTCGCGCGGAAAGGCGCGGTGCCGACTTTTGGGGGTTTCCGCTCAATGCCTGTTCGCAGACCTTTGATTCAGGCGTGTGCGGTGTTGTTCATCTGACCGTTACCGGGTGTTCGCCCGGGGTGCCCTGAGTGTGGGACACCGGCGTGGGTGGCCGTGGGCAAGTCCAGCGCACGTTCGGCTACAGCAAACGATGTCAAGGGTTCGTCAGTGATCGGCGCTCGCGCGGTTCTGGTACTAGCGTGTCGTTCGACGTCGTCGTCAGACGGCGGGGATACAACAGTTGGGGAACTCATGATCCAGAAGAGCTTGATCGCCACGACCCTCGCCGCGGGGGCCATCGGGGCCGCCGTGACGCTGGCCGCGCCGGCATCGGCCGATTCCAAGGGCAACAGCACCGTCGGATGCTCACCGTGCGACCGGGTGAATTCGTCGGTCACCGATGCCGTCACCGACGCCGCCAAGAGCGCGCTCACCGGCGGGGTCGACCTGCCTGAGAGTCCCATCGTCGACAAGTGGACGAAGTTCCCGGGTGAGACCGCCGAGAAATGGACCTCGTTCCCGGGCAAGACCGCCGAGAAGTGGGCGACGTTCCCCGGCAAGACCGCCGAAAAGTGGGGAAGCTTCCCGGGCAAGGTGCTGAAGAAGTGGACCGGCCTGGGCTGAACCCGGCCGGAGGGCACCAATCTCACTCACGAACGAGCGTGTGGCAGACAAGCCGCACGCTCGTCTCGTATCTGCGGGTTAGCTGAAATTTCGCTGATCTTAACTGTTCTCGCAGCACAGCCCGCCCCCTGAAATAGACGCAGCCCGGTTCACCGACCAAAGGAGCCCGTCGCAATGGCTGCGCCTGCACGGCAGTTGCACCTCAACGCATTCCTGCGCAACATCGGCCAGCACGAAGCGGCGTGGCGCCTCCCCGAAACCGATCTGTCGGGTATCACCGACATCACCCACTACATCGAACTGGCCCGCATCGCCGAGCGCGGCAAGCTCGACGCGGTGTTCTTCGCCGACCATCCGGTGCTCAAGGACCAGACCGAGTTTCGCCCGTTCGATGCGCTGGACCCGATCACCCTGGTCGCAGCGCTGGCCGGCGCAACCACCAACGTCGGGCTGATCGCGACGGCATCCACCACCTACAACGACCCGTATGGGTTGGCGCGGCGGTTCGCCACGCTCGATCACGTGAGCCGGGGCCGGGCCGGCTGGAACGTCGTGACGACGGCCAACGCCTCGGCCGCGGCCAACTTCGGGGTACCGAACCACCCGGATCCGGAGGCGCGGTACCAGCGCGCCGACGAATTCCTCCAGGTTGCACTGAAGTTGTGGGACAGCTGGGAAGACGACGCCATCGTCGGCGACAAGGACGCGCCCCGTTTCGTAGATCCGGCGAAGATCCACGCGGTCAACCACTCCGGCCAATATTTCGACGTGGCCGGACCGCTGGAGGTACCGCGGTCCCCGCAAGGCCATCCGGTGCTGTTCCAGGCCGGATCTTCGGAGCCCGGTAAGGATCTCGCGGCCAGGTACGCCGAGGCCATCTTCACCGCCCAACCCACACTGGACGAGGCCCGTGACTTCTACCGCGACGTCAAGATCCGCATCCGTCGGTTCGGTCGCAACCCGGACCAGGTGCACATTCTTCCCGGACTGTCGACGATCATCGGCAGCACCGAAGCCGAGGCGCAACAGCGTCAGCGCGAACTCGAAGAACTCACCGTGCCCGATTACGGTCTCGAACAACTGAGCGCCATCGTCGGATTCGCGGTCACCAAGGCCGATCTCGACCTGAAACTGAGCTTCCCGGCCGAAGACCCGGGCGACACCTTTATCAAGAGTCGACTCACCCTGGTGAAGCGGTTGGTCGAGACCGGCAACCTCACCGTTCGGGAGTTGTTGCTGCGGCTGAGCAGCGGGCGGGGTCATCGGTTGTTCGCCGGCACACCCGAGCAGGTCGCCGACACCATCGAGGAGTGGTTCACCACCGGCGCCGCCGACGGTTTCAACCTCATTCCGCCGGCGCTGCCGTCCTCGCTGACCGACTTCGTCGACCACGTCGTCCCAGAGTTGCAGCGCCGCGGCATCTTCCGGGAGGAATACACGGGAACCACCCTCCGCGATCACCTCGGCCTGGACCGGCCGGCCAACCGATTCACCACCGGCGCGGATGCTTCCGTGTCGGCCGCGAGCTGACAGGGAACCTGATATGCGTAATCCGTTGACCCGCGTGACCCGGGTGATCGTTGCCGCCGGCCTGGTCGCGGGCCTGGTAGCCGGCTGCCAGTCGTCCGGATCCGGGGCGCAGGGCAGCGGCGGACTGTCGGCCGACGCACCGATTCCGGTGGCGGTCCCGAAGGGGACCACCTTGGTGGTGGCTGATGACGCGAACCGGCTCAAGACCCTGTTCAGACTCTCCGGTGAGCAGGACCGGCTGAGCGCCGACGTGACCTACGCCAACTTCAGCAGCGGCCCGCTACGTCTGGAGGCGATCCGGTCGGGCAATGCGCAACTGGGCCGGGTCGGCGATGTCCCGCCGATCCTCGCGCAATATTCGGACGCCGGGGTGCCCATCGTCGGGGCGGTCAAATACGACGGCAACGGGCTGGTGCTGGCAACCTCGCCGGGTTCGGGCATCAAATCGCTGAAAGACCTGGCCGGCAAGAAGATTGCGATCAATGAGGGCACGGCGCAACAGGCGGTCGTGCTGCGCAACCTGAAGTCCGTCGGCCTGAGCATCAAGGACCTACAGCCGATCAATCTGGGTCTGGCCGAGTTCGCCGACGGTCTGCGGGCCGAACAAGTCAACGCCGCGGTGCTCAAGCAACCGGACCGGGTTCGTTACCTCGCTTCCACACAGGGGGAGGGGAGTATCGAAATCCCCAACGCCCCGGGCGCCTATCCCGGCTTGTATTACGTCTACGCCAGTGGGGAAGCGCTGTCCGACCCCGCTCGCGCCGCGGCCATCCGCGAATTCGTGATCGCCTGGTATCGCGCCGAGCAGTGGCTCAATGGCAACAAGCAGACCTGGATCGACGAGTACCTGATCAAAGACCAGAAGGTCAGCCCGGAGGATGCCGAGGCCATCGCCGCGGCCGACGGTAAATCCTCCGTACCGGGGTTCACGGATGAGCTGATCAACACCCAGCAGGAGACCATCGACCTGCTTCAGCAGGCCGGGGCATTTTCCGGGAAAGAGTTGCACGCCAAGGACGAATTCGATTCCCGGTTCGCCGATCTCAACGCGACGTCGACGGGCAAGCAGTGACCACCGTCCAGACGGCGCCCGCTTCGACGGTCACAGCGGGCACGGGGGCCGCTGGGCGCCAGGACTATTCGCATCTGGAACATCGGTCGGGCACGCAGCGTCGCCGGAGGCTTGGGCCCGGACGCGCCATCCCGGCGTCGTTGGCCATCGGACCGTTTCTGCTCGTTGTGGTCTGGATCGTCACTTCGCAACTGGGGATTCTCGATCCGCGCACCCTGCCGCCGCCGCTGGACATCCTGCGCACCGCCGGTGAGATGTGGTCGGACGGCCGGTTGCCCACAAACATCCTGGCTTCCCTGAAACTGGCGTCCGTCTCGCTGGCCATCGGGGTGACACTCGGCCTGGTGCTGTCGCTGATCTCCGGGTTGAGCCGCGTCGGGGAGGCGATCGTCGATGGGCCGGTCCAGGTCAAACGCGCAGTGCCGACCCTGGCGATCATCCCGCTGGCGATCATCTGGTTCGGCATCGGCGACACCATGAAGATCATCATCATCGCCACGAGCGTCCTGATCCCCGTCTACATCAATACCACCGCACAGCTCAAGGGTGTGGACCTGCGTCACGTGGAACTTGCTGAAACCGTTGGGCTTTCCCGCAGCCAATTCATCCGCAAGGTGGCCATACCCGGCGCGCTGCCCGGCTTCTTCACCGGCCTGCGGCTTGCGGTCACCATCTCGTGGACCGCCTTGGTCGTCGTCGAACAGGTCAATGCCACCAGTGGTATCGGGTACCTGATGACCCAGGCCCGCCTCTACGGGCAGCTGGACATCGTGGTGGTCGGCCTGTTGGTCTACGCGGTGTTCGGACTCACCGGGGACTACGCGGTTCGCGCCGTCGAGAGGAGAGCGTTGTCGTGGCGGCGCGCGCTGGGAACCTGACCGAGGAAGTTGCCGTCGTTCGGCAACTGAGCCGATCATTCGGTGGCTCAACGATTCTCGACTCGGTGGACCTGACCATCCGCAAGGGCGAATTCGTGGCCCTGCTGGGACGCAGCGGCTCCGGTAAGAGCACGCTGCTGCGCGCTCTGGCCGGGTTGGACCACGGGGTCGCCGGCACAGGGGACCTGTTCGTCGCCCGTGATGTATCGGTGGTGTTCCAGGATTCCCGGTTGCTGCCGTGGTCGCGGGTGCTCGACAACGTCGCCCTCGGGTTGTCCGGCAGTGAGGTCAGACAACGAGCGAGCGCGGTGCTCGCAGACGTCGGCCTGGCCGGGCGCGAGCGAGCCTGGCCGTACGAGCTGTCCGGCGGTGAACAACAGCGTGTGGCACTGGCCCGGTCACTGGTGCGCAATCCCGCGCTGCTGCTGGCCGACGAACCTTTCGGGGCGCTCGATGCGCTCACGCGGGTTCGTATGCACCACCTGCTCAAGGAGTTGTGCGCGAAGTACGAGCCCGGCGTGCTACTGGTGACGCACGATGTCGACGAGGCCGTAACCCTCGCCGACCGGGTCCTCGTTCTCGACGGCGGATCGTTTGTCGTCGATCGACACCTGGATTTTCAGACTCCCGACGCCCGTACCTACCGCAATCCCGAGTTCGTCGCGCATCGCGAGGCGCTGCTCGCTGCGCTCGGGGTGGGGGCGGGCGAAGGGCCCTGAACAGATCAGTGGTGATCCGCTGTAAACGGACCACCACTGATACGTGGGCGGTGTTGGAGGGTTCCTCCCCCTGATCACCACCACCGCTCCCGCGCCTCTGGTCGAAAGCCGACGCGATGGAGCCACTGTATACCTCCGGTGCAGTTTGCTGAAGAGTTGTTTGCAGAAGCGAACAACCAACTTCAAGATCACTTCACTGTCTAGGATCGGTCTTTGCCGGGGGAGGCTTCGCCCTGAGCGAGATGCTCGGCGAGCAGCGCTCCGGCATTGCGGATGTGGCCGGCCATGGCAGCACGGGCCTTCTCGGGGTCGCCTGCCCGTAGGTGCTCGATGACGGCGCGGTGATCCTGGGCCGAGGCCTCGGGCCACCCTTCCACCGCGGCGAAGAACTTTCGCGGTGCGTAGGACAACGTCGTCTTGATCAGCCAGCGCATCTTGCGCGATCCGCTCAGCCGGTAGATGAGGGCATGGAACTGATGGTTGAGGCGTTCCTCCTCGTCGAAATCACGGTTGGCAGCAGCACTTTCGAGTGCATCCTGGATGCGCTCGAGTTCGTCGACCATTGCCGGGGTGATCGTCGTGGCCGTACGGGCGGTGAGTTCACCACCCAGCAGTGCCTGCGCGTCGTAGATGTCGCGGATGTCGTCGCTCGACAGCGCGGTCACCATGAAGCCGCGCCGAGGCTCGACGGACAGAAAGCCTTCGGTCTGCAGTTGCAGCAGGCCTTCGCGCGCCGGGGTTGCGCTGATCCCGAGCTCGTCGGCGACAGTCTCCGGGCGGATGAATTCTCCGGAGTGCAGCTGCCCCGAGACGATGAGCTCGCGCACGTGGGCCGCGGCGACGTCGGACAGCCGTAGCGGCGTGCGTCTCTTCGAATTACCGGTCATGGCAGCGGGCCTCAGACGTCGATTCCGCCGCGCTTGACCAATTGCTTGGCGATCACGCCGCGCTGGATCTCGTTGGTTCCCTCGCCGACGATCATCAGCGGCGCGTCGCGGAAGTAGCGTTCGACGTCGTACTCGGTGGAGTATCCGTAGCCGCCGTGGATCCGCACTGCGTTCAGTGCGATCTCCATGGCGGTTTCCGAGGCGAACAGTTTGGCCATACCGGCCTCCATGTCACAGCGGCCTCCCGCATCGATCCGCTCGGCCGCATCCAGCAGCAGGCTGCGGGCAGCGTAGAGCTTGGTTCCCATGTCGGCGAGCATGTTGCCGACCGATTGGTGCTGCCAGATCGGCACCCCGAAGCTCTCCCGGTCCTGCGCGTACCGCAGCGCGTCGTCGAAGGCGGCGCGGGCCACGCCGGTCGCCCGGGCCGCGACCTGAATTCGGCCGACCTCAAGTCCCTTCATCATCTGGGCGAAACCGCGTCCTTCGACGCCGCCCAGCAGCGCATCCGAATCCACGTGGCAGTCAACAAAATTGATCTCGCAACTCTCGACGCCCTTGTAGCCGAGTTTCGGCAGGTCCTTCGAGACCGTGAAGCCGGGAACCTTCTCCACCAACAGGATCGACACACCCTTGTGGGCGGGCGTGGCGGCCGGATCGGTCTTGCACAACAGCGCGACGAGGCCGGCCTTGCGGGCATTGCTGATCCAGGTCTTCGAGCCGTTGATCAAATAACCGGATTCGTCCTTCGCGGCGACGGTGCGCATGGCCTGCAGATCGGAGCCGCCACCGGGTTCGGTGAGTGCCATCGTGGCCCGTAGCTCTCCGGTGGCCATCCGGGGCAGGTACTTGTCTTTCTGCTCCTCAGTGCCGAACTGCAACAACAGCTTCGACACCACGGTGTGCCCGCCCATGGCGCCGGCCAGGCTCATCCAGCCGCGCGCTAGCTCTTCGGTGACTTGCGCATAGCAGGGCATCGAGACCGCGGCGAAGCCATACGGTTCCGGGATCGCGAGCCCGAAGATGCCGAGCTCCTTCATCGCGTCGATGAGTTCTTCGGGGTAGGTGTTCGTGTGCTCGAGTTCCCGGACGACGGGCCGGACCTGTTTGTCGACGAAGTCGCGGACGGTACTGACGATGGCCTGCTCTTCGGCGGACAGCGTGATCACTGCGGCATCCCTTCCATGAACTTTATAGAAAATATTCTATAGAGTTTGAGTATGTCCGAACCGAACGATCCGATGGCGGCGGTCCGCCGATACCTCGACGCCTTCAATCGCGGTGACGTCGACGCGATGGCGGCCGAATGCGCCGACCCGATGCAGATCCTCGACGGAATGGCGCCGCATGTGTGGCAGGGTCCGACCGCAACTCAGGACTGGTGGCACGACGTCCTTGCCGAGGGCGAGCACCTCGGCGCGTCGGGTTATCGCGTCACTCTCGGCGATCCGCGACACGTCGATGTCAATGGGGACAACGGCTACGTCGTCGTCCCGACGACGATGACCTTCGACCTCAACGGTCAGCAGATCGTGCAGACCGGGGGAGTCTTCACGCTCGCGCTTCGCAACGGCGACGACGGTTGGCGGCTGACAGCGTGGGCCTGGTCGAAGGGAACCAATAGCCCTGCGTGACCAGTTTGTGCAGGTCAAGGTGATTTTGAAGAGTGCCCCCGGCAGGATTCGAACCTGCGGCCTTCTGCTCCGGAGGCAGACGCTCTATCCCCTGAGCTACGGGGGCGCGGGCTGAAGATCAGCTGCGCCGATTGGGCTTGCATAGCGTAGCGCATAGAAGAGCGAATACGGATTCGGGGCGCGGGGACCCCAGACCATAGGATGGACCCTCGTGACCCCCGCCGACCTTGCAGAGCTGCTCAAGGCTACTGCCGCCGCAGTGCTGACCGAACACGACCTGGACACCGCCGCGTTGCCCGACACCGTCACGGTCGAGCGCCCGCGCAACCTTGAGCATGGCGACTACGCGACCAACCTCGCGCTGCAGCTCGGTAAGAAGGTCGGCGTCAACCCGCGAGAGCTGGCCGGCTGGCTGGCCGCCGCCCTGACCGCGGCCGACGGCATCGCCGCCGCCGAGGTCGCCGGCCCCGGCTTCGTCAACCTGCGCATCGAGGCCTCGGCGCAAGGCGTCATCGTCACCAACGTGCTGACCGCCGGCGCGGCCTACGGCAACTCCACCGAGCTCGCCGAGAAGATCAACCTCGAGTTCGTCTCGGCCAACCCGACCGGCCCCATCCACATCGGCGGCACCCGCTGGGCCGCAGTGGGCGACGCGCTGGGCCGGCTGCTGACCACGCAGGGTGCCGACGTCACCCGCGAGTACTACTTCAACGACCACGGCGCCCAGATCGACCGGTTCGCCCGCTCGCTGGTCGCCGCCGCCAAGGGGGAGCCGGCGCCGGAGGACGGCTACGCCGGCGCCTACATCACCGACATCGCCGCCTCCGTGCAGGCCAAGCGCCCCGATGTCATGAGCCTGCCCGCCGACGAGCAACAGGAAGTGTTCCGCGAGGTCGGCGTAGACCTGATGTTCACCCACATCAAGGAATCTCTGCACGAGTTCGGCACCGACTTCGACGTCTACACGCACGAAGACTCGATGCACACTTCCGGCCGCGTCGACCAGGCCATCGCCAAGCTGCGCGAGACCGGCAGCATTTACGAGAAGGACGGCGCAACCTGGTTGCGCACCACCGAATTCGGTGACGACAAGGACCGCGTCGTCATCAAGAGTGACGGCAACCCGGCCTATGTCGCCGGCGACATCGCCTACTACCTGGACAAGCGTGAACGCGGGTTCGACCTGTGCATCTACATGCTCGGCGCCGACCACCACGGTTATATCGCCCGGCTCAAGGCCGTCGCGGCCGCACTGGGCGAGGATCCCGCGACCGTCGAGGTGCTGATCGGCCAGATGGTCAACCTGGTCCGCGACGGGCAGCCGGTCCGGATGAGCAAGCGCGCGGGCACCGTCATCACCCTCGACGATCTGGTCGAGGCCATCGGCGTCGACGCCGCCCGGTACTCGCTGATCCGCTCCTCGGTGGATACCTCGATCGACATCGATCTGGCGCTGTGGTCCAGCGCGTCCAGCGAAAACCCGGTCTACTACGTGCAATACGCGCACGCCCGGCTGTCCGCGCTGGCGCGCAACGCCGCCGATCTCGGCGTCGCTGCCGACACCGCGCACCTGGATCTGTTGTCCCACGAGAAAGAGGGCATCCTGATCCGTAACCTGGGCGAGTTCCCCCGGGTGCTCAAAGCCGCTGCCGCACTGCGGGAACCGCACCGCGTGTGCCGATACCTGGAGGACCTGGCCGGCGACTATCACCGGTTCTACGACGCTTGTCGCGTGCTGCCCCAGGGCGACGAGGAAGCAGGCGATCTGAACGCGGCGCGCTTGGCGCTGTGCGAGGCCACCCGCCAGGTGATCGCCAACGGTCTGGGCATCCTCGGTGTGACCGCTCCGGAGCGCATGTGAACGCGCACCCTGCCGGCCCCCGGCACGCCGAAGAGATCCACCACGCCGGTGCACCCGTCAAGCCGCAGTCTCCTGACGAGATCCTGCTGCTGGCACCGAACGTGTGGCCGCGCAACCTGGTTCGCGGTGAGGACGGTGTCGTGTCGATCGCCGGGATACCGGTCACCGACCTGGCCGCCGAGTACGGCACCCCGTTGTTCGTGATCGACGAGGACGATTTCCGGTCGCGTTGTCGAGACATCGCCGCTGCCTTCGGTGGCGGGGACTACGTCCACTATGCGGCCAAGGCGTTCCTGTGCAGTGAGATCGCCCGCTGGGTCAATCAGGAAGGCCTGTCGCTGGACGTCGCGACCGGGGGCGAGCTGGCGGTGGCGTTGCACGCCGACTTCCCGCCGGAGCGAATCACCTTGCACGGCAACAACAAATCCGTCGCCGAGCTCACCGCGGCCGTCAAGGCCGGGGTCGGGCACGTGGTGGTCGATTCCCTGATCGAGATCGAGCGCCTGGACCGCGTCGCCGGGGATGCGGGCATCGTCCAGGACGTGCTGGTCCGGGTGACCCCGGGCGTGGAGGCACACACCCACGAGTTCATCTCCACCGCCCACGAAGACCAGAAGTTCGGCCTGTCGCTGGCCAGCGGTGCGGCGATGGAGGCGGTGCGCAAGGTGTTCGCCACGGACAACCTGCGCCTCGTGGGGTTGCACTGCCATGTCGGTAGCCAGATCTTCGACGTGGCCGGATTCGAAGTGGCCGCCCACCGCGTGATCGGACTACTGCGCGACGTCGTGTCCGAATTCGGTGTCGAGAAGACATCGCAGATGTCGGTCATCGACCTTGGCGGCGGATTGGGCATTTCCTATGTGCCGCAAGATGATCCACCTCCGATGCGGGAGCTGGCCGACAAACTGCTGGCCATCGTGCGAAGCGAGTCGGCCGCCGTCGGGCTACCTACCCCGAAGCTCGTGGTGGAGCCGGGCCGCGCCATTGCCGGGCCGGGAACCGTCACCCTGTACGAGGTCGGCACGGTAAAAGACGTGGCGATCAGCGCCACCGCACAGCGACGCTACGTGAGCGTCGACGGCGGTATGAGCGACAACATCCGCCCGGCGCTGTACGACGCCGAGTACGACGCCCGGCTGGTGTCCCGGACCAGCGACGCAGCCGCGACTCTGGCGCGCATCGTCGGCAAGCACTGCGAGACCGGCGACATCGTGGTCCGCGACACCTGGGTGTCCGACGACATCGCGCCCGGTGATCTGCTGGCCGTCGCCGCCACCGGTGCCTACTGCTATTCGATGTCGAGCCGGTACAACCTGCTGTGCCGGCCCGCCGTGGTGGCAGTGAAGGACGGCAAGTCGCGGTTGGTGCTCCGACGGGAGACTGTCGACGATCTTTTGAGCCTGGAGGTGAGTGGTCAATGAGTGATGAGAAGCCCATCGGCGTAGCGGTATTGGGGCTCGGCAACGTCGGCAGTGAAGTGGTGCGCATCATCAACGAGAGCGCCGCTGACCTCGCGGCCCGCATCGGCGCCCCACTCGAGGTGCGCGGCATCGGCGTGCGCAAGGTCTCCGGCGACCGCGGTGTGCCCAAGGACCTGCTCACCGACGACATCGTCGAGCTGGTGTCGCGCGACGACGTCGACATCGTGGTCGAGTTGATGGGCCCGGTGAAGCCGGCCCGCAAGGCCATCCTGGCCGCCCTCGAACAGGGCAAGTCGGTGGTCACCGCCAACAAGGCACTGATGGCCCAGTCCACCGGTGAACTGGCGCAGGCCGCCGAAAAGGCTCGCGTCGACCTGTATTTCGAAGCCGCAGTCGCCGGCGCGATCCCGGTGATCCGTCCGCTGACCCAGTCGCTGGCCGGCGACACCGTGGTGCGGGTGGCCGGCATCGTCAACGGCACCACCAACTACATCCTGTCCGAGATGGACAGCACCGGCGCCGATTACACCTCGGCACTGGCCGACGCCAGTGCCCTGGGGTATGCCGAGGCCGATCCCACCGCCGACGTCGAGGGCTACGACGCAGCGGCCAAGGCCGCGATTCTCGCCTCGATCGCCTTCCACACCCGGGTCACCGCCGACGACGTCTACCGCGAAGGCATCACCAAGGTCAGTGCGGCCGACTTCGAGTCCGCCCGAGCTCTGGGCTGCACCATCAAACTGTTGGCCATCTGCGAGCGGCTCACCACTGACGAAGGCAAGCAACGTGTTTCGGCACGCGTGTACCCGGCACTGGTGCCGTTGACGCACCCGCTGGCCGCGGTCAACGGAGCCTTCAACGCCGTAGTGGTCGAGGCCGAGGCGGCCGGCCGGCTGATGTTCTACGGCCAGGGCGCCGGCGGCGCACCCACCGCGTCGGCCGTGATGGGCGACGTCGTGATGGCCGCGCGCAACCGGGTCCAGGGTGGCCGGGGTCCGCGCGAGTCCAAGTACGCCAAGCTGCCGATCGCCCCGATCGGCTTCATCCCCACCCGCTACTACGTCAACATGAACGTCTCGGACAAACCAGGCGTGTTGTCCGCGGTGGCGGCAGAATTCTCCAAGCGCGAGGTCAGCATCGCCGAGGTGCGCCAGGAGGGCATGGTCGACGAGGAGGGTCAGCCCTGCGGCGCCCGCATCGTGGTGGTCACCCACCAGGCCACCGATGCCGCGCTCTCGGAAACCGTCGAGGCGCTGGCCGATCTCGACGCGGTGCAGACCATCAACAGCGTGCTGCGTATGGAAGGAACGAACGCATGAACCCCGGGACGCAAGGAAAGACCAGCGCAGGGCCGGTGCACCGGCCCTGGCCGGGATTGATCGAGGCCTACCGAGATCGCCTTCCGGTCGGCGACAACTGGACGCCGATCACCTTGCTCGAGGGCGGCACGCCGCTCATCCATGCCAAGCGCCTGAGCGAGCTCACCGGCTGCACAGTGCATCTCAAGGTCGAGGGGCTCAACCCGACCGGGTCTTTCAAGGACCGCGGCATGACCGTTGCGGTCACCGAGTCCCTGGCGCGTGGGCAGGAGGCCGTGCTGTGCGCGTCGACGGGTAACACGTCAGCCTCGGCGGCGGCCTATGCCGCTCAGGCCGGGATCACCTGTGCGGTGCTGATCCCGCAGGGCAAGATCGCGATGGGCAAGCTCGCGCAGGCGGTCATGTACGGCGCCAAGATCATCCAGGTCGACGGAAACTTCGACGACTGCCTCGAACTGGCCCGCAAGATCACTGCGGATTTCCCGACCATCGCGCTGGTGAACTCGGTCAACCCTTACCGCATCGAGGGGCAGAAGACCGCCGCGTTCGAGATCGTCGACGCGCTGGGCACCGCACCTGACGTGCATGCTCTGCCGGTGGGCAACGCGGGCAACATCACCGCCTACTGGAAGGGCTACACCGAGTACCACCGCGACGGTCTGACGGACCGGCTGCCGCGCATGCTCGGCACCCAGGCCGCCGGAGCTGCCCCGCTGGTCCTGGGGGAGCCGGTCAAGGAACCCGAGACCATTGCCACCGCCATCCGCATCGGTTCGCCCGCGTCGTGGTCCGGTGCGGTCGAGGCCCAGCAGCAGTCCAAGGGCCGATTCCTGGCTGCCACCGACGAAGAGATCCTCGCGGCATACCACCTGATCGCCCGCAATGAGGGCGTGTTCGTCGAGCCCGCGTCGGCGGCCAGCGTGGCAGGTCTGCTGAAGTCGATCGAGGACGGCTGGGTCAAGCGCGGCTCCACGGTGGTCTGCACGGTCACCGGCAACGGACTCAAGGATCCCGACACCGCACTCAAGGACATGCCCACCGTCACGGCCGTGCCGGTCGATCCGGTAGCCGTCGTCGCCAAGCTCGGACTGGTCTGAGCCTGGTGAATCAGACCCTGCCCGCCGGGCTCACGGCCACTGCTGTCGTCGCAGCCTCCAGCGCAAACCTCGGCCCGGGCTTCGACAGCCTGGGGCTGGCGCTCAGCCTTTACGACGAAATCATCGTCGAGACAACTGAAGCCGGCTTGCAGCTGGAGGTCGAGGGCGAGGGTGCGGGTCAAGTTCCGCTCGATGCGACGCATCTTGTGGTGCGCGCCATCGAGGCCGGGTTGCAGGCCACCGGATATCGTGCGGCCGGACTGATCGTGCGCTGCCGCAACGAGATTCCGCATTCGCGCGGGCTCGGATCATCGGCTGCTGCCGTCGTCGGCGGCCTCGCCGTGGTCAATGGTCTTGTGGCGCAAGCCGGTTCGGACCCGATGACCGAAGATCAGCTGATTCAGCTGTCGAGTGAGTTCGAGGGGCATCCGGACAACGCCGCGGCGGCTGTGCTGGGCGGGGCGGTCGTGTCCTGGACCGAAACCGATCCCGACGGGCGGCCGCGCTACCGCGCGGCCCAGGTGCGCGTGCATCCGGACATCCGACTGTTCCCGGCGGTCCCGCAGCAGCGGTCGTCCACCGCAGAGACCCGGGCGGTGCTACCCGAGCAGGTCAGCCACGTCGATGCGCGATTCAACGTCAGCCGCGCGGCCCTGCTCGTCGTGGCCTTGAGTGAGCGCCCGGATCTGCTGATGACCGCCACGGAGGATGTGTTGCATCAACCACAACGCGCCGCGGCCATGCCGGCCTCCGCGGAATACCTGCAGTTGCTGCGGCGTTGTGGGGTGGCAGCAGTGTTGTCCGGGGCCGGACCTACGGTTCTGGGGCTGAGTTCGCAGGTAGGACTGCCTGATGAGGCCGTGGATTACGGCACTGCGAACGGGTTCGCCGTCAGGGAGATGTCGGTCGGAACGGGCGTCCGCTGGACGTCGGGTGTGGCCGCCAGGAACTGACGATGTGCGGCACGAGAAGAACCGAACGCCACACGCCCAGTGTTGACGTTGCTTGATTACTTCACAAAAGCGAGTTATTCTCGCTTTCGTCCAGCACTCGCAGGGTCTCTGCCTGCGTCGACACCAGGACGACCACCCAATCTTCTTGTGTTCTACTCGTGGACTGACGGCTCGCCGTATATCGGCGGACCCGGGCGATCGCCGTTGCGCAGGCGACGGTGTGAGCTACGCGCTCAGCGGTTCAGCTGAACGCGCTTCGACCTTTGGGGAACCCTCGCACGACCTGATGAGCGAGGGAAAGAAAGGAAATCCGTGACAGAAACGGACCTCTTCACGGCTGACAACGCCAACGGCACTGGGGATTTGCCGAACGCCGTGACATCTGAAAGCACCGCGACCACTGACACCGCGGCCGCGCGGCGCGCTTCCAGCGCCCGGCCCGCGTCGCTGTCGACCATGGTTCTGCCTGAGCTGCGCGCCCTGGCCAAGGAAATCGGTGTCGAAGGCGCGTCCGGGTTGCGTAAGAGTGAGCTGATCGCAGCTATCCGCGCCCACCGTGGTGAATCCAACGGTGCGACCGCCGAGGCCAAGCCGGCCGCCGATACCCAGCCGGACGCCGGTGCCGAGGCTGCTGAGCAGCCCGCGACTCGTCGTCGTGAGCGTCGGGGTTCCTCGCGCCAGGCCGGCGCGCCGGTCGCCGACGCGGCCAAGGACGACGCAGGCAAGTCCGATGCCGGCAAGAACGATGCGGGCACCGAGGCCGTCAAGGCCGAGGCGAAGACCGATTCCGCCGAGCCCGACGCCAAGACTGCTGAGGCTGCCGCCGAGCCGCAGGAAAAGCCTGCCAAGCAGGACAAGCGTGAACGCCAGGAACGGCGCGAAAAGCGCGAGCAGTCCGACGCCGACAAGGGCGAGGCCAAGGCCGACAACAAGGCCGACAACAAGGCCGATAACAAGCAGGACGACAAGCGCGACCAGAAGCAGGACCGCGACCAGAAACAGGACCGCGGCCAGGGGCGCGAGCAGTCCGACCAGTCCGACAACCAGCAGAACCGGGGCGGCAACTCCAACGCCAACGCCGATGACGATGGCGATGGGGACGGCCGGCAGGGCCGTCGCGGCCGTCGGTTCCGCGACCGTGATCGTCGCCGGCGCGGTGAGCGTGGCGCCGAGGGTGGCAACGAGACCGAGCTGCGCGAGGACGACGTCGTCCAGCCGGTCGCCGGCATCCTCGACGTGCTGGACAACTACGCGTTCGTCCGCACCTCGGGCTACCTGGCCGGGCCGAACGACGTCTACGTGTCCATGAACATGGTCCGCAAGAACGGCTTGCGCCGTGGCGACGCCGTGACCGGTGCAGTCCGCGTGCCCCGCGAGGGTGAGGGCGGCGGGGGCCAGAACCCGCGGCAGAAGTTCAACCCGCTGGTGCGCCTGGACAGTGTCAACGGTGGTCCGGTCGAGGCGGCCAAGAACCGCCCCGATTTCACCAAGCTGACCCCGCTGTACCCGAACCAGCGGCTGCGCCTGGAGACCACGCCGGAGCGGCTGACCACCCGCGTCATCGACTTGATCATGCCGATCGGTAAGGGGCAGCGCGCCCTGATCGTGTCGCCGCCCAAGGCCGGTAAGACCACGATCATGCAGGACATCGCCAACGCGATCACCAAGAACAACCCGGAATGCCACCTCATGGTGGTGCTCGTCGACGAGCGCCCGGAAGAGGTCACCGACATGCAGCGTTCGGTGAAGGGCGAGGTCATCGCCTCGACCTTCGACCGTCCGCCGTCAGACCACACCCAGGCCGCCGAGCTGGCGATCGAGCGGGCCAAGCGCCTGGTCGAGCAGGGCAAGGACGTCGTCGTGCTGCTGGACTCGATCACCCGTCTGGGCCGCGCGTACAACAACGCGTCGCCGGCCTCGGGTCGCATCCTGTCCGGTGGTGTCGACTCCACCGCGCTGTACCCGCCGAAGCGGTTCCTCGGCGCGGCCCGCAACATCGAGCACGGCGGCTCGCTGACCATCATCGCCACGGCGATGGTTGAGACCGGTTCGACCGGTGACACCGTGATCTTCGAGGAGTTCAAGGGCACCGGCAACGCCGAGCTCAAGCTCGACCGCAAGATCGCCGAGCGCCGGGTGTTCCCCGCGGTCGACGTCAACCCGTCCGGTACCCGCAAGGACGAGCTGCTGCTCTCGACGGACGAGTTCGCGGTGGTGCACAAGCTGCGCCGGGTGCTCTCGGGGCTCGACAGTCACCAGGCCATCGATCTGCTGATGAGCCAGCTGCGCAAGACCAAGACCAACTACGAGTTCCTGGTCCAGGTCTCCAAGACCGCTCCGGGCAACATGGACGTCGACTAAGCGCGACACCAAAAAGGCCCCCGATATTCGGGGGCCTTTTTCGTGTTGTCAGGAAGTTGGCTGCGCGCGCAACCCCGGCATCAAATAGCGGCGAACCTGGGCGAGGACCGCGTCCTCGTCACTGGGATCCAGCGTGTTCCCCGGTACGGTCGCCAGCGAGATCAACACTCGCGCAACCCATTCCGATGCTTCGGGAATGTCGATGTCGGCACGCACCTCGCCGCGGTCACGGGCGGCCGCCAGATAGGGCGACCAGAACTCGGCAAGGTCGGGGATCATGCCTTGCACGCCGGCCCCGGCGCAGGCGGCGAACTCCTCGGGTTCGTCGGTGCGGAGTTTCATCAGTACCGCGCCGGGATCGTCGTAGGCGCGCAGGCCATTGCCGACGCCCCAGGCGATCTGGCGATCCAGCCCCTCGATCTGCTCCAACATGGCCTGGGCTTCCGACCAGAACGTGTCGTTGAGTCGCACGATCACGGCGCCGAGCAGCGTCACCTTGTCCGGGAAATGGCGGTAGAGCCACCCGCGCGACACTCCGGCGGCCTCGGCGACCTCCGAGACGGTGGTCGCACGAATGCCCTTGGTCCGCAGGCATTCTTCAGCAGCGTCGATCAGTCGATCTCGCACGCTGCGCGGTGCCGTGGTGCTGGTCAACTCCTGTGTCTCCTGGTCTTCCGGTTGGGCTCAGGTACATGATTCTGCCAAGCGTGTATCCGTCGCGCCAGAACCATGGTAGACAGTTTTCTAATTCTGTTCACTAACCCTTGGGGATTCATCGGATGGCCGAAACGCTGCAGCAGCTGCTCCGGGAACGCGAAGCAGGTGACACGGTCGCCATCAAGTACGGCGACCGGACGTGGTCGTGGCGTGAGCATATCGCCGAGGCGAAGGCCCAGGCCGCGACCCTGATCGGGATCGCCGAGCCGCAGCGTCCCCTCCATGTGGGCACCCTTCTCGGCAATACCCCCGACATGCTGACCGCGCTGGCCGCTGCGGCCCTCGGCGGCTACGTGCTGTGCGGCATCAACAACACCCGTCGAGGTGACGCGCTGGCCCGCGACATCGCCCGGGTCGAATGTCAGGTCGTCCTCGTCGACGAACACCATCGCGGGCTGCTCGAGGGCCTCGACCTGCCGGGCGTCACCGTCATCGACGTATCGGATACCGCCTGGTCATCGCGGGAACTCACGCCGCACCGCGAGGTCGGGCCCGACGACACCTTCATGATGATCTTCACCTCGGGCACCAGCGGCGAGCCCAAGGCCGTCCGGGTGCCGCATTCCATCGTGCTGTTCTCCGCCGCCGCGCTGGTGCAGCGCTACGACCTGACCGAGGCGGACACCTGCTACCTGGCCATGCCGCTGTTCCATTCGAATGGCGTGTACGCCGGGTGGGGCGTGGCGCTCAGCTCGGGCGCGGCCATGGCGCCGGCACAGTTCTCCGCGTCCGGGTTCCTTCCGGACATCCGCCGCTATGGCGCGACGTACATGAACTACGTCGGCAAGCCGTTGGCCTACATCCTGGCCACCGCCGAGCAACCCGACGACCACGACAACACGCTGCGCGTGGCGTTCGGCAACGAGGCCGCCGACCGCGACATCGACGAATTCAGCCGCAGGTTCGGATGCAGCGTCTGGGACGGCTTCGGCTCGACGGAGCTGGCGATCATCATCACCCGTTCCGAGGGCACCCCCGCCGGCAGCGTCGGCCAGGGCTTCCCAGGCGTGGCGATCTACGACCCGGAGACCCTTGAAGAGTGCCCGGCCGCACAATTCGATGCCACCGGTGCCCTGGTCAACGCCGAGGCCGCCACCGGGGAACTGGTGAACACCAACGGAAGCGGGATGTTCCGCGGCTACCACAACGATCAGGGCGCGACCGATGAACGGCTGCGCCACGGCATGTACTGGTCGGGCGACCTGGCCTACCGCGACGCCGACGGCTGGATCTACCTGGCCGGGCGCACCGCGGACTGGATGAGAGTGGACGGCGAGAACATCACCGCGGCGCCGATCGAACGCATCCTGTTGCGGCAGCCGGTGATCAGCCGCGTCGCCGTCTATCCCGTGCCCGACGAGTTCGTCGGTGATCAGGTGATGGCCGCCGTCGTGCTGCGTGACGGTCAGTCGCTGACGCCTGACGACTTCGGCGCGTTCCTGGCGCAGCAGCAGGATCTGTCGCCGAAATCCTGGCCGCGGTACGTCTGGCTGGCCGACGATCTGCCCAGCACGGCGACCAACAAGATTCTCAAGCGGGAGTTGGTTGCCCTCGGCGCAGATCCGGCCGGTCGGGTGCTCTGGAAGCGCGACGGTACGGTCTATACGACTCTCTGAGGCAAGGAATAGTCGCCGGTCATCCCGCGTTTAGGCTGTTGGCGGTTGACCTGGCATAATGGACCGCCGACCCTCGGTCCCGGTTCACGTCCATCTGAATTTCGGGCGACCCGGGCCAACGATTGAAGAGGAACCCATGAAAACAGGCATTCATCCTGAGTATGTCGAGACCACGGTGCACTGTGGTTGCGGCAATACCTTCCAGACCCGTAGCACCAAGCAGAGCGGCCAGATCGTGGTCGAGGTCTGCTCGCAGTGCCACCCGTTCTACACCGGCAAGCAGAAGATCCTCGACAGCGGCGGCCGCGTGGCCCGCTTCGAGAAGCGGTACGGCAAGCGCAAGCCTGCCGGTGATCAGGCTGCCGCAGCCGACAAGTAGCTACGTCAACGGCGCCCGATCTGTCGCATATATGCGACAGATCTGGGCGCTGTTCTCGTTTCCAGGAACGAGTTGGCGGCATAGGTGGAAAGGATGTGGCTGACGTGACGGATACCGCTTCTGCTGGGCTCCCGGCTCAGCCGGGGAAAGCAATCGAGGCGCTGCTCGCTGAGCACGCAGACCTTGAGCGCCAGCTCGCCGATCCCAGCCTGCACGCCGACGCCTCCGCCGCCCGCAAGGTGGGCCGGCGCTTCGCCCAGGTCTCGCCCGTCGTGGGGACCTACCGCAAGCTCGAAGCCGCCCGTGGTGACCTGGAAGCCGCGCGCGAGCTCGCCGCCGACGACGCCAGCTTCGCCGACGAGGTGGACGAGCTGACCGCCAAGGTCGCCGAACTCGACGCGCAGCTGACCGACCAATTGGCACCGCGCGACCCGCACGACGCCGATGACATCGTGCTTGAGGTCAAGTCAGGGGAAGGCGGGGAGGAGTCGGCACTGTTCGCCGCCGATCTGGCCCGCATGTACATCCGGTATGCCGAACGCCACGGCTGGACCGTCACCGTGCTCGACGAGACGTGGTCGGACCTGGGCGGCTACAAGGACGCCACCATCACGATCGCCGGCAAGGGTGATTCCGCCGACGGCGTGTGGTCGCGGATGAAGTTCGAGGGCGGCGTGCACCGCGTGCAGCGGGTGCCGGTCACCGAATCGCAGGGCCGGGTACACACCTCGGCCGCCGGCGTGCTGGTCTACCCCGAGCCAGAAGACGTCGAGCAGGTGCAGATCGACGAGTCCGACCTGCGCATCGACGTCTACCGGTCCTCGGGCAAGGGTGGCCAGGGCGTCAACACCACCGACTCCGCGGTCCGCATCACGCACCTGCCGACCGGCATCGTGGTGACCTGCCAGAACGAGCGCTCGCAGCTGCAGAACAAGGCCAGGGCCATGGTGGTGCTCGCCGCTCGGCTGCAGGCACTGGCCGAAGAACAGGCGTCGGCCGACGCATCGGCCGACCGGGCCAGCCAGATCCGCACGGTCGACCGCAGCGAACGGATCCGCACCTACAACTTCCCCGAGAACCGGATCGCGGATCACCGCATCAACTTCAAGGCGCACAACCTCGACCAGGTGCTCGACGGAGACATGGACGCGTTGCTCGACGCGCTGGGCGCCGCCGACAAACAGGCCCGGCTGCAGCAGGAGACATGACCCCCGTGCGGCAGGCGGTCGCGGCCGCAACGGTACGGCTCGCAGCCGCCGGCGTCGCCTCCCCGCGCATCGACGCCGAGCTGCTGGCCGCGCACGTGGCGGGCGTCGACCGCGGTCGGCTGATGTTCCTCGACGACGCCGACGAACAGTTCCGCCAGGCCTACGACGAACTCGTGGCCGCCCGGTCCCGTCGAATTCCGCTGCAACATCTGATCGGCACGGCGCCGTTCGGCCCGCTGACGCTCGCGGTCGGGCCCGGGGTGTTCATCCCGCGGCCGGAAACCGAGGCGCTGCTCGAATGGGCCAGCACGCGGCAATTGCCTGGCAAGCCGCTGATCGTCGACCTGTGCACCGGCTCGGGTGCGTTGGCGTTGGCGCTGGCCGCGCGGTGGCCCGACGCGCGCGTGCTGGCCGTCGAGAACTCGCCCGCGGCCCTGGAGTTCGCGCGGCGCAACGCCACCGGGACGCGGGTCGAGATACTGGACGCGGACGTCACCGCGCCCGGCCTGCTGCCCGAAC
>NZ_LZSY01000048.1 GCF_001665625.1 Mycolicibacterium peregrinum | reverse complement strand
GGATGATGGGCGGGATGGGGATGCCCAGTTTCGGTGGTGGCGGTATGCCCACCGGTGGTGGCGGTGGTGGCGGCATCTCCGGCCTGAGCGCACTGAGCTCCTTGTCCTCACTCGGCCGCGGCCAGAATGGCCACCGCGGCGCATCCGGCGCCGAACAGCAGGTCAATGCACTGTTCGGGCAAGGTCGCGCGCCCAGCGGGACCATCGAGCGAGCTATCGCGTTCGCCAAAGCTCAGCTGGGTAAGCCGTATCGTCTGGGCGCGAATGGCCCTGATGTCTGGGACTGCTCGTCATTGGTCCAAAAGGCCTATGCGAGTGCAGGGATCGAGCTGCCCCGCCGGACGTATGAGCAGATTGGTGTGGGTATGCCGGTGTCGCGCAGCGATATACGAGCCGGGGACATCATCCTGCAGAACTTCTCGGCTCCCGGCGTTCCTGAGCATGTGGCGCTGGCCGTGTCGCCGACGATGCAGATTGAAGCGCCGAATTCGCGCGAGGTTGTGAAGTACTCGCCGATTCCCTCGGGGCCCATCGTGGTCAAGCGGGTCGCCTGACATCCGAACCATCATCAGCCTCGATCACTGGGCGCAGTGATCGGGCGGGATTCGATGGATTTTGGTGTGGTTGAGGGTGCTGGCCACCGTTAGTTTGGGGATACGCGAATGCGTTCGCCTGGGCGGACGGGGAGGTAGACGGGGTGGCTGAGCAGCAAGAACGGGATCAGAACGCGACTTCAGGTGGGTCGCGGTGGCGGGGCCGCGGGCTGGGCTATGCAACTCGGGTGCAGGTAACCGCGCACCAGTTCAATGCGCGGCGTGCCGTCACGGCATTGACCCGCTGGTATGTCGGCATGGAGTCCGATCAGCATCGCAGGCAGTCGATGGCTCATCTGGCCGGTGCGACCGTCGTAGTGGTGATCTGCCTGGGCGCCTTGTTTTGGTCGTTTCTGCGGCCGGCGGGATCGGCGGGGCAGTCCAAGATCATTGCCGACCAGAACACGAACGCGCTGTATGTGCGGGTCGGCGACACCTTGCGTCCTGTTCTGAATCTGGCGTCGGCGCGGTTGATCGCGGGATCTGCGGACAACCCTGTGCGGGTCCGCAACAGTGAGATCGAGTCGCGGCCACGGGGAACACTGGTGGGTATCCCCGGCGCCCCGGACCAGCTGGCTGTGACCTCGCCGCCCAAATCGTCGTGGCTGGTGTGCGACGCGGTCACGAAGGCATTCGGCGCCGGCGCCCCAGAGCCGGTGACGGTGACCGTGATTGACGGTCAGCCTGACCTGTCTGACCGCCGGCGGGTGCTCGACCCGCAGGAGGCGGTGCTGCTGCGCTATGACGACGGTGTATGGCTTATCCGGGACGGCCGCCGCTCCAAGGTTGACCCGGCCCAGCGACCGGTCCTGCTAGCACTGGGCGTGAGCGCCGACAACATCTCCTCGGCGCGGCCGATGAGCAAGGCGTTGTTCGATGCGATCCCGGTCGGATCGGCTCTGTCGGTGCCGATGATTCCCAAACTCGGTGAGCCAGCGGGCTTTCCGAAGGCCCCAGGCCCGGTGGGATCGGTGGTGTCGACTCCGCAAGTCGGCGGTGACCTCACGTACTCGGTGGTGCTGGCCAACGGAATGCAGACCGTCTCGCCGGTGGTGGCGCAGATCTTGCAGAACGCGAACGGAACCGGCACGGGGATGCCGGTCCTGGCCGGCGCTGCGCTCGCTGACCTTCCTGTCACCGACAGCTTGGATGTCTCGGCATACCCGGATCAACGGTTGCGGCTGGTGGACACCGAGGCCAACCCGGCCACGTGTTGGTGGTGGCAGAAGACGGTCGGGGAGGGCCGTGCGCAGACGTCGCTGGTGTCGGGTCCGACGGTGCCGATCACGGCCGACAAACTGGACAGGGTGGTGTCCAGGGCTAAGCCCGATCCGTCCGGCGCATTGGCCGACAAGGTGTACTTCGGGCCGGATGCGGCGAACTACGTGGCCTCCACGGGCAACGATCCCGCCGCGGCGACCGTGGAAACACAGTGGTTCATCTCGGAGTGGGGTGCTCGTTTCGGGGTGCCCCGCGATCAGGAGACAGAGCGCGCGCTGGGGTTTGGCACAGCGACCCTCCCGGCACCGTGGGTGGTTCTCAAGCTGCTGACGCTGGGCCCGGTGTTGTCGAAAGCGGATGCGGCGGTAACCCATGACATTTTGCCGACAGATCAGCAGCCAGGGGAATTGAGGCAGCCGAAGTGAAAAAGAGTTTTGGTCGCGAAACGGTTCTTGAGGCCCCGCGCAAAATCACGCCCAGGCAGATCAATCTGCTCGCTCCGCTGAAAGTCCCTGTGCCCGAGGGCAAGCCGTGGTGGCTGGTAGTGGTGGCCATCGGCGTCATCGGCTTGGTCGGTGGCATCGTGGTGGTCTCGTTCGCCAGCGGTGCAAGAACCTTCAACGGGGTAGGTGCGCTGTTTCCGATCATGATGGTCGGCGGCATCATCGCGATGCTGTTCGGTGGCCGGTTCGGCGGGGGCAACCAGATGTCGCGAGGCAAAATGGACGCCCTACGCGCCCAGTTCATGGTGAAACTTGATGAGCTGCGGCGCGACTCGGATCGGGCCGCCGATGATCTGGATGAGAACTTCCGCTGGTATCACCCGCCGACGTCGACGTTGGAAGCCGCACTCGGTGGACGCAGGATGTGGGAACGCAGCCCGGCCGGACGTGATACCTGGTTCGGCGTCATTCGGGTGGGTGTGGGTATGACGTCGTTGAAGCAGGCGCAAGCGGTGTCCTTCGCCGAGCCGGCCGACATGCCCACCGATATCGAGATGGAGCCTGCGACCGGGGTTGCGCTGCAGGAGTTCGTTCGCGCCCAGCAGGTCACCTATGGAACACCGGCGTTGATTTCACTGCTCGTCGAGCCGGGTTGGCGGCTGGATGGCGATCGTGAGCGCGCGCTGGCGTTGATGCGGGCCATCGTGTGCCAGATGGTGTTCTCTCATGGGCCCGATCACCTGCAGCTGATCGCCATCACCGACGACGTCGAGGAGTGGGATTGGCTCAAGTGGCTTCCCCATGTCGCCGACAACCGCGTCCAGGACGCCGCGGGCGGGTTGCGGATGGTCTACCCGTCGGTGCGGGACTTCTACGATGCGCAATACGGTGCTGTTCTGCAGGGCCGAGACCGGTTCAATCCGCGCCACGGCGCGGCCAAAGATCAGATCCAGCCGCTTCCGCACACGGTGATCATCAGCGACGTGTCCGATGGGTCCACGTGGAGCTCGTTGATCAACCCTGATGGTGTCGCGGGTGTCACGATCTTCGACTTAGGCGGCGTGGTGCCCACGAGCGCCAATCCGCAGCGGCTGCTGCGGGTGAGTCCGACCGGCGACGTCGACGCGGTCCCGCGTGATCTCAACACCTTCGCCCCCGAACTCGACAACGAGCCGACATTCTTCGCCCGCGCCGACCAGATGAGCCGGGAAGAGGCAGAGAATTTCGCGATGGGCATGGCGCGGCAGCGGCTCTCTCAGGCGTACGAAATGATCGATGTCGCTGAGGATCCGAGCAACGGGCCGGCTCGCGACATACTCAGCTACTACGACATTGATGACCCCGCGAACATTGACTTCAACGCGTTGTGGGGTTCGCGCAGAGACATCTTGTCCGAGGACCGGATGATCGCTCCGTATGGCACGCGAGCAGACACCGGGGAGCTGCTGACACTCGACATCAAGGAGACTGCCGCGGGCCCACACGGAATCATGGTCGGCACAACAGGGTCCGGCAAGACCGAGGGCCTGAAAACGTTCCTGCTCAGTTTGATTCTGGGTCACTCGCCGGAGATCTTGCAGCTGGTTCTGGCTGACTTCAAGGGCGGGGCGGGTGTGAAACCGTTTTTCGGTGCACCTCACGTGTCATGTGTGATGACCGACCTTGAAGATGACCAAACGCAGCTGGGTCGGTTCGTCGACGCCCTGTTCGGCGAGATCGCCCGACGCAAGAGGATGTGCGATGCCATCAATGCCGGAGATGCGGAGGACTACAACCGCCGTCGAGCCGACGCGGCCCGCAACCCTAACGGTCCTCAGCTGGATCCGATGCCTCGATTGTTCGTTGTGGTCGACGAGTTCACCGAGGGCTTCAAGATGGACCCGAACTTGCCGGTCATCTTCGACCAGATCGTGCGCCAGGGCCGCTCGCTGTGGGTCCATCTTCTGCTGGCCAGCCAGGAAGTGGACTCCCGAGCTGACAAGCTGACGACCAACATTCGGTATCGGCTGGCTCTGCGAACCGACTCAACGGCCAGTGCAGCTGCGTCCGGAGTGCCGGCGTCGGCGAACCTGCCGAACAAGAAGGGACTGGGCTATCTGCGTGTCGGGCTGACGGACGATCTGACCAAGATTCAGTTCGAGTACATGTGGCGCGACTACCGCAAACCCGGCGCGGTCAAGGATGACGACGGCGATACCGATCTGTCGACGGGCTCGCTGGAATACTTTGAGCCGCAGCTGTTCACGGTGGCACCGATCGTCGTCGACGAGCCCACCGTGGACGAGGTTACGGCGCAGCTCGTCGAGACCGACAGCCCGCCGTCGTCCTCTTCCGACGACGATGGCGCTATTCGTAAGCCCAAGGTCGGTGAAGTCATCATCGACCAGCTTCGCGCGATTCCGTTCGAACCACATCGGTTGTTCGGTCCGCCGTTGGACAAGCCGAGCACGATCGACGACGTCGTCGAGATGTATCTGGGCCGGCCGTGGGACGAGCGCTACGCTGCCCAGCCCGACCTGGTGTTTCCGATCGGCGTCATCGACAGACCGTTCAAGCAGGACCAGCAACCCCTATTGGCAGATGGCACAGGCAATTTGATGGTGCTGGGTGGACAGAGCTCAGGTAAGACCACCACGCTGGTGGACCTTATCTGCGCCGCGGCGATGACGCATACGCCAGAACAGGTGCAGTTCTACGTTCTGGCCTTGTCGGGCACCTCCCTGGCGGCGAGCGTGCGCGATTTCCCGCACGTGGGCCGGGTCGCGACCATGCTGGAAGAAGACGCCATTCGACGGACGGTGGCAGAACTTCTGGAGCTGCTTACCGTGCGTCGTCGCGGATTCCTCGAGTGGGGTGTGACCTCGATGGAGGAGTTCCGCAACCGCAAAGCCGCTGTGCGCCGGCAAGCGGGGGAGCAGGCCTCCGACGATCCGGTGGCCCAGGACCGGTTCGGCGATGTCTATTTGGTCATCGACAACTTCGCAGCCCTGACCGATCAGGCGTCGACATTCCGCGGCAAAGAGGTTCTCGTCGACGAGATCAACAAGTTGATCCGCGAAGGTGGCAGCTTCGGCATCCACGTGGTGGTGGCGGTGAGCAAGCCCCAGGAGTTGTCGCCACAGATGCGTGACTTGTTCAACGAGGGTCGTATCGAGTTGAAGGCCGACGAGACGAACGTGCGGCTGGTGAAGTCCTCGGAAGCCAAGAAGGTTCCCAGTAACCGCCCGGGCCGCGGCATGGTCCAGCAGAACTATCTGCGAGAGGGGTGGGATGTGGTCGGCCTGCACACCATGATGGCACGCCCAGCGTTGCGCGGAACTGGAGAGCGGGTGTTCGAAGCACAGAGCGTGGTGGCGAGGGTGTCCCAGCTGGCCGAGGGTTACCGGCCTGCCCCGCGTGTGCGCCAGCTGCCTAATCGCGTCGAGCTTGCGCAGCTGCGCAAGTCCGCTGCATCTCATAACCATGCTGGTGCGGTGTGGGCGGTCAACGAGTTCTCGCTGCCAGTGGGGTTGGATAACGCCCGCTCGCCGTTCCTGGTGGTCACGGGCAGCCGGCAATGTGGTCGCACGACGACATGTGCGGCGATCATGTCCGAGATCGGTCGGGTTTATGCGCCCGGTTCATCGAAAGCGGTGCGGGCTGCTGACGACACCCGGCCAACGGCGCAGGTCTGGTTGATCAGTCCGAGTCGTGAGCTGCTGCGGGTGCTCGATGACAGCTATGTGGAGGTCTTCTCCTACCGCACCGACACCACTGGACAGCTGGCGGAACGTCTCAGCACGGTTTTGGCTGACCGGCTCCCGCAGGCTGACCTGGCGATGGATGCCACGTTCGAGAAGTCTTGGACGGGCCCGGAGATCTTCCTGGTGATCGACGATGCCGAGCGCCTGCCGGCGGGTTACAACCACGTGTTCACGCCGTTGATGGAGGCGGCGAACGCCGCCGAAGATGTCGGACTCCACATCATCTACAGCCGTCAATTCGGTGGCTGGATGAGCGTGGCGGGACGCGATCCCCTGCTAGCAACAATGATGCAAGCAAACGCAGATTTGCTGGTGATGGATTCCGATTCGGACGAAGGGTTTGTTCGCGGAAGGTGGAAAGGTCATCCGATGCCTCAAGGGCGCGGATTCTTGATGGGTACCGGTGGATCGGGATCATACGTGCAGGTGGGATGGGTTCCGGTGGGTACTGAGAATGGTTGATTTTGGCTACGGCGCAACCTGTAGACCGCCGTTATGCTGAGTCTCACATCGTGACGTCGGGAGGAAAATTCATGTTTGTCAGCACCAGTCCGGCAGCAATGCTGGCAACCGCCGGAGAACTGCAGGGACTCGGCTCGACCATGACGGCAGCCAATGGCGCCGTCGCCGCTCCGACCACCGGTGTTCTCCCGCCGGCGGCCGATCCCACCTCGGCGCTGCTTGCCCTGTCGTTCGCCACTCATGGCGGGGTGTACCAGGCGGCAGGTGGGGTGGCGACGGCGGTCAATGAGATGTTCGTGACCACGATGGGTGTGGGGGCCGGCAGCTATGAAGCCACCGAGGCCCTCAACGTTCTTGCGTCGATGTAGCAGCGGCGAACCTTCGATCTGACTAGCAGATGACTGATTACGGTGGTCTTCCTCCGGAGATCAACTCCGGCCGGATGTATGCCGGACCTGGTTCGGGCGCCATGGTCGCGGCCGCGACGGCCTGGCACACTCTGGCCGCGGAGCTGGGCAGTGTCGGCGCGGCTTATCAGGCTGTCGTCGATGCCCTGCTGACCACCTCCTGGCAGGGACCGTCGTCACTGTCGATGGCGACCGCGGCCGCACCATACGTGACGTGGATCTTGGCTACCGCGGCACAGTCAGAGGCGGCAGGTCTGGCCGCCACTCAGGCAGCCGCGGTGTTCGAAACCGCCCGGGCGGGAGTGGTTCCACCAGCGGCGATCGAAGCCAACCGCAATGCCCTGCAGACCCTCATCGCCACCAACTTCATGGGCGTGAATAGCGGCGCGATCGCGGCCACGATCGCGGCATACGACGAGATGTGGGTGCAGGACGCCACGGTCCTCTACGGATATTCCGCGGACGCCGCGGGGGTGTCTAGTGGTCTGGCGGCGACGCCGTTCATCCCACCGCCGCCAAACACCAACCCGGCGGGCCTGGCCACGCAGGGCTTGGCGGTGACAGAGGCGGGCGGGAAGGCGGCCGGCAACGCCAGCGAGAAAGTCGCCAACGCGAGCCTGCAAACCACCTCGATGCCAGGCAACATGGATGCCCAGTCCATGCTGTCCATGGGCCCACAGTTCATGAGCATGATTCCGCAAGCGCTGCAAGGTCTTTCCCAACCTGCGACCGCACCGCTGCAGAGCATGGGCCAGTTTCAATCGCTGCTGAGCCCGCTCATGGGGGCGATGAACAACCCCGGCTTGACCAGCGCCGTCAACGCCTCGGGCATCACCGCCGCGCCTACGGGCGCCCTTTCGGCACTCAGCGGCGGGGGTGGGGGCCTGGTCAGCGGGGGCGCTGGTCCGGTGTCAGCGGCCCTTGGGCGCGGCGGCAGCATCAGTGGGCTGTCGGTGCCAGCGACATGGGCGGCCGGCACCCAGAACGGTGCGACCACGAACACCACGGTGGTACCAGCGTCGGCGACCACACCGACCGGCGCGGTGCCAGCATCCGGGAGTACCGGCATGGCCGGCGCCCCGGTGGGTGCAATGGGAGGCCGTGACGGCCAGGGGGACGGCGGGCAGCCCCGCTACGGGTCGGTGGTACGGGTTCTGCCGGATCCGCGATGACGAGCAGGCAAACTCGATCCTATGTGATTGACACAAAGAGGGGGTCAAAGATTTTTCCAACCAATTTCTTTTGACCGTTGCAGTGGCATATCCCGCCACTAGACTTCGAATTGCGTACAGCAAACACGAATTTGAACTGCCATTTCCGACAAGGAGATACACATGAGCACGGTGGCAAACTTCCTCAGCGATCCCGCGGCGATGCGCGACTACGCCGGCCGGTTCCACGGAAACTCCCAGACGATCGACGCCGAGTCGAAGAAGGCCTGGGCTTCGGCGACCGGGATCGCCGGCGCAGGCTGGACGGGCAACGCCAATACGACGTCGACGGGGACGCTCGAAGAAATGATGCGGGCGTTCCGCAACATCGTCGACATGACGCAGGGCGTCAGCGACAAGCTCAATCGCAGCGCCGACGAGTACGAACAGCGCGAGCACGAGTCGACGCAGATTCTGTCGAGCTAACGACAACCCGGCATCCTGAGGAGAAATCAACCATGTCACAACCGATGAAGTACGGATTCGAAGATGTCGACCATCACGGCATGACCCTGGCCGCCCAGGCCGGGCAGTTGGAGGCGGTGCATCAGGCCATCCTGCGTGACGTCGAAGCGTCCGCGGAGTTCTGGGGCGGCGCGGGCAGCAACGCCTACCAACAGTTCGTCACCGAGTTGGGCCGCAACTTCCAAACCATCTACCAGTCGCTGAGCGAGCACGGAAACAAGGTGCGCACAGCCGGCAACAACATGGCGCACACCGACAGCGCCGTCGGCGGTTCGTGGATCTAGGCCCACGCCCAACGACTCATCGCGGCGAGAAGCGGCGGCACCCTGCGACATGGGTGCCGCCGCTTTGCCGTATCAACGACATCGAGAAACGAGAGCAATAATGAGCGCGACACGCGAGTCTGCGGGCGACGTGACCGTCAACATGCCAGCCCTGTGGGTGCTGCAAGCGATGCTCGGAATCCCACGGCTGGCACCGGAATTGGAGGCGTGGCCCTACGGCGCTGCCCGCAGCGACGAGTGGCTCAACGGCCATCCTGCGGTCGAAGGATTACGCGAGCAAGGCATGGTCGACCCTGACGGACGGGTTATCGAATCACTGGCCCGGCGGCTTCGCGTTCTGGCGGTTCCCGACGTCGAGGTGGCAGTTCAGGTGGGCCCGGGCGCGCGGCAACAGTCCATTCCCGATCTCGACGATCCGAGCACATGGCGATCGATCCCGGACGGGGAGTTGAGGGTGGTGCTCGCTCGACAGGACGGACACTGGGTGTCGGCCGTTCGCGCTGGGGACGACGTGACGATCGACGACGTCGACGGCGGCGGCAGCGGCGATGCTCGTTGGCTGGTCGGCCTGGTCGTCGGCCTGCTCGACACTCTGCATCCATGTGGGCCGTCACGGATGACCGCGATCAATGTGTCGTTGGAGGAGATCCTGACGGCCGCGGCCGAACGAGCCGGGCTTGAGGCGGATTCGCCGCAACGTGACACCGCGTTGCGCACCATGGGCGTGCGGGCGGCCGACCTCGTCGAGCTCGGCGAGCTCATGGATGCGCCGGTGGCCGAGGCGGTGCTGTATGCGCGGGCCTACGACGAAGCAGCGGTACACACCAGTTCCTCCACGCTGGATGTCCGTGACAGTGATGCTGGCAGGGTTGTGCTCTATCAGTTGCCCTCGGTCCGCGGGGCTGCGCAGGAATGGATGACGATCGCCCCGGGCAGCGCAGTCCAGATCGAGCAGGGGGTGAAGACGGTGCTGGCAGGGGTGGGGGTTCGGTCATGGGAGACGCATCGCCGCGCATGACATGCGATCCGATAACGGCTGGTCATGGTGGACAAAGCGCGATCGGGCAAATGGATCACGGAAAGTCACGGTTGACCGTCGCTAAGCGGTATTTGTGGGCCATAGGATTGGTGCAGAGCCCGTCACAGTGAGCAATTGGGGTGGATTGAGAAATGGACAACCAGGATTTCGCAACGCGCTATTTCAGCGATCAGGCCAGAAGCAGCGACAGCGCGGACGAGGCGGCCGAGGGGAAGAAGGATCCGTTGACCGAACCCGCCTTGCCTCCCGAGCCGGAGGTCAGCGAGCCCAGCCGGCCAGTCGTCGATGACCCGACGATCGTTGGCCCAATGTCGGCCGAGGTCGCGGAGGTGATCGCGCGGCACGCGGCTCAACCAGACGCGGCGCGACGAGCCGACCAGCGGCAGAACGATGCTCCTGCGAGCCGGCGCCTACCGGCGCCATCTGCCAATGCTGAGGCTGTCCAGTACCAGCCGCCGGGGCAGTATCAGCATCCGGGCCAGCACCAGCCCGTCAACGGCCAGCAGCCACAGGCGAATCAGAGCACCGGGCAACAGTGGCACGCACGACAGCCGTACCCCGATGGCCATGGTGTTGCGGTCTCACGGCCCGGATCCGACAGTGAATCCTTAGCGCCACTGCAGATTGCGAGTTGGGCGTCGGCCAGTGACGGGTCACTCGCGCCGGCCTGGGCTACCGAGGCAACCCGCCATCTTCGTCACGACGATCTGGTCAAGACCCGCCGGATACCACCCGAGGAGGGCTGGCGGCACGCGGTGTATGTCGGCAGTGGGCACGTGGTGAATCTCGGTGCGGGACCGGCGGAGCGACTGCAGCTGGAGCGGCAAGCCCAGATCGCGGGGAACATTCCGGGCAACTACGAAGTTGCGGTGCTGTCGATCAAGGGTGGTGTCGGCAAGACACGCACGACGGCGGGGATCGGCACGGTGTTCGCGATGTACCGCAATGAGCCGGTCATCGCCATCGATGCCAATCCGACCTATGGGGCGCTCGGCCGCGTCGTCGATCCCCGCGCTACGTCGACCATCCGCGAGTACTTCGCCGATGGCGAGGAGATTCAGAAGCGCAACTACACCGACACCTATCCGCAGTCGCGCGCACGCACGGGCCAGAACCCGCAAGGGCTGGAAGTTCTTGCGGGAAACCAGAATGTGGCCAATCCACTGGGCTTGACGGCGGATATGTTCACCGCGACGCTTTCTCGTACGCGCCGGTTCTATCAGCTGGGGTTGATCGACTGCGGCGCCAATGTCGAGCACCAGGTGATGCCAGCGGTGTTGCGTGCGGCCAACGCATTGGTGATCGTGGGAACGGCGAACTTCGACGGGGCCGCGGCCGCCGAACAGACCATCGACTGGCTGGCCGCCAGGGGTAAGCATGATCTGCTTCGCCGGTCGGTGGTGGTGCTCAACGACGTATACGACTGCGCTGAAAAGAAATTCGTGACCGCCGTCACTCACTCGCTGGAACAGCGGGTCGGGGCGGTGAAGTTCGTTCCGTTCGATGAGCATCTTCGTGACGGCGCGGTCCTGGACTTCGACGCTCTGCGTAAGCCAACTCGGTTGGCCTACACCGAAATTGCCGCATGGGTGGCGGAAGGCTTTCCCACACCCGGTGGGGTGAGCCCCCGATGACGGCGGTGCAGCCACACGTGAGCGGGGTATCGGCAGCCCCGTCGCCTTCGGCCAACCGAGTGCAGGTGGCATTGATGGTGGCCGACGTTCAGTTCGCGGTCGTGCTCGATGCGGTGGCCCCGGTGTCGCGACACATGTCGGCCCTGGTCGATCTGTCCAACCAGCGACTCGACCAGATCGGACGACCCAAGCTGCAACCGGCCGGCGCGACCGACGGCAAAGGAAAGGTCGTGCGGGGCCGGTGGGCGCTGTGCTGGGTTGACGGCACCATGCTGCGCCCGTCGCGTTCACTGGCCGAGCAAGGCGTGGTCGACGGCACCAAACTGTGGCTGCAGTTCGTCGACGACACCGAATCGCGCACCCCGGTTATCGAGAATGTGACCACGGCCGCGGCGACCGAGTTGAGCCGCAACCGGCAGAAGATCACCCCGGGCCTGGCCGCCCGCATTGGTGTTGGGTTGCTGTCGACGAGCGTGTTCGTGGTGCTGGCGGTGCTGGCGCGTTGGCGCTACGGCCACGACGGGCTCGTGCCGGCAGCGGCAGCGGCCGTGGTTGCGCTGGCGCTCCTGGTGGCCGCTACCGTGCTGGCGATGCGGGCCGGGGTGACACGGCGTGCGCTTGTCGAAGACGACTCGTCCGATCGGCACGCGTGGTCGGAATGGCAGACCGAGGTCGCGGTGGCCGACACGTTACGGCTCACGGGCTGCGCTGCTACAGCTGTCGCTGCGGCTCTGGTCGTCCCGGGCCCGCTCGGGGCTCCGCATGGTGCGCTGGGTGCCACGGTGGCGCTGGCCGCCGCCGGACTGACGTTGCGGTACACGGGCCGTCACATCTCATTGTGCACGGCGGTGATCGTTCTTGGGCTGGTGGCGTTGGTGACCGGAGGGGTGCGGATGCTGTTGGTGACATCGGCTCCGGTGCTGCTGGCCAGTGTGCTCCTGGTGGCGATGGTCGGGATGAAAGTCACCCCGGGCCTGGCCCGTATTGCTGGCAAGATCCGGTTGCCGGTCATGCCGCCTCCAGGGCGGCCGTGGGTGTTTGAGACTCGGCCGTATCTGCCTAGTGAGGTCGTGGTGGTCGTGGGTGGCCGCCCGGTGCTGGAAGGCCCGGAGTCGGTACAGCAGGTGGCGCTGAACACCGAACGGGCCCGGGTCTACATCACGGGCATGTTGATGGCCTTCAGTATTCTTCTGGTGATCGCTTGCCTGGGGCTGTGCGATCCGCATGCTCCCCGGCGGTGGCTGATGGTGGCGCTGGCCGGTGTGGTGGCCGCTGCGGTGCTGCTGCACGGCCGGTCCTACACCGATCGGTGGCAGTCGTCGATCCTCGCAGTGACCGCCGTGACGATCATCGTGGTGGTGGCGCTGCGCTACGTCTTGCAGCTGTGGTCGCTTCCCGCGCTGCTCGTCGGATGCGGGCTGATCGTGGCGCTTCCGACCGTCGGCCTGATCGCCGCCGTTATTGTCCCGCGCAGCACCTACACGCCGGTGTTCGAGCAGTTCGTGGAATGGATTGAGTACCTCCTTCTGGCGGCGGTGTGGCCGCTGACGTTCTGGGCGATGGAAGTGTTCTCTGCGATCAGGTACCGCTCATGAACCGGCGCAGTCGCCTTCTGGCGCCGATGGTTTCGGCCGTCGCCGCGGTGAGTTTGGTGGCCACCTCCACGCTGTGGGGTGCGCCGACCGCCTGGGCGATCGAACCGCCCAGCGTCGACCCGGGCGCGTTGCCGCCTGACGGTCCGCCCGGGCCGCCAGAACCGATGCGTCAAGGCGCCTACTGCACCCGCGTGGCCACGCTTCCTGACACCGACTACAGGGTGCAGCCGCGTTACATGGACATGCTCAATCTGCCCGAGGCGTGGCGGTGGGGGCGCGGCGCCGGCGTCAAGGTCGCCGTGATCGACACCGGGGTCAGCCCACATCCTCGCCTGCCCAACCTCATCGGCGGGGGCGATTATGTGATGGAGGGCGGTGACGGTCTGGCGGACTGCGATGCGCACGGCACGTGGGTGGCATCGCTGATCGCCGCGGCACCGATGGACGGCAAGACCCCATTGCCGCCGCCGCGCCAGCCCCGCCGGCCGGACACCGTTCCGACGAGCGAAGCGCCGCCGCCACCACCGCCGCCGCAAACGGTGATCGTGCAAGTCCCATCACCACCACCTCCGCCGCCGCCGGCGCCCGCTGGTCCGCCGCCTCCGCCAGGGGAACCGGGTGTAGCGCCGTCGGCGTGGCAGCCGACCGGCACGGATGTGCGGGTGCAAGCGGTGAGCAACCGATTCAACATCCCGCAAGAACCGGTCGACGGCGCCGAGGTGCCGGCCGAGCCAGCCCCGCCACCGCCACCACCGCCGCCGCCGGCCGACGGATTCTCCGGTGTGGCACCGGATGTGGAGCTCATCTCGATCCGGCAGTCCTCAAAAGCGTTCAGCCCCAAGGATGCATTCAGCGGCGATCAGGATCCGGCCACGCGGAAGAAGGCCGGCGACATCCAGACGATGGCTCGCGCGGTCCGTCACGCCGCGGACATGGGCGCCCAGGTGATCAACATCAGTGCGGTGTCGTGCATGAACGCGTTGAATGTGATCGACCAGGGTGCGCTGGGTGCCGCCCTGCGCTACGCCGCGGTGGAGAAGAACGCGGTGATTGTGGCCGCTGCCGGCAATACCGGGTCGGGTGGCAACACTGACTGCGAGCAGAACCCGCAGTACAACCCGATGACACCGGATGATCCGCGCAACTGGGGCCAGGTCAAGACCGTGGTGACGCCGGCGTGGTTCGACCAGTACGTCCTGACGGTCGGGGCGGTGGACTCCGGAGGCAATCCGTTGACCGATCTCAGCGTCGCGGGCCCGTGGGTGGGTCTCGCCGCTCCCGGCACCGACGTTGTCAGCCTCTCGCCCCGCGACGACGGGCTGATCAACGCCACCGAAGGCCGCGACAACGCCATGGTGGCGCCGGCCGGCACGTCGTTCTCCGCGGCGATCGTCTCCGGTGTCGCGGCGCTGGTGCGAGCCAAGTACCCGGAGCTCACAGCTCACCAGGTGATCAATCGGCTCATCAGCACGGCTCGGCCGCCGGCCCGCGGCGTCGACAACCAGGTCGGTCACGGCATCGTCGATCCGGTCGCCGCACTGACGTGGGACTTGAAGGATCCCGGCGCTCGCGTTGGGCCGGAACGTCTTTCGTCGCCACTGTTCATCCCGCCTGCTCCGCCACCGCGGAACATGACACCGGTGTGGGTCGCTCTCGGCGGGATCGGTGGCGTGCTCGCACTGTGCGTGATCACTGTGGGGTTGACCGCGATGCGATCGAGGAGGGTCCGATGAAGCCGATGTTCGCACTCGGTGTGCGGGCGAGCTGGGCGCGGCTGGCCGTGGCGTTCCTCGCCGCTGTAGTGGTTCTGGCAGTGGTCTCCTCGACACTGGCCGGTCCGGCCACGGTGTGGGTGTCGATCGGGGTCGCCGTGGTGGTGGTCGCCGCTGTCCTGCTGACGTGGCGTCACGAACATGTGTTGACCCTGGTCGGTCGTCTCGTGCGGCGCCGGCCGGCGACAGGATTGCTGGCGGTGACTGAGGCCGCCGATCACACGACGCAGTGGCCGCCGACGTCGGCTGCGGTGCGTGCCCATGGCGAAGAGCTGATCGCGGTGGTTGCGGTGGACGGGCGCTCACACACTCCGTCGGTGCTTGACCACAACCGCGTGCAATCACCGGCCAGTCTGCCGATCGCGGTTGTCGCCGAGGCCCTGCGGCAGTTCGATGTGACGCTGTCGGGAATTGACGTGCTCAGCGTCGGTCGGCGCCGGGCACCCAACCAGCACCACCCCTATGCGGCAACCTACTCGAGGAAGGTAGGCGATCACGGTGCGATGGGCAGTCGCCGCACCGTCTGCGTGCTGCGGATGAACAGCCATGACAACGTTGATGCGGTCGCGTGCCGAGAATCTGTGGCCGCCACGTTGACTGCATGTGCGCAGCGGTTGGCGGCCGAGCTGACCGCTCAGCACTGCCCGGCCCGGGTGGTCGATGCCGCCGAGCTCGCCGACATTGACACCGTATTGGGCGCCGGTATTGGCGAACCGTCGCGCCCGGGCTGGGCGGGCCTGCATCATGATGGCGGCTCCGTCACTGCGTATTGGGTGTCCCCGCAGGATATTTCGAGCGAGACGCTCGACCGGGTCTGGGTTCCCGACTGCGACTACACCGCCACCGCCCTGCAGCTGCGGCCCGGGCCGGAACAGTCCACCGAGGTCGGGCTGTTGGTGCGCTACGCCACCGGAGGTCCGCTGCGTGAACCACCCATCCTTGGCCTCAACCCTCTGTCGGGGCGGCATGACCTGGGTGTGCGCGCAAGCGTGGCCGACGCGCCCACCCCGCGTCTGAGAGTTCCCCATCGGCTCCTGCGCGCCGGCGAGGATCTGCGGGCACCTATCGGCTCGACGGGCGTCATCATCGGTTCCACCATGAGCGGGCACCTGCTGCTGGTCAGCCTCGCCAACGCGGTACCCGCGTCAACGGCCAGCGTCACTGTGGCCAGTGAAGTCGCCCAGATGCTGCAACTGGCGATGAGCCACGCGGCGATCGGCTACCAGGTATTGGTGCGTTCGTCGCGGCCGGACATGTGGCGCGATGCCACAGGGGCAGGTTTGCACATCGTTCCCGGCCTGCCACCGAAACTGCCCAACAACGGCGACGGGGTGATGGTGATCTACGACGATCCGCGCTCCTCGGCAGGATCCAGCGCGGCCCGCGCTGCCGCCGGCCCGCGCGCTGCCATCACGGTACGGTTGGTGCCGGCGCGCACCGCCAGCGTCGCTGATGTTCACCTGGAACAGGACTCGGAAAATACGTGCGTCCTGCGCACCGCTGAGTTCACTCACCGGTTGAACTCCGACCTGAGCACCGAGCGCAATCTGATCCGGACACAGAAGCGGGGGCGGGTGGCCTGATGACCGTGGCGAACATGCAGAGCGCAGAGGCGGCCCGTCAGGCGCTCACCCGAGGGCTGTTGGCCTCGGGCGTGAGTGTGAACAACATGATGCCCAGTAACAACCCCGAGGTGGCGGCCAAGTCTTTCCGGATCGCCACCGACACCGACCCGTCGATGTGTGACGCCTGGCTGGCGCGCATCCACGCCGGCGACGACTCGGCCAAGACATTGGCGGGGGCCTGCGAGGCACGGGCAACGTTCGGCTGGGAATTTCAGCGTCTCGGTATCTTGCAGTCCTCTTTCTGCCCAATGGTTTTCGATGGACTGTTCGTGAGCCAGGAGATCACCTCCCGCGATTCCTTGCTGACCGCCTATGCGACGGCGCTGGCCCGCGAAGGCCGCTACGCCGATGCCAATGAGGTGCTCGACGAGTTGTCACCGACCGACCCATTCGACGCCGACCTGCACACCTACGCACAAGGAGTGCTGCACTTCCAGGCCAAACGCTGGCCCGACGTCCTGCGGTTCTTCACCGTCGACAAGGTCTGGCGCAAACCGGTCTACGGCGCCGCGGCCGCCGCGATGGCCAGCACGGCGCTAGCCTCACTGGGCGTGTTCGAGGACGCCTACCGCCGAGCTCAAACCGCGATCGACAACGAACTGGTACCGCACGCGGCCACGATCGCGCTCTACACCCAAGCCATGTGCCTGCGCCATCTGGGCAAACACGACGACGCTGCTCAACTCTTGCGGCGCGTGTACGCACGCGACCCCAAGTTCGCCCCCGCACGCCAGGCGCAAGACGACAAGGACCGCCGGCTCACGATCACCAACCCTGAAACGATCGAAGCCCGTACCGACCCGTGGGATCCGAACACCGAACCCACCCCAGAGACCGAGCAGGCCGACCAGCAAGCCGAGCTGCTCGCCGAGGCCGAGGCCGAACTGGACAGGCAGATCGGCCTTGTCGAGGTCAAACGGCAGGTGCACAAGCTGCGGGCAACTGTGAAAGTCAACAAGGTTCGAGAAGAGCGTGGACTTCCACTGATCATCCGCAGCCACCACATGGCATTCACCGGGCCACCAGGGACCGGCAAGACCACCATCGCCCGCGTGGTGGCCAACATCTACTGCGGCCTGGGGATCCTGCCCACACCGAAAGTCGTTGAAGCCAAACGCGCCGACTTCGTCGCCGGCTACCTCGGGCAGACCGCCGAGAAAACCGACAAGAAGATCGACGAGGCCCTCGGCGGGGTGTTGTTCATCGACGAGGCCTACGCCCTGATCCAGGAAGGCCTGTCGGGCGGGGACGCCTTCGGCAAGGAGGCCGTCGACACACTCCTTGCCCGCATGGAGAACGATCGGCATCGGCTCATGGTGATCATCGCCGGCTACGACGACGAGATCGACCGATTCCTGGCGTCCAACGAAGGCCTGGGCAGCCGAGTAACACGGAGACTTCGGTTCGGGTCGTACAACCCGACTGAGCTGGGTGAGATCGCGGCTTCCATAGCGGCCCAGAAAGAGTCGACCATCGACCCGGCGGCCAGCGAGCTTCTGGAGCAGGTCTGCGCCAAGCTGGCCGAGCACCAGGTGGAGACGACCGATTCCAACGGCCAACCCGGTAAACCGCGGCGTGTTCTCGACGTCGCCGGCAACGGCCGCTTCATCCGCAACGTGATCGAGGAGAGCTTCGACGAGCAGATGCTGCGTATCGCCGAAGAACTCGACACCGGCGAGGTCGACAACACGACCATGACCACGATCACCGAACGCGATATCGGCCCAGCTTTGAGAACCGTTCTGGCCACCGCTGTCCCGGGCGCCGTCGATCTCGACTCGGTCATTCCGACCACCGCCTGACCGGTTCCGAGCCGCCGTATCCCTGCTCACCGCCGCGCGGGGCCTAAAATCACCCGTGGGGAAGCCGGCGCGCAACGAACGCGGACGGCTCGAACGGGAGAGATGGGCGGGGCCAGGCGTGGGATATCGCGAGTTCACGTCTGCCGAGTACTCGGACCTGAGGCACCAGCACAACATCATGGTGCTGGTGGGCAACGGCTTCGATATTCAAGTCGCCCGGCGCTACGAGTCCCGGTTCTCTCCCCGCTATCCAGCCTTCTATCACTATCTCGCCTCTGCTCTTATCAGGGGTTAAATTCTCAAATAGCGTCATAGAGGTGTGTTGAACTGCGTTTTTACCTGCACTCACATGTAACCTGTTAGGTCATGGGCGGCCAGATTTTCGGCGAAAGTCAGCGGCGTGGCGCGACGTGGATTGTGGGATGCCGGGGTAAATGTTTACCCCATGGAACTACACGACGATCCGCAGCGGCTCGTGGAGGAACTCGTTCGCCAGCACGCCCAGGTTTTGGGCGAGGCGCACGGCGATCTGGCCGCGCGACATCCGGAAGTCCCGGATCGCTTTATCGATCAGGGCAGCCATGTCCGACCGATCACGGTGTCGTGCTCGGTTTTGGAAACGTTTCTGATGTCGCGGTTGCGGCGGCAGACTCCCAACTCGACTCTAAAAGTCAAGGCGGGCAACGGGATGGGGGTTCTTCTTGTCGACGAGAAGGGCTCACGGATTTATGTACG
>NZ_LZSY01000047.1 GCF_001665625.1 Mycolicibacterium peregrinum | reverse complement strand
GGCTCAGCCGGCGCCGCCTTCCCGTCGTCTCAGGGGAACCGTTGGTAGCACTGGTCGGCGTTACTGGCCAATCCTGATCGGAAGGCCATGATTCGGGTAAAGCCGGCCGGAACGCTTTCGCCGTCGTTGCCGCTGGCGGCCCATCCGTTGGTCAGCAGGCCGGCCACGGCTTCGTCGAGGTCGCCGGCGGTGAGCTGGAGTGTCTGTCCGGAGGGCAGCTGAACCGGGTCGGACATGTCGCGATTGGCGACTCCTGTCAGACATGCGGTGCGCATGGCCGCAGTGTGTCCGGTCAGATCGAGGCCTTTGGCATGTTGCAAGGCCAGCATGTACCGGGAGGCCACCACCGACAGCGCGGTGTTGTCACCTTGGATCAGCACTCGTTCCTTTTCGTCGGCGGGTGTGCCGAGTTCGGTGAGGGCGGGCAGATCCAGGCTGACGGTGTTGGTGGAGGGGCAGTAGGTGGCCGGCGCCTTGGAGGCGGGAGCGTCGGCGCAGGGTTCGTCTTTGTACAGCACCTTCGGCGGGTTGGCCGGAGCGTAGATCTGGTTGAGCAACTCGAACATGGTGCCCAGCGATTGTTCGTTGATCGGGGCGTTGGCGGTTTGCGCTCCGCCGTCGGGATTTTCGGTCAGCGCGATGGGCAGATCCCCGCGACGCTGGTCGATCTCGTCCATGTTGATGGCGGTGCAGGCGGTGACGCCGGTGTTGAAGCCCATTTGGAATGCCGTGATCCGGTCGAGCGCGGTGCCGTGACCTTCTTCGAGCAGTTCTGCGGTGTCCGGGGTGATGAGCGGGTCACGGATGGCGATCGCGGCCGCCAGCACCCGGTTGAGTCCGTCCCCAGTACTGATGGTCATCCGCGGCGATTCACCGGCTGCGACCCACCGGATGTAGGTCCCAGCCAGGCAGTCGGCCTGCTGCTCGAATACAAGGACCGGGGTCCGCCGGTTGACGAGGTTGGCCATCCGCTGGATTGCGTGACCGTACTCGTGAGCAATAAGTGCAGGAACGCTCATCTGGCCGAAGTACTTCTGGCCGGCTGGGATCAACTGTCCACGGTCCCAGGCGATGAGCCGGTCGCGGTGGCAGTAAAAAGCATTCGGGTTGCGATACGGGCTCGATCCGCACAGCACGGGGCTCGCTGGGTCGGCCGAGTCATAGGACGCGAAGTTGCGGATGGGCCGAAACGCCCCGTGTAGCGACCCGGGATACGTCTGCTCCCAGAACTGCTCAACATCGTTGACCGCGGACAGTGCTGCCTTGTCGATCGCCCCACCATCGGTGTCTTGCACCGTGCCCACCGGCGCGGGCGCGTTCTCGCGCAACCCACTGGGTCCGTCGGTCACGGGCAGGCCCCCGACGCTGTTGGGGTCATAGAGCATGGACATCGGCTCTCCGGGGATGACCTTGGCCGAGTAGGTGAATAGCAGCACTCCGGCGGTACCGACGACCCCGGCGGCAAGAAGGCCGGCGCCGAAGGCACCCCATCGGCTGCCGGTCCGCTGCGGCGGGGAGGACCGATCGAGTCCGTGGGTGTTCACCGCAGGGGCGGACTTGTGCTTGCGACGGGACATGTGTGGGCTCCAGCTGCGTCAAGAGGAGTGAAGTGTCCATCGGCCATTGGTCGATGTCGGACTTACTCTAAGCAGGAGATAGGGGACCTGGTGACACCAGTTGGGGTTTGATTGCTTTGCTGCGCAGCGCGCCCAACCTCATCTGGTGCGCGACGTCGCGTTTCGCCCTTCATGGCACGAGAAATCCACGCAGGTGAAGTGAGAGCGCAGAGCTCCAGCGAGTCCCCGGCGTCGCGGGCCCGTTCGGCGCTCCGCTCTGTCGTGTCGCGGGTGGGTGTGGAAAGTCGCTCGTAGGACGCGGCGCGGGCACGCTCGGCCGCGGTGTAGGCGCGCCACTTGGTGGCGCGCGCGGCGCGCCGGTCATCGTTGCGCGCCAGCAGGGTGGACACCACCTCAGGCAGCAGGTCGCGGTCGGTGCGTTGAGCTTCGGCGTGCATGCTGCGCGGCCGATCGTCGTTGGCCAGGATCATCCGGAAATAGTGCGCCGCGGCATGTTTGTTGCCGCGGCGCAGCTTGTGGATCTGCGCACCGAAGGCCACCTGGAGGTGTTCGTGGTCGGATTCACCGGTGATGGGCTGGTAGATGAAGGCGTGGTTCTCGTCTTTCCTTCGGGTCGTCCCGACGTAGGCCATGGCGCGTGAAGCGTCATCGCTGAGCACGGTGAAGCAGGCACCTTCGCGGGTTGAACTGCCCACGGTGATGCCCTGGGCGGCGTGAAGCGTGGTCGCGTAGCCCAAGGTGATGTGCTCACGCAGGTACCACTCGGGCTGAATCGGTGCGCTGTTCGGCAGCGATGCGACCGTTGGCGGCATCGACCGCCGCCACTCGCCACCGGTTGCCGCTGCGGACTTGGTCTATACGGTCACGCGTCCCTGTTCGGGCCCGGCGCCGACAACGATCGAGGCATCGTTGTTGCGGCTGACGATGTCGCCGACGCGCACATCCTGGTCGCGCGTGACGCGCACTCCGGCGGTGGTTTCGTCGGTGTAGGTGCCATGCGGGCGCCGGTTGATGGCGTTGGCGATTTCCCACCGGTCACAGATGATGGCCGCGTCTTTCCCTGTGCGACGCGCCTCGACGTAAGCGTTGGTGGCGTCTTCAGCCATAGCGATCGGGTCGCCGGTGTGCAGTCGGCCCTGGTTGCGGTACCAACCGACGGCCTTTCGGAGTCGGTTTCCGTGCCCCGACCGCAGCGCCAGACTCATGTCCCGCTCTTCAGCGGTCCGCATGCGCCAGACCTCACCCAGGCGCTGCGACCACGGCAGGTCGTCGCACAGGTTCTCGAACATTCCGCCGCGTGCCTTCACCGGTGAGTGAATCGCCCCGGCGAGTCCGGGGCCATCACACCGCCGAAGCCGTTTAGGACGCAATCGTGGCCAAGATGGCTCAGCTGCCCAAGATTCTGCGCCGCACCCTGACCTGGGATCAAGGCAAGGAGATGGCCAACCACGCGGCCATCGCTAAGGCCGCCGAACTGGACATTTACTTCTGCGATCCACACTCTCCGTGGCAGCGCGGCACCAACGAAAACACCAACGGCCTGCTGCGCCAATACTTTGCCAAGGCTCTGATCTCTCGGTGTTTCCAGCTGACTATCTCGACTACGTTGCGGCCAAGCTCAACAACCGTCCGCGCAACACGTTGGGCTGGAGAACACCCGCAGAAGCGCTCGACGCGTTACTGGGCAACCCGTCCAACCCACCCGCTGTTGCATACACGCCTTGAACCCAAACACAGTTAATAGCTCACTAGACGCCATCGGCCGGTCTGGATGGCAACCGAATTAAGGCTACGCTGCTGGCCTTGGGTCTTGCGACCCAGGTCAGCTTCGGTCGGCGTTTACCAGCTTGATCGGCTCGTTGTTCATTGAGCGCAGCGGCCCGTCCAGGCGCGGGGCCTCGGCCACTCGGCCGGTCACCGGATCGACGTCAGCGTCGTAGCCCGGAGCGAAGCACGTTCCGTGGGCGTTCAGGTCAGGACAGTCTCGGCATGCTGGGGTCGTCGCTCATGCACACCTTCCATTTGCCGCCCTCTTTGCGGAAGTGGAGGGTGTCGGTTCTGCTGTCGGTCTTGACCTTCGCAGTGGCCGTGTCGCCGTTGATCTGCAGGTCGGTGATCTCTACAGATTCGCCGGATGTCGGCGCCAAGGATGGCTCGGGGATGTCTATTCCGAGGTTTTCGAGTTGGCTTGTGTCCACCGGCTTCAACATCTTCTGGTCGGCCGCGCAGAAGTAGGGCTTGATGGCCGAGATCGAACCGTCGGTCTTGCTCATGTCCTTGAATAGCTGCGCGATCGCCCGTTCGTCACTGGAGAAGCCGAGCCCACCGGTCCCGAAAATCAGCACTGCGCCGAGCAGCAACGCGACGCCGGCGACCCCCCCGAGGATGAGCCAGGTCCGTTTGCCGTTGCCGCTGGGTTGGGGGGGCATCGGGTAGCCATAGGGTGGTGGCGCACCGAAGGGGCCTTGGGCTGGTCCGAAAGCGGCGGGGCCGGGGTAAGACTGCTGAGCGATGCCGTACCCGGCCGCTCCCGGATAGGGCTGCTGGGGCGCGCCGTATCCGTAGGGGGGCTGCGGGGGTTGTTGGGAAGGCCATGGTCCCTGGGGTCCCGGCGGGTATGTCACGGCGTCTCCTCGGTGTGATGAGTTGGTTTAGTGAAGCAGATCGGGGCGCGCCGGTGCGGTGGGTCTCTCATGTCGGCGCGCCACTGGTTCATACACTGGGCCCCTTCCGTCTGCGTGCCAGGCGGTGTGCAGTGATCGTAAGGGGGCTGACAGGTCTGCCAGGGCGCCACCCTGTCTCGTCGCCGCGGCGCTGGCCCGGAGCTAGCTGCTGGGCAAGGGGAGCGGAACGAGCGTGCCGCCCTCGGCGTCTGCGTAGCGTTTCGCGTCACCGTTCTCTACTTCAGCGGCCGTGAATGACCGCTACGCTGGCACTCGTCCGTCCTGCGTTCGCACCATCATGACGATGTCACTCAGGTCGACTGGCGGCCGGTCGGGTTTCTGCCGGCTTACTCCGTACCCAGAGGTCGTCGTATCTGTTGTTTCTCCACGGATCGCTGGCCTGGTCTGGGGCCGTCACACGGCGGGTTCCCCCTGATGACAGGTGATTCTATCGACATCCGGGGCGGCGAGTGGGGGTGCGCTACGGTCAGTACATGACCGAGGACGCGAACCTCACGGGTCCGGCCGAGCCGTTCGAAATGGACCCGATCCCCGTGCTGATGGCGCTCGCTCGCCAGTTGGTGATCGGGCAGAAGCAACTCGCTGAGCAGGGTCTTCGGATTGCGAAGTTGCCCCCTGAGGTGCGCGATCTGCCGGAGGCGCGTCAGTTGATCCAGAGCTACGCCGATCTGAAGGCGTCGTGGCTGGGTGAGGCATTGCCGAGTTTGGTGGCCAGCATCCAACTGACGTTGGAGGTGCACGACACATTCGGTCCAGGCCGCACGGTGATCGACGATCCGGTCGATGCGTGGGTGTGGAACAACAAGTACCACGCGGGCGCGAAGATGCTCAGGACTGAGAACCTCTGACGAGGCCTGGCGAGGTGTCGGCCTCTCGAACTACACCGCGAATAGTTCCATGGGTGCGGTGAGCTGCGACCACCAGGCATCGAACTGTGGCCGTTGCTTGTCGGCGGTCACGTTCGGCGCGATGACGTAGAACTGTTCTGCCCAGTTGGTGCTCTCGTCGCGTTCGCGCACGACCACGCGGGTGATGGCGGCGGGCCCGGTCACGGGGGTGCCCGGCAGGGTGAGCAGTTGCCGCTGCAGGTCGGCTCGGGCACCGGTGTGCAGGCGACGAACGGATCGGGCGATCATCGGGGACGTGCCGGTGCAGGGACGTGTAAGGCGGCGCAGCTCATAGATGGCGTGGCCGGTTGCCGCGATCCTCTGGTGGAAGCGGTCAAGGACTTCACTGAGGCCGGCGTCGGTGACGGCGTCGATCAGTCGCTTTTCGCCCGTCAGGCCCTGGCGGTGGTTGAAGCACAGCGAGACGTGCTCGACGAACAGTGCTTTGGCGCCGGAATCGGGTTCCTGGCGGTAGCGCTCGAGCGTGTTCTGTCGGCCGGTGGCCGTGGCTAATGCCAACGGACAGTAGGTGCAGCAGCTCTTTGTAAAGGACCGACCGGTTGCCTCGAGAAGGTAGGCCGCGGCGTCTTCACGCGACCAGCCCCAGTCCAACAGCGGGTATCGACCTGTGCGGAGGGCGGTGTTGTACTCCTGGTCTCGCCGGACGCGAGTCATCTCACCAGTGTGGAACCCGATGTAGTGCTCGAAGGGCTGCCCGGCGGTGATGCGAGCGATGGTGGCGTCCAACACGATTCCTTTGGCCCGGGCGCTGCACCGCCGAGCTCCACCCAGTTGCGGGATCGTGCCACCGGACAGCAGTTCGCTGGAGAGGGCGAAGTCTCCTTGGATGTGTAGCCGGGTGGGATTGTCGGTCTCACTGAACACGGTGATGCCGTCGCCTGCTTTGGTGGTGTTGAGGCGGTTGCGGCCAACCTGCACGAAGCGCACACCGGCTCTGCGCATCGCGGGGAGCACGACTTCCTCCATATCCCTTGAAGTACTGTCGAATTCGTCGCCTGTCATGGCGGAAATCGCTACGAAATCGCGGAGATCCAAGTCGCGGGTGTCGGGCTCGTTGATCCAGCGGAGCAGGATCGCGACGCTTTCGACGCCCATGCCGAGGCTGAGGCAGTGATTGGGGGTGTGGCCAGTTGTGTTGAGGTCCAGAGTATCCGGTGTGTTCATGGCCGTTCCTCCCGATCGCTTCCGTGTGTGACGGCTGCTCTTTTTGCCTGTCTGGCAAGGGAGAATCACGCCGAGCTAGGGACGCAGAGTGCAAGGCCCCGGGCGGTGCCCGGTTCCCGCGAGCGGAGCGAGCAGATGGGGGAGCGGGTCCGCGCCGAAGGCCTCGCGTCAGCGCGTCGGTGGCATAGCGCGACGCGGACCGCCGGCGATGATCGGACTGCCAGACGGCCAAGATCCGTACTTTCGGTCCAATGCGGGGGACACTCATGGGAGTGGTTTGGTGATGGTGCTGGGTGGCGCTGAATTGCTGACCGAACCCGCGGTGCCAGGCGTGTAGCGTTCTTCGGGCGATCACATATCAGCGACGGGGGGCGCATGAGTTATCCGGATCCCTACTACCAGCAGAGTCCGCCTGTGCCCGGGCGGTATCCGACAGCGCCGCCTATCCCGTATGGCCCCGGGTATCCGCCCTACGGCAATGGGAGCTATCCGCCGCCTCAGCCGCACGGGTTCGCGCACCCATCTGCGTATTACCGGCCGCCGGTGGGCGCCTCGCCGCCGGAGGCCAACGGTAACGACGGCAATGGCTGGGGTTGGCAACTTTTGGAGGGGCTACTGATCTTCACCAGCGGTGATGCCTCGTCGACTCGGGGCTTCGGAGACACCGCCCGCGCCCGTGTGAAGACCGTTCTGCTCATTATGGGAGTGGGTGTTGCTGCCATCGTGGCCCTGGTCATGATCGCAGCGGCGGTTCACTAGACCGTATGGGGAGGCTGGGGCCTCACTGCATGTGAACGTGGGTTGCCGTCAGGAATCGGGTCCTGGCCGGTAG
>NZ_LZSY01000046.1 GCF_001665625.1 Mycolicibacterium peregrinum | reverse complement strand
GTTCTGGGTGTGCACAACGCATTTGGGTAGGCCCGTGGTGCCCGAGGTGGAGTTGATCAGGAATACGTCGTCGGCGCCGACACCCGCGGCCGGTGGTCGAGGTGCGGTATCGGTGTCGAGGGACAAACCGTCCAACACCAGCGCGCTGATCTCATCGGTCAATCCGGACACGGTGGTTTGCGCCGACGACGTATTCCTGATCAACTCCACCTCGGGCACCACGGGCCTACCCAAATGCGTTGTGCACACCCAGAACCGGTGGCACTACTTCCACCAGCAGGCGGTCGCCAACGGCGCCCTGACATCGGATGACATCTTTCTGCCCGTCATCCCGGCACCGTTCGGGTTCGGCATCTGGACCGCCCACACCACCCCGATCTACCTCGGCGCCACCACCATCCTGCTGGAAAAGTTCGACGCGAAGGCCGCGTGTGAGGCGATCGCACACCACCAGGTCAGCGTGTTGTGCTGTGTCAGTACCCAATTGATGATGATCATGGCCGACCCGGCAGCCCGAGAGAACGACCTGAGCTCGCTGCGCGTGGTATTCACCGGCGGCGAGGCACTGCCGTACCGGCGCGCCGCCGACTTCGAGGAACTCACCGGCGCCACCATCCTGCAGTTCTACGGCTCCAACGAAACCGGTCTGCTCAGCGGGACGACACTGCAGGATTCCCGGGAACGCAGGCTGCGCACCGCCGGCCGGCTGGTACCCGAGATGGCGGTGCGCCTGTTCGACGGCGACGACGACGTGACCTCGACCGGGCGTGGGCAACCGGCCTGCCGCGGACCGGCCACCAGCCTCGGTTATCTGGGCGGGGTGGACCACGACAAGCTCTACACCCCGGACGGCTGGATGCGGATGGGCGACGTCTGTGAGGTCGACGCCGAAGGCTATCTGTCGGTCACCGGCCGCACCTCGGATTTCATCGTGCGCGGCGGCAAGAACATCAGTGCGGGTGAGGTCGAGGATGCGGTGACGACGCATCCGGCCGTGGCAGTCGCAGCCGCGGTGGCCATGCCCGACCCGGTCTTCGGCGAGAAGGTCTGCATCTACGTAGAACCTGCCAATGGGCAGGCGATCGATCTCCCTGGACTCGTCGAGCACCTCCTGGCCGAGGGCATGTCGAAGGAACTGCTTCCCGAGCAGCTCATCGTGCTCGATGAGCTGCCCCGGTCATCGGGCGGAAAGATCGCCAAAGGACAACTCCGCGAAGATATCCGGACGCGGTTGGGAGACGACTATGAGCGTCGATGAGAGGCGCGAGGGCGGGCTGAAAGTGTGGTCTCCGTCGGTGACCCCGCCGATCGGGGTCGACCTGACCGAGGAGCAGACGCTGGCCGTGGCGTTCCGGCACCTTGCCGGCATCGGATTCGCCGAGAACATGGCAGGCCACATCACCTGGCAGCCCGAAGAGCGCACCGAGATGCTGGTCAATCCATGGGGCCTATGGTGGCAGGAGCTCACCGCATCCGACATCTGCGTCGTCGACGAGGATGCGCACGTGGTGCGGGGACGCTGGGATGTCACCCCGGCCATCCACATCCACACCGAACTGCACCGCAGACGCGACGACGCCCGCGTCGTCATCCACAACCATCCCTATTACGTGAGCCTCATCGCCGCTTTGGGCAAGCTGCCGGACCTGGTGCACCAGACCGGCTCGCTGTTCCTCGACGACATGTGTCTGGTCGAAACCTATGACGGTGAGGTCGATTCGGCACCGCGGGCCAGTGAACTCGCCGAGCGGATCGGCGCGGCCAACCTCACCATCCTGGCCAACCACGGCGTCATCACCACGGGAGGCACCGTGGCCGAGGCGGTGTACCGGGCCGCATCGATCGATCGGGTGTGCAAGCTGGCCTACCAGGTGATGCTGACCGGCCGCCAGCCCACCGCGATGAATCGCTCCGACATGTACGGCATGCAGGCCTCGCTCATCGAGCGGGCCGCCGACGTGTACTGGGCTGGAGCGGCCCGCATGACCATCAAGGCCGACCCAGAAGTCCTGACCTGAGGCAGCAAGGAGATTCAGCCCATGAAGTCCATCGACGAACTCGCAGGCAATCTCGACTTCACCACCGCCCAGAAGGGTGCCGAGCGCACGGTCACATTTCTTCCGGAACCCGAACGGGCCGAACGCCTCTACACCGTGATCTCGGTCGACGATCACATCGTCGAGCCGCCCGACACCTTCACCGGCCGCGTGCCCCGCAAGTTCGCCGACCGTGCCCCGAAGGTGGTCGATACCGAGAACGGGGGGCAGACCTGGATGTACGACGGGCAGTCGCTGCCCAACGTGGGATTCAACGCCGTTGTAGGACGGCCCGTGGACGAATACGGTTTCGAGCCCGCCCGTTTCGACGAGATGCGCCGCGGTGCCTGGGACATTCACGAGCGCGTCAGGGACATGGACCTCAACGGCGTGTACGCCTCCCTCAACTTCCCGTCGTTCCTGCCCGGGTTCGCCGGCCAACGGCTGCAGCAGGTGACCAAGGATCGGGACCTGGCGATGGCGGCCGTGCGGGCCTGGAACGACTGGCACCTCGAAGCGTGGGCGGGGGCATATCCCGAGCGGATCATCCCGTGCCAGCTACCGTGGCTGCTCGACCCCGAGGTCGGCGCGCAGATGATCTACGAGAACGCCGAACGCGGCTTCCACGCCGTGACCTTCAGCGAGAACCCAGCCATGCTCGGCCTGCCGACCATCCACTCCGGGTACTGGGAACCGATGATGGCGGCGTGCGCCGAGACGGGCACCGTGGTCAACCTGCACATCGGCTCCTCCGGTTCGGCGCCATCCACCACCGACGACGCCCCACCGGACGTGCAGGGTGTGCTGTTCTTCGCCTACGCCATCACCGCCGCGGTGGACTGGTTGTACTCGGGTCTGCCCAGCCGGTACCCCGATCTCAAGATCTGCCTGTCGGAGGGCGGAATCGGTTGGGTCGCAGGGCTACTCGACCGGCTCGACCACATGCTCAGCTACCACCAGATGTATGGAACCTGGAAAGCGCTGGGCGAAACCCTCTCCCCCGCCGAGGTGTTCACCAGGAACTTCTGGTTCTGCGCGGTCGAGGATCAGTCCTCGTTCGTCCAGCACGAACGGATCGGCACCGGCAACATTCTGCTCGAGGCCGACTACCCCCACTGCGATTCGACCTGGCCACACACCCAACGCATCATCCACGAACAGATCCATCACCTGCCCGCCGACGTCATCCGGAAGATCACCTGGGAGAACGCCTCCCAGCTCTACCAGCATCCGGTGCCGTCGGCCGTGCAGAACGATCCGAACGCCTACTGATCCATGACCGAACCGCTGCGCGTCGCCGTCCTCGACGACTACCAGGGCATCGCCGACACCGTCGACTGGTCACCGATACCTGGTCCCGTTCAGATCACCGCCCTCAGGGAACACATCGCACCCGGTCCGGCACTGGTCGAGACCCTGGCCGGACACGAGGTCGTCGTCGCGATGCGGGAACGCACCCCGCTCGACGGAGCACTGCTCGCCGAGCTGCCCGCGCTGAAACTGCTCGTGACGACCGGGCCCTTCAACGCCGCCATCGACGTCGCCGCGGCACAGCGCCTCGGCATCACCGTCTCGGGCACCGGCGGTGCCGTCACTCCGACCGTCGAACACACCTGGGCGCTGATCCTGGGGCTGCAGCGCCACCTGACCACCGAGGATCAGCGCATCCGTGACGGGCGGTGGCAGAGCACCATCGGCACCGACCTGCACGGGGCCACCCTCGGCCTGGTCGGGGTGGGCCGGATCGGCAGCCGGGTCGCCGCGATCGGCAAGGCCTTCGGCATGGACGTCATCGCATGGAGCCCCAACCTCACCGACGAGCGCGCCGCCAAGGCCGGTGTCGCGCGGGTGGATCGCGACACCCTGTTCACCGGCGCCGACGTTGTGTCGCTGCACATGGTGCTGGCCGATTCGACGCGTGGACTGGTGGGCAGCGCCGAGCTGGCCGCGATGAAGCCGACGGCGATCCTGGTGAACACCTCGCGAGGCGGCCTCATCGATGAGCCGGCCCTCGTCGAAGCCCTGCGCAGCAACCAGATTCGCGGTGCGGCGCTCGACGTCTACCAGCACGAGCCACTGCCGGCTGGCAACCCACTGGCATCCCTGCCCAACACGCTGCTGACACCGCACCTCGGCTACGTCACCCAGACCGTCATGTCCATCTTCTACCGCGACATCGTCGAGGACATCGCCGCCTACTGTGCCGGCGCACCGGTGCGCCTGGTCACCGCGTAGGGGTAGCACAGGTCCGAGGCGGCTCTCGATTGCGGTGGCAAACCGCGAACAGTGTCGACATGTTCCCGGGGCCGCAGACTTCGATGCCCAAACTTGTTCGCTGGAGCCAGATCCCAGTGGCCGTGTGCGCTGCACACTGACTCGCGGGGAGCTAAAAATTCCGTTTGGGAAGTAACTGTGAGGAAGATCAACATTCCTTAATGGAACGTTGTCGATCCACTAAGGGCCTGTTACGTTCAGCCGATCAAACGCGGTCGGATGGGGTTTTCCGTCGGCATGCGCCGAACCGGAGAGGTGGATTTTGCCGTGGCTACGCTGTTTCGGCTCGCCAAACGCTTCTGGATTCCTTTGGTGTTGGTGGCGGCGCTTGCCGTCAGCGGCTTCGCGATGAACCGGATGCACGGCATCTTCGGGACCCACATCAACACCGATCCGGGCCAGTCGGCCGGGGACGACATCGTCGAGTTCAACCCCAAGCGCGTCGTCTATGAGATCGAGGGGCCCAGCGGCACCAGCGGTCATGTCAGCTACCTCGACGCCGACGCCCAGCCGCACACCGAGAGCTTCACGTCGCTGCCATGGCGACACGAGGTTGTCACCACCCTGCCGACGGTGTTCGCCAATGTCGTTGCCCAAGGAGATAGCGAAGTGATCAGCTGCCGGATCGTCGTCAACGGCGAAGTCCGAGACGAGCAGACCGTGAACCAGCATGACGCGCAGGCCTTCTGCCTGGACAAGGCCGCCTGATGGGCAACCACGAGCACAACGGCTCCGAACTCAAGGACACCAACCACAAGGGAGTCGCCCGCGTCATCCGCGTGGCTGCGATCCCCATCATCCTGGCGTGGATCATCCTCGTCGTCGTCCTGAACGCACTGGTCCCCCAGCTCGAGGTCGTCGGACACGAGCACGCCGTGTCGCTTTCGCCACAGGACGCACCGGCGTTGGTGGCGATGAAGAAGATCGGCGAGCGCTTCGACCAATTTGACTCGGACACCATCGCGATGGTGGTGCTGGAGGGCGACCAGCCGCTGGGCACCGAAGCCCATCATTACTACGACGAGCTGGTCCGCACGCTTCAGGCCGATACCGAACACGTTCAGCACGTACAGAACTACTGGGGCGACCTGATCACCGCTGCCGGCTCGCAGAGCACCGACGGCAAGGCCGCCTACGTCCAGGTCAACCTCGCCGGCAACCAGGGCGAGACGCTGGCCAACGAATCGGTGGCTGCAGTACGCAAGATCATCGACGACTCGCACCCGCCTGCGGGCGTGAAAGCCTATGTCACCGGCCAAGGTCCGCTCACCACGGACATGAACGAGGCCGGCGACAAGAGCATGGTCAAGATCACCTTCGTCACGATCGCGGTGATCGCGGTGATGCTGATCGTCGTCTACCGGTCGTTCGCCACCATGCTGCTGATGCTGATCGTGGTGCTGTTGGAGATGTCCGCCGCGCGTGGTGTGGTGGCCGCGATCGGCCACGCCGGGATGCTCGGTTTGTCGACGTTCTCGGTGAGCTTGCTGACCTCGTTGGCCATCGCGGCGGGAACCGACTACGCCATCTTCCTCGTCGGCCGTTATCAGGAGGCCAGACAAAAGGGCCAAGAGCGAGAAGATGCCTATTACACCGCATTTCACGGTGTCGGCCATGTCATCCTCGGTTCCGGTCTCACCGTTGCCGGCGCCATGCTCTGCTTGCACTTCACCCGCTTGAACTACTTCAGCTCCATGGGTGTCCCCAGCGCCATCGGCATGTCCGTGGTGGTGTTGGCTTCTCTCACGCTCGCGCCGGCGATGCTGGTGGTCGGTAGCCGGTTCGGCTTGCTCGACGCCAAGCGCGAGATCCGCTCGCGGGGTTGGCGCAGGCTCGGCACCTCGGTGGTGCGCTGGCCGGTGCCGATCCTCGCCGCCGCCATCGCCGTGGCGCTCGTCGGGCTGCTGGCGCTGCCCGGCTACAAGACGTCCTACAACGAGCGGCTCTACATCCCCAAGGATCTGCCGTCCAACGTCGGATATGCCGCCGCGGAACGCCATTTCACGGCTGCCCGGATGAATCCAGATCTGCTGCTCGTCGATGCGGGACGGGACCTGCGCAACCCAGCCGACATGATCGTGCTGGACAAGATCGCCCGTGAGCTGATCCGCGTACCCGGCGTCGCCCGCGTGCAGAGCATCACCCGGCCGCTGGGCCGTCCCATCGCGCACAGCTCGGTGCCCTTCCAGGTGAGCATGCAATCGGTGTCGATGACCGAGAACCTGCAGTTCCTCCGCGAGCGCATGGGCGACATGAACACGCTGACCGATGATCTCGGCCGGATGATCGTGATCATGGAGAACATGCTGGGTCTGATGAACCGGATGACCGGTATCACCCACGAACTCACCGCGAGCATGAACGACATGCAGGCCAGCACCAACGAAATGCGGGATCACATGGCTGATTTCGATGATTTCATGCGGCCGATGCGGAACTACCTGTACTGGGAACCGCACTGCTACGACATCCCGATGTGCCAATCCATGCGCTCACTGTTCGACGGGCTCGACGGCATCGACACCATGACCGAGACCCTCTCGGAATCGGTGAAGAACATGAACGAGATGGACCAGCTGATGCCTCAGCTGGTGGCGCAGCTACCACCGATGATCGCCATCTCGAAGTCCATGCAGGGCACCATGAAGACGATGTTCAGCACGTTCAACGGGCTGGTCGACCAGATCGGCAAGATGACCGACACGGCATCGGTGATGGGCCAGGCATTCGACGACGCACGCAACGACGACTCGTTCTACCTGCCGCCCGAGGCGTTCGACAACCCGGACTTCAAGCGCGGGCTTGACCTGATGGTCTCGCCGGATGGTCAGGCCGCGCAGTTCATCATCACCCACGACGTGGATCCGGCCACCTCCGAAGGAATTTCGCACGTCGACCCGATCCTGAAGACGGCGCGCGAGGCCATCAAGACGACGCCGCTGGCCGACGCCAAGATCTACCTCGGCGGCACCGCGGCCACCTACAAGGACATCCAGGTCGGCGCCCAGTGGGATCTGCTGATCTCGGCCTGCGGCGCAATCACGTTGATCTTCATCGTGATGCTGTTGATCACCCGCGCCCTGATCGCGTCATTCGTGATCGTCGGCACCGTGATCCTTTCTCTGGCAGCATCGTTCGGCCTGTCGGTCCTGGTGTGGCAGTACCTGCTCGGAATCGACCTGCACTGGATGACGCTGGCGTTCTCGGTCATCATCCTGCTGGCGGTCGGATCCGACTACAACCTGCTGGTGGTCTCACGGATGAAGGAAGAGGTCAGCGCTGGCATCAACACCGGCATCATCCGGGCCATGGGAGCCACGGGTGGCGTGGTCACCGCGGCCGGCCTCGTGTTCGCCTTCACCATGGCTTCGATGGCCACCAGTGATCTGATCGCGATCGGCCAGGGCGGCACCACCATCGGCCTGGGCCTGCTGTTCGACACCCTTGTCGTTCGCTCGCTGATGACTCCCACAATTGCCGCGATCCTCGGCCGCTGGTTCTGGTGGCCGCTACCGATACGCCAGCGGCCGGCGCGTTTTCTCTCCGATCGGACCACACCGATACCGGTGGCGAGAATGTCGTGACCCGCGTCGATACCATCGACGCATGAGCACAGGCGAGCTCTCGGCCACCCAGGCGCGCACCCGTGGTGCGATCATCGAGGCCGCCGCCGCGGTCCTAGCTGACGACCGGACCGCGACGTTGCCCGATATCGCCAACGCGGCCGGGGTCGGCCGCACCACCGTGCACCGCTACTTTCCCGACCGGGAATCTCTGATCAACGCGACGATTGTCGACTCGGTACAGGTCGTGACCAACGCCGTGGCCGCTGCCGCACCTGAGGATGGCTGCGCGGTCGAGGCCATGCGGCGCGTCATCAACGCGATGATCTCGGTCGGCAACCGACTGCTGTTCCTGTTCGACGACCCGAATGTTCTCCGCGGCCTGCCACCCGAGGCGGTGCCGGACAACAGATATCTCACCAGCCTGATCGAACGCGGCCAGGCCGAGGGCGTGTTCGATCCGGAGTCGAGCACCCAGTGGCTCGAACACGCGCTCTACGGTCTGGTGATGTGGGCCTGTCAGGACTCCAAGGACGGCCTCATGCCGCAACACGCGGCCGCACCAGCCGTCATCCGCACCTTCGAGCGCGGCGTGCGTTGCCGCGACTGACTCAGTGCGCCCCTCGATGCGCCCCGAACTCCTCGGCGAGGAACGCCAGCAGCACGTCGTTGAACTCTCCGGCATGACTGATCGGGATTCCGTGGGGCCCGCCGGCGATGACGTGCAGGCGGCTGTCGCGCAACGCCTCGTGGGTGCGTAGCCCGGACCCCTCGAACGGCACAGTTGTGTCGGCATCTCCGTGAATCACCAGACTGGGCACCGTGACTCGTGGCAGGTCCTCGCGGAAGTCGGTATTGCCGAAGGCGGTGAGACAGGCGAGCGCGGCGTGCTTGTTGGCCTGGCCACACATCGCCAGCGTCTCCCGGCGCCGATCCTCGCTGATCACCAGTTCTCCGTTGACCGAGAAGACGTCGGTCATCAACTGGTCGTAGAACCCATCCTGGTTCTTCGTCAGCGACATCGCCATCTGGGCCGCCTCCGCCTTACCCAGCGGCCCGGCGGGATTGTCGCGAGAATGCAGCATGCAGGGAGTCACCGACGACGCAAACACCGCGCTTCGGACCCGTGCGGTGCCTTTGCGGGCGCAATAACTGGCCACTTCCCCCCCACCCATCGAGAAGCCGACCAGTGTCGCATCATGCAGGTCCATTTCCTCCATCAATGCCGACAGGTCATCCGACAAGGATTCGTAGGTGTATCCCACCAACGATGTGTCGCTGCGACCGAAGCCTCGGCGGTCATAGGTGATCACCCGGTAGCCGGCGGCTGTCAGCGCCTCGACCTGTGGAGCCCAGGACTCCCCCGTGAGCGGCCAGCCATGGATCAACACCACGGGCCGTCCGTCACCACCGGTGTCCTCGACGTGCAGATCGATCGATCGAAGCAGACCGCGATATGCGGTGATCGCCGTCATGGGCAGCATCCCTCCAGCCGTGTCGGTATCCGGTCAGCTCAGTGCATTACCCAGACACCTCCGGCCGAAACCTGCTCGGACTACCGGCTTCGCTGAGCGGTCACCGCCGCCAGAACAGATGATGGGTGACCGCGCCGCCGGGGCTCGGCACCACGTCATGGTGGAACCGGTCGTTCAGCTCATCGGGCGACTCCCACAGCCGCGACCCGCTGCCCAACTCGATCGGCGACACCGCCACATGCAGGGCGTCGATCAGGTCGGCGTCGAGGAACTCCCGGATGGTGCTCGCTCCCCCGCCCAATCGGACGTCCTTGCCCTGCGCGGCGCTGCGGGCCTGCTCCAGAACCGTCGCCGGATCCGCGTCGACGAAATGGAAGGTGGTGTCGGACAGGGTCAACGACGGCCGCTCGTAGTGGGTCATGACGAACACCGGAGTGTGGAACGGCGGCTCCCCGCCCCACCAGCCCTGCCAGTCGGCGTGATCCTCCCACGGACCGCGGTACGGACTGAACTTGTTGCGGCCCATGATCTCGGCGCCGATGTTGTGGTGGAAGTCCCTCGTGAGGTAGTCGTCCAGGCCGCGACTGCCGCCCGGCTCCGTCCGGTTGGGCCAGCTCGCCGTGGCACCGGCCCAGGCGAACATCTCGCCCGGTTCGGCATGACCGAACGGTCGCTCGAAACTCTGGTTCTCGCCGGCGCCGAACCCGTCGCCGGAGACGTTGAAGTTCTGGACCTTGAGCAGCTGAGCCACGCGTTCTCTCCCGTTCAGTCAACAATGGATGCTGATTGGACTTGAGAAGAGAGTAGAACTCATCGCACGCGGCGGACGCTACCGCGTGGACTCCAGTTGACGACGGACTTCGAGGCGACGCAGTTTCCCCGACGAGGTGCGTGGCAACGACCCCGGTGACATCAACACCACGTCTGCGGGCGTGACACCGCACACGGACACCACGCGCCGGATCACGGCGCTGCGGGTGGTGTCCTGTTCGGTCCCGATGAACTCCGCTGCCACCAGCAGACGCGATTGCGCGGCGCCGGATTCCGTGCCGACCGCGACGACCGCCCCTTCGCGGACACCGTCCACCTCGCCGACGACCTGTTCGATCTCGGTGGGAAAAATGTTGCGCCCGGCGATCGTGATGACCTCCTTGGAGCGACCACAGATCACCAATGCACCGTCAACGAGGTAGCCGATGTCGCCGGTCGGGAACCACTGGCCGCTGCTCCCGGCATCGACCGGTGTGTTCCCCAAATAGGACGTCATCATCGAGGAACCACGGATCTCGACCTCGCCAGACGCGCCGGTCTCATCGTGCGCAGACGGGACGATGCGGATCTCCATGCCCGGCACCGGACGCCCCAGCAACGCGTAGCGTCGGCCGGTGGCAGGGGTGTCTTGGGCCACGGGGGCACCGATGCGCAGGCCTTCCCCGGGCGCGGGAATGGTCACCGCGCAGGTCGCCTCGGCCATCCCGTACGCGGGCGCCATGGCTCCCGCGTCGAAGCCGAACCTGCTCATTCCGGTAGCAAACCGATCGACACCGGCACAGTCGACGGGCTCACCACCGTTGATCGCGATGCGCACCGCACCGAGGTCGACGTCGGAGACGCGGTTGGCGAAACGGCCGAGTACCGAGTAGCCGAAGTTCGGCCCGGCGGTGAACGTCGCGCACGATTCGGACAGCCATTCGGCCCACCGCAGTGGCGCAGCCGAGAAGGCGCCCGTGGGCGCCAGCCACAGCGGCATACCCGACATCGTCGACGCCAACACCATTGCCAGGCCCATGTCGTGATAGACCGGCAGCCAGGAACATCCGACATCGTTGCGGCTCAACGACAATCGCTGCGTGACGGCCAGAATGTTGTTGAGCACCGCCTCGGGCGCCAGCATCGCAGTCCGCGGCGTGCCGGTGGACCCGGCTGTGCCCTGCAGGATCGCCACCTCCGCGTTATCTGGATACCGAAGCTGTCCCGATGTCGATGTCCGTGCGGCATCCGCGACATCGCACACGGTCAGCTGTGAGCCGGCATCCCGCAACAGCTGCAGGGTGGTGCCGTAACTGAACACCGTCGTCACGCCGATGCTGCTGAACCGGGACATCGTGGCTCGTGCCCACTCGGACGGTTCGGCACCACGCTGGGGACGGGGCAGCAGCGATACACCCGAACCCGCCAGCCACGAGCCCTGTATGGCGGCAATCAATTCCACCGTCGGTTCGCCCACGAGACCAACCGCGCCCGGCTGGTCACGGCCCAGCAGGTAGGCCGCAATGTGCTCGGCGAGCCCGTGTACTTCCGGCCAGGGGCGGCGCTGCCAGGTATCGGTGTCGCGATCCAGGACCACCAGATCATGCGGTGAGCCGACCATCGCCTCCCGCAGAGCACCTGCGAGCGGGTTCACGCTGCACTCCTCTGGTCGATCACCGACTGCAGATCGCCCACGGTGCTGCAGGTGATGAGGTCCTCCTCGCTGAGCTGCACACCGAACTTCTCCTCGATGGTCACCAGTCCCACCGCGAAAGAAACCGAATCCATGCCGAGGTCGTCGACGAGACGCGTACTGGCACTGAGTGTTTGACATGGGAGTTCGAGATCGTCGCGCAGAATCGAGACCAGCCCGTCGGATACGGCGGTCGATGCGGATGAATCGGTAGTGGTCATGTGTGATACCCGGCCGGCCGAAGCGGCCGGCCTCACCTTTCGTTTGCGTACTGGAGCGGTAGATTTGGATGGACTCGACTGTCAGTCAGTAGGTTTGACAAAACTCGGTGCGGGCCATCGCGTGCGGGCAGTGTCGCGGTCAAGTTGGTAGAGCACCATCCTGCGGTTGGACATCTCGTGTTCTCCGAGGAACCGACAACCGGCGAACTCGCACAACCCACGCACGGTGGTGTTGCGGTGGTCAGGGTCGAACATGATCCGCTCACAATCGGGATCGGCGGCCAGGACACTGGTGACAATCTTGGGCAGCAGCATCGGGCCGAGGCCCCGGTTGACAAGCTCTTCGTCGGCTATCGCCCCGTGCAGGCCGAGATCGTGCGGTTCACTATCATATCGGTCAGCAATGGAATCCTTGGCAGCACGGTAGATTTCGAGATATCCACGCGCCACGCCGCCGATGCTCAGGACGAGCGGCAGTGAATAATCGCCCTCTAGTTGGGCTTTCAGATGTTTACGCCAGCGCTGCATCGGCCAGTCATATTCCCAGGTCTTCGCCAGGTGCGGACGGTTCATCCACTCTGCGATCATTCCGGCATCGTCACCGGTAGCTGCCCGAATCTTGCTCGGTGGCAACAGCCGCGGAACCGGCGGTCCCGGTGTGCGCCGCACCGCCTCGGAAACATTCTTGAGTTCCCTTGGCAGCACCGGGTAGTCATCCAGCCGCGACGCGTTGGTCACGCCGTTCGCCGTGGCCGAGTCAATGAAATACCAGTTGCGCTGTGCTGCAGCACTTCATCACACGTCAAAGCCCATCCCCCTGTCTCGGGCGCAGGTCGGGGGCGCCACGTCAGTGGGGCGCCACGCTCAAACCCGCAGCCTCCTTCGATCAGCGAGGCGAGCCTAACCAATGAATTTCCTATGATGGGGCCTCCCCTTTTCGGAGCGTGCACCCCCTCATCGGCGGCCTGAAACAGCCGTCAATATTCGGCGCGAACTTCAAAAGTGCCGAGCAACAGTATTTTTCGCGCTCTCAGCAACCGGTGCACTGCCTCCAGGCGCGGCGAGTGCTTTGACGTTGACGATACGGGTCGCTGCGACACGGTCTGACCATCACGGCGAACAGTGGTGCGACGTGGCCGGGGTGGTTGTGGTCGACTTTCCTCATCGCCGGGCTCATCACAGCCAAGTCTGCGCAACGCCTGCCGGCACCGAACACAGCCGAAGTCCAGAAAAAACCGTTGTGGGCCCGTTCGGTGGCGGCGATCAGCCCCAGATCGCCCGCAGCATCATGATGGTGTCCAGTGTCTCGACGACGTCGTGAACCCGGATGACGTCGACGCCGGCGGCCCAGGCGGGTGCGACCACGGCCAGCGAGCCGGCCAGCCGATGATCGACTTCGCGGCCGGTGACGTGGCCGATGAATGATTTTCGGCTGACACCGAGCAGCACCGGAAATCCGTGGGTGCACAGTTCAGGGAGCCGCCGCAGCAACTCCAGGTTGTGCTCGGTCGATTTCCCGAATCCGATGCCCGGGTCGATCCACACCGGCCCGGCACCACCGGCGGTGGCCGTTTGTGCGACCCCGGTGACCAGGCTCGCCACCTCACTGACCACATCCTCATACTCGGGGAACACTCCGGCGAGGACGGGCACCGTGTGCGAGTGCATGCTCACGTACCCGACGCCGAGCCTCCCGGCAAGGTCATAGAGTTTGCCCGAGACGTCGTTGATGATGCCTGCCCCCGCCCGCACCGCTGCCTCGGCCACTTCACGATTGCGGGTGTCCACCGACACCGTGCCCAGATCCGACAACCCGGCGACGACGGGCAGCACACGAGCGAGTTCCTCGTCGACTGAAACCGGGACCGCACCCGGTCTCGTCGATTCACCCCCGACATCCACCGCCCACGCACCGGCTTCGAACATGCGCCGTCCGGCCGCCACCGCGAGTGCGGAGACATCGAATCTGCTGTCGACCCAGAATGAATCGGGCGTGGCATTCAAGACGCCCATCACCCGCATCGAGGTGGGACAGGATCGTGCGTTCATCCCGGTCTGCTCAGGAGGACTGCCTGGGCGACCAGTAAGCCAGCATCTCGGCGAACGTTTCAAACGCGGGTCTCGAAACGCCGTATGGCGCTTCGAAATGCAGACTCACCGGGTAACCCAGGTCGACCACTCCATCGATGACCCGCTTGTAGAGGTCAACCAATTGTCGCCGTTTGGCTGCGGGTTCACCGGCTGCCAACGATCTGACGAAGTCCTGTTCCTGCGCGACGGCTTCATTGCCCGGGTCCTGGATCAGCCAGTCGATGAGGCCGACTCTGGTCTCGACCTTCGGCACGAAACCGAACGACAACAGCACCTCTGGCCGGTGATCGCTCGACCGCGCGAAATCGCCGAGGAAACCGACCACCGCGTCCGAGTACAGCAACTGGGTCATGGCGAAGGTGGCGCCCTTGTCGCATTTGAACGAGAACCGGCTCTCTTCGCCGGCGCGGGTGGGGATGAGGATCACGCCACGGTTGGCGACCAGGCCGTCGAATTTGGCCAAGGCGTCGGCCGGTGCGACACCCGTGCCGTCGCCGTCGTTCATGGAGCGGGGCACGCCGACGAAGATCACGCCGTCGAACCCGGACTCGTCGAGGCCTGTCAACCGCTGACGTAGCGCCGTTTCGTCGGAGAACGAGGTGACCTGCGTGCACAGGCCACGGACACCCGGCAGCTCGGGTTGCAGGATCGACCAGTAGTCGAGGACGTCCATCTTGGGTTTCATCTCGATGGGTCGGTCGTCGTCTTCGGCGATCATTCCCGGGATCATGACGTGACCAAGACGTCCTCCCATGCCGAACTCGGCGGAGAGCCGCGCCACCTTCTGCGCTTCGGCTACGGCATCGCCCGTTGCCCGATCGAGATTGGGTGGCACCAACTCGAGCGCGACGGTTCTCATGGACACAAGTACCTACTGACCCACGACGACCAGGAGGTCGCCGCCTTCGACTTGCGCGGTCGGGGCGACCGCGATTCTGGTGACGGTGCCGGATTCCGGTGCCGTGATCGCCGCTTCCATCTTCATCGCCTCGATGGTGGCGATGGACTGGCCGGCCTCGACCGCGTCCCCTTCGGTGACCTTGACTGTGACCACCCCGGCGAACGGCGCACCGATGTGGGCCGGGTTGGCCCGATCGACCTTCTCGGCTACCGGGACCTCGCTGGCAATACTGCGGTCCCGCACCACAATCGGTCGTAATTGTCCGTTGAGGATGCACATCACTGTCCGCATTCCTCGCTCATCGGGTTCGGAGATTGCCTCCAGCCCGAGCAGCAGTTCGACGCCGGGTTCGAGTTTGACCCGGTGCTCCTCACCGTGACGCAGACCGTAGAAGAACTGGTTGGCGCTCAGACGTGAGGTATCGCCGTACTCGTCGCGATGCGCCTCGAACTCCGCTGTAGGGCCCGGGAACAGCAGCCGATTCAAGGCGGCCTGACGCTTCGGCCCCGGCGCAGCCAGCACCGTTTCGTCCTCGGCGGACAATTCCTGGATCGACTTGGCCGGGCTCCGGCCGTTCAGCGCCTTGGTCCTCAGCGGTTCCGGCCAGCCGCCCGGGGGCTCTCCGAGTTCGCCTCGCAGAAAACCGATCACGCTGTCCGGGATGTCGTATCGAGCCGGGTCGGCGGCGAAGTCGTCGGCGTCGATACCCGCGCCCACCATCGCCAGTGCCAAATCGCCCACGACCTTGCTCGATGGGGTGACCTTCACCAGCCGTCCCAACATTCGGTCCGCGGCGGCGTAGTTCGCCTCGATGTCCTCGAAGCGGCCGCCCAGACCGAGCGCGATGGCCTGCTGACGGAGATTGCTCAACTGTCCGCCCGGGATCTCGTGCGTATACACCCGGCCCGTCGGAGAAGGAGGGCCCGAGGCCGCAACATCAAATGGCGCATATACCTTCCGCAACGCCTCCCAGTAGGGCTCCAGGTCGCACACTGCGTCGAGCGAGACGCCGGTGTCGTACTCGGTGTGCGCGGCGGCGGCCACGATCGAGGACAACGCCGGCTGACTTGTCGTGCCCGCCAACGGAGCTGCGGCACCGTCGACAGCATCGGCGCCGGCCATCCAGGCCGCCACATAGGTGGCCAACTGCCCACCCGGACTGTCGTGGGTGTGTACGTGCACCGGAAGGTCGAACCGCGATTTCAGAGCCGACACCAGCGTCGCGGCCGCCGGCGCCCGCAGCAAGCCCGCCATGTCCTTGATGGCCAGAACGTGCGCGCCGGCCTCGACGATCTGCTCGGCCAGACGCAGGTAGTAATCCAAGGTGTACAGCGACTCACGCGGATCGGACAGGTCGCCGGTGTAGGACATCGCAACTTCGGCGACCGTGGTTCCGGTGTTGCGGACCGCGTCGATGGCCGGACGCATCGAGTCCAGGTTGTTCAGCGCGTCGAAGATCCGGAAGATGTCCACCCCGGTGGCGGCCGCCTCATCGATGAACGCACGCGTCACGGTCTCCGGGTACGGCGTGTACCCCACGGTGTTTCGGCCCCGCAACAACATCTGCAGACAAATGTTGGGCAGCGCTTCGCGCAGCGCCGCCAGCCGCTCCCACGGATCCTGCTTGAGGAACCGGAGTGAGACGTCATAGGTGGCACCGCCCCAGCACTCGACGGACAGCAGCTGCGGCATGGTCCGGGCGATGTACGGCGCGACCCGCAGCAGGCCGCTGGTGCGCACCCGGGTCGCCAGCAGCGATTGATGGGCATCGCGAAAGGTGGTGTCGGTGATGCCGACAGCACGACTGTCGCGCAGCCAGGAGGCGAACCCTTCCGGCCCCAGCTCGGTCAGGCGCTGCTTGGATCCCGACGGCGGGGCCACGCTCAAATCACACGCGGGGAGCTTGTCGCGCGGATACACCGCCGAGGGTCGCGGACCGTGAGGCTGGTTGACCGTCACATCGGCCAGATAGTTGAGGATCCTGGTGCCCCGGTCGGCACTGCCGCGTGCAGTCAGCAGTTCGGGTCGTTCCTCGATGAAGGACGTCGTCACCCGCCCGGCCACGAAGTCGGGGTCCTCCAGGACCGCGGCCAGTAACGGGATGTTGGTCGATACTCCACGAATCCGGAACTCCGCGACCGCGCGTCGGGCCCGCGCCACTGCCGTCGAAAAGTCTCGTCCCCGACAGGTCAGCTTCACCAGCATGGAATCGAAATGCGCGGCGACCTCAGCGCCGAGGTTGGTGCCGCCATCCAACCGGACGCCGGCGCCGCCCGGTGAGCGGTATCCGGTGATGCGTCCGGTGTCAGGACGAAAACCGTTCGAGGGGTCTTCGGTGGTGATCCTGCACTGCAGGGCCGCACCGCGAATCTTCAACGCGTCCTGAGTGAGTCCGAGATCGGCCAGGGACTCCCCGCCCGCGATGCGCAGCTGACTCGACACCAGGTCGACATCGGTGATCTCCTCGGTCACCGTGTGCTCGACCTGAATCCGGGGATTGCACTCGATGAACACGTGGCGCCCCTGCTCATCGAGCAGGAATTCCACCGTACCGGCGCACGAGTACCCGATCTGACGAGCGAACGCCACCGCGTCGGCACAGATCCTTTCCCGCAGTTCGGGATCCAGATTTGGGGCGGGCGCCAGCTCGATGACTTTCTGGTGACGCCGTTGCACACTGCAGTCACGCTCGAAGAGGTGGATCACGTTGCCCTGCGTGTCGGCCAGGATCTGTACCTCGATGTGGCGCGGGTTGATCACCGCCTGCTCGAGGAACACCGTGGGATCCCCGAACGCCGACTGTGCCTCCCGGCTCGCGGCCTCGATCGCGTCCTTCAGGTCGGCCGGGTCGTTGACCTTCCGCATCCCCCGGCCCCCGCCACCGGCAACCGCTTTGACAAACACCGGGAAACTCATCGATTCGGCGGCTGCCAGCAGTTCCGAGATCGAACTCGACGGCGCAGACGACGCCAGCACCGGGAGTCCGGCCCTGCGGGCCTCGGCGATGGCCCGGGCCTTGTTGCCAGTCAGCTCCAGCACGTCGGCCGAAGGCCCCACGAACGCGATACCGGCCTGATCGCATGCCCGGGCCAGCTCAGGGTTCTCAGAGAGAAACCCATAGCCGGGATAGATCGCATCGGCGCCCGCATGGAGAGCGACCCGGATGACCTCATCGACCAAAAGATAGGCCCGGACCGGATGTCCTTCCTCGCCTATCTGATACGACTCGTCGGCTTTCAGCCGGTGCTGAGAATTACGGTCCTCGTACGGATAGACCGCGACCGTCGCGAGACCGAGCTCATAGGCCGCGCGAAACGCACGGATCGCGATCTCTCCCCGGTTGGCGACCAGAACCTTGTCGACCACTGTTTCCTTTCCTATCCCGCGAGCAGACGTGTAGGTACCCGTAGGGAGTGCTTTCCGGGTACCTACACGTCTGCTCGCCGGAAAACGGGCGAACTAAGCCAGAGCCCGTTGCGGGTGCCCGCTGTATTCGCTGAGGGGCCGGATGAGCGCGTTGGAGCCCGCCTGTTCCATGATGTGGGCCGTCCAACCCGTGATCCGGCTCATCACGAAAAGCGGTGTGAAGCTGGGAATGTCGAACCCCATCAGGTAGTACGCCGGGCCGGTCGGGAAGTCCAGGTTGGGCTTGATCCCAGTGGCGGCGAGCATGTTCTGCTCCAGGCGCTCGTAGAGGTCGAGCCAACGCTGACCGTCGCGCACCGCAGCGACCTGCTGGAGTGCGGCCTTCATGGTCGGTACCCGGGAATCGCCGTTCTTGTAGACCCGGTGCCCGAATCCCATCACCTTGTCCTTGCGGGACAGCTTGCCGTGCAACCATTCCGCGGCGTTCTCGGCGCCGCCGATCTCCAGCATGTCGTGCATGACAGCCTCGTTGGCCCCGCCGTGCAATGAGCCCTTCAGCGCACCGATCGCCGCTGTCACCGCGCTGTAGATATCGGACTGCGTCGAGGTGACCACCCGCGCCGCGAACGTCGAGGCGTTGAAACTGTGCTCGGCGTAGAGGACCATCGACTGCTCGAACGCCTTGACGATCACCGGATCCGGCACCTCGCCGAAGCACATGTTGAGGAAGTTCTCCGAGTAGTCCATGTGGCTGTGCGGGGCAATCGGTTCCAGGCCGCGACGTCGGCGCATATCGGCGGCGACGATGGTTGGCAGCACCGCGAACATCCGCAACGACTTCGCGAAGTTGGCCGAAGGGGCGCTGTCGTCCTCCTCCGGGTCTTCCGCACCGAGATAGCTGATCGCGGTCCGGACCACGTCCATCGGATGGCAGGTGTCGGGAATCTTGGCGAGCAGCGACTGCATCGAGCGGTCGATGCGGCGCGAGGCCCGTTCACGCTGGGAGAACAGGGCCAGCTCCTGATCCGTGGGGAGTTCACCGTGCCACAGCAGGTAGGCGACCTGCTCGAAGCTGCAGTGCGCGGCAAGATCCTGCACGGCGTAGCCCCGGTAGGTCAGGGAGTTGGTTTCCGGGACCACCTTGGAGATCGCGGTGGTGTCGACTACCACGCCGGCCAGGCCCTTGTGGATGTTCGACTTGACTGTGTCGTTCGCGGTAGCGGTCATCGTGTCGCCCCTTGCAGCGAGAAGTTGTAGATATCCGAGTCGAACTGGTTGTAGTCGTTGTAACGCAGGAGCTCGTAGAGCCGGCTCCGATGCTGCATCTGGTCGAGAAGTCCGGATTGTGTTCCTGCCGAGTCGATCTCGCGCAACCCGACCTCGACGGCCTGCATCGCCAGGCGCAGCGTGGTAACCGGGTAGATCACCATGTTGTAACCGATCTCCGACAGCTGCCGAGTAGTCAGCAGTTCGGACTTGCCGAACTCGGTCATGTTGGCCAGCAGTGGAACGTCCACTGCCTCACGGAACTGTTCGAAATCCGCCGGGGTGTGCAGAGCCTCGGTAAAGATCAGGTCGGCGCCGGCGTCGGCGTAGGCCTTGGCCCGGTCGATCGCCGCGGGAATCCCCTCGATCCCCGCGGCGTCGGTACGGGCACAGACGATGAAGTTGGGATCGCGCCGTGCCGAGACGGCAGCACGCAACCGCTTGACCATCTCCGCGGTCTCCACCACGGCCTTGCCGTCGAGGTGTCCGCACCGCTTCGGGTTCACCTGGTCTTCCAGGTGCAGCCCGGCCAGGCCCGCATCTTCGAGCAGTGTCACGGTGCGGGCCGCGCTCATCGGTTCCCCGAAGCCGGTGTCGGCATCGATGAGCGTCGGAAGGTCGGTGGCCGAAGCGATCTGGGCACCACGGCCTGTCACCTCGGTCAGCGTCGTCAACCCGATGTCGGGCAGGCCCAGGTCTGCGGACAAGACCGCGCCGGAGACATAGACGCCGTCGAAGCCGATCTCGGCGACGAGCTTGGCCACCAGCGGCGAGAATGCCCCCGGAAAGCGCAGGAGCCGACCCGATTCCAACCCGCGGCGGAACTTTCGGCGCTTCTCCGAGGCAGGGACCGCAGAGCCGAGCAGCCCGCCGGCACTCATCGGAAAATCCCCGAGGGAATCGTCGGCGCCTTGTCCAACACCCGCGGATCGACGCGGACATTCAGGGCACCGAGTCCACCGGACTTGGTCGCCGAGACATTCTCGACGGCAGACAGGAAGCGCTTCTGCTCCTCGGCTTCGACGACGCCCTCCGCCAATTCGGCGAACTTGGCGACGTACTGCTCGCGCTCGAAAGGCCGTGCGCCGAGCGGGTGGGCATCGGCGACCGCGAGCTCGTCGACGATGGTCTCGCCGCTCTTGAGCGTGACGACGGCCTTGGCGCCGAATGCCTTCTCGGCCGGATCGTTGGAGTGATAACGCCGGGTCCACTCCGGGTCTTCGACCGTGGAGATCTTGCGCCACAACTCGATGGTGTCGGGCCGGTGCGCGCGCTCGGGGGCGTAGGACCGCTCGTGGTGCCAAGTACCGTCCTGCAGCGCGACCGCGAAGATGTACATCACCGAGTGGTCGAGCGTTTCCCGCGACGCGTCGGGGTCGAACTTCTGCGGATCATTGGAGCCGGTGCCGATCACGACGTGAGTGTGGTTGCTGGTGTGCAGCACGATCGTGGCGATCTGATCCAAATCGCCGATGCGCTCGCGCATCCGGCGGGCCAGGTCGATCGGCGCCTGGCTCTGATACTCCGCCGAATGCTCCTTGGTGTAGGTGTCCAGGATGGCGCGCTTGGGTTCGCCCGGGCCGGGCAGCGGAACCTGGTAGGTGTGGTTCGGGCCGGACAGCATCCAGGCGATCACACCGTCCTCGCCCTCCCAGATCGGGGCGGGCGAGCCCTCGCCGCGCATCGCCCGGTCCACGGCCTCGACCGCGACCTTGCCGGCCCACGCCGGTGCGTAGGCCTTCCAGCTGGAGATCAGCCCCTTGCGGGACTGGCGGGTGGCAGTGGTGAGATGTAGCGCCTGACCAATTGCGGCGTAGATGGTTTCGGGATCGAGTCGCAACATGGTGCCCAGGCCGGCGGCGACCGACGGGCCCAGATGCGCGACATGATCGATCTTGTGCTGGTGCAGGCAGATGCCCTTGACCAGGTCGACCTGCACCTCGTAGGCCGTGGCGATCCCGCGGATCAGGTCCGATCCGCCCACGCCGAGCTGCTGTGCCACCGCGACCAGAGCCGGGATGTTGTCGCCTGGGTGCGAGTATTCGGCGGCCAGGAAAGTGTCGTGGAAGTCCAGCTCGCGAACGGCGACGCCGTTGGCCCACGCCGCCCACTCGGGCGAAACCGTGCCGTCGACTCCGAACACCGTGGCTCCCCGCGGGGTCTTGTGGGCGAGTGCCTGCGCACGGGCCACGGTCACCGGCCGGCGGATCACCGACGCGGCCGATACCGCGGCGTTGTCGATGATGCGGTTGATCACCATCGCCTCGGTCTCAGGCAGTACGTCCACCGGGTCTGCCGCGATCTCGGCGATCTTCCAAGCCAAGTGCTCGGTGCGGGGGAAGTCCTCGGCGCTGCGTCGGGTTCTGACGTCGTGTTCAAGCATGTTCCGCACGGTACGCAGAGGCGATTACCAGCGGAAGTACCTGTAAATGCGTACTTTTGTGTCCTTGGATGACCATTTTTGCGAACGTTGCGAAACCCGATCGGGGTAGCCTCGGCAGCGGTGACGAAGACATTCGCCGGCGCCCGTCTGCGACGGCTACGCGACGAGAGGGGCCTGACACAGGTCGCGCTGGCGCGCGCGCTGGGACTGTCGACGAGCTACGTCAACCAACTCGAGAACGATCAGCGTCCGATCACGGTCCCGGTGTTGCTCGCCCTGGCTGACCGCTTCGACCTGCCGACTCAGTACTTCACCCCCGATGCCGATGCCCGGCTGGTGTCGGATCTGCGCGAGATCCTGGCCGACGGCCCGACCACCTCGGCCCAGATCGAAGAGCTCGTCGCGCGCATGCCCGAGGTGGGCCAGGCAATGGTCACCATGCACCGCCGGTTGCACGACGC
>NZ_LZSY01000045.1 GCF_001665625.1 Mycolicibacterium peregrinum | reverse complement strand
CGTGATGTGGCGTTGTCGTCGGGTCAGGTATGGGCACAGTGTCATTCGTTGGCGTTCGACTTCTCGGTGTGGGAGATTTTCGGTGCGCTGCTGCACGGTGCGCGGCTCGTCGTGGTGCCCGAATCGGTGACCCGTTCGGCCGAGGAGTTCCATACCTTGTTGGTCGCCGAGCGGGTCAGTGTGTTGAGTCAGACTCCGTCGGCGTTCTATGCGTTGGCTGCCGTGGACACGGACCGGCCGGAGAACCGGCCGGCCCTCGAAGTGGTGGTGTTCGGCGGAGAGGCGCTGGATCCGTCCCGCCTCGGGGCGTGGTTGGCCGTACATCCGGAATCGCCCCGGTTGATCAACATGTACGGGATCACCGAGACGACGGTGCACGCCTCGTTCCGTGAGATCACCGCGGCCGATCTGGAAGATGCGATCTCGCCGATCGGTGGACCGTTGGCGGATCTGGCGTTTTTCGTGCTGGACGGCCGGTTGCGCCCGGTGGCTGCCGGTGTGGTGGGCGAGTTGTACGTGGCCGGTGCGGGTTTGGGTTATGGCTATGTGGGCCGGGCTCCGTTGAGTTCGACGCGATTTGTGGCCTGCCCGTTCGGCAGCGAGGGCGCACAGGCTAGGCGGATGTATCGCACCGGCGATCTGGTGCGCTGGGGCACAGATGGACAGCTGCAGTATCTGGGACGTGCCGATGAGCAGGTCAAGATTCGTGGCTATCGGATCGAGTTGGGTGAGATCCAGTCGGCGCTGATGGCTTTGGAGGGTGTCGAGCAGGCGGTGGTGATCGCCCGGGAGGACCGTCCCGGGGACAAGCGGCTGGTCGGTTATCTGATCGGCTCCGCCGACCCGTCCGTGGCGCGGGTGGCGCTGGGGGAGACGCTGCCGCCCTACATGGTGCCCACGGCCGTGGTTGCCTTGGATGCGTTCCCGTTGACCGTCAACGGCAAGCTCGACAAAAAGGCTTTGCCTGCACCCGAATTCCAGCACATCGACGATTACCGCGCTCCGACCACGCCCACCGAGGAGATCGTGGCGGGAATCTACGCCCAGGTCCTCGGGTTGGACCGAGTCGGCATGGACGACTCATTCTTCGATCTCGGGGGAGATTCGCTGCAGGCCATGCGATTGGTCGCCGCGCTCAATCGGACCCTGGACGCCGGACTGGATGAGCGGGTCATATTCGAGGCTCCTACGGTCGCTCGATTGACGCCTCGTATCGGTGCTGACGAAGGTCGACAACAGCCCTTGGTGGCCGGCGAGCGGCCGGCGGTGATGCCGCTGTCCTTCGCGCAAAGCCGACTGTGGTTCATCGACCAATTGAACGGGCCATCACCGGTTTACAACCTGGCGGCCGGGCTGCGCCTCAACGGTCCGCTCGATGTCGATGCCCTCGGTGCGGCGTTCGCCGACGTATTAGAGCGCCACGAGAGCCTGCGCACGTTGTTCCCGACGGTAGACGGCACGCCTCAACAGCTGATCGTTCCCGCCGACCAAACGGAATTCGGCTGGGAAGTCATCGATGCCGTCGGTTGGACGGCCGACCGGTTGCAGGAGGGGATCGAGCAGGCGGCGCGGCACAGTTTCGACCTCGCCAACGAGATCCCCCTGCAGGCAAAGGTGTTTCAGACGGCAGACGACGAGCACGTGCTGGTGGCGGTGGTGCACCACATCGCCGCCGACGGTTGGTCGATCACTCCGCTGGTGGCTGATCTGGGCGTCGCCTACGCCGGACGGTGTGCGGGGCAGGCTCCCGGCTGGCAGCCCCTGCCGGTCCAGTACGCGGATTACACCTTGTGGCAGCGCGCGCAGCTCGGCGATCTGGAGGACAGCGCCAGCCGTATCTCTGAGCAATTGGGATTCTGGGCGGACAACCTGGCCGGGATGCCCGAGCGCTTGGCATTGCCGACCGACCGGCCCTATCCCTTGGTCGCCGATCAGAACGGCGACCGAGTCGATGTGGAGTGGCCTGCCGCTCTGCAGCAGCAGGTGGCCCGCCTGGCCCGCGATCACAACGCGACCAAGTTCATGGTCATGCAGGCTGCCCTGGCGGTACTGCTTTCGAAGCTCAGCTCGAGTTCCGATGTGGCGGTGGGATTTCCGATCGCCGGACGTCGCGACCCTGCCCTCGATGAGCTGATCGGGTTCTTCGTCAACACATTGGTGCTGCGCGTGGATCTCGCAGGAGATCCCAGCGTTGCCGACCTTCTGGCGCAGGTACGGGCGCGCAGTCTCGGTGCATTCGAGCACCAGGATGTGCCCTTCGAGGTGCTCGTCGAGCGGCTCAATCCGTCCCGGTCTCTGGCCCATCACCCGTTGGTGCAGGTGATGCTGGCCTGGCAGAACGTTCCCGGAGCGACCGGTGATTCCGGCGGGAGGGTGGCGCTGGGGGACCTGCAGGTCACTCAGCTACCGCTGGACACCCACACCGCCCGGATGGATCTGTCTTTCTCGCTGGCCGAGCGGTGGACCGAAACCGGTGAGGCGGCAGGAATTTCCGGGACCGTGGAGTTCCGCACCGACCTGTTCGACGGCGACAGCATCGAAGCGTTGGTCGATCGGCTACAACGGGTGCTCGAGGCGATGGCCGCCGACGAGACCCGCCGTTTGTCCGCGATCGATGTGCTCGATGCCGACGAGCAGAAGCGACTGGACGAGGTGGGCAACCGGGCGACGCTGACCCGCCCGGCACCTGCACCGATGTCCATTCCGGCACTGTTCGAGGCGCAGGTGGCCCGCGACCCTGGCGCGGTGGCCGTCAGTTTCGAGGGGAGCCGGATCACCTACGGGGAGCTCGATCAGGCGGCAAATCGGTTGGCGCACCTGCTTGTCGAGCACGGGGTGGGTCCCGGGCATCGGGTGGCGTTACTGTTCACCCGGTCGATCGAGTCGATCGTCGCGATTTTCGCGGTACTCAAGACCGGCGCGGCCTATGTGCCTGTCGATCCTGCGGTGCCCGACTCGCGGTTGGAGTTCGTACTCGCCGATTCCGCGCCGGTTGCCGTGGTCACCACCACCGATCTGGCCGGCCGACTGAGCGCGCACGGGTTGCCGGTGATCGCCGTCGACGAGGCTCCGACCGCCTCCCGGCCCAGTGGCGCACCACCTGGTGGACCCACACCTGACGACGTCGCCTATCTGATCTACACCTCGGGCACCACCGGCGTGCCGAAGGGTGTTGCGATCCCGCATCGCAACGTGATCCGTCTGCTTGAGGCGCTGGATACCGATCTGAAGCTGTCGGCCGATCTGGTGTGGTCACAAAGTCATTCGCTGGCTTTCGACTTCTCGGTCTGGGAGATCTTCGGGGCCCTGCTGCACGGTGGGCGATTGGTGGTGGTGTCCGATTCGGTGGCGCGGTCGTCTGAAGAGTTCCATGCGTTGCTGGTCGATGAACGCGTCAATGTGTTGAGCCAGACGCCGTCGGCGTTCTATGCCTTGCAGACCGCGGATGAGCTTTCCGCCGCGTTGGAGTCTGAACTTCATCTCGAGTTGGTGGTGTTCGGTGGTGAGGCGCTCGAGCCTGCGCGGCTGGGTGAGTGGTTGCAGGACCATCCGGTGTTACCGCGGTTGATCAACATGTACGGGATCACCGAGACGACGGTGCACGCCTCGTTCCGTGAGATCACCGCCACCGATGTCGAGGGCAGTGTCAGCCCGATCGGTGTGCCGCTGGACCATCTTGCGTTCTTCGTGCTCGATCGCGCATTGCAGCCGGTCCCGGTCGGCGTGGTGGGGGAATTGTATGTGGCCGGTGCCGGTTTGGGCGCCGGATATGTGGGCCGGGCCGGGTTGAGCTCGTCGAGGTTCGTGGCATGCCCGTTCGGAGCGCCGGGACAGCGGATGTATCGCACCGGCGATCTGGTGTGTTGGCGATCGGACGGAGAGCTGCAGTACCTGGGCCGCGCCGATGAGCAGGTCAAGATTCGTGGCTACCGGATCGAGTTGGGTGAGATCCAGTCGGCGCTGATGGCTTTGGGCGGTGTCGAGCAGGCGGTGGTGATCGCCAGGGAGGACCGTCCCGGCGACAAGCGCCTGGTCGGTTACATCACCGGAGACGGCGATCCCGCTGATCTGCGCGCCACGTTGGGCGAGAAGTTGCCGCCCTACATGGTGCCCACCGCGATCGTCGTTGTCGAGGCGTTGCCCTTGACGGTCAACGGCAAGCTCGACACTCGCGCCCTGCCGGCACCCGAATATCAAGACGTCGACCACTACCGCGCCCCGGCCACCGAACTCGAGGAGATCTTGGCCGGCATCTTCGCGCAAGTCCTCGGACTGGAGCAGGTCGGAGTCGACGACTCGTTCTTCGATCTTGGTGGCGACAGTATTTCGGCCATGCAGGTGATCTGGCGGGCGCACGGTGCCGGCCTGACCGGTCGTCCGCGCGACATCTTCGTCCAGCAGACCGTCGCCCGGTTGGCGCGGGTGGTCAGGATGGCCGGCGGCACGGGCGGCGAGATCGACGAGGGACTCGGACGGGTCGTGCCGACCCCGATCATGCGGTGGTTGAAGGACCTGGAAACTCCTGACGGTCCGGTCGATGAGTTCAATCAGACTGTGGTGCTGCAGGCCCCGACGGGTGCCGCCGAGGACGACGTCGTAGTCCTGTTGCAGGCCTTGCTCGATCGGCACGGCATGCTCCGATTGCGGGCGGGGGACGACGGATCGGGCGGTTGGTCTCTCACGGTGCCGCAGGCGGACGGGGTGGATGCCCGCGACTACCTGCACACCGTGGACGTGCTGACGGAAGACGCGCTGGCGGCGGCCCGGTCGCGGTTGAATCCTGCTGCCGGAGCGATGTTGAGCGCGTTGTGGAGTTCGACCACGAGCCAACTGGCGTTGGTCGTTCACCATCTGGCCATCGACGGGGTGTCATGGCGAATCGTGCTGGAGGATCTCAACATCGCCTGGACCCAGCATCGCGGCGGGCAGCCGGTGCTGTTGCCGCCCGCCGGAACGTCGTTCACCGGTTGGGCCGACCTGCTTGCCGAGCATGCGCAGCACCCGGACGTCGTCGGCCACGCGGACGCGTGGCGGCAGGTGACGTCCGTCCCGGCCCCGTTGCCGGCACCCCGGCCGGCGGAGGATACGTTCGCCACCGCCGGGTACCTCACGGAGTTTCTGGACGTCGAGACCACGCGCATGCTGCTCGGCGAGGTGCCCGCGGCATTTCACGCCGGCGTGCAGGAAATCCTGTTGATCGCCTTTGCCCTCGCCTGGACTCAGTACCTGGGGACCGGCGGCGCGCCGGTCGCCATCGACGTGGAAGGTCATGGGCGCCAAGAGGAATTGGCCGGGTTGGGCGGCGCCGATGATCGAGATGTCGACCTGTCGCGCACGGTCGGATGGTTCACCACCAAGTACCCGGTGTCATTGAGCTTCGGAGCCCGTGGAGGCGGGCTGCGTTGGACGCAGGTGGTGGCCGGTGACGCCGCGCTCGGTGCGGTGATCAAAGAAGCCAAAGAGCAGCTTCGAGAGCTGCCCGACGGGCTGACCTACGGTCTGCTGCGCTATCTCAACCCCGACGTGGACCTGGCGGGATCGGATCCCGTGATCGGGTTCAACTACCTCGGGCGGCTCGGTTCTCCGGCTGCATTCGCGTCGGGTGATGTGTGGCGGTTCAGCCAGGACGGCTTGTCGATGACCGGCGCCGCCGGGGCGATACCCATTGCGCTGGCGCACTCCGTCGAGCTCAACGCAGTCACGATCGACACCGACACCGGCCCACATCTGAACGCCACCTGGACATTTGCGCCGTCGGCACTCGACCACACCGCTGTCACACGGATCAGCCGCCTGTGGTTCGACGCCCTGGCGGGTATCTGCGCCCATGTCAGGCGAGGTGGAGGCGGGCTGACCCCGTCCGACATCGCCCCGGTTCGGCTGAGCCAGCAGCAGATCGACGCGCTGCACGGAGATTCTCCCATTTCCGATGTGCTGCCACTGACGCCATTGCAGGAAGGACTCCTGTATCACGCCGGTGTCGCCAGCAGCTCCGGAGACGACGTCTATGCGGTGCAGCTGGATCTCGCACTGAGCGGCCCGCTCGACGTGAGCCAGCTCCACGATGCCGTGCAGACCGTGGTCGGCCGGCATCCGCATCTGGCGGCCCGCTTCTGTCCACAATTCGAGCAGCCCGTGCAGGCAATACCCGCTGACCCCGTGACGCCCTGGCGGTATATCGAGTTGGACGCCAACGGCATTGGCATCGATGCAGAGATCGAGGAGATCCTTGCGGCCGAGCGTGCGGCGGTGTGCGACCTCGGGAACCAACCCGCCTTCCGGGCCGCACTCATCCGCATCTCGGGCAACCGCCACCGCTTCATCCTGACCAATCACCACATCGTGTTGGACGGCTGGTCGATGCCGATTCTGATGCAGGAGATCTTCGCCGGCTACCACGGGCTGCGGTTGCCCGCGGCGTCGCCGTACCGCAGGTTCATGACGTGGCTGGCCGAACGCGATCGTCCTGCCGCGCACGCCGCGTGGCGTGAGGTGCTGGCCGGGTTCGACACCCCGATTCTCGTTGGGCCGCCGCAGAAGTTGCGGTTCGGGGAACGTCGGGTCGATTCGTATCGGGTACCGGCGAAGACCACGCGGGCACTCACGAAGCTGGCACGTTCGCATCACACCACGGTCAACGTGGTGTTGCAGGGTGCCTGGGCGATGCTGCTGAGCTCACTGACCGGTCAGTCCGATGTGGCATTCGGCACCGTCGTCTCGGGTCGGCCCGCCGAAGTCGACGGTGCGGATTCGATGGTGGGTCTGCTGATCAACACGGTGCCGGTGCGGGCCACATTCACACCGGACACGACTACCGGCGATCTGCTGGATCAGTTGCAGAGTGCGCACAACGACACACTTGAGCATCAGCATGTGGCGCTCAGCGACATCCACCGCATCACCGGCCAGGACAGGCTGTTCGACACAGTCTTCGTCTATGAGAACTATCCGACCGACGCCGGAACACAACCCGGTGGCGACGGGTTGGCCATCACCGGTTTCAGCAGCCGCGACTACTACCACTACCCGATCTCGGTGCAGGCCGGGCCGGGCCGCGAGCTGGAACTGCGCGTCCAATACGACACCGATGTGTTCGACGCGGACTCCATCGACGCGTTGATGGAGCGGTTCAAGAAGGTGTTGGTGGAGATGACCGCCCATCCGGGGCGCCGCTTGTCGGCGTTGGACCTCGTGAAAGGTTCCGGGCAACGGCGGCTGCACGGCTGGAGTGGCAAGGCGGTCTCCCCTCAGCCAGAGGCCATGCCGCTGCGGGCATCCGGGGCCGACGAGACCAATGGTGCCTATTGCCCTCCGGCCACGTTGGTCGAGCAGATCGTCGCGAGCATCTACGCCGAGGTGCTGGGGGTGGACCGCATCGGAGTGGAGGAGTCGTTCTTCGCTTCCGGCGGCGATTCGATTTCCGCGATGCGTGCCGTCGCGGCGATCAACGCGGCTCTCGATGTCGAATTGACGGTGCTCACATTGCTCGGCGCCCCGTCGGTGCGGAGCTTGGCTCAGCACCTGGAAAACGCCCCCGCTCAGTGAGCGATCGCCGCGCCCACCCCGGTGGGGCTGT
>NZ_LZSY01000044.1 GCF_001665625.1 Mycolicibacterium peregrinum | reverse complement strand
GCCGCGGTGATCGTCGGCACCGTGGTGCTGTCCCTCGGCGCCTCCTTCGGTCTGTCGGTGCTCATCTGGCAGCACCTGATCGGCCTGGAACTGCACTGGATGGTGCTCGCGATGGCGGTCATCGTGCTGTTGGCGGTGGGTGCGGACTACAACCTGCTACTGGTCTCCCGATTCAAAGAGGAGATCCACGCAGGTTTGAACACCGGCATCATCCGCGCCATGGGCGGCACCGGGTCGGTGGTCACCTCGGCAGGCCTGGTGTTCGCGTTCACCATGATGTCGATGGCAGTCAGCGAGCTCGCCGTGATCGGCCAGGTGGGCACCACCATCGGTTTGGGTCTGTTGTTCGACACCCTGGTCATCCGCTCCTTCATGACCCCGTCGATCGCAGCACTGATGGGCAAGTGGTTCTGGTGGCCGCAACGGGTGCGTCAGCGTCCCCTGCCGGCGCCGTGGCCCACTCCCGTCCAGCGCGACCCGCAGGACTCGCTGGTCTAATCGGCCTGCTCCAGTCCCGACTTCAAGCCGGACAGTTTGACCGGCCAGCCGTGCGAGATCATCTCTCGCACGGGGCCGGCCGGGTCGAAACCGTCGTGGACCACGGTGAGCTTCACCTGGTCCCCGACCGGTTCGATGTCGAACGACACCCGTGACCGGGGTTCGGCCGCCGCCTCGGCAAGAGTCTCCTCGCTGAGATCGGAGGCGACCTGTGTCAGTTCGGGCGTGAAGGTGTGGAATGTGAAGGCGAGCCGCTGATAGGGATCGGACTCGACGACGACCTGCTCTGGGTCGTCGATCCGCAGCCCGAATTCGACCCAGGTGTAGGTCGAACCCTTCTGCCACTCGGATTCGATGGCGTGTCCCATGTAGCTGTCGGAGAATGCCGGGTTGGTGAGCGCCTGCCACAGCCTCTCCGGTGTGGTGCGGATATAGGTGGTGTACACGAACTCGCCCGGAACAGCGGGGTGCTCCAAGACCGTCTTGAGGTCTTGCAGTGCCTCTGCCCTCGTGGAGTCGTAGCGGTCGATCCAGCGGTCGGCGATGGCATTGATCGGTTCGGGGTTGAGGTAGTGCAGTTTCTCCCGTCCTTGACGCAGCGTGGTGACGAGGTTGGCCGCCTCCAGCACCGCCAGATGCTTGCTGACCGACTGCCGAGCCATCGACAAGCCGCTACAGAGCTGCCGCAGGCTCTGTCCGTCGCTGTCGTTGAGGCTGTCGAGCAGCAGCCGCCGACTCGGGTCGGCCAGCGCTTTGAAGACCTCGTCCACCCTCGCCATCCCGTCACAGCCCGGGCGCCCGGACTTTCTCGGTCAATCATGCAGCCATTAGGCTGCATGTCAAGCGTCACCGGCGCCGGGGATCGCCGTCGCAACCGCGAATCGGAGCGCCCGATCAGGGCTCGCCAGCCACCATTCAACGGGGTGACGCCGTTGCCGGATTTACCGCGTCATGTCCATCCGCCCGTGTTCGCGTCCTCGGAGACGCTCGCCGCCGCCCAGGACACCCTCCGGCCACGCAGGTAGTCGTCCTAGGCCCGAAAAATCCCTACCATCAATGTAATTCGGCCTCTTCTTGCGCTGCGCAAGCCTTTGATCGACCCATCGCAGACCAGCACAAGCCCAGTGCCACAGCACTATTGGTGATTGTTTGACACGTCCACCGACCTCGGGCAAACACATTCCGCTGGCAACCGAATTGCACGCGCAGGCAACCGCACTCAATCCGGAGATGCGTGAAACAGTCCATATCAGGCACCCCTTGTGAACGGAGTCACATATTTTGCCCGGCTGAAAACGGCTCTGCTAGCGTCCCGCCGCATGTTTGCTATCGCGACGCTTATGGCGCTTGTCCAGCAGGTTTCGGGCACGCCGTACATCTCGGGTGGAGACTCGCCGGCCGGCACCGACTGCTCAGGGCTGGCTTCTTGGGTCAGCAATATGGCAACCGGCCGTCCCGTCTACGGCGACCGGTTCAACACCGGAAACCAGGAGCGTGCGCTCCTGGCCCGTGGCTTCAAGTACGGGACCCAGCCCGGCGCCCTGGTGATCGGCTGGAACGGCGGCCACACCGCCGTGACCCTGCCGGACGGCACGCCGGTGTCCTCGGGCGAGGGCGGCCACGGAGTCCGGATCGGTGGCGGCGGTGCCTACCAGCGCCAGTTCAGCCACCACATGTACCTGCCGATGGCGGCAGAAGCGCCGCAGGAGGCGCCTGCGGACGCACCGATGGACCCGTTCGCCCCGCCGCCTCCCGCCGAAGCGATCCCGCCTGCGGCTCCGATGGACGCGCCGATCGTGCTGGACGTTCCGCCCCCTCCGGCTCCTCCTGCGCCCGACGAGCCGGCCCCGATGGCCGTCTGACATCACACCGGTCGGTGGCCGGCCAACCGCGAGCATTCGGATAGCGTCTGGATGTGCTCGTGCTCCTGCCACCATCGGAGACCAAACGCACCGGCGGGGACGGCCCGCCGGTGCGTTTGGACATTCTGAGCTCGCCAGAGCTCACCCCGCTCCGCAAGTCACTGATCGACGAACTGGTCACCCTCGCCGCCGACCCACCGGCCTGCCGGAAAGCGCTGGGCATCTCCGCCGGCCAGGACGCCGAGATCGAACGCAACGCCGCACTCCGCCAGGCGCCGACGATGCCGGCCATCGAGCGATACACCGGGGTGCTCTACGACGCTCTCGACGTCGGGTCGCTCCGCGGCGCGGCCGTCGCACGAGCCCGCCAGCGGCTGGCCGTCGGATCCGCCCTGTTCGGCCTCCTGCGCGCCGATGATCCGGTGCCCGCCTACCGGCTGTCCGCCTCGTCCAAACTGCCCGGACAACCGGGCCTCGCCAAACGTTGGCGCCCGCTGCTGGAACCCGTCCTCGCCGATATCGCCGCAGGCGAGCTGGTCGTCGATCTGCGGTCCGGCTCCTACGCCGGTCTGGGCCGGATCCCCGGTGCGGTCCGCGTGCAGGTCCTCGCCGAACATGCCGACGGCCATCGCACCGTGGTCAGCCACTTCAACAAAGCCCACAAGGGCCACCTGGCTCGCGCTTTGGTCAGCTCCCGCAGCGAGCCCGACAGCGCCGCCGGCGTCGCGGCGGTCGCCCGCCGCGCCGGCATGCACGTGGAACGCGACGGCGATGAGCTGACCGTCGTGGTCCCGGCCTGACGTTCAGGCTGCGTCGAACGGCTCGCCGTCGAGGGCCTGCGATGGCCGGCCGTCGGGACCCTGGGGCACATCCCCGACCAACGTCACGCGATAGAGCCGACGGTCGTGCTCGCCCGTGAGATCCGACGGTGCCAGGTGCACGGTCGCGCGGTTGTCCCAGAACGCGATGCTGCCCGGCTCCCACTTGAACCGCACGGTGTACTCGGGACGCACCAACTCGTCGTAGAACAGGCCGAGCAGGCGGCGACTCTCGTGCGGTGACACGTCAACGATATGGCTGGTGAAACCCGGGTTGACGTAGAGCGCACGCTCCCCCGTCTCCGGGTGGACCCGCACCACCGGATGCTCGGTCAGCAGCGGACGGCGATTCACCCGGCGCTGATAGTCCTCGGTTGCGGTCGTGCCGTCCGGTGGTGCGAACCGGTGCACCGCCCGCAGTCCCTCGGCGAGCCGCTGCAGCGGTGCGGACAGTCCGGCGTAGGCCGCGACGGTGTTCGCCCACTGGGTGTCCCCGCCGTAGGGCGGGATCACCTCTGCCCGGAGTATCGATGCGGCAGGCGGATTCACCGCGGCGGTGACATCGGCATGCCAGTTGGCCTTGTCGTAACCGCGACTGCTGCCGTACCGGGCCTTGAACCGGTCGGCGAAAATCGGATAGATCGTCGGGTAGTCCGGATCCGGGATGGAATCGAACAGTGGATGCGCCGGGGTCGGAGAGCCGAAGGCGCCGGCCAACCGAAGGTGATCGTCGTGGCCGATGAACTGGTCGCGGAAGAACACCACCTTCCATTTGAGAAGTGCGGCACGGATTTCGGCGATGTGCTCATCGAGTAGCGGTGCGGTGAGATCGATTCCGTGGATCTCGGCACCGATCCAGCCGGATTGTGGCCGGACGCTCAGTGCGGATGCCAGTTGTGTCATCGGTGTTGCCCTCGATTCAATATGGAGCCGTTAGGATTTCAGCGATTTCGGTGTGACACCGTCGAGTTCGTTCTGCGCGGTGACGATGTCGTTGTAGCGACCGTCCACAAAGGGCGACACATCGACGCGGCCCTTGATCGTTCCGGTCTCGTGCAGACCGTCGGCGACGGTCTGGAACAACGCCGTGGACTGCTCGTCGATCGGGTAGTACGAGGCGATCCCGTCCTCTTCGTACAGCTTCTTGCCCTGCTCGAAGGTGATGCCCTGAACCTTGACGTAGTACTGGTCGACCCACTGGTCGGCGTGCGTGTCCTTCCAGTTGTTGGCTGCGACGGCGCGCCCGAGGTAGTCCCCGATCGCCGCCACCTTGGCGGGATCATCGAGCACATCGCGGCGCACGATCAGGGTCTGAATGCCGGTGTTGATGCCCTTGCCGTCACCGAGGATCGGCGGCTCACCCAATTGGTAGTACTGGTTGCCCAGCACGATGGCGGCATCGACCGCACCGGCGGCGAACGTCGGCACCACCTCTGCCCCAGCGAGTTCCACCGGCTGCACATCGGTTCGCAGGTCGAGGCCGTGGCGCTTGAGCAGCCCTGCGGTCACCATGTGGCGGCCCGACCCGGGCGGATAGGCGACCCGCTTGCCGCGCAGATCCTCGATGGTCCTGACCCCGCTGTCGGGGCGAGCCACCAGGTAGTAGCCACCGCTGGTACCCGGATTCGCCTGCAACCCGATGGTCACCAGGTCTGTGACGCCACTGTCCACCGCGATCGGTACCGGTGCCTCACCGATGGATCCGACGTCGGCCGCGCCCGACCGCAGTGCCTCGATGACCGCGGCGCCGCCGCTGAAATCAGCGAAATCCACCTCATAAGGTGTTCCCTGGCCGGCATTGGCCAGGTTCCACGGCAGCGACTGTGTCCCGTTCTGCTCGGCGACGACGAGCTTGGTGCCGGCCGGTACCTCGGTCTTGGCGGCGATCTTCACCGTATCGATGGCGCCGCCGGACTCGTCGTCGGACAACCCGCACGCGCTGAGCAACAGCGGAACCAACAACAATGCGGCGGACCGCAACCGAATTCGACGGTCAAATGGCATCTGATGATTCCTTGTCTTCGGATACGCCGAGTTCGGACAGCAACCGCTTTCGCAGCGCAGTGAATTCGTGGGTGTCACGGGCCCGGGGCTTGGGCACCGTGACGTCGACATCGAGAGAGATGACGCCGTCGGTCAGCACGATCACGCGGTCGGCGAGCAGGATCGCCTCATCGACGTCGTGGGTGACCAACAGGACCGCCGGGGTGTGTCGGCGGTACAGATCCATCAGCAGTCCGTGCATCCTGATCCGCGTGAGCGCGTCGAGTGCGCCGAACGGTTCGTCGAGCAGCAGCAGCTGCGGTTCACGCACCAGGGCCCGGGCCAGCGCAACCCGCTGCGACTCTCCGCCGGACAATGTGCGCGGCCACGCCTTCGCCTTGTCCGCCAGATTGACCTCGCGCAGCGCCGCCAGCGCGCGCTGTTGTACCGCGGCACCGGCGGGCAACCCGATCGTCACGTTCGCCAGCACCCGCTGCCACGGCAGTAATCGGGAATCCTGGAAGACGATCGCCCGCCGCCCGGGTACCCGCAGGTAGCCGTCCACGTCACTGTCGAGTGCGCCCAGTGCCCGCAGGAACGTGCTCTTGCCGGAACCACTTCGTCCGAGCAGGGCGACGAACTCGCCCGCCCGGATCTCCAGATCGAGACCGTCGATGATGACGTTGTCCCCGAAGCGCTTCCGGATGTCGCGGGCGATCACCACCGCCGCCGCGTCAACAGGGGCGGGCAGCGTGTCAGTCCCCGTCATAGGCCCGCCTCCAGGTGAGCAGCCGGCCTTCGAGGAAGCGGACCACCAGAATCGAGACAAGACCGAGAATCGCGTACACGGCGATCAACACGAAGACGATGTCGATCTGGAAGTACTCGCGGGCGTCGGTCATCATCCGGCCCAGACCCTTCTTGGCGTTGATCGTCTCGGCGAAGATCAACGACAACCAGGATGCCGTCAGCGCCAGCCGCAGGCCGACCAGGAATCCCGGAAGCGAGCCGGGAATGATGACTCGATAGATCATTTCGGCCCGGCCGGCACCGAACGATCGCGCCGCCTCAACCAGCGTGGCATCGACGCTGCGGATCGCGCTGAACGTGTTGATGTAGATCGCCACGGCAACGGCGAGTGTGATCAGCAGGATCTTCGGCAGCTCGCTGATGCCGAACCACACGATCAGCAGCGGCACCAGCGCGAAGTTCGGAACCGCGCGCAGCACTTCCATGTTGGCATCGACGAAGTTCTCCCCGATCCGGGACAGCCCGGAGATGAGGGCCAGCCCGAGGCCGAGCACGATACCGAACGCGAGGCCGTATCCGACGCGCAACAGACTGGCGGTCAGGTGCTCCTGAAAGGTCCCATCGGCGATCAGCGCCCACGCGGCACCGAGCACGCGCGTCGGCGGCGGCACGGTGCGCTCGTCGAAGATGCCGACCGTCGAGAGCAGTTGCCACAGTCCGACCAGCAGCGCCGGGCCCAGTAGCCGCTGCACCGAACGCGGCACCAGCGGTTTGCGCTGTGCCCGCCGGACCGCCGCCCGCGGGTCGACCAGTCCGCTGGGCGGGTCGGCATGCGCAACACCGGTCGGTCGCGACAGCAAGGTGGCCATATCAGGCAGCGCCGAAGTAGTCGCCCGAAATCGACTCCGAGGCAACACCATCGGGGCCCACCGGAACGTCGCCCACCAGGGTGATGCGGTGCAGCACCCGATCACCCTCGACATGTTCGAAGTCCCGCGGCGCCAGGTGCAGGGCGGCGCGGTTGTCCCAGAACGCCACACTGCCCGGCTCCCACCTGAACCGCACCGAGTACTCGGGCCGAGCGATCTCCTCGAACAACAGATCGAGCAGGTGCCTGCCCTCCCGGGGCGAGACATTGACGATCTCCCGGGTGAAGGACGGATTGACGTAGAGGACCTTCTCCCCGGTCTCCGGGTGCACCCGGACCACCGGGTGGACCGTCGCCAGTGGATTGCTGCGCACCAGATCACCGATCTTCTCGGTGCTGCGTTCGGCCGATGCCGTCGAACCGAATCGGTGCTCGGCACGCAGTTCGTCGACGAGCGCCTGCACCGACGGAGACAGACCCGCATACACCGCAGCCACATTGGCGAACTGAGTGTCACCCCCGTAACCGGGCACCTGCTCTGCTCGCAGGATCGAATGCGACGGCGGGTTGATCAGCGGCGTGACATCGGCGTGCCAACCCGGACCGTTGGGACTCTGCCGCTTGCGGTACCTGGTGCCGTAGCGATGGTCGTAGGCGGCCGGGGACACCGTATGTATCTGCGGGAATCCGGCTGGGGCAGAATCACCCTCGTAGGGATGGCCCGGGGTGACTTCGCCGAACTGGGCACCGAACGCGATCTGTGACGCGTGGTCGAGGTCCTGCTCGCGGAAGAACACCACCTTCCACCGGTGCAGGGCCTCGCGGATCGCGGCCACCTGTTCGGGCGGCAGTGGCACGGACAAATCGGCCCCGTCGATCAACGCTCCGGTGAATCCCGACAGCGGACTGATAGTGAGTCCCGTGGAAGACATGGCCACACTCCCCTCGAAAGCGGCTGCATACATCGGCTATTCGAAGCTAACGAGGATGCCCGCAGGGCCAACCGGTTTGAATCGACGTGACGGGAAGTGCCTTCGTGGAGCGGGTGACCGATTTGTCGTTGCCGGCTGCCGGCCGAGTTGATCATCCAAATCGCTTCTGCCTGCGGCGCACTGACTCTTTGCGAGGATATGACTGCGAATGTCACTGTTGCCGAGCTACTTTCAGCGCAGTGTCGACACAGGAGCACGACCGACCCACACCGCGAGCGGATTTCGGCCAATTCCCGGGTGTCACCCACAGCGCCCGGTCTCGTCGTGCACAATATGAGCTCGCGTCAGCGCCCGTCGCCTGTGCCACGCCCATCACACCGCCGTTACCCGGGAGCAAGCTTGGTCACCTTCCCAGTCTCCACACCGCATCCGCCGTATCAACAGGTTCGCCGTGGACGTCACCGGAAGGCGCCGCAACGACAGTGGCTGCCCGTCGGGATCGGGGTCGCGGCAGCAGCAGTGGTCAGCTCCATGCTCACCGCATTCGTCATCATCACCACGTTGGCTTCCAAATTCTCGGCCCGGGATTCGGTGTACGCCGTCGGCGCCAGAACATATGAGGTGAAACCGAACCGCCTACCGGAACCCGTCGCCACCGAACGGTCTGCCGCCGCTCCGGCCACCGCGGCGTTCGCCTCCGACGGATCCGGTTTCGTCGACTCCCAGGCGCGGTGCCGTGACACCCAGACCGCCAGGGCCATCGGGCGCACCGAAGGCTCACTCGTAGTGATCTGCCTGGACCGCACCGGACGCCTGGAATACCACGGTGTACGGCTTTCCGACCGGGCTGCCCTGGCGGCGTCGGCGGACCTCACACCGGGCCGCAAGTTCGTCGCACGCAACTTCCAGGCGAACTACGCAGTCTCACCGACCGAGTTGCTGGTCACCTCGGGAAGCGCGGTCCTCAAACGCGAACCGATGGTCGAGTACCGCGAGATCCTGTCCACGCCGGTGGTCGTCGCGCCGCGATAACCGCGCTAAGCTGGCCGCTCATCGGCCGTGCGGCGGGAGATCGATGTCCACTTTCTGGCGGTACGTCCGCATCCAGGTCATGGTGTTCGTCTTCGGTATCGTCGGGCCGATCTTCCTCATCGTTTACTTTGCCGCGCAACCCGATCCGACACTCAAGTGGATGTATTTCGTGGGCCTGATCCTGACCGGGGCCGAGGTGCTCATCGCGCTCGAGCTGACCCGTCGCAGTACGCCGTCGGACACCACCGTCGAACTCCTGGAGTGAGGTGACATGGATTCCTCGTCGGCATTCGAACTTGCGGCCACCGATGCCATCGGGCAGGCGGCACTCGCCGCCTCTGGTGAGGTCAGTGCCGTCGAGTTACTCGAGGCTGCGATCATCCGAGTCGAGGCGACGCGCACCCTGAACGCCGTGATCACCGACCTGTTCGACCGGGGGCGGGCCCAAGCCGCAGCACTCGACGAGTCCGGCGTACTGCGCAACGAGCAGGCCGGGCCGCTGGCCGGGGTGCCGTTCCTGCTCAAGGATCTGGGTGCCGCGCTGGCCGGTGCCCGCGAGGCGATGGGCTCGCGGGCGTTGCGCGACCATGTCGCAACCGAAAACGCGTGGACGGTGGACCGCTACCTGGACGCGGGCCTGGTCGTGTTCGGCAAGACCAACACCCCGGAGTGGGGCAACCACTGCACCACCGAACCGTTGTTGTTCGGTCCCACGGTCAACCCGTGGTCCCCCACAGTCACCCCCGGTGGGTCCAGCGGAGGTTCAGCCGCAGCCGTGGCCGCCGGCGTGGTGCCCGCTGCCTCGGGCGGGGACGGCACCGGTTCCATCCGGGTGCCCGCCTCCTGCTGCGGTGTCGTCGGCCTCAAGCCGCGGCGCGGGCGATCGTCCTTCGCCCCCGATGGTGGCCACGCCTCGAAGGCCTCGTGAACGGCCACGCCCTCACCCGCACGGTGCGCGACAGCGCGGCTCTGCTCGACGTCATCGCCGGCGCCGCACCCGGTGATCCGTACAGCGCCGCGGCTCCCGCCGTCCCCTTCCTTCAGGCGACCGCGCAGACCCCGTCGGCACAGCGCATCCTGATCGCCACCTCGTCACCGTTTCCCACCGACCGGATCGACCCGGAGGTGGTGGCTGCGGTCGAAGCGACCGGCCGTCTGCTGGAAAGCCTCGGACACCACCTCACTCCCGGGGCCCCGACGATCGATCCGGATGCCGTCGCCGACGCCATCGCGGTGCTGCACACCGTCAGCAACGCAGAACTACATGCCCTGGCCGCCGACCACCTGGGGCGAGCACCCCTCGAGGACGAATTCGAGCCGAGCACCTGGGTGATGATCCGGGAGGGCTTCACCACCACGGGACTGGCGTACGCGAACGCGATCTCGGCCATCCACGCTCAGACCCGCCGTTTCGCCCGGGAAATGGCCGGTCACGACGTGCTGCTGGTGCCGACGCTGCTGACCGGTCCGCCGCCGTACGGGCTGCTGAATCAGCCCCGGGGCACCACCCGGGCCTTCTTCGACGTCGAGTTCGCCACCACCGGTTGGACCGCCTTGGCCAACGTCACCGGTTGGGCCGCGATTTCGCTGCCGCTGGGCCAGACCGCCGAGGGCCTGCCGATCGGCGTGCAGCTGCTGGCACCCGACGAAACAGTGCTGCTCAGCCTGGCCGGCCAACTCGAGCAGGCGGCCCCGTGGGCCGGCCGTACCCCGCCCCGATGGGTGGGCGCTACTGCTGTGAGCTGGCCGCCTATCCTCTGAGTCGAACTGTGCGCCACTGTGGTGTGCGCCTCAGCAGCACAACTACATCAGGACACCGTCTTCAAAGGAGTAGACAACCTCATGGTGAACCAGCAGCAGGCCGACAAGATGACCACGGGCAAGGGCTTCATCGCCGCGCTCGACCAGAGCGGTGGATCCACCCCCAAGGCGCTGCGTCTCTACGGGGTCGAGGAAAGCGCCTACTCCTCCGAAGAGGAGATGTTCGACCTGATCCACCAGATGCGGTCACGCATCATCACCTCCCCGGTGTTCAACGGTGACCGCTTGCTCGCCGCGATCCTGTTCGAGCAGACCATGGACCGCTCCATCGAGGGCAAGCCCACAGCCACCTACCTGTGGGAGGACAAGGGCGTGGTGCCGCTGCTCAAGATCGACAAGGGCCTGGCCGACGTCGAGAACGGCGTACAGGTGATGAAGCCGATGCCCGGCCTGGACGATCTGCTCGCCCGCGCGGCCAAGGGTGGCATCTTCGGCACCAAGGAGCGTTCGGTGATCGGCGCGGCCGACGCCGACGGCATCGCCGCCGTGGTCGCCCAGCAGTTCGAGGTGGCCAAGCAGGTGCTGTCGCACGGGCTGATCCCGATCATCGAACCCGAGGTCACCATCTCGATCTCCGACAAGGCCGAGGCCGAGGACCTGCTCCGCGACGAGATCACCAAGAACCTCGACGCGCTGCCCGCCGACCAGAAGGTCATGCTCAAGCTGACGCTGCCGACTCAGGCCAACCACTACCAGTCGCTGGTCGAACATCCCAAGGTGATGCGGGTCGTGGCGCTGTCCGGCGGCTACTCGCGCGATGACGCCAACAAGATGCTGGCCGAGAACACCGGCGTGATCGCGAGCTTCAGCCGCGCGCTCACCGAGGGGCTGTCGGCGCAGCAGAGCGACGACGAGTTCAACGCCACGTTGGACAAGTCCATCCAGTCGATCTACGACGCCTCGGTCGCGGGCTAGACGCGGACCCGGCGAGGCACACAGATGGTCATCCCGATCGATCGCCCCAAACTGGAGGGCAATGTCGCCGTCGGCGACGGCCGTCAGCTCGGCTTCGCCGAATTCGGTGACCCGCAGGGCCGTGCGGTCTTCTGGCTGCACGGCACCCCGGGAGCGCGTAGGCAGATCCCGACCGAGGCCCGGATCTACGCCGAACGCAACCACATCCGGTTGATCGGGGTGGACCGGCCCGGCATCGGATCGTCGACACCGCACCAGTACGACCGCGTGCTGGATTTCGGTGAGGACCTGCACATCATCGCCGACACCCTCGGCATCGACAAGATGGCCGTCATCGGGCTGTCCGGTGGTGGTCCCTACACGCTGGCCACCGCGGCCGCCATGCCTGACCGGGTGGTGGCGGCCGGGGTGCTCGGCGGCGTGGCGCCGATGATCGGCCCCGACGCGATCAGCAGTCCGCTGATGCAGCTCGGCGCTGCGGTCGCACCCATCCTGGAGGTGGCCGGTGCGCCGATCCGGTTGGCCGCCTCCGGACTGATCCGGCTGATCCGTCCGGTCGCCTCCCCCGCCCTGGAGATCTACGCCCGGATCTCCCCCGAGGGCGATCGGCGCATGCTGAGCCGGCCGGAGTTCAAGGCCATGTTCCTCGACGACCTGCTCAACGGCAGCCGCAAGCAACTGGCCGCCCCGTTCTACGACATCGTGGTGTTCGAGCGGGACTGGGGTTTCCGGCTCGACGAGGTCAAGGTTCCGGTGCGCTGGTGGCACGGCGACCATGACCACATCGTGCCGTTCGCGCACGGCCAACACGTGGTCTCCCGGTTGCCCGACGCGGTGATGACCGAGCTGCCCTATGAGAGCCACCTCGGTGGTCTGGGCTGCGCCGAGGAGATCATGGGCACCATGATCACGATGTGGGACAAGGCGAGCACCGACTGAGAGCCCGTCGGGGTTGACCTCAACCATTGTTTAGGGTCGAGGCTGTCGTCATGGCTACCTCGATGACCCGCGTCCGAACCGATCTGTGGGAAACGCGCACGGACACACCGTTTCCCGGATTGACCACCCACGCCTATCTGTGGACACCCGCCGGGCACAACGCACTGTTCTACTGCCCGGCCACTGACGCCGACTTCGCCGCGCTGGACACGCTCGGCGGGGTCGACGACCACTACCTCTCCCACCAGGACGAGGCGGGACCGATGCTTGCCCGCGTCGCCGCGCGGTTCGGTTCAAGGTTGCATGCGCCCGCCGCCGAACGCGAGACGATCGGGCGGCACAGCCCGATCGACGTCCCGCTGGGATCCCGCCACATCGACGACCGCGGTGTCGAGGTGATCCCCACCCCCGGGCACACTCCCGGCAGCACGAGCTATCTGGTCGAGGGCGCCCAGGGCCGGTACCTGTTCACCGGGGACACCATGTTCGTCGCCGGCGACGGTCGATGGTCGACGTTCGTGATCCCCGGCGTCGGTGACTCCGCAGCCATGGCGGACAGCCTGAATCTGCTGGCGAGCCTGCAACCCGATGTCGTCATCTCCAGCGCGTTCGGGGCGCGGGCGGTCACTGTCCTCGACGAGGGAGCCTGGCCGGCATGCGTCGAGCAGGCGCGGCGCTCGATACCGGTAACCAGCTGACGTTCGAGTAGCGCACTACTCTAGGCCCGGCTCCGGCCCGCTTCGATACTTCGAACAACTGGTGATGTGCCAGCGGTCCGGAGGTCGGCAATGGCAACGATCGGCAAACACGCGGTGGTGCTGGGTGCGAGCATGGGCGGGCTGTTGGCAGCCCGGGTGCTGGCCGAGTTCTTCGAGACGGTCACCCTCGTGGAGCGCGACGTACTCCCCGCCGGTCCGGCCCAGCGGCGCGGGGTGCCGCAGGGCCGGCATGCCCACGGACTGCTCAGCGGTGGGCTCCGGACACTGGAGAAACTCTTTCCCGGCCTCCCCGAAGACCTGGCCGCCGACGGCGCGACGGTGCTGGGCGGGGAGAACCTGTCCCTCATCTCGCTGACATTCAACGGCCACAAGCTCAATCTCAGCCGGGCACCGGAGCAACCGATCGATTCCTATCTGGCCAGCCGACCGTTCCTGGAAGCACATGTGCGAGACCGGGTACGCGCCATCGACAACGTCGACATCCTCGACGGGCATGACGCGGTCGAGCTGCTGATGACCGGCACCCGGCGGGTGACGGGCGTCCTGGTGGCCGGCCACGACGGTGGTACCGGCAAGGCGATAGCCGCCGATCTGATCGTCGACGCGATGGGACGCGCCGGCCGGACCCCGGCGTTCCTCGAAAGTGCGGGATTCGGGCGACCGGCCGAATCCCGGGTCGAGGTGAAGGTCGCTTACTCCAGCCAACTGTTGCGCTTGACCGGCAGCGCGCCCCGCGATCGGCTCATCCTGGTCGGCGCCGTACCTGAAAGACCTTACGGTGGTTCATTGTTCGCCTACGAAGATGACACCTGGATGCTCACCACGGCGGGGATGAACGGTCATGAACCACCGTCCGATCTGGCCGGCATGATCGACTTCGTCGAGGATCTGTTCCCAGCCGACGCGATCGCGGCCCTGCGCGGCGCCCAACCGCTGGAGCCGGTGGCCACCTTCCGTTATCCCGCGAGCGTGCGTAGACGGTACGAGCGCATGACCCGTTTCCCCGATGGCCTCCTGGTGTTCGGCGACGCCATCTGCAGCTTCAATCCGGTGTACGGACAAGGGATGTCGGTGGCCGCACTGGAGGCGCTGGCGCTGCGCGACTGCCTGTCCCGAGGTGCCGATGATCTGGGACCCCGGTTCCTGCGCGCGGCCGCCGACTGCCTCGACACGGCCTGGCAGATGGCGAGCGGCGCCGACCTGGCGCTGCCACAGATACCCGGCCACCGCCCGGTCTCGGTACGGGTGTCCAACTGGTACACCCGGCACGTGCTCGCGGCGGCCGAGTCCGATCCAGTGGTGACCGAGGCGTTCTTCCGGGTGATGAACCTGATCGATCCACCCAGCAGACTGCTGCACCCGTCAATGTTGGCGCGGGTGGTGGCCCGCGGCGCCCCGCGTCGGCTCCGGGGGGTGCGGGCCGCCCCCGCGGCAACCCCGGTGGCGGCCGGCGCCTGAGGACAGGTCAGTCGCCGACTCCCGTGAGCGCCCGGCGCAGCAGGTGCATCGCGACCGTGGTGGCCCGCTCCCGGATGTCGGAACGGTTGCCGGGTAGCCGCAGCGTGCGGGTGACCGAAACCGAGCCGGCCCGCACCGCGAAACACACGGTACCGACCGGCTTTTCCGGGGTACCGCCGTCCGGGCCGGCGATCCCGCTGATGGCCACCGCGGTATCGGCACCGAAATGGTGCAGCGCGCCGGTGACCATGGATTCGACCACCGGTTCCGACACCGCGCCGTACTCGGCGATCAGCACCGGGTCCACGTTCAACAGTTCGGCCTTGGCCTCGTTCGAATAGCTGACCACTCCGCCGGCGAAGTAATCCGAACAGCCGGGGATGTCGGCCAACCGGGCGGCCAGTAATCCGGCGGTGCAGGATTCCGCGGTGGCGATCCGGTGACCGGCCAGCAGGGCGGCCACCTGCTGGTCCACCGTCGCGCCGTCCTCGGAGTACAGCGCGGCACCGTGCCGGTCCCGCAGCAGGGCCAGCAGCGCCTGGTAGGCGCCGGTGGCGTCGGGTTCGTAGCGGGTGACGATCTCGAGTTCGCCGCGGCGCAGGCACGTCGTGATCTCCAGCGCGTCGAAGCCCGAGACGGATCTCTCGGCGTCACGCAGGGTCTCGGCCAGGCCGGATTCGGCGAGGCCGAACATCCGAATCATTTCCTGCCGGTACTCGGTCCGCCCCGAAATCGCTTGTTGCACAGCCTCGGTCGCGACAGCGGTATGCCACATCGGTTGCAGCTCGCGCGGCGGGCCGGGCAGTACCACCACCGTCGGACTGCCCGGAACCACCACACCGGGGGCGGTGCCGACGGGCGCCAGGACCTCCGCGCCCAACGGCACCATGGCCTGCTTGCGGTTGGCGGCGCGCACCGAGTCGAAATCCACTCCGGGCCGGTCACCGATCAACTTGCGCAGGATGGCGGCGATCCGCTCCTCCATCGCCTCGTCGAGCACGAGTTCGCGACCGCAGAACTCGGCCACCGTCGCCACGGTGAGGTCGTCGGCGGTCGGTCCGAGTCCGCCGCTCGTCACGATCAGGTCCACGCCCTCGTCGGCGAGGAACCGCAATTGTGCCGCGATGTCGCGGGGCCGGTCACCGCAGATGGTGATGTGTGCGAGTTCCACCCCGAGCTCGAGAAGCTGATCGGCCAGCCACGGACCGTTGCGGTCGGCAATCCTGCCGGTGAGAACTTCGGTTCCGGTTACGACGATGCCTGCGCGTGTGCTCACCCCGTGAACACTACGCAGCACGTGTCGGACACGGCCTAGAAGCTGTAGCCCAGCTCGGCCGGAACTTCACTCGCGAAAGCCGCACCGAGCCGCTGCACCAGGGCTGAGTCCTTGCTGCGCAATCGGTTTGCGGCAACGAGCGCTTCCGGACGATGTGCGCCGAGATAGAGACTTCCGAGCACGTCGAGGTCGAGTTCGACGTCCGCCGGCGCGTCAGTGGGCGTACACCGTGCGCGGCCGTCGCGAACCTGCAGGGCGAAGCGTCCGCCGTCGCCGCGGAAACCGTCCGCGACCTCCAGGACGACGTCGAGGTCGGCTTGATACCGCCGCGCCTCGAGGGCCACCGGGATGTTCATGATCCTGATCCACAGGTCGTCACTGCTCGAGGTCACGCGGGCCAGCCGTGGATTGGTCAGCAGGTAGGGCAACGGATCGCCGGGGTGAGTCCAGGTGCTCACCTTCTCCATGAGGTCCATCCCGAGCAGGGCCCGCCACAGGGCGATGTAGGCGTCGGTGGTCACCGCGGTCACTTCGCGGACGCGCAGCGTCCGTGATTCCTCGCCGTGAACGCGATACAGCGCGTAGCCGTCGGGGTGCAGGAACGCGAACCATGCCGAACCGCCCTCGCGGGTGTCCTCCCGGTCGGCGAGCACGTCGTCCCACAGCGCCGTCGTACACGCCAGCCCGCCCGGGGTCTGCCGCCGCCAGCGGTCGTAGATCGCGGAGAAGTCGTCGCGGTGCTCGGCGGGTTTGACCATGCGGACGCCACCGGGGTCGGGGACGGAGGCATGGAACTCGGCGAACCTGCGGTCGACGGTCATCAGGTGCACGGTGGTGGCCGGACCGTAACCGAATCGGCCGTAGATTCCACCCTCACTGGCGGTGAGTGCAGCGATCGGATATTGCGCCTCCGCGATCCGCTGGTGCAGTTCGGTGTACATCGAGCGCAGGATGCCGCGGCGTCGATGGGTGGGAGCGACGGCCACATAGCTGATTCCCGCCGCGGGCAGCGTTGCGCCGCCCGGAACGGTCAGGGTGAGGTCGAGGAAGATCGACTGTCCGACGATGTCGCCATCGCCGTCCCGCGCCACGACGCCACCGTCGGCCGGCACCAGCTCGCGCCATGCCGCCATCGAATCGGGGTGGTTGACCTCACCGAACGCGGTGTTGCCGAGCAGCGCCATGCCCGCCCAGTCAGCGTCGGTGATGCTCTGTATCGCGAGCGGTGTTGTCGAGGGTGCCACGTTGTCGATCACAGAATCCGACAGTGCCACACCGTCACCGGCGGGGGCGACCGATTTTCCGGCCGCCCGGTCGGGACGGCCGGTGACTCAGCGCTTGAGCCAGTTGTTCAGAGTCGCGAGTTCGCGGGTGTAGGTGGTCATGATGTCGTCCTGGTACAGCGTCGCCCCGCTGATCGTGGTCGGCCCCTGCCACACCACCCTGATCCGGTTCGCACCGCGCTGGTAGACGTCCACCCGGTCGAGGTCACGGTGCAGCCAGCCGCCGCTGTCGGCCAGCCGGCCGACCTCATGGCGCTCATCGGTTGTGGTCATCAGCCGATCCTATCGTCGTGCCTGCTGGTCGATCGGTACCACCGTCGGTGCACTGTTGTACCCGCCGACCCGGACCCAGTTGAGTCCGTGCTCCGATCCGGTCACCGTGCCGCTGATCTCCGTCGTCTCCCCCGGGTACACGGTGACGTAGTTGTCGGAGTATTCGATCGGCAGGATCTCGTCACCGTCGCGGGTCGTCGTGATCTCGGCCCGCTCGAAGAAGGCGATCTGACGTCCCGGGTTGTGCAAGCGGATCACCACGCTCGCGCTGCCGTCGGTCGACTCGGTTCGGTGCGCGGTCACGTCCAACCGTGCGGGTCCCATGGTGTTGAGCGGTGTCAGGTCGGCCCAGCTGCTCTGCACCAGATCGAAGGCCTGGTCGTTGACCGGGGGCCCGACATCGTCGAGTTTCTGCGCCTGCCAGTACGTGTTGTCGGCGACCACGGCGCCGGACTCGTCGAGCAGTTCACAGCGGATGAACACCACCGGTGAATCGAGGGCCAGTCGGGGCAGCGTCAGCCCGGAGGCCACCCCGTTCGACGGCACGGCCGGCACCTCGGAACTGCGGTCGTCGCGCATCCGGCCGGTCAGGTCGTAGGTGCGCACCCGCACCCGTAGACCCGTCCGCTCCTGCGGCGACTGGTTGACCACCTTGACGTTGGCGGTGTCGTGGTCGCCGGTCGCGTACGAGTCGAAGACCACCGACAGCGGGCGCAGCCCCTTCTTGGCGCCGAAATATGCGCCACCGGGCCGCAGGTAGTAATCGAACAGATGACCGAAGAACGACGGCCAGTGGTTGTTGAGCATCCAGTAGATGGTCATCTTGTGGTTATCCCACCCGCCTGCGGCGAACGCCTCGAACTGGGCGCGGGTCGACTCGTAGTGGGCAAGCTGGGCTTTGCGGGCGAATTCCTCTGCGCCGCGCGATGATCCGTACCGCTGCATGACCGCAGTGCGGATGCTTTCCAGGGCGGCGTTGCTGGGGTTCGCCCCGGCGTGGAAGTACCAGGCCTCGTTGATCGGCCAGAGTTTGTCCGGTGGAATGAACTTCTGCAGGCTGGCGAACGGCGGGATGTGCTCGTTGTCGCCCTGTTCGGCATTGGAACCGCGGGTGGCCTGATAGCGACCGTCGAACCAGTAGCTCGGCGGGCGCCACGTATACGGGCCTGCCATGTGGATCCCATCCCAGTCCGGCTCGCCGTTGGCGTCGCGAGCCAGCGACGACACCGTGTCGACGACGGTGTTGGGCCAGTGCAGCTCACCCAGGATGCGGCGGTAACCGTCGAGCACCGGCGCCGGGGGCTTGCCGTCGCTGCCATTGGCCCACAGGAACGCCGACGCGTGGCCGCGCAGCGACAGGATCTGCGAGCGCATGCTCTCGTCGGCCACCCGGCGATCCTCGTCGTCCCACTGCCACCACTTCTCCCACTGGTTGCAGCACATCCACCCGTACATCAGCGGGATGCCCAGTTCGTCGGCCCGCTCGATGATGTTGTCGCCCGGGAACTTTCCCTCCAGGCGCACCATGTTCAGCCCGAGATCCCGGACGTATCCGAGAATGGCATCCTCCCGCTGCGGGTCGTACTGGAACAGCAGATCGGGTGTGTATGCCGCACCCCGGACCAGGAAGTCGCGCCCGTTGACCGTCAGGTAGAAGCTGCCGCCGCGGCCCAGATCGGGAAACTGCTCGTCGTTGTCGCGATGCTGCGCGACGGTACGGATACCGAATCGGGAATCCACGGTGTCGATCGGCCGGCCGTACCGCACGAACTCCAACCGCAGGTCATAGAGGTCCGGCCGGCCCATGGTGTAGGGCCACCAGAGGTCCGGGTTGCTCACCTGCAACGCCGCGAAAGTGTCCGGATCGAACCGGATTTCCCGCTTCTCCCCCGGCGCCAGGCTGACCGCTTGATCCACCGAGATGGTCGGTTTTCCCGGCCGGCTGATCCGGGCCCGAACCACGCCACGCATCGGAATGTCGGCGGTGTTGCGGATGTCGGAGTAGACGGTGAGCCGCGCCTGCGAGGTGTCAGGCAGCGGCAACTCGGTGGTCACCAGCGGGTCGCTGAGCACGACCTGCCCCGAGTAGCTGAGGTAGACGGGTTTGAAGATGCCCGCGTTACGGTCGGGCACATAGGAATTGCCACGCAGCGGATTCTTGTCCGGGCCCTGGTAGCCGATGCGGTTCCAGTTGAGCCAGTCCCACCAGCTGTCGGCGAGCTCGACCCCGTCGATGTCCTGCAACGCCTGCTCGGGAGTGACCCGGACCGCCAGCGTGTTGGCGCCGCCGGGGTTGATCCACGGCGTGGCGTCGATCTCGTGGATCGTGTGCATCCCTACGAGCAGGGAATTACCGGCGATCATGGTGCCGTTGAGCCAGACCTCGGCGCGGTAGTTGATGCCGGGGAAATCGAGCCGGTAGCTGGAGCTGCCCTGCGGCGCGGTGAAGGTCGTCCGGTACCACCAATCCTGGCGGAACAGGTCGTCGGGCACATCGGCCAGGTTGTCCCCGACGTACAGGTCCGGGTAGGTGCCGTCGTCCTGCAACGCCGCCAGCACCGTCGACGGCATGTGCTTGACCTCGTGCCAGTCGGCCTCGACCGCGCCCGGGGTCGACAACGCGGCGCCGTCGGCCGTCACGGTGCGCGCCGAGGCCAGCTGCCAGCCCTGTGCCAGCTCCACCCGTCCCGACGGGGGCTCCGGCGTGGCGAACGGCGGGAAATCGGCGGCGCACAGCGAGAACACCAGCACCGCGGCAACGACCAGGCCGACGAAACCCGTGAGGCTCAGGCCTGCGCGGCGACTCCGGGCGGAAATGGGCAGCTCCTCACAGACCGGTACGGCACCGCGATGAGTCGATGCCCTGCCGGGTCATTCTGCCGTGGCCGGTACCGCCGCGCGCGGCCGGTGCGTCCTCAGAGCTTGTGCGGGACGTCGTTGACGAGGCCGCCGTCCATCACGAACTCCGCGCCGGTGGCGTAGCGGGATTCGTCGCTGGCCAGGAACACCACGAAGGTCGAGACCTCCTCGGGTTGTCCTGACCGGCCCAGCGGAATGGTCAGCATGTCCTCGGGGAAATGCTCGGTCATCGGGGTCCGGATGAATCCGGGGTGGATCGAGTTGACCCGGATCTGCTTGGGTCCCAGCTCCAGTGCCGCAGACTTGGTCAGGCCGCGCACCGCCCACTTGGAGGCCACGTACGGGTGCACCATGGCCGCACCGCGCAGGCCCTCGATCGACGAGACGTTGATGATCGAGCCACCTCCCGCGGCCTTCATCGCCTTGACGCACGCCTGCATCCCCAGGAAGGTGCCGGTCAGGTTGACGTCGATCACCTTCTGCCACTGGGCCATGTCGAACTTGCCGATCTGGCCGAGCGCGACGATCCCGGCATTGTTCACCAGCACGGTGAGCGAGCCGAACTCCGAGGTGGCCGTTTCCACGGCGGCGTTCCACTGGTCTTCCTCGGTGACATCGAGGTGCACATAGCGGGCCGAGTCACCGAGCTCCGCGGCCAATGCCTTGCCCTCGTCGTCGAGGATGTCACCGATCACCACCTTGGCACCTTCGGCGATCAGCGCCCGGGCGTGCTCGGCGCCCATTCCCCGCGCCCCGCCACTGATGAGTGCCACTTTTCCGTCTACCCGTCCCATGACGGGTGAGGCTACCGCCTGCAGTGCCAAATTAGAACCTGTTCCAATTTTGACGCGGGATCGGCATACTGCGATCAGACCGAACACTTGAGGAGACCTGTATGGCCATTCGCGTGGCGCTCGTCGGCACCGGCAACTGCGGCCGGTTGGCCCTGATCCAGCTCATCGACGACCCTCGGTTCGAACTCGTCGCGGTGGGCACCTCGACCGAGACGAAGGTCGGTCTGGACGCCGCTGAACTGGCCGGGCTGGGCGGCGTCACCGGGGTCACCGCCACGCTGGGCATCGATGCCGCGATCGCCGCCGAACCGGACTGCCTGGTGTACTGCGCGATGGGTGACACCCGCCCCGTGGAAGCCACCCGCGATGTGATGGCCGCACTGGCCGCCGGGATCAATGTGGTCGGCTCGGCCCCGGGCGGCCTGCAGTTCCCCTGGGGCGCCATGCCGGAGAAGGCCATCGCGCGGGTGGAAGAAGCTGCCCAGGCGGGTAATTCAAGCGTGTTCATCACCGGTGTCGACCCCGGGTTCGCCACCGACCTTTTGCCGTTCGCGATCGCCGGTACCTGTCAGCGCATCGATCAGATCAAGACCATGGAGATCGCCGACTACGCCACCTATGACGGCACCGAGGTGATGTCGATCGTCATGGGATTCGGCAATCCGATCGACCAGCCCGGAATGTTGTTTCTCCCCGGAATCCTCAGCGCCGCTTGGGGGACCGCGATCCGGATGCTCGCCGCCGGACTCGGCGTCGAAGTCGAAGACATCACCGAGCACTACGAGTTGGAGCCCGCACCCGAGGACATCGAGGTCGCAACCGGCGTCATCGCCAAGGGCACGGTGGCGGCGATGCGCTTCCAGATCAACGGCATGGTCGGCGGTGAGCCGGTGATCGTCGTCGAACACGTCACCCGGGTGCGTGCGGATCTGCGACCGGACTGGGCGCAACCGGCCCAGCCCGGCGGCTCCTACCGCGTCGAGATCGTCGGCGAACCTTCGTACGTGGTCGACATCTGCCCGACCAGCCGCAAGGGCGACCACAACCACGCGGCGATCGTCGCGGCGGCCGGGCGCATCGTGAACGCCATCCCCGACGTGGTGGCCGCCGCGCCCGGCATCCGCACCACCCTGGACATGCCGCTCGTCACGGGCAAGGGCCTGCACAGGCTGGGCTAGGCGCCGGGTCGGAGCCCGCGTTCGCCACGACGCCGGCCACCGGGACGCGGCAAGCTGAGCACCGGCCAGTCCTGTTCGGTGGCAGCCGAGGCCAGACCCGGCCGCGGATTCACGGGCCGCGGATTGCCCACCAAACGCATCAGTGCGCCGTCCTCGGGGCCGTCCGCGTAGAAATAGCTGTGGGCCAGATCGACCTGCTCGGTTCGGCAAAAGGCTTGCACCGCATCGGCTTTGCGGGCCCCCCAGATGATCGGTTCGACGATCCCGCCGGTGAGCCGGCCCTGGTCGTCGGTCAGAAAGTGATTGCACAGCACGTGGTCGATCCCCAGGTGCCGCGCGACCGGCTCGGCGTGGATTGTCAGGGCCGAGGAGCTCATCACGACGGTGTGGCCGCGGTCCTGGTGACGGCGCACCACGTCCCGCATGTGCGGGTAGACCCGCTGGTTGATGCGGCTCTCGAACAGGTACTCCCCCAGCTCGTCGAGCTCGAGCAGGGATTCGCCGCGAAGGTATCCGGCGGCCCGGACCAACAACCGCTCGAACGGCATCCGGCCGATCCGGTACCTGACCGAGGCTTCGACGATTCCGAGGATCTCGCCGACAGCGGCCTGGCGCCGGCGGATCCGATGACCGGCGTGCGCCGTGGCGGTGAACCCGTCCACCAGCGTGCCGTCCAGGTCGAAGAAGGCCCCCACCTGCGCACCGCCCGGACCGTCCCCGATCTCCTCAAGTGACTCGGGTGGCGAGAGCATGCGGCCCATGGGCCTAGTACACCAAGCCGCCACGACAATCGGCCAGTCGAGACCGGATCCGGGACTAGAACAGAGGGATGTCCGCACAAATGCAATCCATCGCGATCAAGGACGTCGCGGCCGTCATCGCCACGGGTCGATTCCAGGAGGCGAGGGCCTGGTACGCGCGACTGCTCGGCCGGGAACCTGATCTGGAACCTGTTCCAGGGGTCGCCGAATGGCAGCTGACCGCAACCGCCTGGCTACAGGTCGTCACCGATCCGGTCCGGGCCGGGAGATCTGCTGTGCGATTCGGCGTCGACGATCTGGAGCACACCGCCGCCGGCCTGCGCCAGGATGGTGTGACGATCGGAGAACCGCAGGTCATCGCCGACATGGTCGCTGTCATCGACGTTGCCGATCCCGACGGAAATGAAGTTTCGTTCGTCGCCGAACTCGCATGAAAATTCCGGGTCGTTCCCCAAACGAGCCCGAGGCCGTACTAAACTAGAACACGTTTCATTTCCATGCGGGCCGTATCGGCCGAGGACTCTCAAACCGCACCGCCACTACACCGCCACTACAAGGAGCTCCGAATGCACACCGCACTCTGCGACGAGCTCGGGATCGACGTCCCGATCTTCGCATTTACCCACTGTCGCGACGTTGTCGTCGCCGTCAGCAAGGCCGGTGGTTTCGGCGTGCTGGGCGCCGTCGGATTCACCCCCGAGCAGCTCGAGATCGAGTTGAACTGGATCGACGAGCACATCGGCGACCACCCGTACGGCGTCGACATCGTCATCCCGAACAAGTACGAGGGCATGGACGCCAACATGTCCGCCGACGACCTCAAGGGCATGCTGCAGTCCCTGGTACCTCAGGAGCATCTGGATTTCGCCAAGAAGATCCTCGCCGACCATGGCGTGCCGGTCGACCACAGCGACGACGACGCCCTGCAGCTGCTGGGCTGGACCGAGGCCACCGCGACGCCTCAGGTCGAGATCGCGCTGAAGCACCCCAAGATGACGCTGATCGCCAACGCGCTGGGCACGCCGCCCAAAGACATGATCGACCGCATCCACGCCGAGGGGCGCAAGGTCGCGGCGCTGTGCGGTTCGCCGTCACAGGCCCGCAAGCACGCCGACGCGGGCGTCGACATCATCATCGCCCAGGGCGGCGAGGCCGGCGGCCACAGCGGCGAGATCGGCTCGATCGTGCTGTGGCCCCAGGTGGTCAAGGAAGTCGCCCCGGTTCCGGTTTTGGCCGCCGGCGGTATCGGCAGCGGTCAGCAGATCGCCGCCGCCCTGGCTCTCGGCGCACAGGGCGCCTGGACCGGCTCGCAGTGGGTCATGGTCGAGGAGTCCGAGCACACCGAACAGCAGCACGCTGCGTACGCCAGGGCCACCAGTAAGGACACCGTGCGCAGCCGCTCGTTCACCGGCAAGCCGGCCCGCATGCTCCGCAACGACTGGACCGACGCCTGGGAGAACCCGGACAACCCGAAGCCGCTCGGCATGCCGCTTCAGTACATGGTGTCCGGAATGGCCGTCGCGGCGACGCACAAGTACCCGAACGAGAGTGTTGACGTCGCATTCAACCCGGTGGGCCAGGTCGTCGGCCAGTTCAAGAAGGTCGAGAAGACCTCCGCCGTGATCGAACGCTGGGTGCAGGAGTACCTGGAGGCGACCGGCAACCTCAACGCGCTGAACGAGGCCGCCGGGGTGTGATCGAGGCCGCCGGCAGCGGGTTCCTCATCGCCGTTCTGTGGATGGACCTGATCTTCGACGTTCAGGTCCTACCCCACCGCAGGTCGGCCGAATTGCCGGAACCCGTGCTGGCGTCCATCGCCGGCTACTACCGCCGCGCGACCACCACATCGCGCCCGATGAGCCTGCTGATCGCCGCCGTCATGGTGGTGCTGTTGGCGGCATTGACTTTTCACGCAGTCGACGGTGCCGACCCGCGTTGGCTGACCGCGATGTTCGCGCTGCTCGCCGGCGGCCCCGTGCTGCTGGCCGTGCTGCGCACCGTCCCCAACGCCGTGGCCCTGGGTGCGCGCACCGCCAGCCCGGCCCAGCAGACGCGATTGGCCCGCGCCATCTGCAGCGAGCATCTGCTCTGTCTGACGAGCATGTCCATTTTTCTCGTGCTGTGGCTGGTGACGGCCGCCTAGAGCATCAACGCGGCGAATTGCAGCCAGCATCGAGCAGGAATCCGCCGCTCAAGTCGTGGGCGACGGGCGATAGACCTGCGCCTGCCCGTTATGTATGGTTGCATACATAGAAATGGCGAAAGGGCTTCGGATGACCAGTCCTCGCGAACGCATGGTTGCTTCGGCCGCACTGTTGATCCGGGAACGCGGCGCGCACCCCACCGCGATTGCCGATGTATTGGCCCACAGCGGCGCCCCACGCGGCTCGGCGTACCACTACTTCCCCGGCGGTCGTACCCAACTCCTATGCGAGGCAATCGATTACGCGAGCGATCACATCGCCGCGCAGATCGACCAGGCGGACAGCGCCGCGGCACTGCTCGACGCGATGATCGCCGGCTTTCGTAAACAACTGTCCGCCACCGACTTCCGGGCCGGTTGCCCGATTGTGGCGGTGACTGTCGAGGCCGGCGAACCCACGGCCGCCGAGCCCACTCCCCTCGACCGAGCTGGGGTGGCCTTCACCCGCTGGACCGGACAGATCACCCGCCGCCTGCAGAGCGACGGAGTATCCACCGAACGCGCCGAGGAACTCGCCACGCTGATCCTGACCGCGATCGAAGGTGCCGTGGTGATGGCCCGGGCGACCCGTGACGTCAAACCACTCGATCTGATCCACCGTCAACTTCGCGCACTCCTGCCGGAAGGAATCCCGTCATGACCGTCGATCAATGGCAGCCCACCGCGTGCATCCTGTGTGAGTGCAACTGCGGCATCGTGGTGCAGACCGAAGGCCGGGCCATCACGAAAATCCGCGGCGACAAGGACCACCCGGCGTCGGCGGGCTACACGTGCAACAAGGCGCTGCGGCTGGACCACTACCAGAGCAGCACCAACCGCCTGACCTCGCCACTGCGCCGCACACCTGACGGCAGCTACGAGGAGATCGACTGGGACACCGCGATTTCCGAGATCGCCGCGAAGTTCCTGGCAGTCAGGGAAGTTCACGGCGGGGACAAGATCTTCTACTACGGTGGCGGCGGCCAGGGCAACCACCTGGGCGGCGCGTACAGCGGCGCATTCCTCAAGGCGATCGGTTCGCGGTACCGGTCAAACGCCCTGGCGCAGGAGAAGACCGGCGAGGCGTGGGTCGACGCCCACCTCTACGGCGGGCACACCCGCGGCGAGTTCGAGCAGGCCGAGGTCTCGGTGTTCGTGGGCAAGAACCCGTGGATGTCGCAGAGTTTTCCACGGGCCCGCGTCGTGCTCAACGAGATCGCCAAGGATCCGGACCGCGCGATGATCGTGATCGACCCGGTGATCACCGACACCGCCAAACTCGCCGACTTCCACCTGCGCGTGCGGCCGGGGACCGATGCGTGGTGCCTGGCCGCGATGGCCGCGGTGCTGGTTCAGGAAAACCTGTGCGACGAAGAGTTCCTGGCCACTCACGTCAACGGCGTCGAACCGGTCCGTGAGGTGCTTCGTGAGGTTCCGATCGGCGACTATGCCGCACGGTGCGGCGTCGACGAGACCCTGCTGCGCCAGGCGGTGCGCCGCATCGCGGGTGCCGGCAGCGTCGCGGTGTTCGAGGATCTCGGCATCCAGCAGGCCCCCAACAGCACGCTGTGTTCATACCTCAACAAGATGCTGTGGATCCTCACCGGCAACTTCGCCAAACGCGGTGGGCAACATCTGCATTCGTCGTTCGCCCCATTGTTCGGTTCAGGCGGGGTGGGCCGCAGCCCGGTCACCGGCGCCCCGGTGATCGCCGGCCTGGTGCCGTCCAACGCGGTGCCCCAGGAGATCCTCACCGACCATCCCGACCGCTTCCGGGCGATGATCGTCGAGAGCAGCAACCCCGCGCACTCGATCGCCGATTCGGCGGCCGTGCGGGCCGCCCTGGAATCGCTCGAACTCCTCGTCGTCATCGACGTCGCGATGACCGAAACCGCCCGGCTGGCAGATTATGTGCTGCCTGCGGCCAACCAGTTCGAGAAGCCCGAGGCGACGTTCTTCAATCTCGAGTTCCCGCACAACAGCTTCCACCTGCGCCACCCGTTGTTCGAACCTTTGCCCGGCACGCTGCCCGAGCCCGAGATCTGGGCCCGCCTGGTGCGCGCCATCGGTGCGGTCGACGATGCCGAACTGGATCCGTTACGGCGCGCGGCCCGCGACGGCCTGGACGCCTACGCCGCAGCGTTTCTCGGCGCTGTGGGCGCCAACCCGGGCCTGGGACGGGTCCTGCCATACGTGCTGTACGAGACGCTCGGACCGGTGCTTCCGGATGGCCTCGCCGGCGCCGCGGCGCTGTGGGGGCTGGCGCAGAAGACCGCCGTGACCTATCCCGATGCCGTGCGTCGCGCCGGTCACGCCGACGGCAACGCCCTCTTCGAGGCCATCTTGGCCGGCCGGTCCGGGCTGACCTTCACCGTGCACGAATATCCGGACGATTTCGCTCTGATCGGCCACCCGGATCACAAGATCGCACTCGCAATGCCCGAGATGCTCGACGCGGTCCGAGCATTGCCGACCACGCCGTCGGCGCTGACCTCCGAGGAGTTCCCGATGGTGCTCTCGGCCGGCGAACGTCGGGCCTACACCGCCAACGACATATTCCGCGACCCGGCCTGGCGCAAGCGCGACAGTGAAGGAGCCCTGCGGATCAGCGCCGACGACGCCGAGTCCATCGGCCTACGCGACGGAGACCGGGCCAGGCTGACCACCGCGACGGGAAGCGCGGAGGTGACCGTGGAGGTCAACGACGCGATGCTGCCGGGGCACATCTCGCTGCCCAACGGATTCGGCCTCGACTACACCGACGGCCAAGGGCGGTCGATCGTGCCCGGCGTCGCACCCAACGAGCTCACGTCGTCGCAGTGGCGCGATGAGTACGCGGGCACACCGTGGCACAAGCACGTGCCTGCCCGGGTTGACCTTCCGGTCGTAACCCTGCCGGCCTGATCAGATTCCCGGCACTCAGGGCGCCGGGGCCGGGGCGGGCGCTGCCGGGGCGGCTGGACCGGCGGGCACAGCGACAGCTGGGCCGGCAGGAGCAGCGGGCAACACGGCGGGCCCGGCAGGAGCGCCTGGGTCGGTTACGGCCGGCCCGCCGGGCAGAGGTGCTGTCGGTGCACCGGGGGCCGCAGGCGCGGTCGGAACGTTCGGCCCGGGTACCTGGCCCGGGACAGGCGTGTTCATGCCGCGCTGCGCGAGCCCGAGTACCAGGGCTTCCTTGCCGCTGATCTCCTGGTTCTGCACCGCGTGCCACAGATCCTTGAGGTAGCTCAGGTTGGGCGTCTCGGTTCCCTGTCCCGTGGGATCCATCGTGGCCCCCGGCGGCAGGGCATCGGGGCTGGCCAGGTGAGGGGTACCCGGGGCCGCGGCAACCGGTGCCGTCGGATCTCCGACCGCTGCCTGAGCCGCCGGTCCGGGCGCGGGCGCCGGCGCGGGGGCAGGCGCCGGATTGGGTGGCTCCGCGGCCGCCGCGGCGGCCATGGCCAACGCGACGACAGGACCCGACACACAGCCCGTCAACACGATCCCGAACCTACGGACGTCGACTCGCATAACTGGTTGGCCTCCTGCTGTTGCTCCAGGGACGAATGGTAACGCTGAGTGCATCGTCGCGCTCGTTCAACCGTTACAACGCAAGAATCGGAACACGTTCCAATACCCACGATGTGGGAGTTTCCGAAACCCGCTCCGAGGGGCCCCACCTGTGGTGTAGCAATGGGTTTACGCCACTACACAACGTCGTCGCGAGGAGCGCCAACGCCATGCCGACTCTGAACCTCCCGCCCGGATTCGACTTCACCGATCCCGACATCTACGCCGAACGGCTGCCCGTCGAGGAACTCGCCGAGATGCGCAAGTTGGCTCCGATCTGGTGGAACGAACAGCCGCTTGGACAAGGGGGGTTCGACGACGGCGGGTTCTGGGTCGTCACGAAGCACAAGGACGTCAAAGAGGTCTCGCTGCGCAGTGACGTGTTCTCCAGCCAGGAGAAGACCGCCCTCCCGCGCTACCGCGACGGCACCGTCCAGCAGCAGATCGAGCAGGGCAAGTTCGTCATGCTCAACATGGACGCCCCACACCACACGCACCTGCGCAAGATCATCTCGCGGGCCTTCACACCACGGGCGATCGAGCGCCTGCGCGCCGACCTGGCCGACCGGGCCCGGGACATCGTCGCGGCCGCCGCTGCCGCGGGTTCCGGAGATTTCGTCGAGCAGGTCTCGTGCGAACTACCCCTGCAGGCGATCGCGGGGCTGATGGGCGTGCCGCAGGAAGACCGCATGAAGTTGTTCGACTGGTCCAATCAGATGGTCGGCGACCAGGACCCGGAGTTCGCCTCCAACGACGCGATCAGCGCCTCCGTCGAGTTGATCATGTACGGGATGCAGATGGCGGCCGAGCGGACCAAGAACCCCGGCGACGACCTGGTCACCAAACTCCTGCAGGCCGACGTGGAGGGGCACAAGCTCTCCGACGACGAGTTCGGCTTCTTCGTCATCCTGCTCGCCGTGGCCGGAAACGAGACCACCCGCAACTCGATCACCCAGGGCATGATGGCCTTCGCCGATCACCCCGACCAGTGGGAGCTGTTCAAACGCGAGCGCCCCGGCACCGCGGCCGACGAGATCGTCCGGTGGGCCACGCCCGTCACGTCATTCCAGCGCACCGCCCTGGAGGACACCGAGCTGGCCGGCGTGCCCATCAAGAAGGGTCAGCGGGTGGTGATGTTCTACCGCTCGGCGAACTTCGACGAGGATGTGTTCGACGACCCGTACAGCTTCAACATCCTGCGGGACCCCAACCCGCACGTGGGGTTCGGCGGTACGGGCGCGCACTACTGCATCGGCGCCAACCTCGCCAGGATGACCATCGACCTGATCTTCAACGCGATCGCCGACGGGATGCCCGACCTGACGCCGTTGGCGGCGCCCGAGCGTCTCCGGTCGGGTTGGCTCAACGGCATCAAACATTGGCAGGTGGACTACCGCGGCCAGTCGGGTAGTCGATGACGGATCGCCAATAGTCCTCCGGGATTTCGGTATTCGACCGCAGCACGATCGCCAGACCGGTTGCCATCGCGATGCCGAGAAGCCCGAGCCACAGGCCGGCGAGTGCGATCGCGATCCAGAGCACGGTTGTCAGGGCGGGCCACGGCGATACCACCGCGAGCACCGGCGCGAAGAAGAATCCGGTGCCGACGTAGGCGGCCGACCCGGCCCGGTCGGCCGCCATGACGAAGTGCAGCCAGCGTGGAATCGGTTGGTCGGACAGAGGTTTGTCGCTCACTGCCGCCTCCTTCGTGGGGTCTGGAGACCACAGTGGCCCGGGCCGGGTAAGTACCGCAATTACCCCGCAGGTAGTGGTTATCTCCCGGCGTGTGAGTGAGACTCGGATGGTGACGACTGCGGCAACCCAGACACCTATCGGATCGCTGATGCGCGACTGGCGATTACGCCGCCGCATCAGTCAGCTGGACCTGGCCATCGAGGCCGACGTTTCGGCGCGTCACCTCAGCTTCATCGAAACCGGGCGGTCGGTACCGAGCCGGGCCATGGTGCTGCGGCTCGCCGAGGCACTGGAGGTGCCGCTGCGGGATCAGAACCAGCTGCTCCTCGCTGCGGGGCTGGCACCGGTCTACGCCGAGCGGACTCTGGAGGACCCCGAGATGACGGGTGTGCGCGACGGTGTGGCCCGAGTGTTGGACGCCTACAACCCGTTTCCCTGCGTGGTCGTCGATCGCACCTGGAATCTGTTGCAGGCCAACGCCGGTACCGCAGTCATGCTGGACGGTGTCGCACCGCATCTGCTGGCCCGGCCCAACGCGCTGCGGATCACCCTGCACCCCGAGGGCATGGCGCCGCGCATCCGGAACCTGGCCGAGTGGCGCCACCACCTGATCAGCCGGCTACGCCGGGAGGTCACCGTGAGCGGATCAGCCGAGCTGGCCGCCCTTCTTGCCGAGATCGAGTCCTACCCGGGCGGGATGGAACCGGTGCGAGATCTCGGCGGAGTGGTCGTCCCACTGGAACTGACCGCGCCCGACGGCACCGTACTGACCTTCCTGAGCACGGTCACCACCTTCGGGACGGCCCTGGACCTGACCGCCGCGGAACTGAGCATCGAGGCGTTTCTGCCGGCCGACGCCGAGACCGCGGCCGCGCTACGGTGAAAATTAGTGGTCTGACCACTTGACCTCTGACCCCCAGGCCGGGCAAGGTGGGTCGTATGGCCCTACAACCGGTGAACCGTCGCTCCGTACCCGAGGACGTGTTCGAGCAGATCGTCGCGGAGGTACTCAGCGGGCAGGTGCAGCCCGGCGAGCCCCTGCCCAGTGAACGCCGCCTCGCCGAGGTGCTGGGCGTGTCCCGCCCGGCTGTGCGCGAGGCGATCAAGCGGCTCACCGAGGCGGGCCTGGTCGAGGTTCGGCAGGGCGACTCGACCACGGTGCGGGATTTCCGCAAGCACGCGGGCCTCGATCTGTTGCCCCGGCTCCTCTTGCGCGCAGGCGAACTCGACGTCGGCGTGGTTCGCAGCATCCTCGAAACCCGGCTGCACAACGGACCCAAGGTGGCCGAGTTGGCCGCCGAGCGGGCACCGTCCGAGGTGATCGCGCAACTCGGCCGCACGGTCGATGCCCTGGCGGCCGAACCGGACCCGGTCGAGCAACAACGTCAGGCACTCGCCTTCTGGGATCTGATCGTCGACGGTGCGGATTCGATCGCATTCCGCTTGATGTACAACACCCTTCGGCAGACCTACGAGCCCGCGCTGCCGGCGCTGGCCACAATGATGGCCGCGGAGGTCGGCCGTCCCGAGGCGTATCGCCGCATCGTCGAGGCCATCGAAGCGGGTGACCCCGCCGCAGCCCGGCTCGCGGCTCAGGACCTGCTGGAGCCTGCCACCAACGCGCTCATGGGCGCACTCGAGGCATTGGAGGAAACCCGATGACGCGCAATGCTTTCACGTTGGCCGACGCAGCACGGGAGTTCGTCAAGCACCCCTCCCCCTGGATGATCGGCACCGCGCTGATCGTCAGCGTCGCCGCGCGGTGTGCCGTCGGAGACTGGCAACCCACCGACGCGCTCGTACCCGCGGTGATGCTGGTGACGTTCCCGTTCTTCGAATGGATCGTCCACGTCTTCGTACTGCACTGGCGCCCAAGGCGATTGGGCCCGATCACACTGGATTCGCTGTTGGCTCGCGACCACCGGCTGCACCACGTCGATCCACGTGACATCCCGTTGATCTTCATCCCGTGGCGCGCACTGCTGTGGATTCTGCCCGTCGCAGTCGCCGTAGCCCTCCTGGTGTTCCCACGACTCGGCCTGGGGCTGACGTTTCTGTCCCTGCTGACCGTTCTCGGCCTGGCCTACGAGTGGTGTCACTACCTGATCCACAGTGACTACAAGCCGAAAAGCCGCGCCTACCGTGCGGTTTGGCGCAACCATCGCCAGCACCACTACAAGAACGAGCACTACTGGTTCACGGTCACCACCGCCGGGACCGCGGACCGGGTCCTGGGGACCTACCCCGACCTGGCGACGGTATCCACCTCACCGACCTCGAAGAACCTGCACGCGGCTATGCCTGCACGACAATAGGGTCGCCCAGGTGCACCGTGTTGAAGTACCAGTCGGCGTTGTCGGGGCTCAAGTTGATGCAACCGTGGCTGACGTTGGCGTAGCCCTGAGATCCCACCGACCAGGGCGCCCCGTGCACGTAGACACCGCCCCAAGTCACGCGAACAGCGTCGTAGACGGTGAGCTTGTACCCCTCCGGGTCGCTCAGCGGAATACCGATCGTGCGCGAATCCATCACCACGACAGGCTCTTTGGCCAGCGCGGTGAAGGTCCCGATCGGGGTCGGGTGCTTGGGCTTGCCCATCGACGCAGGCATGGTGCGGGCCACCGTGCCATCGATGCTGACCGTGAAGGTGTGCGCATCGATGTCGGCGACACCGAGTACCTGGGCCCCCGTCTCGAAACTCGTCTTCGCGCCGCCGGCAGTGACCGAGATCTTCGAATGAGCCGGCCACAGCTGATCCGGTTTCCACTGCATGACATCGTCACTCAGCCAGGTGAAGGTGCCAGTGGGGGTCTCGGGAGAGCTGATCTTCAGGCTGCTCTGTGCCGCATCGCGATCGGTCACCGGATCGGCGAACGTCACTGTCAGCGGCATGGCGACGCCGACCACCGATCCGGAGGCGGGCTCGATCTTCACACCGGGTGCGGGCGTGCTCACCGCAGCAGATGCCACATTCACCGTGCTCGCAGCGGCCAAGGTGGCGACACCGATCGCCGCAAACACTTTCAGTACCGACGCTCGAACGGTTCCGAATGACGACGATGGGGCGGTCAGCATTCCACCAGTGTAGGTGAGCGCCGATGGTGCACCTTTTAGGCGCAGCGTGGCGACGGCAATTCGAGGTCGGCGGTGGCGCAGTGGGTTGCCCATGGTGAACTCATCGGCCGGGCAACTCAGAATGTTTCACCGCGCCCATCGGCGCCCCGGCATGAGTCTCAGCAACGTCACAGCGCTCAGGGCGCGGGGGGAACCGGCACCGGAGGCTCGGCCGGGGCCGGCAGCTGCTCAGGTGCCGGTGGCGCCACTTCTGTCGCGGCCGAGCCGGCCGCGGGCGGTACCGGTTCGGCCGCGGGCGGTACCGGTTCGGTCACCGGAGCCTGCGCTGCCGTCTGTTGCACCGGTGCCGCCTCTGGCGGCGCCGGTGGCGCTGAGGGCGCCACCTCGGGGGCCGGCGGTGGGGGCGGTGCCACCTCCGATGTCGAGGACGGTGGCGGCGGCACCTGGCTCTCGGGCACGGGCTGTTGGCCCGGCTCCGGCGGTGGCGCAGCCGGGACTTGTTCGGGCAACGGTGGCGCCTGCTCCGGCGGCATCGCCTCCAGCTCGGGCGCAGGAGGCGCCATCAGCTCGCCGGCGTTCTCGGGTGGCGCCGTGGTGGATTGATCGACGACGTGCTCTGGCGGGGCGTCCTCTACCACCGGTTCGAGCACCGGCGGGGCTTCGAGGGGCGAGGCCGGGGGCACCGGAGACGTGACCGCCGAGGTCTGCTGCACGGAGGCCGAATCCCCCGATGTGCTCACCACCGGACGCGTGCTCTTGTGGGGTGTCGGCTCCGAACCGGGCAACAGCTGCTGGCCGATCGCCAGGGAGAGCGACACCGCGAAGGCCAGCACTCCACCGACCAATATCGCCAGGGGCGTCAATTGCTTTGGGGGCCAGCGCCATCCGGCCTTGGCCGCGCTGTCGTCGGATGCCCATCGGCTCCTGCGTACCGCAGCCAACGCGGCTCCCCTGGCCAACGGCAACCCCGGTTCGGCAGGTGTGAACACCGGCACAGCCAGTGCCTGCTCCAGTTTCGGCAGAACCGAGTCCAGGTCGACGGCGGACCCCACGACGACCAGCGCATCAGGGCGCGGATCCGCCGCATCGAACATGTCTGACAGCCAGGTTGTCAGGCCGGCCACGGTCTCGATGCCACGGCTGACCGTGGTCTGCACCGGACTGTCGCCGCTCACGGTCATCGCCTGTACGACATCGGGTTCCAGCACACATACGCCGGTCGTGTCGAATCCGACGATGCCGGCAACGCGCCGAGCCAACGCGTCCGTCGCGTGCGGCAACCGGACCGGGATCACATCGGCGAATCCAGCGTCCGTGAACTTCTTCAGCAGCACCGCGGCCTCGGCGGCCGCCCCCGAACTCCACGTGACGCCGATGGCTGCCAGCCGCAAACCACGTTCTGCGGCAACCCTTTCGACACGCCGAACCGCCTTCACGACGTCGGCGCAGATGTCATCGGTACGCGCGGGTGCAAGGCCGCGAATGTCGAGCGCCTCGTGGTCGACGGTCGCTCCGTCGGCCTCGCAGCCCTCGACCAGGACCAGACCGACGGTGGACGGTGTCAACGACACACCGAGCACCGCGTCCACATGCACCCCCGAAAAGTGTGGCCGTCGTCCAAACGTTTCACGGTGACATTACCCGGTGGCAGCTTCATTCCCATCTCCTGCACCACCGGCGACCTTTCACCACGTGCGACGAAATGTGCTGTGCCGCAGAATCGCCAGTACACAACGCAGTCATAGTTTGCCGTCCGGCCCGTCAATTTCGGTCGACCGGTCCGTCGGCATGGCAAGGTGGTGACGCATGCAGGAAGTCCAGAATTCTCCGCGACACCGGACGTTCTTCGGCCATCCGCTGGGACTGGCCAACCTGTCCGGGGTGGAAATGTGGGAGCGTTTCTCCTTCTACGGGATGCTCACCATCCTCGGCTACTACCTGTACTACGTGGCCGCCGACGGCGGGCTCGGGTTGCCCAAGACCACCGCCACCGGGATCGTCGGCGCCTACGGCGGTCTGGTCTATCTGTCCACCGTGCTGGGTGGCTGGGTCGCCGATCGCGTCCTGGGCATGGAGCGCACCGTGTTCTACGGCGGAGTGGTCGTCATGGCCGGCCATATCGCTCTCGCGGTCATTCCGGATCTGGCCGGCGTCGGTGTCGGCCTGGTGCTCGTCGCGCTCGGGTCCGGCGCACTCAAGGCCAACGCATCCTCGCTGTTGGGCACGCTCTACGCCTTGAACGACCCGCGCGCCGACGGCGGCTTCACGCTGTTCTACCTCGGCGTCAATCTTGGCGCCTTCGTCGGACCGCTGGCCACGGGATTGCTACAGACACACGTCGGCTTCCACTACGGCTTCGGCGCCGCGGCGGTCGGTATGGCGCTGGGGCTGGCGCAGTACGTGATGTTCCGGCGCAATCTCGGAAGCCACGGACGTGTCGTGGCGAACCCGTTGCCGGCGCGGTCCATCCGAAAGGTGCTCGCCGTCGTGGCGGCGTCGGCTGTGGCCGTGGGCGTGCTGTTCTCGGCACACCTGGTCAAACTCGCGAACCTGTCGCAGATCACCACCGCGGTGATCGCCGTGGCCTCGGTGCTGTATTTCGCGGTCATGCTGACCAGCGCCAAAGTGTCAGACACCGAACGGATCCGGGTCCGGGCCTTCATCCCGCTGTTCATCGCCAATGCGGTGTTCTGGTCGCTGTTCCAGCAGACGTTCACGGTGTTGGCCGTCTACTCAGACGAGCGGGTCAACTGGTCTCTCTTCGGCTGGACCGCGCCGTCGAACTGGATCGGGTCGATCGAGCCCGTCTGGATCATCCTGCTCTCGCCCCTGTTCGCGGTCCTGTGGACCCGGCTGGGCAACCGGGCGCCGACCACACCGCGCAAGTTCGGCTACGGGGTGATCGGGATGGGCGCCGCATTCCTGCTGTTTCTGCCGACAGCGCCGCACCAGGGCAAGGTGGTGCCCGCGCTACTGGTCGCAGGCATCATGGTGGTGTTCGCGGTGTCCGAGCTGCTGGTGTCGCCGATCGGCCTGTCGGTCACGACAAAGCTTGCCCCAGAGGCGTTCCGGGCCCAGATGATGGCGCTGTTCTTCTTCTCGGTAGGGCTCGGCACGGCGATGTCGGGGGTGCTGGCCCAGCATTACGACCCGGCCCGCGAATTCGCCTACTTCGGCACGCTCGGGGTGGTGGCGATCCTCACGGGTGTCGTGGTGCTGCTGGTGTCACCGCGGATCAGCAGGTTGATGGAAGGTGTTCACTGACTGTCCGAGAGGATCTCGGCCAGCAACGGTAGCGCGATGTTTCCACCGGAGACGATCGCGACCGTGGGCCCCGGCGGCGTGGCCGCCGTGCGATATCCGGCCAGTGCCACGGCACCGCTGGGTTCGGCCACCAGATGTGCTTCACGCGCCAGTTCCCGTACTGCCGAACGGATCTCGTCCTCGCTCACCGTGATCACACCGTCGAGTACCCGTTGCAGGTGAGCGAAGGTGAGCTCCGACGGCGTCGCACGCAAGCCGTCGGCGATGGTCCGGTTACGCTGCGCTACAGGCCATTCCACCAGGTGGCCGGCGGCCAGACTCTCCGCGGCGTCCGCGGCGAGTTCGGGCTCCACACCGAATATCTTGGCCCGCGGGCACAACGCGCGGATCGCGGTGCCCACCCCGGAGGCCAGACCACCGCCACTGATCGGGATCAGGACTGTCGCGACCTCGGGCAGATCCTGCGCGATCTCCAGCCCGATGGTGCCCTGTCCCGCGATCACGTCGGGATGGTCGAACGGCGGCACCAGAACACCGCCGGTGCGCTCGACCAGTTCGGCAGCGACCGATTCACGCTCCCCCGCCCCGCACAACACGACCTGCGCCCCGTGGCCCCGGGTGGCCTCCACCTTCACGGCCGGGGTCTCCTCGGGCATGACGATGTGGGCGGTGACACCGAACGCCGCAGCCGCATACGCCACAGCTTGGGCGTGATTGCCGCTGGAGTAGGCCACCACTCCGGCTGCCCGGACCTCGGGAGCGAGCCGGCCCAGCGCGTTGAACGCGCCGCGGATCTTGAAGGCGCCGATCGGTTGCAGATTCTCCGGCTTCAGCCACAACGGACGGTCAGCATCTGACCACCCGGCCGCCAGCAGCGGGGTCCGCACGATGTCGGGGGCTATCCGCCGGGCGGCGGCGTCGATGTCGTCGAGGGTCACCAGGTTCACCGGGCAAGTGTCTCCCGACGGTCGGTTACGGTGCTGACGTGACCCAGTACAGCTTCGGAATCGTTCCTCGTTACGCCGAGATCGACCAGCAGGGTGTGGTGTTCAACGGCCACTACCTCACCTGGTTCGACGAGGCATGCACCGGGCTGTTCGACCACCTCGGCGTGAACTTCACCGAGCTGATCGCCAACGGCATCGACATGCAGGTGGTGCACACCGAGATCGATTTCCGGGCTCCGGTTCGGTGGCGGGAGCCGGTGCGGATCGCCGTCGGGTGCGAGCGCATCGGCACCACCAGTTTCACCATCGGCTTCACCGTGCTGGGCACCGACGCCACGGGCGACGAGCACGCCCGGGTGTGCGGACGGAACGTCTATGTGGTGGTCTCGACCGACGACTGGGCCAAGCGGCCGGTCCCCGAAGACATTCGCGCCGCGCTCACTTCCGTTGCCGGTCAATGATTCTTCCGTCCGGGCTGTGCCGGGATACCCGCGGCGGTAATGTCAGGCCATGACACACGCTGAGCGTGGTGAGTTCGCCGACGACGTCCCGGAGGCCGACGTCGTGGAACAACTGATACCGATCGGGGTCGACGACGAGGACGACGCGCTGTCGGAACTGCCCCGGGTGCGGATCTCGACGGATGCCGATGCCACCGAGGCCGACCTGATCGATCAGGCGATCGCCGTACCACTGGACGACGAGTCCGACTTCGACCGCTGACAGGAAGGATCCCCCGGCATGCGCCTGCCCGATGCCCTCGACAGCATCTCCACCGATACCGCGACCACCTCGCGGGTGTTCGGTGACCCGTACCTGACGCCCGATGGAGCGACGGTGATACCGGTGAGCAAGGTCCGGCACCGGTCCGACAGCGGGCGAACCAGCTCAAGGCCGCTGGGGATTTTCGTCGTCAAGGACGGGACACCCACCTGGGTGCCCGCCGTCGACAACACGCGAATCGCCTTGCTGGGTGAACTGATCGGGTTGGTGGCAGCAACTTTGGCCACGGCCGCTATGGTGCGTCGTCCGCCGTGGCCGGACGTGCGTGGCGAGTTCTCGCGGCGACTCTGACCCGCCGGGTACGCCACCCGAGTCCGAGCACGACCAGTGTCAGCAGGGCGAGCACCCAAGGCCATGCGCCGTGCCGATGTACCCATCCCGCCAGGGCGCCTTGGACGCGTCCGGCGGCTGCGATCACCGGGTCAGCGGGATTTCCTGCGGCGCCGAACAATTGGATTTCATACCAGCCGTAGTAGGCGACATAGGCGCCGACGGCGATCAGCAGGGCTCCGCTGATCCGGCTGATGTACGGGACGACGCTGCGCAACCGGTCGATCACGACGGTGCCGGCCAGCGCCGTGGCCACGGCCAGCACGCCGACATCGAGGGCGAAACCCCCTGCGTAGGCGCCGAACACCGCCACGCGGTGCAGTGCGGTGTGTGATTCGAGGGTGGCACCGGTGACCGCCAGGAAGGGGCCCACCGTGCACGACAGCGATGCCAGCGCATAGCCGACGCCGTAACCGGCCATCGAGCCCAGCCGTGCGGTGGGCGCCCAGCCGGGGCGGCCCGCCACCGCATCGGGCAACAGCAACCCGAGCCTGCGACCGGCCAGCAACCAGACCCCCAGCCCGAGCAGGATGATCCCGATGACCAAGGTGACGTACGGAAGGTAGCGCTGCACCGTGTTTGCGGCGGCGACCGTCAGCAGCCCGAAGGTGCCGAACACGGCAACGAATCCGGCGGTCATCACGATAGTGGCGACCAACGCCCGTCCCAGCGCGTTCACCGGCCCTCGCGGCGAGGCGCCCCGCACCACCAGCGCCAGGTACCCGGGCAGCAGTGCAAAACCGCACGGATTGAGTGCCGCGACGAGTCCGGCGCCGAACGCCAACCCCACAAGGTTGTCTGGCACGCCGGGCGGCTAGCTCTTCAGGGCCGCGACCCGATCGGCCAGTTCCTGCTGCGGCATCGCCGACGTGGGGTTGTTGACGAACGTGGACGACCCGTCGGCGCGGTAGAAGACGTAGGCCGGCTGCCACGGGACGTTGTAGCGGGCCCAGATCGACCCGTCGGCGTCATTGAGGTTGGGGAAGTTGAGGTGGTACTTGTCGACGAACCCCTGCATGGCCCCGACATCGGAATGTGCCGCCACACCGACGAAGCTGACCTGTGGATTGGCCGCCGCGACCTGGCTCACCGACGGTGCCTCGGCATTGCAGAACGGGCACCACGGCGTCCAGAACCACAGCACTGCCGGCCGCCCGGCCAGGCTCGACCCGTTGAACGGGGCACCCGACAAGGTGGTGCCGGTGAACTGCAGCCGGTCGTCGGCGGCTGCGGTCGGCGCGAGCACCAGCGCCGACACCATCGCGATCGTGGACAGCAGGCCGGCCAGCACGGATATGACCGATGGGCGCAACTGCGGAAATCGAAGTCGCATCCTCATGACAGTCTCCTTCGCTCAGGGCGCAGCGCACGCTCGGCCTGCACATACCCCCTGACACGACTGTTGACACTCTCCGGTTCAAAAGCAGACCGGCCTCAGTCCTGCCGCGGCAACAGCTCGGTGGTGAACCGGTCCAGGAACGCGGCGCGACCGGTGGGGCCTGCCGCCCTGATCACGAACTTGGTCAGGCCGGCGGCCAGATAGCCGTCGATCTGGCGGTGCAGGTCGGGCCAGTCCGCCGCCACCAGTTCGGCCGGGTCGACGTCGGGCCTGCGACGACGCACCGCGGCGAGCAATTCGGCCGGCAGTTCGCCGTCCCCCACCGCGAGGCTGATGCCGTAGTGGTCGGGTTCGATGGTCCGGCCCGCGGCCTCCGCCGCGGCCTCGATGCCCCGGCGCGCCACCGCCGCCTCGTCCGGGGTGAGGAAGCTGCCCAGCCACCCGTCGCCGAGTCTGCCGATGCGGGTCAGCGCGGCCGGCGCCGATCCGCCCAGCCAGATGTCGATCGGTTTGGTGGGAAGCGGCTGCACCTGTGCGGAGCGGACGGTGAAGTACTCCCCCTCGAACGACACGTCGTGGCCGCTCAAAACGGATCTCAAGAGCTCGAGCGATTCGTCGAACACCGCGGCCCGGCGGCGGTCGGGAACCACGAAGATGTCCCGCTCGGCGGGCAGTGCCGAATGAAGCCCGAATACGGGCAGGACCCGCTTGGGCGCGAGTGCCGCCAGCGAGGCCAGTTGTTTGGCCACCAGCACCGGATGACGGCCCGGCAGGATGGCCACCGAGGTGCCGACCTTCAACCGCCGGGTACGCGCCAGCGAGTAGGCCATGCCGATGAACGGATCCACCGCCGGGGTGTAGACCAGTTCGGAGAACCACAGTGAGTCGACCCCGGAGTTCTCCAGGTGATCGACGATGCCGCCCAATTCGTCCGGGGCCGTGTCGGCGCCCACTCCCACACCGAACCGGACCTTCATCGGACGTTTCCCATGTCATCCATGATTGACGCAACACCGAGCGAGCGCCTCTTGTGCCCGGTCGTCCGGCGGTACAGAGTAAGACAATGAGCGAACAATGGATTCAAGGGTGCTTGGTCCAGCGGATCGCATTTCGCGATGGCCTGGTGCTCAACCTCGATGACTACAACGAACTGGTCATCTCGGTCCCGCTGGAACTGACGCTGCCGGCCATCGGTGCCGACGCCTCGGAAGTGGTGTCGCTGGACCCGCGGTCCCTGCGTAACGAGGTTCGGCCACTCTTCGATTTCGCGGGGCAGCGCTGCACACATGCGGACTGGGACGACAACGGCAGCCTCCACCTGAGCTTTTCCGACGGCCACCGCATCGATGTCCGGCCCGAGGAGAACCGGACATCGTGGGAGCTGTACGGGAAGTACCACGGCTACGCCGCGTGCCTGCCCCACGGGCGGGTCCGCGTCGTCCGTCACGATCAGGATGACTTCGATCAGGACGGTGACGAGGGACCCACCCGCGAAAGCGGCTGACCGCTACCGACAGGGCATCAGCCGACGCCGAGGATTGGGACCCAGACGCCGAACAGCCATACACCCCACTGCCGGAACCCGTTGTCCCACACTGGGTTCAAGTTGTATCCCCAGTAGTTGATGGTCGGTGGAAGCGGGCCGCCCCGCCATTGGAACGGCGGCGGTGGGCCCCACCCCCACGGCGGCGCGCCCCGGCGGTCGTCCCACCAGTCGTGCCGGTTGTTCGCCCACCACGGACCCTTGTCGTCCCAATGGTCGCGGCGGTCGAAGTCAGGGCCGCGATCGGGCCCACGCCCGCGACTGTCGAAGTCGCGATCATGCCCGGGCGGCCCACCGTTGCAGAACGGGAAACAGTCGTCGTTACCGTGCCCCGGCTTGAGCGGAGCGGGCACAGCGGGCGACGCCGACGCCACCGGGACCCCCAGTCCGGTGATGCCCATTGCGAACGCGCCGGCTGTCAGCGCTCCCGCCACGAACTTGGCCAGTTTCATACCTGAACCTCCTACAGTCTCGTGACCCCGGCGCCGGCCATCCCCCAATGGCCCGGCGCCGCAACGCCTTGCAACTCACCTGGCTGCGAGCGGCGAAACGTGCACCCCAGAGGGGTATCGCCACGGCTGATCCGAGCGTTACCCGTTTTCCGGGTCCGCGCGGCCCTACCCTGGCGGGGTGGGTATCGCACCGCGGATCAATGGGGCGCGTCCCGGCGACGTGCCGCGCTCGGAGATCGACCTCGGATCGTGGCAGTTCTGGCGGGAGGATGACGATGTCCGGGACGGCGCATTCGGTGTGCTGCGCCGGGAGGACCCGATCTCCTTCCACCGGGCCTGCGTCCTCGACGGTTCCCCGGAGAGCGCCGGGCACTGGGCGGTGACCAGGTACGACGACGTCTTCCACGCCAGTCGCCATCCCGACATCTTCAGCTCCGCCTCCGGAATCACCATCGGCGATCAAACCCCGGAACTGGCAGAGTATTTCGGCTCGATGATCGCGTTGGACGATCCCCGTCACACCCGGCTGCGCAACATCGTGCGCAGCGCGTTCACGCCGCGGGTGGTGGCGCTGATCGAGGATTCTGTGCGTGACCGGGCCCGGCGTCTGGTCAGTGACATGGTGGCCAGGAATCCCGACGGGACCGCCGAGCTGGTCACCGAGCTCGCCGGCCCCCTACCGCTGCAGATCATCTGCGACATGATGGGTATCCCCGAACACGACCACCAACGGATCTTCCACTGGACCAACGTGATCCTGGGATTCGGCGACCCGGACCTGACCACCGATTTCGACGAGTTCGTCACGGTCGCGACGGACATCGGCGCCTATGCGACCGCGCTGGCCGACGAACGACGCGCGGCGCCCACCGAGGATCTGACGACCAGCCTGGTCCAGGCCGAGGTCGACGGGGAACGGCTGACATCGGCCGAGGTGGCCTCGTTCTTCATCCTGCTGGTGGTCGCGGGCAACGAAACCACCCGCAATGCCATCAGCCATGGCGTGCTCGCGCTCACCCGCTACCCGGAGCAGCGGCAGAAGTGGTGGTCGCGGTACGACGAGCTGGCCCCCACAGCGGTGGAGGAGATCGTGCGCTGGGCGTCGCCGGTGAGCTACATGCGCCGGACAGTCACCCGGGACACCGTGCTCGGCGGGACACCGCTGCCCGCCGGCGCAAAGGTGACGCTTTGGTACGGATCGGCGAATCGCGACGAGTCGAAGTTTGCCGATCCGTGGATGTTCGACGTCACCCGCCGCCCCAACCCTCATCTCGGATTCGGTGGCGGTGGGGCGCATTTCTGTCTCGGAGCAAATCTGGCGCGCCGTGAGATCACCGTGGCGTTCGAAGAGCTGCACCGCCAGTTGCCCGACATCGTCGTGACCGAGGAACCCGACCGACTCCTGTCGCCGTTCATCCACGGCATCAAGCGCATGCCGGTGGCCTGGCCCAGCCGCGCAGCGTCTACTTGACGGTCAGAGTGCCCAGCATCGCGGGGTGATAGAGGCAGTAGAACGGGTACTCCCCAGGCTCCTGCGGAGCCGTCAGCGTCGCCCGTCCCTTGCCGTCGACGTGGACGTCGAACGCGCCCTTGGTCCTGGACGTCACCGAATGCTCGACCTCGTCCTTGTTGAGGATCGTGATTTCGGTTCCCGGCGCCACCGGCCCCAGTGCACTGAATCCCATACCTTCGATCGCGATGACGGGGCCGGTCGGCATGGCCGTACCCGGACTGGTGGTGACCGCCTCGGAATGCCGGCCGTGATCGGATGGCGAATTGGCTTGCCCACAGGCAACAGTCGTGCCGGCGAGCAGGAACAGCGGCACGACCAACACTGCGAGTCGATACATCCGGCACCCCCTGGGAATCGTCTGAGACCGCAGACAATTATCGGCCCCACCGAGGGTGCGATGTGCCGGATTCAGCCGACCCGGCGACCCACGACCACACCGGCCGTGAACGCAGCGACGAGGACACCGATGATCACCCAGGCCAGCACGCTGGAACCGCCGACCAGGTCGTTCAGGTTGGTCAGGATCAGCACCAGTGCGCCCAGCAGCCCGGCCAGACCCAGCGCGGGGGCGACACGCACGCGCCACAGTGAATGGCCGTGCCGGTCACGAGCGAAGAAGACCAGGACCGCCACGCTGGTGGCGATCATCAGCAGCACCACGCCGACCGTCGTCGCCCCGGCGAACCAGGTGTAGAACTGGGCGGCCGGGTCCAGCCCGAACACCACCGCCACGAGGACGCTGATCGCCACGACCCCGGAGATCCACAGCGAGGCCTGATGCGGTGAGCCGTGCCGATCGTGCGGTCGGCTCAGCCGCGCGGGCAGCACGTCACGCTGCGACAGCGCGAACACGTAGCGCGAGGCCACGTTGTGGAAGGCGAGAATGCAGGCGAACAGACTGGTGAAGTACAGGACCGTGATGATGTCGGCGCCCGCCGTGCCGATGTAGCGGTGCGCGGTGTCGCCGAGGAACGTGGCGCCTGAGTCGGTGGCGCGGGCGACGGCCTGCTCATCGCCCCAGCCCGAGATCATGGCCCAGCTGGTGACCGCGTAGAACACCCCGATGAGCATCAGCGCCAGGTAGGTGGCCCGGGGAATCGTGCGCTCGGGCGTGCGGGCCTCGTCGCGGAAGATCGCGGTCGCCTCGAATCCGACGTAGCTGATGATCGCGAACAACAACCCGATGCCCAGCGACCCGGAGAAGATCGCACTCGGATTGACGATGCCCGAGGACAGGCCGTGCTCACCGCCGTTGGCCACGATCACCAGGTCCAGCACCAGCACGATCGCGATCTCGGCGGTCAACAGCACGCCGAGTACGCGGCTGGACAGCTCGATGTTGCGGTATCCGAGGTAGGTGGTGACGGCGAAACCCACCGCGGCGAACACCCACCAGGGCAGCGTCGGCCCACCCACCAGCTCGACGACGCTCGCCCCCGCCGGGCCGAGCAGCCCATACACACCCGCCTCCAACGCCACGTAGCTGACCAGCGCCACGAATGCGATACCGATGCCGGCCGGCAGCCCGAGCGACTGACGAACGTAGGAGAAGAAGGCGCCCGCCTCGTCGACATACGGAGTCATCGCGGTGAAACCCACCGCGAACAGCAACAACACCAGCGTGGCTGCGATGAACGTGGCGGGGAATCCGGCTCCGTTGCCCGAGGCGATACCCAAGGGCACCACCCCGCCGATCACACCGAGTGGTGCGGCTGCGGCCACCACCATGAAAACGATCGAGGCCACTCCCAGGTTGCCGCGCAGTTGGCGCCCGGCCGCAGGCGGCGGATAGTCCAACGATTCTGGGGCTGTGGTGGTGGTTTCGGACATGCTCGACCGTCCTTCAGGCAGCGTGCGCAAATATGACCCGCGGAACATAGGGCCGGCACGGGGCCGCAGACCAGGTCTGGCGTCAGCGTGCGCAAAACCCGGCTTGTTACCCGGCCCCGAGCACGTCGAGCATTCCCGCCGCCGACCGCGGCCAGGTGAACTGCTCGGCACGCTGACGCGCTCTGCTGCGCCGCAGCGGTTCGGGCCGGCCGATCACGGAGGTGACGGCCTGTGCGATGGCACGTGGGTCGTTGTCGGCGGTCGCTCCGCTGTCGCAGGTGAGGATCTCGGCCAGCGCCGACGTCCGTGACACCACCGCGGGAGTTCCGCAGGCCAGCGCTTCCAGTGCGGCCAGACCGAACGTTTCGTGCGGGCCCGGTGCCAGCGCGACGTCGGCCGAGGCCAGGATGGTCGCGACGGTGTCGCGGCAACCGACATATCCGGTGAAGGCCACCGGCAACCCGCTGGCCTGTCTCTCCAGTCGGGCCCGCAACGGACCCTCCCCGACGACCACCAATTGCGCGTCTACGCCCGAATCACGGAGCGCGGCAACGGTATCGATGCTTCGATGAGCGTGCTTCTCCACCGACAACCTGCCGCAGTGCACCAGAAGGGTCTGCTGTGGCGCAGCCCAGCGCCTGCGCATCTCGGCGCACCGGCGCCGTGGGTGGAACTGCTCGAGGTCCACCCCGAGTGGCACGGTCGCGACATTGTCCGCACCGATGCGGTCGAACTCCTCCCGCGCAAAACCCGTCGTGCACACCACCGCGTCGTAGTTCGCCGCGGTGCGGCGGTTGGCGAAGTCCGCCACCATGACCGCCGCCGATCGCGGCAGTACCTGACCGACCAGCCGGTCCAGGCGTTCGTGGGAAATCATCACGGTGGCCACCCCATGCCTGCGGCCCCACGGTCCCAGCGACCGCAGGGTCAACCGGTCCGAAACCTCGATCGCATCCGGACCGAGCTGTTGAAGCAACGCGGTCACCGGCCCCGGCAGCACCGCGCGGTAGCCCGCGGTGAACGGGATGAGCCTGGCGGGCAGGGAAATTCGCACGACACCGCTGCCGAGGACGTGCCGCTGCGGATGTGAACCCGGAACGATGAGGTAAACCTCGTGGCCCAGCGCGCAGTACTCCGCGCCGAGGCGGTCGACCGCGGTGCGCAGACCACCCGATCGCGGGCCATAGAAGTTGGCAACCTGGACAACCCGCATGTCACGATGAGAACCGGGCCGCGTGTGCGGTCAACAACGACGCCGCAACCGGGGCCTGAACAGCCGCTGAACAAGCCCGGGGATCAGGCCAGATGCGCCCCGAACCAGTCATGGATCCGGCGCCAGGCATCGGTCGCGGCCGCGGGGTTGTACCGCTCGCCGGTGTCGTTGAAGAACGCATGGTTGGCGTCGGGTTCGGTGATCAGCTCGTGCACCATGCCGGCGCGTTCCAACGCCGCGCGTACCGTCGGTTCACTCGCGTTCACCCGCTGGTCCAGGGCACCGTAGAACGCGAGGACCGCGGCATCACGGGAACCACTGAAATCCAGATCGTCGGGAGCCGGGCCGTAGAACGGCACTGCGGCGGCCAGCGCCGGCGTACCGGCCGCCAGGAGTCGCCAGACCAGCCCGCCGCCCATGCAGAAACCGACAGCGGCGACCTTGTGGCCCGGCACGCGGCGTTGTACCTCTTCGATGCCGGACAACAGATCGGCAATCAACTGCGGCGGCTCGATCCGACTCAACGCAGCGGTGGCACCCGCCGGGTCGGCGAACGCCGCCGTGCCGCCCTGGCCCGAGAGCAGATCGATCGCCAGTGCCGAGTACCCGCTACCGGCGAACCTTCCGGCCACCGAACGGATGTGGTCGGTGAGCCCCTTGTTCTCGTGGATCACCAACACCGCGCCTCTGGGTTCCGGCGCGGCGGCCCAGGCTCCCTGCAACTCCCCCACCGGGCCCGACCAACTGACGGGCGTGGTGGGCAGCGCATTTTGCAGTCCCGGCGGCTGTGCCGGTCCCGGTGGCGCGCTGGGGGCGGTGACGGGCGCCGGCTCCTTCGCCTCGCCGCAGGCGGCGATCAGCGAGGCTGCCGCGGCCGCACCGATTCCCAACAGCGCCAGCCGGCGCAGCGCCTCACGACGCGACAAAAGTCCGTCGAGGTGATCGGTCGCGATTTCCTCGGCAATGTAGCGCTGAAGTGGAGTCACCTCAGCCAGTATGGGCTGAAATGCCGAACTGCAGCTATAGAACTGCGCGCGGCGGGATACTCATCGGATGGCCTGGACACCCGACCCGGAGGCGCTGCGCGGACGCATCGCCGTCGTCGCCGGGGCCACCCGTGGCGCGGGTCGGGGCATCGCCGCGGCTCTGGGCGAGGTCGGCGCGACCGTGGTGTGCACCGGCCGCAGCAGTAGATGCGGTAGCCGCGACTCCGACTATGACCGGCCCGAAACCATCGAGGAAACCGCCGAATTGGTCACGGAACTGGGCGGTTCGGGCGTCCCAGTACAGGTCGATCACCTCAGCGTGGCGCAAGTACGCAAGCTGGCCGGGCGGCTCAAGGCCGACTACGGCCACATCGACATCCTGGTCAACGACATCTGGGGCGCCGAGGTGCTCAAGGGACCGCCGGACACCTGGGGCCGGCCGATGTGGCAGCACGACCTCGACGACGGGTTGCGGATGCTCCGTCTCGGACTGGACACGCACCTGATCACGTCGCACTGCCTACTACCGCTGCTCGCCGACCGTCCTGGTGGGCTGTTGGTGGAAATCACGGATGGTACAACCGAATTCAATGCCGAGAACCCACGACTGTCGGTGTTCTACGACCTGGTCAAGAACGCGGTGAACCGACTGGCGTTCAGCCACGGGCACGAACTCGCCGCGTTCGGCGCCACGGCGGTCGCGGTCACGCCGGGATGGTTGCGCTCGGAGATGATGCTCGACAACTACGGCGTCAACGAGGCCAACTGGCGGTGCGCACTCGACCTCGCCCGCACCGACGGTTACCCGGCCGCACCGCCGGGATTCGCCGAATCCGAGTCCCCCCGTTTCGTCGGCCGCGGCGTCGCCGCCGTGGCGGCCGACCCGCACCGGGCGCAGTGGAATCAACGTTCCGTCAGCTCGGCCGCACTGGCGCGCCAATACGGCTTCACCGACCTCGACGGACGGGTACCGGATGCCTGGGCACCGCTATAACCCCTGGTCAGACCGCGCCGTCGGCGTTCAGTAGACATTTTTTCAAATCTGTTCACCATTTTCATTGACACTGCCACCAACGGGACTGTTCTATGACTGGGTGAGCTTCGACACAATCATTCGCAACGGCCGATGGTTCGACGGCACCGGAGCCCCGTCAGCGGTGCGCAACATCGGAATTCGTGACGGGCACGTGGTCACCATCTCCCCGGACCTTCTCGACGACACGGACTGCCCTCAGGTCATCGACGCCACCGGCAAGTGGGTCATGCCCGGCATGTTGGACATCCATACGCACTACGACGTCGAGGTCCTGGGCGGCCCGTCGTTGTCGGAGTCGCTGCGCCATGGCGTGACCACCGCGATGCTCGGGTCCTGCTCGCTGTCGACCGTGCACGTCGGCGGCGTCGACGCGGGCGACCTGTTCGGCCGGGTCGAGGCGATCCCGCGCGACCAGGTGATCGCCGCCGTCGACGACAAGAAGACGTGGACCACCTGCGACGAGTACGTGTCGGCACTCGAATCACTACCGCTGGGCCCCAACTTGGCCGCCTTCATCGGGCACTCCGACATGCGGACCGCGGTGATGGGACTCGACCGGGCGACCCGCAAGGATCAGCGACCGACGGCAACCGAACAGGCCCGCATGGAGCAGATGCTCAAGGAGGCCCTCGACGCGGGCTTCGTCGGGATGTCCTCACAGCAACTGCTTTTCGACAAGATCGACGGCGACACCTGCCGATCCCGCACGCTGCCGTCCACCTACGCCAAGTCCCGCGAGCTCCGCCGGCTCAAGTCGATGCTGCGGCGCGCCGGCCGGGTGCTGCAGTCGGGTCCCGATATCCAGAATCCGCTCAACCTGGCCTCGCAGGTGGCCCAGTCACTCGGCCTGTTCCGCAAGCAACTGAAGACCAGCCTGCTCTCGGCTGCCGACATCAAGGCCAACCCTTATGCGATCTGGATGATGGGCCCACTGGCCAAGGCTGCCAATGCGCTCGGCGGCAACTTCCGCTGGCAGCATCTGCCGGTGCCGTTCGAGGTGTATGCCGACGGTATCGATCTGGTGGTGTTCGAGGAATTCGGTTCCGGCGCAGCGGCTCTGCATCTGCGTGACGAGGTCGAGCGCAACGAACTGCTGCGCGACGAGTCCTACCGGCGCAAGTTCCGCAAGGACTACGACAGCAAGTTCGGCGTGCGGGTCTGGCACCGGGACTTCTTCGACGCCGAGATCGTCGCCTGCCCTGACGAATCCGTGGTCGGCAAGACGTTCGGCCAGGTCGGGCAGGAGCACGGCGAACTGCATCCGGTCGACGCCTTCCTGGATCTGGTGCTCGAGCACGGCACCGCGCTCCGCTGGCGGACCACCATCTCCAACCACCGTCCCGAGGTGCTCAAGAAGCTCGCCCGGGATCCGGGTATCCAGCTCGGCTTCTCCGATGCCGGCGCCCACCTGCGGAACATGGCCTTCTACAACATGGGACTGCGCCTGCTGCGGCACGTCCGCGACGCCGAGCAGGCCGGTACGCCGTTCATGTCGATCGAGCAGGCCGTGCACCGGCTGACCGGTGAACTCGCCGACTGGTACCGGATCGACGCCGGCCATCTACGCATCGGGGACCGCGCCGATGTGGTGATCGTCGATCCCGAGCACCTCGACGACTCGCTCGATGCGTACGCCGAGGAGACCGTCGACCAATACGGCGGGCTGTCGCGCATGGTCAACCGCAACGACGACACCGTCACCGCGGTGCTCGTCGGCGGACGCACCGTGTTCGCCGACGGTGCGCTGACCGACCTGGTGGGCCAGCAGCGCACCGGCCAGTTCCTGCGGGCCGCGCACCGCGTCCCGTCGATCTCCGCCGAGGATGGGAAGTTGACCAGTGTCCGTTGAAGACATCTCGATCGAGGAAACCGTCCACGGCATGTGGAAGGCCCTGTCGGAACGCGACTGGGACCTGCTCAAGACATACCTGTCGGACGACTGCATCTACCTGGACATGCCGGTAGGCGCAGCCGCTGCCGCCAGAGGCCCGGAGGACATCGTCAAGCGGCTCAAGATCGGCCTCGAACCGCTGGCGTCCTACGAGAACTTCCCGGGCCTGCTGGTCGATAACGGCCGTGATGCCATGTACGAACACCACGAGGAATGGCACTGGGCCACAGGCGAATCCGCCGTCCTCAAGTTCGTCACGGTGCACCGGGTCGAGAACGGCAAGGTGACGCTGTGGAAGGACTACTGGGACATGGGCGCCCTGGCCAACCACGCCCCGCCGGACTGGCTGGACAACTTTGCCACCGCCGACATGTCGTGGGTGTTCGACGCCACCGGGCTGGTCTGACCGCAGCCGCTCAGTCGATACCCCACACCAGGCAGAACGGGTGGCCGGCCGGATCCCGGAACACCCGGAACAAGGTCTCCCCGACGGCATCGGTGACGCGGGTTGCGCCCAGGGCCAGCACCTGGCGTTGGGCGACATCCGGATCGTCGACCTGGATGTCCAGGTGAATCTGCTGCGATCCCCGCGGATCGGGAAACAGCGGCGGCTCGTGCTGCGGTGAGTACTGGCAGGCGAGCCGCCGGCCCGCCGGGTCGGTGACGACCACCCATGTGTCGTCCTCGGCGGCGACGTCGCCGCCGAGGACTTCGGCGTAAAAGGCCGCCAGCGCACGAGGATCCCGGCAATCCAGCACGATGGAGCGAAGGCTTCCGATCATGGCATGCGGTATTGCCGTCACGAAGCCTGGGTAAACCGGGCCGTGATCGCGCGGGTTACAGCGTGATCCTGCAGGTTTGACCGATGTCGAGGGTCCGCAGCATCCGGCCCATGCCCAGCCACATCGCACACGACAGCGCCAGGTCGGTGAGCAGTTCGGCATCGAACTGCTCATTGGCGCGATCCCAGAAGTCCTCGTCGTCGCGCAGTCCGGTGTGATCGCTCGCGAAGCGCTCGGCGAACTCGGCGGCGATGCGCTCCTGCGCGCTGTAGCCCGGCCAGGTCCGCCACTCGGCGGCGTGGTCGTAGAGGTCCTCGTCCACTCCTGCTGCCGCGCCGTCGGAGTCGCGGGTGTTCTGGCACACCACGCACTCGTTGTTGAGTGCGATCACCATCCGGGCGAGTTCGCGCACCCGGAGGGGCAAGCGGCCCTTGGTGTACACCGCGTTGGTGAAGTTGGCCATCGCGGTGCCGATCTCGGGAGACTTCAAGATCCAGCCGGCCACGTCGTCGTCGGGAAATTCTCCGATTCGGCTCATGGCCGAATCGTACGCAGATTCCGGGAGTTCTGGAACAAGTTCTAGTTTTTGGTTCCCGAGCCGGTCAGCTCGGTGGCGCGGTCGTCGTCTCCCCAGTCCCGCTGCACCACAATCCGGTGCGCGATGCGCTCGAGCGCGGCCTCGACCTGGGCCCGGTCCGGGCGGCCCTCGTACGTCGACGACTCCCCCAGTTTGTCGACGATCCGACCCACCAGCGCCGCCGAGACACCCTCGACCTGCCGCACCCCGGCCTGGGTCAGCCACAGATTGTCCCCGGTACGCAGCACATAGCCGTCCTGCACCAACCGGTTGAAGGTCGGCTCGAGCACTTCGAAGGGCACAACCAGGCGGTCGGCGATCTCGGTCAGGCGAGCCGAGCCGAACACCTGACCGTGTCGGTAGATCTTGAGCAGCGCCCACAACCCCGCGACATCCAGCTCGCACCCCGGCCCTCCGGCCACATTTCGCAACCGGATCTCAGGTGAACTGCGCATCAGCCGGCTGACCACGGTTTCGAGCACCTGGTCCGCCGATTCCGAGCTCGGCATGCCGAAGCCCTCGCCGAGATCCGCCGCCATGGTCGCCTCGGCCTCCAGCAGGGGCACCTCCTTGAGGAACAGCGCCACGATCAGGCCGATCAGCGCCACCGGTGCGGCACAGAGGAACACCAGGTCCAGCGCGTCGGCATAGGCGTTGACGATCGGGGCGGCGACCTCGGGTGGCAGTTCGTGCAGCGCCTTGGGTGAAGCACCCGCCACCGCCGGCGCACCGCTGGCAGCCAGTGCACCGGGCAGGCGATCCGACAGGAAGCCGACGAACAACGAACCGAAGATCGCCGCACCGAACGAACTGCCGATGGTCCGGAAGAACGTCACCCCCGAGGTCGCCACGCCCAGATCGCTGAAATCGGAGGTGTTCTGGACGATGAGGACGAGCACCTGCATACACATGCCGATGCCGGCGCCCAGGATGAGTAGATAGAGCGACTGGATCGGAATCGGTGTCGCGGCATTCATGCGCGACAGCAGCACGAAGCCGACGAGCATGATCGCCGTGCCGGCGATCGGGTAGATCTTGTACCGGCCGGTGCGGCCCACCAGACTGCCGCTGACGGTCGAGGTGACGAGCAGCCCGATGACCATGGGCATGGTGCGCAGCCCGGATTCGGACGGCGATACGCCGTCGACGAACTGCATGAAGGTGGGCATGAACGTCAGGGCGCCCAGCATGGCGAAGCCGACGACCAGCGACAGCACGCAGCACATGGTGAACACCGGATTGCGGAACAGCCGCATCGGCAGAATCGGTTCGACCGCCCGGGTTTCCGCCCGGACGAACATCGCCAGCGCCAGGACAGAACCGATGACCAGCCCGATGATGGTCGGCGAGGTCCACGCGAGTTCGCCGCCCAGGCTGGTGGCCAGCGTGAGACCGGATGCCCCGATTCCGACCCACACGATTCCGGCGTAGTCGATCACCGGGCGCGCACCACGGGACGCCACTGCCGGGATCGTGGCGGCCGCGACGATCAGCACGACGACGCCCACCGGGATGCTGAGCCAGAACGCCCACCGCCAGCCGAGGTGATCGGTGACGAAGCCGCCCAGCAGCGGGCCGGCAACGGTGGTGACACCGAAGACCGCACCCAGCGCACCCTGGTAGCGCCCGCGGTCCCGCAATGGGATGACCTCGGCGATCAGTGCCGAGGACGTCACCATGATCGCGCCGCCGCCGATCCCCTGCAGCGCCCGCGCGGCCACCAGCATGGCCATCGATCCCGACAGTCCGCTGAGGACCGATCCGATCAGAAAACACAGGACCGCCGCCTGGTACACCACTTTTCGGCCGAAGATGTCGCCGACCTTCCCGACGACGGCGGTGACGACGGTGGAGGCCAGGAGATAGCTGGTCACCACCCACGCCTGATGGCCCGCACCGCCGAGGTCCGCCACGACAGTGGGCAGCGCGGTGGCGACGATTGTCTGGTTGAGCGAGGCGAGCAGCATTCCGAGCATGACGGCAACGAACACCAGGTTGCGCCTGCGCACGCTCAGGATCGGGGCGCCGGTCGGCTGCTCGCCGGTGGATGTTGTCGGGGTGGTCATAACTTCCTTTCGCCGGCCTGCCGGTTCACCAGCGATATCGTTAGATAGGCTATGAAAGTTACAGCACGAACAAAGCCGCCCCGAACAGCCGGCGGTTCACCGGCTACCCAGGGCGGCTTGGATTGAAACGGACCGAGCTGCCCGAGCTTATTGGGGCGGGCGGGAGACGCACTGCGCTGCGTAGAGCGCGTCACCCAGCTTCTCCATCAACTCGAGCTGGGTTTCCAGGTAGTCGATGTGCCCTTCCTCGTCCGCCAGGATCGTTTCCAGGATCCGCGCCGACGTCGCGTCCTGCTTTTCGCGGCACATGATGATCCCGGGCTTGAGGCGGGCAACCACCTCGTACTCGATCGCAAGATCGGCCTCGAACTGTTCCCGAAGTGTCTGCCCCACGCGCAGCGAAAAGAGTCGCTGATAGTTGGGCAAGCCGTCGAGGAGCAGGATTCGGTCGGTGATGGTCTCCGCGTGCCGCATCTCTTCGAAAGACTCGGAACGGGTATGTTCGGCCAGTTCGGTAAATCCCCAATTATCTTGCATCTTCGAGTGCAAGAAATATTGGTTAATCGCAGTGAGTTCGCTCGTCAATTGCTCGTTGAGCAATTTCAGAACATCTGGATCGCCTTGCATCGTCACTCCTAAGCACCTTGAGGGCTGGTCAAGTGTTGCCGTTTGCCGTGCACATCCAATCTAGTCCAGGAAGCACGGTGTGACGCAATGATTAACGACCAATTCGGCGTGTTCGTGCGACGCTTCCGGACCCACGGGGGCACCGAGCCTCAAGCGTGGCCACGAGGAGTGGACTGGCTGTCCTAACTAAGGTTAGACTGCGCTAATCTGCCATCGCGCCCCGAAAGAAAGGTCGGCAACAAATGAGTGAGTACGATTTACACTCGCTCATTCTGTCCTGCGATTTCCGCGTCGACGACGTCGACGAAATGTGGAAATGGATGCGGAAACATCGCTCGGGACTATTGTCGATCGGCGCGCATCATGTCGTGCTTTACAAATCAATTTGGGAGCCGGGCCGGGTATTGGTGACAATCGGCATTCGGCATGCGCGGTCCATCCGCGACGTACTGCGTTCACCCGCAATTTTCGAGTGGTTCGATATTTCCGGCGTCGAAGATATTCCGCCGATATTCGGCGGCGAAGTGGTGGAGAAGATCGACCTGACCGGCCCGTCGCCGCAGGGCCACGTGGCCGGGGTGATCGTGGGTGCGGTGGCCACCGTCGACGACGTACCCACCTTGATGCGCAAGGTGCACGACGGCCTCGAGCGCTTCGAGCAGGGCGGCATCCGCAAGATCTGGGTCTACCAGGCACTCGACGACGGCCAGGAAGTGATGATCCTGCAGGAGGTCGCCGACGAGATCAGCGCCCGGCAATGGATCGACCATCCGGATGCGGCGGCCGAGTGGATGACCACGGCGGGTTTCGGTGCCTACCCCAGCCTGTTCGTGGGCAAGTTGGCCCACATCATGAACGTCGACGAGCAGGACGACTGATGTTCGTCTGCCTGTGTACCGGGGCGACCAGTCAGGTCGTCAACGAGATCATCGAGTCCGGCGCCACCACCTCGAAAGAGGTGGCCGAGGCGTGCGGCGCCGGTGCAGACTGCGGCCGGTGCCGACGCACCATCCGCGCCATCATCGCCGCCCATCAGGCGGCCGAGGGGTGCCCCACCCAGTTCAACGGTTGCCCGTCACGGGCCACCCACTAGCGCTTGCGGTCGGCGAACTGAGCCAGCGCGTCGACGTTGGCCGCCGCACCCACCAGTTCGACGAACAACGCCTTCTCGCGCTCCACGGCCGCCGCGATCTGGTCGCGGATCGGAGCCACCATGGCCTGCTTGACGGCCACCAGGCTCGAAATAGGCTTGGCCGACAGGGTTTCGGCGTGTTTCCGAGCCTCGGTCAACAGCGCGTCGGGCTCGCAGACCTTCCACACCAGACCCATCTCGCGGGCCTCGGTGGCGCTCACCCACTCCGAGGACATCAGCAGCCACGCGGCATTCTGCCTGCCGAGCAGTCGGGGCATCAGATACGAGGAGGCCGCCTCGGGCGCCACACCCAGGCTGGTGAACGGGCACTTCAGCCGCGCCGCCGACGACATGAACACGAGGTCGGCGAACCCGAGGATGGTGGCGCCGATACCCACGCCTACCCCGTTCACCGCACAGATCAACGGCTTCGGGAAATCCGCGAGAACCTCGAGCATCCCGTAGAACCCGTGCTCGCCCGGGGTGGATTCCGGGTTGGTGATGCGCTCCTGCATCTCGACGAGGTCGTTGCCCGCACTGAATCCCCGGCCGGCGCCCGTCAACAGCACCACTGCGACGTCGGGATCCTCGGCCGCCGCACGCAGGGCAACGGTCGTCGCGTCGTACAGCGCCTCGTTGAAGGCATTGAGCGCGTCGGGGCGGTTGAGGGTCAGCGTGCGGACCCGGTTGTTGTCCTCGATCAGCAGGGTCATCTCTGTCTCCTCGCGTCGCGCCGTGGCCGCTGCAGCCTAACTAGAACACGTTCCACTCTTGTCGGCCGGGTCCGGTGAGCCGACGAACGGGCTGGAGTAGACGTACCGACTGGTCGGCACGGTGTCGATGTTGCTACTGGCGCCGAACGCATCGGTGCTGGCGACCATGCGGCGCATCCGATCGGCCAGATCGTCGTCGTCGGCGGCGCCGAAGAACGCGTGCAGATCCGACACGGCCTGCTGCCGGAACAGTTCCTCCACGATGCCGTCGATCGCCGGGGCGCCCTCGGTGAGGGCACGCACGACGGTGTTCTGGGTGTAGCCGAAGGTGTCCTGGGTTTCGATGGCCACCGCGGTGTGGTCGACGTGCCAGCGGTGCAGCCAGGTGGCCTGATCGAGGTCGGCGGGCCGGCGCAGCAGCGCGATATTGGCCAGACCGTCGGTGCGCTCACCCACCCCGGTCGGCGGCGCAGGCATCGGGACCGATTCGGTCACCAGGTAGGCGGCGAGTGAATCACATTCGGCAGCAAGCACTTCCAGCGCCTCAGAAATCTGCTCGCCGTAATACTGCCGGGCCCACAGACTGACCACCGCGACCACCGGAGGGTCCAGCGTGGTCAGTGTCATCAACGAATCCCGCACTGCGTCGTCGCGGACGTTGATCGTCAGGCCGGGCAACCCGAGCGCCAGCAACTGACCGGCGACGGTAGTTCGCAGCCGCTCACACCACTGCTGATCCGATTGCGGGGCCCGTAGCAGAACGATGACTTTCTCCACAGACGGAGAACCTACCGGCGGACCGATCCGCGCCACGCGCGGGCGGATGTGCCACCGGCAGCCCGTCGCGAGTGAGAATGGTGGGGTGCACACGGGTGGACAGGCAGCCGACGCACTCCGGCTCAACACCCCCGACGCCGGTGCGGTGGCCCGAAGCCTGATCGGCGTCCTGGCGGTGACTGGGGTCGCCCTGGCGTGGGGTTCCGGCGCGACAGCGATGTGGACGCTGGGCGGCGGCGTGATCGCGAGTGCCATCGCGCTGCAACGCAGCCCCGGGGGCCGGGTCCCGCTGGTGGTGACCGGCTCGATCGAACTGGCCATCGCAGTACTGCTGGGCACCCTGGCCGGGGGGTACAGCCCCGTCTTCATCGCGGTGGTTGCGCTGTGGTGTTTCGCCGCGGGCATGCAGTGGTCACTCGGAGCCAACGCGGGGCTGGTGGCCTCGGCGGCCAGCGCACTGCTGGTGCTGGCGCCGCCGGTCGCACCGACATTGGGCCAGTCACTGCTGGCACCTGTTCTGGTCATCGTCGCCGGAGTGGTCCAGGCCGCGCTCATCGCGGTATGGCCGCCCCGACGCTGGCGCGCCCAGCGCGACGGACTCACCCGGGCGTACCAGTCGTTGGCCGGTGACGCTCGCAACGTCGCCGCCGACTGCACCGCGGCCGTCGACGACGCCCCGCTCACGTGGTTGCGCGAGGTGTTCGCCGACAGCCAGGTGAGTCAACGGCCACGCGCCTACCACGGCGGCTATCGGCTCCCGGAGCGCCTCGCCGGCACCCTCGCCTCGTTGCGTTCCACCGCGGACCGCGACACCTCCACCGATGACGAGAACCCAGGTGACAGCGGACTCCCCCAGTTGCTGACCGCCGCCGCGGTGCTGCTCGACGCGATCGCCGACCACGGACACACCGCGCGCCGCGATGCCGAGCACGCACTGGTCCGCGTCCACACCGCAGCCGCCGCCGTCACCGGGCCAGAAGCGGCGCTGGCACAACGCTTCTGCGAACAGCTGCGCGAGGCCGCGGTGCTGAGATTCGGGCAGCTGCACCGGCCCGACCTGATCGGCTCGCTGGCCTCGGCGCCCGCCGTGGTCCGATCACACCTGACCTGGACCTCGCCGATCCTGCGCCACGCCATCCGGCTGTCGGTGACCACCGCGCTGGCGGTTGCTGCGGCCCGCTACGGCGGGCTGGAGCACGGCTACTGGATGCCACTGACCGCCGTGGTGGTACTGCGGCCGGAAACGGCGCACACCTACACCCGGTGCGCCGGGCGCATGGCCGGCCTCGGCGTCGGCATCATCGTCGCCTCGATCCTCACGTTCGTGTGGCAGCCCGGGCCGATCGGTTCGGCCGTGTGCGCGCTGGTTTTCGTCGGACTGGCCTACGGCGTCGCGCAGTTCGGTTATCTCGCGGTCGGCGCGGCCGTGGGCGCGATCGTCATGTTCGCGGTCGGCGTGAGCGCGTCCGCGCCGTGGTCGGGCAACACGGACCGACTGTTCGCCGTGATGATCGGCGGCGCCCTGGCCGTGATGGCCCACGTGGCCCTGCCCGACCACGCCCTCATCCGGTTACGCCAACGCGCCGGGGAACTGCTGATGACCGAGATCGACTACGCCGCACTGGTGATCAAGGCATTCGTGCACGAAATCGACCACCCGGCAGAGATCCTGTCGGCGGCCTGGCAACGGGCCTTCCGGGCCCGCGCCGCATTCGAGGCCGCGTGGGGCGCCACCAGCCTGGAGCCGCCGGTCCTGCGGCGTTGGCTGCGGTCCTACCGCACCGCACTGAATTCGGTGACCAGCGCCTGCACCACCCTGGAGAACAGCCTGCCGACGCACCCTTCGTCCGCCCTGCACGGCGAGTTCATCGCTGCGGTGGACGATTACGTCGAGGCACTGCGCGGCGCGCCGCCGAGCCCCGCGGTGCCCTGGAGCCTCGACACCGCCGAACTGTCCACCGCACTGCGACGGGTTCACAACGTGGCTTCGACGCTGTCCGCCGACAACGGTGCGGCGCGCATCCTGATCGGCGAACTGAGCACGATCACCCGAAGTCTGCAGGAGATCGCGATCGACCGGGTGGAACCCGCGGGTGATACGCGCTAGCTGCGCGCCCATTTCGGCAGGATGAACACTCCTTCGGCCTCGGCGGTGATTCCTTCAGCATCGGAAACATGGCCGGAGGCAAACGCTTTGATGCCGTCCGTGCGGGTGATCCGCCCCTCGGCGTGCAGATCACCCAACGGGGTGGCCCGCAGATACCGGATGGTCAGGGTTCCGGTGAATCGCGGACGATCGGAGTCGCTGGCAGCCACCTCCCCCAGCACATGATCGAGCACCATCGCCACCATGCCGCCGTGCACGTGGCCAGGCGGCCCTTCATAGGGCGCGCCGAGGTGAAAGTCGGTTCGTACCCCGCCGTCGGGCTCCTTGACCATCACCAGCGGCGGGGCGATCGGGTTGCGGATGCCGATCGCCGGGTTGCCCCACGGCATCCGGTCACCATCGGACGTGAAGCGCACACCGAAGGGACCGTCGATCTGTTTGGCCTGCAGGCGCGCGGTCGCGTCGTCGATCTCGGCCCGTACCGCGGCGACCTCCTCGGCATCCACCTCCGAGCGGATCGAGGCATCGATGAGCGCACGCACCGAGTCGGCCAGCGGTGACCACACCTCCCGCAGACGCTGCACGTCCGCGGAACTGAGACCTTCGACGTGCGTGTAACCCGGCATCCCAGCACTAGAACATGTTCGGCACGCCGGTGTCGAGCCACCCGGGTAGCGTCAGCCTCGTGACGGATCCCGCCCAGACCGAACCGTATTACCGGCTCGGGACCTATCACCGGCCGACGGACACCCCTTCGCCACCGGCCCAGGTCTGGTTCGACCGCGGCATGGTCTGGTCGTACGCCTTCAACCACGAAGAGGCGATCCGGTGCTTCGAGCGTGCCCTGCAACTCGACCCCGAGTTCGCCCTCGCCCGGTGGGGTATCGCCTACGCCGTCGGCCCCAACTACAACAAGGCCTGGGACGCATTCGACCCCGCCGATCTGAGCACGTCGCTGACCCGGGCCCGGGCCGAACTCGAGCGCGCTGCGACCGGCCGGGCATCGACGCTGGAACGCGACCTGATCTCCGCGCTGCAGAAGCGATTTCCGACCGCCGACCCCGATGACGATGAAGCCCTGACGGCCGGGCACGCCGACTACGCCGATGCGATGGCAGCCATGGCCGTGGCCCATCCCGACGACATCGATGTGCAGACCCTGGCCGCCGATGCCCTACTGAACGTGACCGCATGGGCACTGTGGGACGGCCGCACCGGTGAGCCCGCCCCGGGATCTCGTGTGGTGGAGGCCAAACGGATCCTCGACGTCGCGCTGGCGACCGCGGCCGGGCGGCAACACCCAGGGGTGCTGCACCTCTACATCCACGCGATGGAGATGTCGACGACACCACAGGCCGCGCTGCCGGCCGCCGATCTGTTGCGTGGATTGGTGCCCGATGCCGGACACCTGCAACACATGGCCAGCCACATCGACGTGCTGTGCGGCGACTACCGCAGTTCGGTGACGGCCAACCTCGCCGCGGTACACGCCGACCGCAAGTTCGTCGAACGCGAAGGTGCACTCAACTTCTATTCGCTCTACCGTGCCCACGACCTGCATTTCGTGGTGTATTCGGCCATGTTCGAGGGCAGTTCGCAGATCGCGCTGGACGCGGCGGAGGAACTGGCCGCCCAACTGACTCCCGAGGTGTTCTCGGTCGCCTCACCTCCGATGGCCGACTGGCTGGAGGCGTTCGTCCCCTTGCGGGTGCACGTGCTGGTGCGGTTCGGCCGCTGGAACGATCTGATCGCCGAACCTCTTCCCGCCGATCCCGAGCTGTACTGCACCACCACCGCGACGATCCACTACGGCCGGGGCGTCGCCTACGCAGCGACCGGGCAGGTGGAGCAGGCCCGCGCGGAACGAGACAGCTTCGTGGCGGCTTACGCGCGCATTCCCGACTCGCGCTACCTGTTCAACAACACCAGCCTGGACATCCTCGCCATCGCCGAACAGATGCTCAACGGCGAAATCGCCTATCGCGACGGCGATTACGACACTGCCTTCGGCTATCTGCGCCGGGCCATCGAACTCGACGACGCGCTGCCCTACGACGAACCGTGGGGCTGGATGCAACCAACAAGGCACGCCTACGGCGCACTGCTGCTCGAGCAGGGCCACGTCGAGGAGGCCGCCGGAGTCTATGCCGCCGACCTGGGCCTGGATCCGACGCTCAGCCGGTCCAGCCACCATCCGAACAACGTGTGGAGCCTGCACGGCTACCACGAGTGCCTCCGTCGGCTCGGCCGCGACGCCGAGGCCGCCATCATCGGCCAACAACTGGAGTTGGCGCGGGCACGGGCCGACGTTGCCGTGCGCGCCTCCTGCGCCTGCCGCCTCGACGTGGCAGATCCCTGCTGTGGCGGCGCGTGAGCTGCCCGAGGTCGGCACCGGCGTAAACTCGCCTCGTGGCCATCAGCGAGAACGACCTCGGTCAGCTGCGCAAATGTGTCGATTTGGCCCGTGAAGCACTCGAGGACGGCGACGAGCCCTTCGGCTCGATCCTGGTCGACGAGGCAGGGACGACGGTGTTCGCCGACCGCAACCGGGTCAAGGACGGGGATGCCACCCAGCACCCTGAGTTCGCCATCGCCCGCTGGGCCGTCGAGCATCTGAAACCCGAGGACCGGGCCCGCGCCACGGTGTACACCTCCGGCGAACACTGCCCGATATGCTCGGCGGCGCACGCCTGGGTCGGTCTCGGCCGCATCGTCTACGCCACGTCCTCGGCCCAGCTGAGCGGCTGGCTCGCCGAATGGGGCGTCCCGGCCGGACCGGTGGCACCACTGCCCATCACCACCGTGGCTCCTGGTGTAGACGTGGACGGGCCGGCCACCGAACTGGCCGAGACCATGAAAGACCTGTACGCGGCGAAGTTTCGTGGCTGAGCCCGCGTGGATCGCACATGCCATCTGGTGGCAGATCTATCCCCTGGGTTTCGTCGGTGCGTTCCCCGCGGACCCGCCGCCGTCGGCCGACGAGCACCGGTTACGCCGGATCGTCGGCTGGCTGGATCACGCCGTGCAACTCGGCGCCTCGGGCGTCGCGCTCGGACCGATCTTCTCCTCGCGCACCCACGGCTACGACACCACCGATCATTTCCGCATCGATCCGCGCCTGGGTGACGACGAGGACTTCGATCACCTGGTTGCCGAGGCCCGAGGGCGCGGGCTGCGCATCCTGCTCGACGGGGTGTTCAACCATGTCGGCACCGAATTCGCCCAGTACCGGCAGGCGCTCGACGGCGGACCCGACCACCCCGCGTCCCGTTGGTTTCGCCGCCGTGGCAACGGTTTTGACACGTTCGAAGGCCACGGCGAGCTGATCGCGCTCAACCACGACGAGCCCGCGGTGGTCGACCACACCGCCTCGGTGTTGCGGCACTGGCTGAGCCGAGGCGCCGACGGTTGGCGCCTCGACGCGGCGTACGCGGTACCCGACCGGTTCTGGGCGCAGGTGCTGCCGTCGGTGCGCCGCGAGTTCCCCGACGCCTGGTTCGTCGGTGAGGTGATCCACGGTGACTATGCCGCGACCGTCGACGCCTCCACCTTCGACTCGGTGACCCAGTACGAACTGTGGAAGGCGATCTGGAGCAGCCTGAACGACGGCAACTTCCACGAACTGGACTGGGGACTCAAGCGGCACAACGACTTTCTCGGCACGTTCGTACCGCTGACCTTCGTGGGCAATCATGACGTGACCCGGATCGCCAGCCAGTTGCAGAATGCCGCGCACCTAGAACATGCCCTGGTGTTGCTGCTGACGGTCGGAGGAACCCCGAGCATCTATGCCGGCGACGAGTCGGCCTACCGCGGCGTCAAGGAGGAGCGGCGCGGCGGCGACGATGCCGTGCGGCCGGAATTCACCACGGCACCAGAGGATTCCGATGCGCTGCGACTGCATCAGTATCTGATCGGGCTGCGGCGACGGCATCCGTGGCTGCACACCGCGACCACGTCACCGTTGCTACTGACCAACACGCAGTACGTCTACCGGACCGCCGCCGGTCCCGAATCGCTGATCGTCGCGCTCAACATCGGCGATGCACCGCTGCTGTTGTCGCTGCCCGACCTCGGAGTGGCATCGGGTCGGGTGATCGCGGGGTCGGGTGCACCACCCCAGGACGACCTGAGCCAGACGGAGGTTCCTCCGCACGGTTGGCTGATCATTCAGCCGCACTGAGCATTTCGAGAGTCCTCGGATCACCGAGTCCGTCGTAGAACTTGTCGAGCACGGCCTGGAAATCTGCGCGGTCGGCCGGATCGGCAACGGCGGCGAACAGCGTCATGGAGGAGCGGACCTTCAGGCAGTCCGGCCGGCCGAAGATCTGCTCGGCGGTGCGCCCCTCGACCTGCGCAACCAGCCGAGCGCATTCCCGAAGCCTCGAGCCCAGAGTCGGGTGGGCCAGGTACGCACGTGCCTCCTCGGCCGACGCGATGCCGTAGTGGGCAGCCGTCGAGCTCCGGCCGAGCCCGCGCAGCTGGGGGAAGACGAACCAGATCCAGTGACTGCGCTTGCGGCCGTCCCGCAACTCGGCGCAAACGTCTGCATAGACGCCGGCCTGGGCGTCGACGAATCTCTGCAAGTCCAACTGATCAGTCATGACGAAGTTTGTCGCGCAGCCTCACGCAATACATCGTGACAAGCTAATCTTCGGGATTCAATGACTACAACAGCCCCCGCCGAGCGCGTCGCTCCCACCAGGACTGTGCGTCGACGCGTCATGTCCCGGATCAGCATTCAGTCAAAGCTGCTGGTGATGCTGCTGGTGACCAGCATTCTGTCCGCCGCCGTCGTCGGCGCCATCGGCTACCAGTCCGGTAGGTCATCGCTTCGTCAGTCGGTGTTCGACCGGTTGACCGAGGTCCGGGAATCGCAAACACGTCAGCTGGAGTCGAAGTTCGCCGACCTCGAGGATTCCCTGATCGTCTACACCCGGGGAACGACGACGGTCGAGGCCGTGGAGGCATTCTCCGGCGCATTCGGTCAGCTCGGCAACTCGACGATCAACCCACAGCAATGGCAGTCGATCGTCGACTACTACAACGACCAGTTCAAGCCGGTGGAAGAGAAGCAGACCGGTGACACCGTGGATGTGGCACGGCTACTGCCCACCTCCAACGCACAGAAATATCTGCAGGCGAACTACACGGCACCGGTCGCCGACCCGGAGAAGTCGATCAGGGTCGACGACGCCCGTGACGGCAGTGCCTGGTCCGCGGCGAACGCCCGGTTCAACGACTACTTCCGCGAGATCGTCGAACGCTTCCAGTTCGAGGATGCTCTGCTGCTCGACACCGCCGGCAACGTGGTCTACACCGCGTACAAGGGCATCGACCTGGGCACCAACATCGTCACCGGGCCGTACCGGCAGAGCCTGCTGCGCGACGCCTACGAGAAGACCCTGGCGTCCAACACCGTCGACTATGTCGGGGTGACCGATTTCGGTGACTACCAACCGGCCGATGAGCCCACGGCCTGGATGATGGCGCCGGTGGGCCCACCCGGTCGGGTCGAGGGAGTGCTGGCCCTGCAATTCCCGATTTCCAAGATCAACCGGCTCATGACGGCCGACAAGCAGTGGGAAACCGCCGGGATGGGCACCACCGGCGAGACCTTCGTGGTTGGTCCCGATGGTCTCATGAGGTCGGATTCACGTCTGTTCCTGGAGAATCCGCAAAAGTTCGAACGCGACGTCATCGACGCCGGAACACCGCCGGCGGTGGCGCAGAAATCGCTCAGTCAGCACGGGACCACGCTGGTGCAGCCGGTCGAGACGGAGGCCACGCGATCCGCCCTGCGCGGTCAGACCGGGACCGTGATCGAGGACGACTACCTGGGCAACGAGACGCTGCAGGCCTACGCACCGGTGACGCTGCACGGATTGAACTGGTCGATCATCGCCAAGATCGACACGGCGGAGGCCTTCGCGCCCGTGGCGACGTTCACCCGCACCCTGGTGTTGTCGACCGTCGTCATCACCTTCATCGTGTGCCTGGCGGCGATGATGCTGGCCCGGTTGTTCGTCCGGCCACTGCGCAGGCTGGAGGCCGGCGCCCAACAGATCGGCGCAGGCGACTACGACGTGTCGCTTCCCGTGCAATCCAGGGACGAGTTCGGTGATCTGACAACAGCATTCAACGACATGAGCCGCAACCTGGCGATCAAGGAAGATCTGCTCGCCGAGCAGCGCCGGGAGAACGACCGGCTGCTGCGCACGCTCATGCCGGAGTCGGTCGTGCAGCGCTACCGCGACGGCGAGGAGACCATCGCGCAGGACCACCACAACGTGACGGTCCTGTTCGCCGACACGATCGGGTTGGATGAGCTGACCTCCGAGATGCCATCGGAGGAAGCGCTGGCCATCGTCAACCGCCTGGTGCACCAATTCGATGCCGCCGCAGATGATCTCGGCGTAGAACGGGTGCGCACCCTACGCAACGGCTATTGGGCCAGCTCCGGGTTGAGCGTGCCGCGGCTCGACAATGTGCGGCGGACGGTCGACTTCGCCCTCGAAATGCAGCGCATCATCGAACGGTTCAACACCGAGGCCGGGACCGAGCTGGAGCTGCGTGCGGGCATCGATACCGGCGCGGTGAGCAGCGGCCTGGTCGGACGCTCCAACCTGGCTTACGACATGTGGGGTTCGGCGGTCAACCTCGCCTACCGGGTTCAACGGGGCTCACCGCAGCCGGGCGTGTACGTGACCGAGCGGGTGTTCGAGGTGATGGGCGACACTCGCGATCTCGAGCCGGCGGGCACTGTTCAGGTCGACGGGGCCGACGAGCCGATCTGGCAGCTGCGGGACCGACGATGAGCGGCGTGCTCGACGCTCCCTGGTTCTACTGGGCCGTCGGTGTGGCGGTCGGCTTTCCGGTCTGCCTGGTTCTGCTCACCGAACTGCAGAACGCACTGCGCCGGCGCGGCAGCTTCCTGGCCGGTCCGGTTCACCTGGTCCGCACCTACATCCTGCCGCTGGGTGCGCTGCTGATCCTGCTGATCCAGGCGATGCAGATCTCCGGAGAAGCCACGCCGGTGCGGATCGTCTCGACGGTGTTCGGGTTCGTCGTGCTGGTGCTGTTGCTGTCCGGACTCAACGCGACGCTGTTCCAGAGTGCACCGGAAGGCAGCTGGCGCAAACGAATTCCGTCGATCTTCCTCGACGTCGCCCGGTTCGCACTGATCGCCATCGGTATCGGCTTGATCTTCGCCTACATCTGGGGCGCCAACATCGGTGGGCTTTTCACCGCCCTCGGTGTTTCCTCTATCGTGCTGGGCCTGGCCCTGCAGAACTCGGTCGGCCAGATCATCTCCGGGCTTCTCGTGCTGTTCGAGCAGCCGTTCCAACTCGGCGACTGGGTCGATGCGCCGTCGGCGCGCGGACGCGTCGTCGAGGTCAACTGGCGCGCAACACATATCGACACCGGCAGCGGCCTGCAGGTGATCCCGAACTCCGTGCTGGCCGGAGCATCATTCACCAACCTGAGCCGCCCGCTCGGTGCGCACACCATCACGGTGATCACGGTGTTCGCCGTCGATGACGCCCCCGACGAAGTCTGCCGCGTGCTCAACGAGGTGGCCCGCCGACTGCCCCAGCTACGTACCGACGGCACGGTGTCCACGGTCCCGGCCGGCGCATTGCAGTACAAGACCCAGATCCCGCTGCATTCCCCCGCCGACGATTTCTCCGCCAGATCCACCTTCCTTCGCTGGACCTGGTACGCCTCGCGGCGGGCCGGTCTGCACCTGGACGAGGCCGAGGACGAGTTCGCGACCACCGAACGCGTCGAACAAACGCTGCGTCTCATCGCACCGACGCTGCGCCTGAGCCCGGAGGACCAGGGCGAGTTGCTCCCGCACGCCCGGCTCACCCGTTACGGCAGGGACGAGGTCATCCAGGTCGTCGGGCAGGTTCCCAAGCGCATGACTTTCATCGTCGCAGGCACGGTGCAGTTGGCCGTGGCCGGTGCGGACGACCTGTTCGTCCCGGTGCTGTCCCTGGAACAGGGCGACTTTCTCGGGCAGACCGCTCTGACCAGAGAACCGGTCACCACCACGGCATACGCGCTGACCGAGGTCACCGTTGCGCAATTCGACCGCGACTGCATCGAGGATCTGGTGGCGCGAAAGCCGGTGCTGCTTCAGGACATCGGCCGGGCGATCGAGGAGCGCCGGGCCACCGTCAAGCAGGCGCTCACCACGGCCGGACGCTGAGCCTCCCGGCAAAGGGTCTCGGCGCCGAGTTCCAACCGTTAGTAAACCGCGATCTGCGCGACCGGTGTTGTTACGCGTGTGACTGATGTGGCACATGTTTCACTACCGGAGACAAGCGGCAAACTGCTTGAGATACGTGCAGAAAGGACGGTTGGTTGCCGTTATGAAGTTCCTCAACAAGATTCGCGGAGCGTGGACGCGTCGACTGGCGGCCGGGGCAATGGCCGCAGCCACACTTCCCGCGCTGATCGGTATCGCAGGAGGTTCGGCGACCGCTGGCGCATTCTCCCGTCCGGGGCTGCCGGTCGAGTACCTCGATGTGTTCTCGGCGTCGATGAACCGCAACATCCGGGTGCAGTTCCAGGGCGGCGGACCGCATGCGGTCTATCTGCTCGACGGCCTGCGCGCCCAGGACGACTTCAACGGCTGGGACATCAACACCCCGGCGTTCGAGTGGTACAACGACTCGGGCCTGTCGGTGATCATGCCGGTCGGCGGGCAATCCAGCTTCTACACCGACTGGTACCAGCCCTCGAAGGGCAACGGTCAGGACTACACCTACAAGTGGGAGACCTTCCTGACGCAGGAACTCCCCACCTGGCTGGCCGCCAACCGCGGCGTGTCGCAGACCGGCAACGCTGTCGTCGGCATCTCGATGGCGGGCAGCGCGGCGCTGACCTACGCGATCCATCACCCGCAGCAGTTCATCTATGCCGGAACGCTTTCGGGCTTCCTGAACCCGTCCGAGGGCTGGTGGCCGATGCTGATCGGTCTGGCGATGAACGACGCCGGTGGCTACAACGCCGAGAGCATGTGGGGCCCGTCGACCGACGCGGCCTGGAAGCGCAATGACCCGATGGTCAACATCAACCAGCTGGTCGCCAACAACACCCGCCTCTGGATCTACTGCGGCACCGGCACCCCGTCGGACCTCGACGCCGGGACCAACGGCGGCAACCTGATGGCGGCCCAGTTCCTCGAAGGGCTGACACTGCGGACCAACGTCACCTTCCGGGACAACTACATCGCGGCCGGCGGCACCAACGGGGTGTTCAACTTCCCGGCCAACGGAACCCACGCCTGGGGCTACTGGGGACAGCAGCTGCAGCAGATGAAGCCCGACATCCAGCGGGTGCTCGGCGCACAGTCCGCCACCTAGAGATCCACCCACCCGGGGAGCCTGTCGTCACCCCTAACGGCAGGCTCCCTGCCTGGTGTCCGGAGTAGGTTGGGTGACGATGACTCAGTCCTCGTCGTCCTCGTCGGGCCCCTCGTCCGAGCCCTCGCCGAACGCGCGCATGCTCGGCGGAGTTGCCGCCGCCGCGGTCGCGCTCGGCGTCGCCACGCTGGCGGGCATTCCGTTTGGGGCACCGGCCGATCCACGCAACGCGGTCGGCTCGGCGGTCGTGGACCTGACCCCGGGTCCGGTCAAGGAATGGGTGATTCAAACCCTGGGCAGCCTGGACAAGCTGTTTCTCGCCGTCGTCGTGCTGGCGGTCATCGCCACCGTCGCCGCCCTCGCCGCGACGTACGAGACCAGGCACCGTCCGATCGGCAGCGCGATCTTCATCGTCGCCGGACTGATCGCCTGCGCGGCCGTCCTCTCCCGGCCCGGCGCAGCAGTGCTCGACATCGTGCCCACGGTGGTGGGCACCGCGTGTGGGGTGGCGGCGCTGCGACTGCTCGTGCAGCGGGTCTGGACCACCCCCGACGCCGACGCCGCTGCCGACACCGACGCTGAGCACGTCGACACCTCCAGAAGGACATGGTTGGCCACCGCCGGTCTACTCGGATTCGGCGCGGCGACCGGGCTTCTCGGTTTCTTCGTCACCCGGGTGACGAGTTCGGTCGCGGCCGAACGCGAAATCTCGGTACTGCCCCGGCCCCGCGTGCCGGCTCCCCCGGTCCCGCCCGACGTCCAACCGAAAAACGTTGCCCTGCCGAGTTTCATCACCGACAGCGCCGACTTCTACCGCGTCGACACCGCGCTCAGCGTTCCCCAGCTGAGCCGCGACGCGTGGCGGCTACGCATTCACGGCATGGTCGCCCGCGAAATCACCTACAGCTTCGACGACCTTGACCGGTTCGAAGCCGTCGAGAAGGCCGTCACACTCACGTGCGTGTCCAATCAAGTTGGTGGCGACCTGATCTCGAACGGGATGTGGACCGGCTACCGACTCGCCGACCTGCTGCGGGCGGCGGGTGTGGACCCGGGCGCGGACATGTTGCTGTCGACCTCGGTCGACGGATTCACCGTGGGCACCCCGGTCGAAGCCCTGAACGATGGCCGCGACGCGCTGTTGGCCGTCGGCCTCAACGGACAGCCGCTACCCGTCGAGCACGGCTACCCGGCTCGGCTGGTGATCGCCGGACTCTACGGCTACGTGTCGGCCACCAAATGGGTCACCGATCTGGAATTGACCCGCTTCGACCGGGCCGAGGCCTATTGGACCAGACAGGGCTGGGCGCCGCGCGCCCCGATCAAGACCGAGTCACGCATCGACGTCCCGAAGCGGGGCCAGCAGGTGCCGGCGGGGCCGACGACATTCGGCGGTGTGGCCTGGGCGCAGAACCGGGGCGTCCGCGGCGTCGAGGTCCGAATCGACGACGGCCCATGGCAACCCGCCCAATTGGGGGCCGCCTATTCCGACCAGACCTGGCGGTTGTGGAGCCTGCCCTGGCAGGCGAGCGGCCCAGGCGACCACACCATCACGGTGCGGGCCACCGACAACACCGGGGCGGTTCAGACGTCAGACCAAGCCTCGACCGTGCCCGACGGCGCCACCGGCTGGCATACGGTGTACTTCACCGTGGCGTGACGCTATTTCGACGAGAGCTTGCGCCAGCTGAAAGCCGCGATCACGATGCCGATCACCGCGGTGATCGGACCGATGACCGACCAGGTGACGGTGTTGCTCATCGGGCTGCCCTGCAGCACCCCGAATCCCTGTAGCGCCCAGATGAGCCCGAACAGCGCCACGAGCACACCGACCGCGAACGCCACGACATATCCCCTGTTCATGATTGGGATGCTACGTCGCGCAGGCACCATCGGTCACGGCTGCAGCACCAATTTCCCTCTGGTATGGCGCTTTTCCAGCTCGGTGTACGCAGCCCGGACATCGTCGAGGGCGAACACTCCGGCAATCGGCACGTCGAGTTCCCCGTCGGCTGCGAGATTCGCCAACTCCGCGATGATCGCGATGTCAGCGCCCTCGGCATTTCCGGCACTCTGGACACCGAACTCCTCGATGGCCGGGAAATCAATGATGGTGTCGACGCGTTCGGGAGTCACACCCAGCTCGTCGACGGCCAGCTTCACGTATCCGCCGCCGAAGAAATCGAGGAAAGCGTCGACGCGCCCCGACGGGGACGCGGCGCGGATCCGGGCGGCCAGAGCGTCGCCGTAGTTGACCGGGATGGCGCTGTGCGCCCGCAGCCAGTCATCGTTCGCGGACCCGGCGATGCCGAGCACTGTGGCGCCGGCGCGCTTGGCGAGCTGCACCGCGATGGTGCCGACACCGCCGGCGGCACCCGCGATCGCCACCGTGTCCCCGGGCTGCAGTCGCACGGCGCGTACCGCGGCGTAGGCCGTGGCCCCCACGACATACAGCGATCCGGCTACCTCCCACGGCAGGGCGGGCGGCTTGGGAGCCAATTGGGTGACGGGCACGGCCACGTATTCGGCGTGGCTGGCGCGCGCGTCGGTGAACCCGAGAACCTCGTCCCCGACCTCGAACCCGGTCACCTCCGGCCCGAGCTCCGCCACCACACCCGCGAGGTCGCTGCCCTGCCCCGAGGGAAAAGTGGCCGGAAACCGGTCGTGCAGCGCACCACGACGGATCATGGCCTCACCGGGATTGATCCCGGCGGCGCGGACCTTCACGAGCACCTCGCCGGCAGCCGGCACGGGCCGCGGCACATCACGGACCTGCAGGACGTCGATCCCGCCGTATTCATCGAACTGAACTGCCTTGCTCATACGGCGTACGACGAATCGGCAGCCGAAAACATTCCGGACTGCCCGCATCTGTCCGACCCCGGGCGTAATATCGCACACATGTTCGAATCGATCGCGAAGGTTGATCCCACCGCCGACGAGGCGGCGCTGCAGGACCGAATCGCCGAACTCGAACGCCTCAAATGCGCCGCCGCAGCCGGACAAGCCCGCGCCACCGTCGCCCTGGAGTCCGCCCGACACGCCGCCGAAGCCGCCACCAGGGTCCCTGTCACACGACGTGGCCGCGGGCTGGGTTCAGAGATCGGACTGGCCCGCATGGATTCACCGGCCAACGGCCGCCAACACCTCTCCGCGGCCCGCATCCTCGTCCACGACCTGCCCCACACCCTCGCTGCCCTGGAATGCGGGGTACTCACCGAAGCCCGCGCCCGGCTGATCGTCCGCGAAGCTGCCTGCCTGTCCCCCGCCGACCGGAACCGCCTCGACCATCAACTCTGCGCCGACCACACCAGCCTGATCGGCCTCGGCGACACCCGCATCCGCAACGACGCCAAAACCATTGCCTACCAACTCGACCCGATAGCCGTCATCAACCGCGCCGCCCGCGCACCCGAAGACCGCAATGTCACCTTCCGCCCCGCTCCCGACGCCATGGCCTTTGTCACCGCGCTGCTGCCCGCCACCGACGCGGCATCCGTGCGCTCCGCCCTCACCGATGCAGCCGACCGCTGTGCCGACGGCCGCAACCGCGGCCAAGCCATGGCCGACACCCTGGTAGCCCGCGTCACCGGCCGCGACGTCACCACACCGGTCCCGGTCGCGGTCGACCTCGTGCTCTCCGACGACACCCTGTTCGCCGGCGGCACCCAACCCGCATACCTGCAGGGTCACGGACCCATCCCCGCCGCAACAGCCCGACACATGATCGGCAACGCACTCGCCCATGACGACTCCTGGGCCACCCTGCGACGGCTCTATGCAGCCCCCGACACCGGCGCCCTCGTCGCCATGGAGTCCCGATCGCGACGCTTCCCGAAAGGCCTCGCCCGGTTCATCACGCTCCGCGATCAAACCTGCCGCACCCCGTACTGCGATGCCCGGATCCGCCACATCGACCCCCACCACAACCACGGGCCGACCTCCGCGGCCAATGGCCAAGGGCTCTGCGAACACTGCAACTACGCCAAAGAAGCACCCGGGTGGCAGGTCGTGGCCGGAGTCGACGAGTTCGGCCGCCACACCACCGACCACATCACCCCCACCGGCGCCACCTACCGATCCACCGCGCCGCCACTGGCCGGCGGCCTGCGGATACTCACCCGCGAGATCCACGTCGTGATCAACAAACGCGCCGCTTAGCTTCCGTTCACTCACGGCGAACTCGGACACCCGGACGCGCAGGGAACAAACCTGGCCCCACCAAGGTTGAGCGCATCAGACTGAACTTTGGAGGTATTGATGCCTGAACAAATCGCAGTGCCCGTCCTGTTCTTGAGTGAGCCGATCGTGCTGCCCGGAATGGTGGTGCCCGTCGAACTCGACGACGCCGCCCGCGCGGCCGTCGACGCCGCTCAGGCCAGCGAATCGGGCAAGCTGCTGATCGCGCCCCGCCTGGACGACCGCTACCCCACACACGGGGTGATCGCGTCGATCGTGCAGGTCGGGCGCATGCCCGGCGGGGCAGAAGCCGCCGTCGTGCGCGGTGAACGCCGGGCACACATCGGCTCCGGAACCACCGGGCCGGGCGCGGCCCTGTGGGTCGAGGTGGAAGAAGCCGCCGAACCCGAATCGGTGACCGACGACACCAAGGCGCTGGCCGCCGAGTACAAGAAGCTGCTGCTGGCCATGCTGCAGCGGCGCGAGGCCTGGCAGATCGTCGACGTGGTCAACAAGATCACCGACCCGTCGGCCCTGGCCGACACGGCCGGCTACGCCTCGTACCTGACCGATGTGCAGAAGCGTCAGCTCCTGGAGACCGAGGACGCGGCCGAGCGGCTGCGTGTGCTCATCGACTGGACCGGCGAGCACCTGGCCGAGGTCGAGGTCAACGACAAGATCGCCGAGGACGTCCGGTCCGGGATGGACAAGCAGCAGAAGGAATTCCTGCTGCGCCAGCAGCTGGCGGCCATCCGTAAGGAGCTGGGCGAAGGCGAACCCGAGGGCTCAGACGACTATCGGGCCCGCGTCGAGGCCGCCGACCTTCCGGAAAAGGTGCGGGAGGCGGCGCTGCGCGAGGTCGGCAAGCTGGAACGCTCCAGCGACCAGAGCCCCGAGGGCGGCTGGATCCGAACCTGGCTGGACACTGTGCTGGATCTGCCATGGAACGAGCGCACCGAGGATTCGACCGACCTCAAGGGTGCCCGCGAGATCCTGGACGCCGACCACCACGGACTGGACGACGTCAAAGACCGCATCGTCGAATACCTGGCCGTCCGGGCCCGTCGGGCCCAGCGCGGCATGGCCGTCGTCGGCGGACGTGGTTCGGGTGCCGTGATGGTGCTGGCCGGTCCGCCCGGGGTCGGCAAGACCTCGCTGGGAGAGTCCGTGGCCCGCGCGCTGGGTCGCAAGTTCGTGCGCGTCGCCCTGGGCGGCGTCCGTGACGAGGCCGAGATCCGTGGCCACCGGCGCACCTACGTCGGGGCGCTACCCGGCCGCGTCGTTCGGGCTATCGGCGAAGCGGGCTCGATGAACCCTGTTGTGCTGCTCGACGAGATCGACAAGGTGGGCTCCGACTACCGAGGCGATCCGTCGGCCGCGCTGCTGGAGGTGCTCGACCCGGCGCAGAACCACACGTTCCGCGACCACTACCTGGAGCTGGATCTGGATCTGTCCGACGTGGTGTTCCTGGCGACGGCCAACGTCATCGAGAACATCCCGTCCGCGCTGCTGGACCGCATGGAGCTGATCCAGCTCGACGGCTACACCGAGGACGACAAGGTCGCCATCGCGCGTAACTACCTGCTCCCCCGGCAGGCCGAGCGCGCGGCGCTGACCGACGCCGAGGTGACGGTGACGGACGCGGCACTACGCAAGATCGCCGCGGACTACACCCGCGAGCCGGGCGTCCGGCAGTTCGAGCGGTTGCTGGCCAAGGCGCTGCGCAAGGTGACCACGAAGTTGGACTCGACAGAATCCCCCATCACGATTGATGAGCCGAATCTGGTTGAGTACCTGGGCCGTCCGCGGTTCACGCCGGAATCCACCGAACGCACCGCGGTGCCGGGTGTGGCGACCGGTCTGGCCGTCACCGGCCTGGGCGGCGACGTGCTCTACATCGAGGCCAACTCGAACGAGGGCGAGTCCGGGTTGAAACTGACCGGTCAGCTGGGCGACGTCATGAAGGAGTCGGCGCAGATCGCGCTGTCCTACGTGCGGGCCCACGCCGAACAGCTGGGCGTCGATCCCAAGGCACTGGACCGCCAGATCCACGTTCACGTGCCCGCGGGCGCGGTGCCCAAGGACGGGCCGTCGGCCGGCGTCACCATGGTGACCGCGCTGGTGTCGATGGCCACCGGGCGGCAGGTGCGCGGCGATGTCGGCATGACCGGTGAGGTCACGCTGAACGGCCGGGTGCTGCCCATCGGCGGCGTCAAGCAGAAGCTGCTGGCGGCGCAGCGGGCCGGGTTGAAGACCGTGTTCATCCCGGCGCGCAACGAGCCCGATCTGGATGAGGTTCCGGCCGAGGTGCTGGAGGCTTTGGAAGTCAAGCCGATGACCGACGTGGCCGACATCATCGCCCTGGCGCTGGAACCCGTCCGCGAGTCGACGTCGGCCGCCGCGTAAAGCAGCCGACGGCTTCCCGTCAAAACCGCCGTCCGCCGTTGTGACCGAAAGTCGCAACGGCGGACGGTTTATTTATTCGGTATTTGGGTCAATCTGGCGGCGATGGACGAAAGCGAGCTCGACCAGTGGGATCCCGCCGTCACCCGACAGATGAGGTCGTTGGCGGACCCGATCGCGAAGTGGTGGTTCCGCTCCGAGGTCCGCGGTCTGGAGAACATCCCGGGACACGGCGGTGCGCTCGTGGTCGCGAATCACTCCGGCGGCATGCTGACGCCCGACGTCCTGGTCTTCGCGCCGGAGTTCTACCGCCACTTCGGATACGACCGTCCGCTGTACACGCTCGCCCATTACGGCGTACTGCTCGGTCCGACCGGGGATCTGTTCCGGCGGCTCGGGGTGATCCACGCCAGCCGGGAGAACGCGGCGGCTGCCCTGCAGTCCCGCGCGGTGGTGCTGGTGTTTCCCGGCGGCGACTACGACGCCTACCGGCCCACCGCCGAGTCGAACACCATCGACTTCAACGGGCGAACCGGATACGTCCGCACCGCGCTCGCCGCCGGTGTCCCGATCGTGCCGACCGTCTCGATCGGCGCCCAGGAAAGCCAGCTGTTCCTGACCCGGGGCAACTGGCTGGCCAAGCGCCTCGGGCTGCCCCGCATCCGCCTGGACATCCTGCCCGTGAGCATCGGGCTTCCGTTCGGCCTCAGCGTCCTCGTGCCACCCAACCTGCCCCTGCCGACCAAGATCGTCACCGAGGTCCTGCCCCCGATCGACATCACAGCCCGGTTCGGCGCCGACCCTGATGTCGACGCCGTCGACACGCACATCCGGGAAGTCATGCAGACGGCACTGAACCGGCTCGCCTCACAGCGCCGGTTCCCGATACTGGGCTAGCCGCCGAGGAAATGCCGGGCTGGCTGCAGCCGTCATCTCCTCGCCTGCAATCCTTCACGGTGTGACGTCAGATACATCCACGGACGAACGGCACCTTTCCCGTCAGCTGTCGAACCGGCACATCCAGCTGATCGCCATCGGCGGCGCGATCGGAACGGGCCTGTTCATGGGCTCCGGAAAAACCATCTCGCTGGCCGGCCCGTCGGTGCTCTTCGTCTACATGATCATCGGCTTCATGCTGTTCTTCGTCATGCGGGCCATGGGCGAACTGCTGCTGTCCAACCTGCATTACAAGTCGTTCGCCGATTTCGCCGCGGACCTGCTCGGCCCGTGGGCGGGGTTCTTCACCGGCTGGACCTACTGGTTCTGCTGGATCGTCACGGGCGTGGCCGACGTGGTGGTGATCGCCGGCTACGTGGCCTTCTGGTGGCCGGACCTGCCGCTGTGGATACCAGCGCTCGCCACGGTCGTGGTGCTCATCGGACTGAACCTTCCGACCGTGCGGGCGTTCGGTGAGACCGAGTTCTGGTTCGCCTTGATCAAGATCATCGCGATCGTGACGTTGATCGTGATCGGCCTGGTCATGATCTTCACCAGCTTCACCGCCCCCACCGGCGCCCAGGCGTCCTTCGCGAATCTGTGGAACGACGGCGGCTTCTTCCCCACCGGCCCAATGGGATTCGTGGCCGGATTCCAGATCGCGACCTTCGCTTTCGTCGGGATCGAACTGGTGGGCACCACCGCCGCCGAGGCCAAGGACCCCGAGCGCAACCTGCCCAAGGCGATCAACTCGATCCCGGTGCGCGTCATGCTCTTCTACGTCGCCGCGCTGACCATCATCATCGCGGTCACGCCGTGGCGCGAGATCGATCCCAAGCTCAGCCCTTTCGTCGCCATGTTCAGCCTCGCGGGCCTGGGGATCGCGGCGTCGGTGGTCAACTTCGTGGTGCTCACCTCGGCGACGTCGTCGGCCAACTCCGGTATCTACTCGACGTCCCGAATGGTCTACGGCCTGGCCGCCGAAGGTGACGCACCCGGACTGTTCGGTCGGCTGACCTCGCGACGCGTGCCCGCCAATGCGTTGTTCCTGTCCGGCGTGTTCCTGCTGTCGGGTGTGGTGATGGTGGCCGCCGGCGACTCGATCGTCGCCGCGTTCACGTTGGTCACGACGATCTCGTCGCTGTGCTTCATCTTCGTTTGGACGATCATCCTGGTGAGCTACCTCGTCTACCGGAAGCGTCGGCCGGAACTGCACGAGGCATCGAAGTTCAAGATGCCCGGCGGCGTCGTGATGTGTTACGTCGTCTTGGCCTTCTTCGCGTTCCTGCTGTGGGCGTTCACTCAGAGGGAAGACACCCTGCAGGCCGAACTGGTGACACCCGCGTGGTTCCTGGTTCTGGGTATCGCCTGGATGGTGTTGCGGCGTCGCCCAGGACATCTGGCCCGCGAGGCCAAGTTCCACGCCGACCTCGAGTCCGCCGAGTCGAAGGATTCCGACTGATCTTCGGTAGGGTTGCGCCATGGTGGACCTTCGTGATCTGAAGCGACGCGTCATCCACGGCGCCCAACGCCGCATCGTCAACCCGGTCGGGCGCCAACTCCCCCTGACCATGCTCGAGACCGTCGGCCGCAAAACCGGCCAACCGCGGCACACCGCCGTGGGCGGCCGGGTCATCGGGAAGTCCTTCTGGATGGTGTCCGAGCACGGCGACCGATCGCATTACGTGCTGAACATCAAGGCCGATCCTGCGGTACGGGTCCGGATCAACGGGACCTGGCGGACCGGGACGGCGCACCTGCTACCCGACGACGACCCGGTGGCCCGGCTCAAAGAGCTACCGACGCTCAACAGCGCGGTGGTCCGCACCGTGGGCAGCGACCTGCTCACCGTTCGCATCGATCTCGACTGACATGGCCTTCGACCCCGACCTGGCCAACCGCATCCGCGAGCTGACCGCCTCCGAGGGCGGTCTCGACGAGAAGCGCATGTTCGGGGGGTTGGCGTTCCTGGTCAACGGCAACATGGCGGTGGCCGCGACCCGGGAAGGCGGCCTGATGGTGCGGGTCGCGCGGGACGACGGCGAGAAACTGCTGCAACGCGAGCACGTCGAGCCCATGGTGATGGGTGGCCGGGAGATGCGCGGCTGGCTGCGGATCGCCGGCCCCGGCGTGAAGACCCGACGGCAGCTGCAATCGTGGGTCGCCCGGGGTATCGACTACGCCAAGAGCCTGCCGCCCAAGTAGTTTTCGGGACGCCGACCAGAATCGCCATTAACATAGAGCCCGCCTGACAACGACGGGGGCGCACTTCTCATGTTGACCGCAGTACGCAAGATTCTCGGCTTTCAAATGACCATCGCCGAGTGGATCGGGACCGCCATCATCCTCGCGGTCCCCTATCTGCTCATCGGCCTGATCTGGTCGCTCACCCACACCAGCCACCTGGCCGGCATGCACGGGGCCGACGCCGTGGTGTCCTTTCTGGGCTCCATCGTGTCCTGGCCGGTGCTGCTGTTCACCAACGTGTGCATGGCCTGACGGGGAGAGTGCGCATGACTTCCACCTCTGCCAACCGGATCTCGATCACCCGGCGAACGTCGCGCTGGTCCGACGACGACGTCACCATCGCCGATGCGATGGACCTCTGGGGCTTCGCCGCAGGCGCGGCCAACGTGATCATGCAACTGTCCGCGCCCGGCGTCGGCTACGGCGTCGTGGAGAGCACCGTGGATTCGGGCAATCTGCTCAAACATCCGTGGAAACGGGCCCGCACCACCCTGAGCTATCTGGCGGTGGCCATCCTGGGCAACGCCGAGGACCGGGCGGCGTTCCGCGATGCCGTCGACACCGCGCACCGGCAGGTCCGTTCCGGGCCGGCAAGCCCAGTGCAGTACAACGCCTTCGACCGTGACCTGCAGATGTGGGTGGCAGCCTGCCTGTTCGTCGGGCTCGAGGATGTCTACCAACTGCTGCGTGGCGAGATGACCGAAGCCCAAGCCGAGCAGTTCTACCACTCCGCCGCCACACTGGGCACCACCTTGCAGGTCGACGAGCAGCAGTGGCCGCCGACACGGTCCGATTTCGACAGCTACTGGGATACCGCCTGCGCGCAGGTGCAGATGGACGATGTGGTCCGGCAATACCTGCATGACCTCGTGGATCTGCGGATGATAAACCCGTTGCTGCGCATACCGTTCCGGCCGCTGCTGAAGTTCCTGACCGCCGGATTTCTCGCGCCGGTGTTCCGGGACGCCGTCGGCTTCGGTTGGGGCCGCGGACGGCAACGGTTGTTCGAATGGCTGTTTCTGTCCGTGGCGTTCGGCAATCGGTTCCTGCCCGTGTTCATCCGGCAGGGCGGCAGCTATCTGCTGCTCGCCGATGTGCGCCGGCGGGTGGCGGCCGACAAGGCGCTGATCTGATGCACCGGATTCACCGGATCCTGGGCCACAAGCTCAGCGTCGAACAGGTGCTGGAGACCTTGATGTGGCTGGCCCTGCCCTACCTGGTGATCGGGCTGGTCTGGACGTTCTTCCATCCAGAACAGGTGCAGCTGATCGAGTCGAGTCTGCTGACCAAATTCCCGGCCGGGGCCGACCTGGTGGCCTTCGGCCAGGTGACACTGCTGTGGCCGGTGCTGTTATCGGGCGCCGATGTGTGCGTCGCGATGTGAGCGCAGCAGTCGCGCGCCCACGGCAGCGATGAACAGCCACAGCATTGCTCCGACGACCCAGACCGGCACGTAGTTGAACGTCTCGGGCTGCGCGGCGGCGCCGGCGCCCATGTAGGCGAGGACCGCCAGGATCGCGACCCCGGTCGCCGCCGACATCACCGCCCACACCCGATCGCCGATGCTCGCGAAATACCTTGCCAACACGAAACATCCGCACGTCATGGCCAGGAAGCCCAGCCCGCCGGCCACGCCGTGGATCTTTGCCGAGGTGCTCATCACATCGACGCCGGGATAGCCTTGCGGCGCGTCCGGCGGAAACCCGAACGCCGGATCAGTGGGGTTCAGCCCCGCCACTACACCGGCAGAAAGTCCGTAGAGCATCACGCATACCGCCGCGACCCGGCCAGACAGCACACCCGGGGAGGCGCGCCAGATCCCCGCTCCGAAGGCCATCAGCAGCAGGCCGGAGACGATGAAGTTCGTCGTTTGAACCCAACCCCAATCACCCAGGGCCAGAGTAGAATTGGCGTGCCGCGTCAGATCGAAGCCGGGACGGGTGAACGCCAGGATGAGCGACACCGTCGAGATCAGCAATCCAGCGGCCACTCCGGCGGCGAGCAACGCCGTGGTGAATCGGGGCGCCGCCGCCGGGCGCGCGTCGGGAGTCACGGAAAGTCGACGCTACCGTTCCGGCCTCGACGACAGTTGGCTAGGGTCTTGCGTCGTGAAGGCTTGCCTCGTCCGCTGTGCAATCTTTGGAGCCGCCGCCGCCGCGCTCACCGGATGCACGTCGGGAACCGTCGTAAACACCGACGATGCCGCCGCGCCCCCACCGGCCAGCACCACCGCATCACCGCCCCAGTTCGGCACCGCAAACCTGGTCAACGCCGCCGAGTACGCCATCGAGGTCAACGGCCGCAAGGGCTATTACTTCAGCACCCCGAGCGGGCGCTGGCAGTGCGCGATCCTGCCCCGCGACCGCGCCGGGTGCCAACCGGCCGGTGGCACCTCGACGATGAGCGTGACGGGTTCCCCCGAAACGGTGCCCGATGCCACGGGCGCTACCGCGGCGCCGAATGCCCTTGTCCTCGACCGGGACACCGACGCGCATTTCGCCAACCTCGCGCAGCCGGATTTCGCGCAGTCGGCCGCGGTCGTACTGCCGTTCGGCAAGGTGCTCGCGGTGGCGGGATTTCGCTGCAACGTCCAGGAGCAGTCCGGGGTGTCCTGCGTGCGGGAAGTGACAGGCCGAGGTTTCACGTTCTCTGCCGAGGGCTACACCCTGCACTACACAGACGTCCCCTAGAAGTGACAGATGATCAGGATCGGCACCTCTGGCTGGTCGTACGACCACTGGAACGGGGTGCTCTATCCACGCGGCACCCCGGCCAAGTCCCGGCTCGCCCACTACGTTGACGAGTTCGACACCGTCGAACTCAACGGCAGCTTCTACCGCTGGCCCGCGGATGCGACGTTCACCGGGTGGCGCGACCAGATGCCCGAAGGTTTCACCATGTCGGTCAAGGCGCAGCGCGGTCTGACGCATTACCGGAGACTGCGGTCGCCCGAGAGCTGGACGCCGCGGTTCGAGAAGTACTGGCAGCTGCTCGAACCGCACAACGAAGCACTGCTGGTCCAGCTTCATCCGGCGATCGAGCGGGACGACGAACTTCTCAGCGGTTTCCTTGCCCAACTCCCGCGCCCGATCCGGGTGGCGATGGAGTTGCGGCATCCCTCCTGGCACGAGCCTGCGGTGTATGGGCTGTTGGAGAAATACGGCGCCGCGTATGTCGTGATGAGCGGTCCCGGCTTGACCTGCCGGGCCGTGACCACCAGCGACCTGGTGTACGTCCGCATGCACGGCCCGGCAGACGACGGCCTGTACGCCGGCTGCTACTCCGACGACCAGCTCTCGGAGTGGGCCCAACAGATCCGGCAGTGGGACCGCCACGATCACCGCGTCGTCGTGTATTTCAACAACGATCTCGGTGGTCACGCGGTGCGCAACGCCCGAAAGCTGAGGCTGCTGGTCGCCGGCGAGTAGGCTGGACCGATATGACAACGTCGTCCACAATTGCGATCGTCGGCGGTGGCCTGGCCGGAGCCAAGGCCGCTGAAGCACTGCGGGACAACGACTTTGATGGTCATGTTGTGCTGTTCGCCGCTGAGGACCACCTGCCCTATGAGCGTCCGCCGCTGTCCAAGGAGTACCTGGCCGGCAAGAAGAAGCTCGATGATTTCACCGCCGATCCGGCGGCGTGGTACCGCGACCACAACGTCGAACTACGGCTGGGAACCGAGGTCACCGCCGTCGACGCCGCCGAGCACACGCTTGCACTACCTGACGGCACCACCGTCGGCTACGACAAGCTGCTGCTGGCCACCGGGTCCGCCTCACGGCGACCACCGATCCCCGGAGCCGACGCCGCGGGCGTGCACTATCTGCGCACCATCGACGACGCCGCAGCCCTGAGCGCGGCCCTGACCCCGGGTTCGTCCCTGGCCATCGTGGGGGCCGGATGGATCGGACTGGAGGTCGCCGCCGGTGCGCGCGGCCGCGACGTGAAGGTCACCGTGGTCGAGGCCGCACACCTGCCGCTGCTGGCGGCGCTGGGCGCCGAGGTCGGTGAGGTGTTCGCGAAACTGCACCGTGAACACGGAGTCGACCTACGCCTGGACCAATCGGTGCAGGAGATCACCACGGACAACGGCACCGCCACGGGACTGCGGCTCGGGGACGGCTCGACCGTCGCCGCGGACGCGGTCCTGATCGCCGTCGGCGCGGCACCGAACATCGGACTGGCCGAACAGGCGGGGCTGGCCATCGCAGACGGCGGGGTGCTCGTCGATGCGTCGCTGCGCAGCAGCGATCCCGACATCTACGCCGTCGGCGACATCGCGGCCGCGCAACATCCGTTCTTCGGGGCGCGAATCCGTACCGAGCACTGGGCAAACGCGCTCAAGCAACCCGCGGTGGCTGCCGCGGGGATGCTGGGCAAAAGCGCCGAATACGACGAACTGCCCTATTTCTTCACCGATCAGTACGACCTCGGCATGGAATATGTCGGCCATGCACCCGAATATCAGCGCGTCGTTTTCCGCGGCGACGTTGCTGGGCGCGAATTCGTGGCTTTCTGGCTCGACGCCGACAACCATGTTCTGGCGGGGATGAACGTCAACGTGTGGGATGTCCTTGACGACGTCAAGGCGCTGATCCGATCGGCCGAGCCGGTCGATCCCGACCGCATCGCCGACCCGGCGCAGCCGCTGTCGATCCGGTAGCTGCGGGCACTTCGCCCACTGGCTGGGCGAAAACCCTGCGGCGCAACAAGTTTCTCGCGCGGTCAGGGGTACGCGCTAACGTGCATGGAACACGTGCCCGGCATCAACCCGTCCGCGTGCAAAAAGCGACGACGGCAGGAAGGTGAGCAACCGGTGAATGTCACGCCCGACGACCTGACCGGCACCGAGCAGGCGGTCCTGCTGGTACTGATGGCCGAGTCCCGTCCGGTGGCCAACGCCGAGCTGGAGCGGCTCGGGCCCAAACTCGACAAACCGAAACGCGACCGGCTCAACCGGTTGGGCCTGATCGAGTCCACCGGAACCCGGCCGCTCGTCCATGAACTGACCGACACCGGATGGGCGCTGTGCCGATCCCTGTTCGGCACCGACGCGCCGGCCAGGTCCACCGGACAGGGCAAGGCCCTGTACACGCTTCTTGGTGCGCTGCACCGCTACTTCGAACACGCCGACCTCGTTCCCGCCGACGTGTTCCTGCCTGCCGAGGTGCCCGCCACGGCAGCCGCGCCTACGCCCGCGGCCGGTCCCGAAATCCAGCTGCGTACCGCCTATGCCGGGCTGACCACCCGGCCCGGCGGCTGGGTAAGTCTGCTGCGGCTCCGTCAGGCCGTGCCCGGGCTGCCCCGACCCACCGTCGACGCCGCGCTGATCAGCCTCTACCAGCAGCCTGGCGTCAGCCTGATCCCCGAGGAGAACCAGAAGGTGCTCACCCCCGCCGACCGCGAAGCCGCGGTGGAGATAGGCAACCAGGACAAACACCTGATCGCGATCGAGTCCTGATGGAGTTACAGCATCGCGAAGCGCTCAGCGCGCTCCGCCTGACCTGGGCACCGACCGCCGACGATCTGTGGCATTCGCAGGGCGCGCTCCACGTACGCGGGCTGCACGACCGGCCGATGGCCGACGTGATGGCCGCCTTCGGCGATGCCGAACGCGAAACCGACTCCAGCCCGCTGGGTGTGGTGGTGCGGGGCCCGGCCGGATCCGGCAAGACCCATCTTCTCGGCCAGGTGCGCGAACAGGTGCAAACCGGCGGCGGCTTCTTCTTCCTGGTCGAACTGCTGGATGCCGCCAGCTTCTGGCAGTCCGCCCGCTCAGGGATCCTGGAGAGCCTTGGCCGGCCGGGCAGCGAGCGCGAGACCCAACTCAAAGACCTGCTGTGGGAGCTGTCCTCGGTGGCCCACATCTCCCGGGCCAGCCGGCGGGCCGTGATCGGCGACGACGACCTGACGCCCGAGATCCTGAACGACTTCGTCAACGCGCTGCACAAGGTCCACCGCCACACTGTCAAACGCGCCCACCACACCCTGCGCGCCCTCGTGCTGCTCGGTGCCGGTGACCTCGAGCTGCAGGACATCGGCGAGGCCTTCCTGACCGGCAGCGGCGAAAGGGAGTCCTGGGGGCTGCCCGCACCGACGCTCACCGCGCAGGAATCGGTCCGCGACATCTCACGGCTGATCGCCCTGGCCGGGCCGTCGGTCCTGGCGCTCGACCAGATCGACACGCTGCTGGCCCAGTCCACCGAGCGCACCGACACTGCCGACGCGGGCCCCGACAGAACTGCGGGCAACACCGATCTCGAGCACATCGCACACGGCCTCATGTCGATCCGGCAGACCATGCGTCGCACCGTCGGCGTGGTGGCCTGCCTACCGGCTGCGTGGGAAGCCATCCAGGACCGCGCCACTGCCACCGTTCAGGACAGGTTCCGCACCACCGCGCTGCTGCAGGGTCTGCCGACACCAGACGTCGGTCGCGCCATCCTGGAACGCCGGTTCACCGCCAGCTACGCCTCGATCGGGTTCACCGCGCCCTACCCGAGTTGGCCGATCCTGCCGGCAGCATTCGACGAAGCCACCCAGTACACGCCGCGTCAACTGCTAAAACGCGCCGACACGCATGTCCGCCGGTGCCTGGACCGCGACACGATCGAGGAGCTCTCCAGTCTCACCGCCGAGGCTGCCGGCACGCCCGAAACCGGCTCGGGCGGCGCTGCCCAGGGCGACACCGGCGAACTGGACCGCCGCTTCGCCGATTACCGGCGCCGCGCCGTGACGGTCGCTGCGCTCGACCCCGACGGCGAGGACACCACCATGCCCGGCCTGCTGTCGGCGGCGCTCGACGCCTGGATCACCGAACTCGGTGAGGCCGGGCAGGCGTTCCGTCCCGATCCGCTCCCGGGCCAACGAGTGGTGCTGCATGGGCGGCTTCGCCAGACTCTCGACGCGACTACCGACGACGAACGGCACTGGGCATTCCGCGCCATCTCGTCCGGCAACGCCGTCGCGGTGCAGAACAGGATCCGGAAAGCTTGGGAGGCAACCGGTTTCAATCCAGACCGGCGCCAGCTGTTCCTTCTGCGCAACACCGCGTGGCCCAAGGGCGCCAAAACCACGGTGATGATCGCCGAGTTCGAGGCGGCCGGTGGCCGGGTGCTGCCCATGAGCGAGGACGACGTGCGCACCATGACCGCGCTGCGTGACCTCATCGACGACAACCACCCCGACCTACCCGATTGGCTGCGCCGCCGCCGTCCGGCCCACGGGATCGGCTGGCTGCGTGCCGCCCTCGGAGACATCGCGGGTGATCCTCCGCCACCGGCCCAGATCGATGTGGACGCCGAGCTCGCGACCGGACCCATACGTGTGCAGCCGCCCGCGCCGGCGATCGAACACTCGCCTACCGCGGTGACCCTCGGCCTGGACAGCCCAGGCGGGCGTCCGGTGTCGGTCGACCTGGCCGCGCTGCGCAAGCACACCGCCATCTTCGCGGGCTCCGGGTCGGGGAAGACCGTGCTGATCCGGCGGCTGGTCGAGGAGTGCGCGCTGCGGGGCGTCTCGTCGATCGTGCTCGACCCCAACAACGACCTGTCCCGGCTGGGTGCCCGCTGGCCCGAGAACCCGCCGGGGTGGACGCCGGCGGACGACGAGCGCGCCGACGCGTATTTCGACAATGCCGAGGTCGTGGTGTGGACTCCGCGCCGCTCGACGGGGCGCCCGTTGTCGTTCCAGCCGCTACCGGACTTCGCCAGTGTCATCGACGACGACGACGAGTTCGCCGACGCCGTCGAATCTGCGGTCGCCGCGCTCGAACCGCGCGCCCTGATTGTCGGGAGCACGGCCAAGGCCGAGCGGTCCCGCGCGGTGCTGCGCGAGGCGCTGCGCTACTACGGGGCGAGGCCCTCGACCAGCCTCGACGGCTTCATCGACCTGCTCGCCGACCTGCCCACCGAGGTCAGCGCACTGGGCGGGGCGAACAAGCTGGCCGCCGAGTTGGCTCAGAACCTGCGCGCGGCGACGGTCAACGATCCGTTGTTCGGCGGCGCCGGCGCCGCAGCCGATCCGGGGGTGTTGTTGACACCGTCGCCGGGCTACCGGGCTCGGGTGTCGGTCATCAACATGGCCGGCCTGACCAGCGACCAGCAGCGCGAAGGATTCGTCAACCAGTTGCAGATGGCGCTGTTCGCCTGGATCAAACGCAACCCGGCCGGTGACCGGCCGTTGGGCGGATTGCTGGTGATGGACGAGGCGCAGAACTTCGCCCCGTCCAGCCATACGACCGCGTCGACACACAGCACCCTGGCGCTGTCATCGCAGGCCCGGAAGTATGGGCTCGGGTTGGTGTTCGCCACGCAATCCCCGCGCGGTCTGCACAACCACATCCCTGGCAATGCGACCACGCAGTTCTATGGTCTGCTGAACTCCCCCGCCCAGATCGCGGTGGCCCGGGAGATGGCCCGGGTGAAGGGCGGCCACGTGCCCGACATCAGCAAGCTGCGTTCAGGCCAGTTCTATCTGGCGTTGGAAGGCAATGCCTTTCACAAGATCCAGACTCCCTGGTGCCTGTCCTACCACCCGCCCAGCCCGCCGACCACCGACGAGGTGCTGGCGCTGGCGGCTCAGAGCAGGGTCGCGCTGCCGTCGGCGTGAACCCGTACCTTCGCCCCGGCGATGTCGGATGTCATGGTCGCCGCTGCCTGTGACTCGTCGACGATCCGGGCCAGCGTACGTCCGTCATCGGGGGTACGCACCGCCAGGAAGGCGCGCTCCGCGGTGCCGTCGCGACCGACCGGCGTGGTCCACGATTCCACCGTGCCGGTGCCTGTGAACTCCACCTGCAGTGCCCGGGTGGGCTCGGCGTCGACCTCGGACTGCACGTCCTGCCAACGGAATTCATGAGTCGGTGGCTCTGTGCCGTACACCCCGAAACTGTGTTTGGTGAGGTAACCGCCGTTGGCGGTGATCAGCCCCCGGGTCCCGGGATTCGCCACGAGTTTCTCGGCCATGGTGGCGATCGAATGGGACACGTAGTTGTTCCACGGCCCACCGGCGAAGGTCAGCCCGCCGGTGACCGTCAGCGGCCGGGCCGGATCGGCCAGCAGCAGACCGATTTCGGCCGCCGCCACCTGCACCGCAGACGGGAAGCAGGAGTACACGTCGATGAAGTCGACCTCGTCGACGTCCACTCCGGCCAGTTCGAGAACGCGCCGTCCGGCGATCCGGATCGCCGGCGACTTGTAGAGTTCGGCCCGCTCGCCGATCGCGTAGGTATCGTGCGAATCCGTTCCGGCATACGGGAAAACCCAACGGTCGGTGGGGATCTGAAGATACGTTGCCTTCTCGACGGTAGTCAGGATCAGCACCGCACCCTGGTTGACCATGTTGTTCGAGTTCATCAACTTGGTGTAGGGCCAGCTGATCATCCGGTTGTCCGGGCCCGGCTGCCAGATCTGCTCGGCAGGCACCGTCTCCCGGCTCCAGGCGTGCGGGTTGTCGGTCGCCACCGCACTGAACCGAGACCACAACTCGCCGATCCGCCTGCGGTGCTCATCGCTGGTCTCACCGGCCGCGATCCGCAGTGCCTGCTCGAGCATCGGATACACGTAGGCCGGTCGGTCCAGATTGATCCGGAGTTCGGCCTCACCGGCCATCGGCACGCCCTCGTGCGCGCCCGGCGCCTCCGGCACCGATTCGTCCTGACGGGTCCAGTCCGGCTTGGTCCCGAGTTTGCGCAGCCGGCTTCGGGTGCGCCAGGTCTCGGCGCCCGCGATCAACACCACCTCGGCCCGTCCGCCCTGCAGGTCCAGACAGGCCTCGTTCACCAACGACTGCGGGACGTTGCCGCCCACCCCCGTATAGCGTGTCGCCGCCTTGCCGGCCCGGATGCGTTGCGCCAACAGCAAACCCGGATCCCGGTAATGCCAGGACAGCAGGTTCACGATCCGCACCGAGTCGACAACCTCCAGCACCCGCGGATCTGCGGCCTCCCGAGCGGCCGCGACCATCAGATCGACCGGCTCGACATCCGGATTCTCCGCCCGGTGGTTGACCTGGCCGTAACCGACGAGGACCGGAGTGCGTGGGTCGACCGTGCTGCGGACGGGCATGCTGTCGAACCTAACCGACGCGAACGCGACCGCGTCGACGGTGCGCTTCGCGCGGCGTTGGTTGAGCGGTACGAATTCGGGTACCCGGAACGCGCGCACCATTCACCGACAACCGCCACTATGGGGACATGAGCGACGCGACTGGATCACCGGCACTCACCGACACAGAACTCGAGCAGCTCAACGCTTACTGGCGGGCGGCGAACTACCTGTCCGTCGGCCAGATCTATCTCCTGGACAACCCGCTGCTCGACGAACCGTTGGCCGCCGAACACGTCAAGCCGCGACTGCTGGGCCACTGGGGCACCACCCCGGGGCTGAACCTGCTGTACGCCCATCTCAATCGGATCATCCGGGAACGCGACGCGAACATCATCTACGTCACCGGACCCGGTCACGGTGGCCCGGGGCTGGTGGCCAACGCCTACCTGGAAGGCACCTACAGCGAGGTCTACTCCGCCATCGGGCAGAACACCGACGGTCTGCGGAAACTGTTCCGCCAGTTCTCGTTTCCCGGTGGGATACCGAGTCACGTGGCCGCGGAGACACCCGGCTCCATCCACGAGGGTGGCGAACTCGGGTACGCCCTGGTGCACGCCTATGGGGCCGCGTTCGACAATCCGGACCTGGTGGTGGCCTGCGTAATCGGCGACGGCGAAGCCGAGACCGGACCGCTGGCTGCCAGCTGGCATTCGAACAAGTTCCTCAACCCGGTCGTCGACGGCGCGGTGTTGCCCATCCTGCATCTCAACGGCTACAAGATCGCCAACCCCACAGTGCTGTCCCGGATTCCGCAAGAGGAACTCGAATCACTGTTGTACGGCTACGGCTACCGGCCCATCACCGTCGCCGGGGACGACCCGGCCAACGTGCACCAGCAGCTGGCCGCGGCCATGGACGAGGCGTTCGACCAGATCGCCGCGATCCAACGTGCGGCCCGTCTCGACGGGGAGGCGGGCCGTCCACTGTGGCCGATGATCATCCTGCGCACCCCCAAAGGCTGGACGGGCCCTCATGAGGTGGACGGCAAACTGGTCGAGGGCACCTGGCGCTCGCATCAGGTGCCGCTGTCGGAAACCCGGACCAACCCGTCGCACATGGCCCAGCTCGAGACATGGCTGCGCAGCTACCGACCCGACGAACTGTTCGACGCCGACGGCGCGCTGCGGCCCGATCTCCGGGCCCTCGCCCCGTCAGGCACCCGGCGGATGAGCGCCAACCCGCACGCCAACGGCGGCCTGCTGCTGCGTGACCTCGACCTGCCCGACTTCGCCGACTACGCGGTCACCGTGGAGAGCCCCGCCACGGACACCGCGGAGGCCACCCGCGTGCTCGGCACATTCCTGCGGGATGTCATCGCGAACAATCCGGACCGCTTCCGGCTGATGGGTCCCGACGAGACCGCCTCCAACCGCCTGGCCGCCGTGTTCGAGAAGACCGACAAGACATGGCAGGCCGAGACCCTGCCCGTCGACGAGAACCTGGCCCCCGACGGCCGGGTGATGGAGGTGCTGTCCGAACACCTCTGCCAGGGCTGGCTGGAGGGCTACCTCCTCACCGGCCGGCACGGGCTGTTCAACTGCTACGAGGCCTTCGTCCACATCGTCGACTCGATGATGAACCAGCACGCCAAATGGCTGTTCAGCAGCTCGCACCTGACGTGGCGCCGGCCGATCGCGTCACTCAACTACCTGCTGACCTCGCACGTCTGGCGTCAGGACCACAACGGCGCGTCGCATCAGGATCCTGGCTTCATCGACCACGTCGCCAACAAGCGCCCCGAGGTGGTGCGGGTGTACCTGCCGCCGGACGCCAACACGCTGCTGTCGGTGGCCGACCACTGCCTGCGCAGCCGCCAGTACGTGAACGTGATCGTGGCGGGCAAACAACCGGCCCTGACGTATCTGACGATGGACGAGGCCATCGCACACTGCACCCGCGGGTTGGGGATCTGGGAGTGGGCCAGCAACACCACCGGCGAACCCGACGTCGTGCTCGCCTGCGCCGGTGACATCCCGACCCTGGAGACGCTGGCGGCGGCCGACATCCTGCGTCGCCGGCTCCCCGAGGTGAAAGTCCGGGTGGTCAACGTCGTCGACATCATGCGCCTGCAACCCGAGTCCGAACACCCGCACGGCCTTTCCGAGAGCGAATTCGATTCGATCTTCACCACGGACAAACCGGTCATCTTCGCCTATCACGGCTACCCGTGGCTGATCCACCGGCTGGCCTACCGCCACACCAACCACGACCAGCTGCACGTGCGTGGGTTCAAAGAGCGGGGCACGACGACCACACCGTTCGACATGGTGATGCTGAACGACCTCGACCGCTTCCATCTGGTCATGGACGTGATCGACCGGGTCGACGGGCTGGCGGTCAGGGCCGCCGGGCTGCGCCAGGAGATGGTCGACGCCCGGCTGGCGGCCCGCAGCTACACGCGCGAGCACGGCGAGGACGATCCGGCGATCTCGGAATGGACCTGGACCGTGGAGTGATCAACCGCTGTGACCTGGGTAATTGCGCCGCACCGGTACGATTGCGACGTTATGTCTGATCAGAGCGCCGTGGCCGCGCACCCACATCCGCTGGTGGCCCAGCTCTCTGCATTGCATCACTTCCGCATCTATGCCGACATCGGCATCGTCGTCGTCATCCTCACGGTGACCAACCTGATCGCGCACTTCACCACCCCGTGGGCCAGCATCGCCACGGTTCCGGCCGCCGCGGTCGGCCTGTTGATCCTGGTGCGCGCCCGAGGCCTGGGCTGGGCCGAACTAGGGCTCGGCCGCGAGCACTGGCGCGCGGGTGTGGGCTATGCGCTGGGCGCCGTCGCACTCGTGGTGTCGGTGATCGCAATCGGGGCGGCGCTGCCGTGGACCCGACCGATGTTCATGAACGACAACTACGCCACCGTCTCCGGCGCACTTCTGGCGTCGATGGTGATCATCCCGCTGCAGACCGTGATCCCCGAGGAACTGGCGTTCCGCGGTGTCCTGCACGGAGCCCTCAACCGGGCCTGGGGTTTTCGCGGTGTGGCCGCCGGCGGTTCGCTGTTGTTCGGCCTGTGGCACATCGCCAGTTCGCTCGGACTGACGAGCGAGAACGTCGGCTTCACCCGACTGTTCGGCGGCGGCGTGTTCGGCATGATCGCCGGTGTCGTACTCGCCGTGATCGCCACCGGCGTCGCCGGCTTCGTGTTCACCTGGCTGCGCCGGCGCAGCGGCAGCCTGATCGCGCCGATCGCCCTGCACTGGTCGCTCAACGGCGTCGGTGCACTGGCCGCCGCCCTCGTGTGGCACCTGTCGACCTAACTGCCTGCGCGTCTGCGCGCTCTGAACTCCCGGTTCTTCAGCATGTTCCCGCAGCTGGACATGTCGCACCAGGTACCGCCGTGGTTGCGGGACCGGTCATAGAACGCCCACGTGCATTCGTCGTTCGCACATGCCTTCAGGCGGGCCCAGGTACCGTCCCGCTGCGCGTCGCGCATCACCAGCAGCAGCTCGAGCAGGCGCTCACCCACATTCTCGCCTGCGGCTGACAACTCCACCTGCCCGTCGGGGGCCAGGTCGACCTTTGCGGTCGAGGTATCGGCGAGCGCCTTCAGTACCGCGAGGTGATCGGCCTGCGGTGCCGGGCCGCCGCTGTGGTGGATCAGCAGCGCACGCAGCGCCTCGCGCACCTTTCGCACCAGGTCGAGCTCGGCTGCCGTCGGGCTGGCACCGGCAGCGAGCAACCCGTTGGCGACCAGCCACGGTGTTGCGTCGTCGGGATGGGCGAGGCGATCTGTTCCGGCAGGCAGTTCGATCGTGTTGACCAAGGCCTGGATCCGGGCCAGCGGCCCGGGCGCGGGTTTGGTCTCGGTGTCGCCGATCCACCTCGTCGTCATGACACCAGCGTACCGCCGTGACCGTTAAATTGGTTTGACTAGTCACTCGTGACCGGCGTACGGTTTTAGATAGTCATGATCAACGGACTCGGGCACCACGGAAACTACGAGGTATCGCCATGAACGACAACCGAATTTCTGCGACACCGGCGCTCACACCCCGTCGTGCACCCGTCCCCCGCCGCCCGTCCATCCGGGCACGCCTCACCGCACGGATCCGATCCGGTCGCCTCGACGCCATGCTGGCCGTCGGCACCCCGACACCTCCGGGAAGCGCCATCGCGGCCCGCGCCGCACGACTCACGTCGATCACCGAGCGTGTTGCCATCGCTCGGGTGTTACGCCGCTGTGTACACGAAGGCGCCAACGACACCATCGTCTGGTCGTCACGAATACCGTTGCACCGAAAGAACATTGCTGCAGCCGAGACGACGATCGATGCCATCACCCTTCGGCTGCATTCGCCACTGCCGGTCAATGCGCGCGGGATGGCCCGACTCAACAGGGTGATCAACGACGGGCTCGGCCCTCTGTACGCCTACGGCCACGGCGATCTCGACGGTCGACTGGGCGCCGCGCTCGCAGCGCTCTGAAGGTCTCCGCTACCCGCGGAGCACCGCCGCGCCCGCGATGCGGCCGGCACTCAGGTCGGCCAGCGCCTCATCGGCGCGATCCAGGGCGTACTCGGGTGTGCTGACCGCCATCCGGTGCGCACCGGCGAACGCCAGGAAATCGCGGGCATCGGCGCGGGTATTGGCGGTCACCGAGCGGATCTCCCGCTCCTGGAACAGGTGCCGTTGATAGTTCAAGGCCGGGATGTCGGTGAGGTGGATGCCCGCGATCGCCAGGACGCCGCCGCGATCCAGGGCCGCCAGCGCAGGCAACACCAGATCCCCGACCGGGGCGAAGAGGATTGCGGCATCCAACGGCTCTGGCGGCATGTCGGCGCTGCCCTGCACCGACGACGCGCCCAGCGCCAGGGCGAGTTCGCGGGCCCGCTCGCCACGGGTCATCACATGCACGCGGGCCCCCTGCGCCAACGCCACCTGCGCCGTCAGGTGCGCGCTGCCGCCGAAACCGTAGAGCCCCAACCGCCCAGCCGACGGTAGGTCGGTGCGCAGCAGGGCGCGATAGCCGATGATGCCGGCGCACAGCAGCGGCGCCAGCTCGACGTCGGAGTATCCGGTCGGTAACCGCAAGGCGAAGGCCGCCGGGACGGTGGTGAAGTCGGCGTAACCGCCGTCGGCATCCCAGCCGGTGTAAAGCGAAGACGGACAGAGATTCTCTCGTCCGCGCAGGCAGTAGACACACTGCCCGCAGGTGTGCCGCAGCCACGCCACACCAACCCGATCACCGACGGCGAACCCGCCACCCGCATCGGCACCGACCGCGACGACCTCTCCGACGACCTCATGCCCGGGGATCACCCGTGGCCGATGCACGGCCAAATCCCCTTCGGCCACATGCAGATCGGTACGACACACCCCGCAGGCCAGGACCTTGACGAGCAGTTCGTCAGGCCCGGGCTGCGGGGTGGACACGGTAACCCGTTGCAGCGGATGGGAACTCATCGGACCGGGGACAACGACCTGCCAGGCCGTCATGGTCCCCGTGTCCATCATCGACGCCGGATCAGTTGCCTCTGCGCACCAGTCCGACGAGCCAGAGCAGGATCACCGACCCGAGGATGGCGGTGAAGAGGGTGAACCACCAGCCGCCGCCTCCTGTGTTGAGGAAGAAGCTGAGCAGGAATCCACCGATGAGCGCACCGATCACGCCGATGACGATGTTCATCAGAATGCCGGAGCCACCGCCCTTGACGATCTTGCCGGCGATCCAGCCGGCGATCGCACCGATGATGATGTAGCCGATCCAGCCAACGCTGGTCAGCGTGGAGGAACGAGCCAGGATTTCGGTTGCTGCCATTACATCCATTACAGGTCTCCTACCTGTCACTGGCTATGCCCAGCGGGCTCGCTGAGCCACACCCCAGATGTACCTCCCGAACGTAACAATTCGGTTGGCCAAATGGGAACGATCAGCGCTCGCCTGCGAGATTCTGGCGTTCCGCGTACCCCGGCGTCAGGCCGGGGGCTGCATCTCCGGCGGAGCGTTGGTGACCGGGACCGGCACGCCGACACCCGGGTGCGCCGGGTCGGCCGGCGGTGGCGGCGCGTTGGGGTCGGGAGCGGCTGACGCCGGCGGCGTCCACGGCCGGATCGAGTTGGCCAGGGTCGCGGCCGCCGCCTTGTCCACGGGATGGCTCGCCGAACCCAGCCAGACCACGAACCAGCGTTCCGGAGCCCGCTGTCCGCGCGGGGTGCCCGGGGCAGGCGGTGCACCGACCACGCCGGCCCAGATCTGGCCGTTGGGCTTGTTGGTGTCGGTGAACTTCACCTCGTAGTACGAGGCGACGCCGGACAGCCCGTTGGCGTCGAGCGGCACGGTCTCCTGGTTCACCCGGGTTCCGGGGAACGGCATGAAGAACTCACCCATGTCGGAGGCCAACCGGACAGCTGCCTTCGCATTGTCGGCCTCGGCGCCCGCGAACAGCTTCAGGTCCAGGCGCCCCAGCAGCACGCTGGTGTCGTTCGGCGGCTCGGGTGTGCCCTCGGGCGGAAGCTTGGTCAACAACGCCTGCCCGTAGGACAACTGGGTCGCGTCGGACACCTTCCATCCGCCGGGTACGACATAGCTGAAGCCGCCGGCGGCGTTGTCCACACGGCCGGGTTCCGGCGCGGGGGCCGGGGCGGGAGCGTTCGGGTCGACCGGCGCAGGCGCAGGCGCGGGTGCGTTGGGATCGACAGGCGGAGCCGGAACCGGAGCTCCGGGGGCGGGCGCCGGGGCCGGAGCCGGCGCGCCAGGTGCAGGTGCAGGAGCGCCAGGTGCAGGCGCGGGGGCGGGCGCCGGGGCCGGCAT
>NZ_LZSY01000043.1 GCF_001665625.1 Mycolicibacterium peregrinum | reverse complement strand
CATATCGACGACTTCTTCCGTCCGATCCGTAACTACCTGTACTGGGAACCGCACTGCTTCGACATCCCGATGTGCTGGTCGATGCGTTCGATCTTCGACACCCTTGACGGCATCGACACCATGACCGACGACATCCAGAAGTTGATGCCGGACATGGATCGTCTCGATGCGCTCATGCCGCAGCTGGTCACGATCATGCCGCCGATGATCCAGACCATGAAGAACATGAAGAACATGATGCTGACCATGCAGGCCACGATGGGCGGTCTGCAGGATCAGATGGAAGCGATGATGGAGAACCAGACGGCCATGGGCCAGGCGTTCGACGCTTCCAAGAACGACGACTCGTTCTATCTGCCACCGGAGACCTTCGACAATCCGGACTTCAAGCGCGGCATGAAGATGTTCCTGTCCCCGGACGGGCATGCGGTGCGGTTCATCATCAGCCACGAGGGCGACCCGATGAGCCCCGAGGGAATTTCCCACATCGATGCGATCAAGAACGCCGCCAAGGAGGCCATCAAGGGCACCCCGCTGGAGGGCTCGAAGATCTACCTCGGTGGCACCGCGGCCACCTTCAAGGACATGCAGGAGGGCGCCAACTACGACCTGATGATCGCCGGAATCGCCGCGCTGTGCCTGATCTTCATCATCATGTTGATCCTCACGCGCAGTGTGGTGGCCGCCGCGGTGATCGTCGGCACCGTGGTGCTGTCCCTCGGCGCCTCCTTCGGTCTGTCGGTGCTCATCTGGCAGCACCTGATCGGCCTGGAACTGCACTGGATGGTGCTCGCGATGGCGGTCATCGTGCTGTTGGCGGTGGGTGCGGACTACAACCTGCTACTGGTCTCCCGATTCAAAGAGGAGATCCACGCAGGTTTGAACACCGGCATCATCCGCGCCATGGGCGGCACCGGGTCGGTGGTCACCTCGGCAGGCCTGGTGTTCGCGTTCACCATGATGTCGATGGCAGTCAGCGAACTCGCCGTGATCGGCCAGGTGGGCACCACCATCGGTCTGGGCCTCTTGTTCGACACCCTGGTCATCCGCTCCTTCATGACCCCGTCCATCGCAGCCCTGATGGGCAAGTGGTTCTGGTGGCCGCAGATGGTGCGCCAGCGGCCCAAGCCCGAGCCGTGGCCGAAGCCGATCCAGCGCGAGCCGCAGGACTCGCTGGCTTAGCCCTACCCTCAAACTCCGCGAGCGTGCGTGTCTGCTGATTGGACACGCACGCTCGCGGCGTTTCGAGAGGTCGTTTACCGCACGAGCGCCACGGCGAAACCGTCCCAGCCCTTGGTGCCCACGGTTTGAATGGCCGCGGTGTCCAACCGCGGATCGGCACCCATCATCTCCAGCATGTCGCGCACGGCCTGCGCCTGTGCGTCGTCGGGCGCCGGTGCGAGCACCCGACCGAAGCGGGTCACGTTGTCGACCACGATGATCGAGCCCGGCCGACCCAGTCGGATCGCCCACTCGAC
>NZ_LZSY01000042.1 GCF_001665625.1 Mycolicibacterium peregrinum | reverse complement strand
TACGCGACAAACTCCCGTTGGTGGCCGCCCGGTTCGCCGCCGGCGACATCGACTACCGGGTGGTGCGGATGCTCATCGCCCGTACCGGCATCGTCGACCCCGCAGTCTGGGCCGGCCTGGATGAAGAACTCGCGGCCCGGGCCCACCGGTGGATGCGGCTGTCTGAACGGCAGTTGCGGGACCGGGTGGATCAATGGATCGCCAAACTCGACCCCCACGGGGTACGGGTTCCACCCCCGATCGACGACGGGCGGTTTGTTCAGGTGGAGGCGAGCAGCCCCGGCATGGCGTCGGTGTGGGCCAACATCCACGCCGCCGACGGGGTCGCACTGAATCAACGCCTCGATGCGGTCGCCGACACCGTCTGCAAACACGACCCCCGTACCCAGGAGCAGCGCCGCGCCGATGCGGTGGGACCGGTGGCCCGACTGGAATCCCGCATGCCCTGCCTGTGTCGGCGCGAAGACTGCCCCGCCGCACAGCAGCGGGCGGCCGCCGATGCCGCGGTGGTGCATGTGCTGGCCGACCAGGC
>NZ_LZSY01000041.1 GCF_001665625.1 Mycolicibacterium peregrinum | reverse complement strand
CGGCCCTGGGTGAGGTGGCCGAGCGCCGCCTCACCGGAGCCAGCCTGGTCAGTGACATCGCCTCTGTCCGAGCGCAGGTATGCGACGGCTCCGATATCAAACAGCGGGCGGCCTCAATCTACTGTCGGCTTAACCCCGGTGACCATCACGTTGTAGAACCAGCCCTTGGGCACCACGCGGCGCCAGACGTTGGAGTCGACCCAGCTCAGCGTGGTCCAGCTGTTGAACGCGAACTTGGCCCAGCCCCAGCCCAGACGCCCCGGCGGCACCGCGGCCTCGAAGGTGCGGACCGGCCAGCCGAGCATCGCCGCGGTGAATTCCTCGCTGGCGGTACGAACTTCGACAGCGCCGGCGTTCGAGGCCATCCGCTCCAGATCGGCCGGGTCGAACGTGTGCAGGTCGACGACTGCTTCCAACGCCGCGGCGCGGGAGGACTCGTCAAGTTCGGCCTGCGGGCGCCGCCATTCGCTCAGCCACGGCAGCTTGGTCAGGTTGGTGGTGGCGTGCCAGGTCAAGGTCGACAGCTCACGCGCGTACTTGTTGCCGACCGTGGTGGGCTCACCGGCGAACACGAAACGGCCGCCGGGCTTGAGCACCCGGACCACCTCGCGCAGCGAGAGTTCGACATCAGGGATGTGATGCAGCACGGCGTGCCCGACCACCAGGTCGAAGGTGTTGTCCTCGTACGGGATGCCCTCGGCGTCGGCGACGCGCCCGTCGATGTCCAGGCCGAGTGACTGACCGTTGCGGGTCGCAACCTTGACCATGCCCGGGGACAGGTCGGTGACCGAACCGCGGCGCGCCACCCCGGACTGGACCAGGTTGAGCAGGAAGAACCCGGTACCGCAGCCCAGCTCGAGGGCCCGGTCATACGGCAGCTCACGCTGCTCGGCCTCGGGCACGATGGCATCGAACCGGCCACGGGCATAGTCGATACACCGCTGGTCGTAGGAGATCGACCACTTCTCGTCGTAGGTTTCGGCTTCCCAGTCGTGGTAGAGCACCTGCGCGAGCTTGCTGTCGTGCATCGCGGCTTCGACCTGCTCGGCCGTGGCGTGCGGGTTAGGAGTCGGCATGCCGGCAATATCGGCGTCGGTGCCGGAATCCTTGATGTCAGTCATGCAGGGCAGCCTAACTGCCCGGGTCGAGTCGGCGTCAGGGCCGGTCCACCACTTTGTCGACGGCGGCCTTGGCCGCGGCCAACACGTCCACGGGATGGTCCACGAATCGCCGCGCCCAGGCCAGCGCCTCGTCGTAGACGTGGTCGGGCGCCACCATCTGGTCGATCAACCCGAGCTCCAGCGCCTCCTCGGCACCGACGAAACGTCCGCTGAAAACCAGCTCTTTGGCCTTACTGGCGCCGATCGTCTGGGCCAGCCGTGCCCCGCCCCCGGCGCGGGGCGCCAGTCCGGCCAGGATCTCGGTCGCCCCGAACTTGACGTTGTCGCCGCTCACGCGCCAGTCCGCAGCCATCGCCAGGGTCATCCCGCTGCCCAGTGCATAACCGGTGATCGCTGCCACGGTGGGTTTGGGGATGGCGGCCACAGCCTCGACACACTGGTGCAGCGCCGTGTCCGCGGCAGCCGCCTCGGCCGCGTTCAGCGTGCGCAGCTCGGGTACGTCGTCGCCGGCGCAGAAGATCTCGTGACCGCCGAACAGGATCACCACGGAGATGTCGGTGCGCTCACCCAGCTCGTGGGCGGCCGCAACGATCTCGCGGTACATCTGCCGGGTCAGGGCGTTGGTCGGGGGCCGCGACAACATCAGGGTGCCGACGCCGTCCTGCTCCGGCGTCACCCCGGCGATCACGCTGACGAACTCGTTCACCGACTTGCGTCTCCGGCAGTCGCCCCGCCCCGGCCGAGCGGCGCCCGGTGGTTCCTGGCGGCGTTGTAGCGACCGCTGTCGAAGAACTCGATCTGCCAGCTGCCCTCACCGAGGGACAGGTTGGGTTCGATGGGGGCGATCTTGCGCTCACTGGCCAGCACGTCGGCGACGGACCGGCCGGCCAGCGAATTCAGCTGGGTCCAGGTCGGTGGCAGCAGGAACGAGTTGCCCTGCTCGAAGTCGTCGAGGCCGGCCTGCGGAGTGCTCCAGAAGGCCCGGTCGGTTTCGGTGTTCTCCCCGTCGGCCCGCTGCCCCTCGGGCAGTGCACCGACGAAGAAGAAGGTGTCGTAGCGGCGGGTGCGCTCCTCTTTCGGGGTGACCCAGTTGTCCCACGGCCGCAGCAGGTCGGCTCGCAGCACGAGCTTCTCGTCGCGCAGGAAGTCGGCGAAGGACAGCGAGTGGTTGGCCAGGGCGGCGCGTGCATCGCCGTAGACGGAGGCATCGCTGACGATCCCGTCCGGGTCGTTGGAGGGCCCGGCGAACAGGACCCCGGACTCCTCGAAGGTCTCGCGGGCCGCGGCGCACACCAGTGCCTCGGCCAGCCCGGTGTCAACCCCGAGCCGTTGTGCCCACCAGTCCGGTTCGGGTCCGAACCAGGCGATGTCGGCGTTGCGGTCGCGGTCGTCGACTCCGCCGCCGGGGAACACCATCACGCCGGCGACGAACTCCATCGCCGCGTGCCTGCGCATCATGAAGACTTCGATCGATGCGGCGGCGTCGCGGACCAGCATCACCGTGGCCGCCGGACGCGGCACCAGTGGGTCGGTCGTTGTGCTCATTCTCGCCTCCTATGAGCCGCCCGGCTCCTGGTTCGCCGGGCGAAGTAACGCCCGTCGATCACGTCCAGTGCGATCGACTGGCCGAACGCCTTGGACAGGTTCTCAGCAGTCAACACCTCGGTCAGCAGACCCGAGGCAACCGCCTTGCCTTCCGAGAGGATCAGCGCGTGGCTGAAACCGACCGGAATCTCCTCGACATGATGGGTGACCAGCACCATGGCCGGCGCATCGGGGTCGGCGGCCAGGTCGGTCAACCGGGCTACCAGCTCTTCACGGCCGCCGAGATCGAGGCCGGCCGCGGGCTCGTCGAGGAGCAGTAGTTCGGGGTCGGTCATCAGCGACCGGGCGATCAGGACCCGTTTGCGTTCGCCTTCGGACAGTGTTCCGTAGGTCCGCTCGGCGAGGTGTTCGGCACCGACGCTTTCCAGCATGTCGACGGCCTGGGCGTAGTCGATGTCCTCGTAGTTCTCGCGCCAGCGGCCCAGCACGGCGTAGCCGGCCGACACCACCAGGTCACGCACGACCTCGTCGTCGGGGATCCGCTGGGACAACGCCGAGCTGCTGAGTCCGACGCGAGCGCGCAGATCGGACATGTCGGTTCGACCAAGGCGTTCCCCGAGCACGTACGCGGTGCCCGACGAGGGGTATTCGGTGGCTGCCGCGATTCGCAGCAGCGAGGTCTTGCCTGCACCGTTGGGGCCGATCACCACCCAGCGTTCGTCGAGTTCGACGGTCCACGTGATCGGCCCGACGAGCGTGTTGCCGCCGCGCCGCAGGCTCACCCTGGCGAAGTCGATCAACAGGTCGGGGTCGGTTCCGTCTCCGTCATCGGTGATTGTCGAGTCGGTGCGTTCCCCTGCGGCCACTCGCTCATCGTAGTGACCGGCTCCCGATCCGCTCGGGCACGTCCGCCGCTGAAATCGTGGAACAACAGTGACCGTGGTGTCAGCCGCAGGAACAGCTGCACGAGCGGCCCGATCCCGAAGGCATAGACGAGGGTGCCGATCCCGACGGTGCCGCCCATCAGCGCGCCCACGGCCAGTACGGTCGCCTCAATCCCGGTGCGCACCAGCCGCACCGACAATCCGGTGCGCGCGACCAGCCCGGTCATCAGACCGTCTCGGGGTCCGGGGCCGAGGCCGGCGCCGATATAGAGCACGGTGCTGATGGCGTTGAGCACCACGGCACCGATCATCATGGCGATGCGCACCGGCAACGCCGACGGCGCCGGAAGTATCGCGAGGGCGGCATCGACGGTGAGCGCGATGACGATGACGTTGGCGACGGTCCCGATTCCGGGCCGGTTGCGCAGCGGGATCCAGGCCAGCAGGACCACCACACCGACGACGGCGGAGGCCATGCCGAGCGACAGTGGCGTGTGCCGGGTGATTCCCTGGTGGAAGACGTCCCACGGATCGAGTCCGAGCCCGGCGCGCACCATCATGGCCATCGACACGCCGTAGCCGCACAGTCCGATCAGGAGCAGCGCACCGCGGGTGAACGCCGTCCTCATGCGTGGTCAGGGAATCGGACGCGGATCGCGTCGAGCTCACTACGCACCCGGCGGGCGTCCACATCGCGGTCCCCGGCGTAGTTGTCGGGATCGTGCAGACGGCGCAGATTCTCTGCCAATCGGGAAATCCAGTTCCGTGCCATGCAGCCATGATCTCGGCGATGTGGCTTGTCTATCAATAGCCAGTTAGACCATACTGGCCTCATTATGTCAGCAGATATGGCCACCAGAGCCCTTGATGTGGACCTCTTGGCCCGCGAACTAGGCAACTGGCGTACCTCCAGCCAAAGTGGACCCGCCTACCTCGGCCTGGCCGATGCGATCCGGCTGCTGATCGTGGACGGCCGCGTTCCGGTCGGGTCACGCATTCCCTCCGAGCGGGCACTCGCCGAGACCCTGCGGGTGTCACGCACCACGGTCACCGCGGCCTTCGCCCAGCTGCGTGACGACGGTTATCTGCACGCCCGCCGCGGAGCCCGCAGCGTCACCGCGCTGCCCACCGCAGGTCACATCCAGACCGAGGCCACCACGCCGACGGTCAGCCTGGCCGCCGCCGCGCTCTCCGCGCCGGGCACCGCCGTGTTGGAAGCCTTCGCCGACGCCGCCCGCGACATCGCGCCGTATCTGCGCGAGCCCGGTCACGAACTTATGGGCGTCGGCCCCCTGCGTGCGGCCATCGCCGAAAGGTATTGCAGCAGAGGGCTACCCACCGAACCGAACCAGATCATGGTGACCAGCGGCGCCCAGCACGCCATCGGTCTGATCCTGGCCAGCCACACTCAGCCCGGGGACCGGGTACTCGTCGAGCAGCCGACGTATCACGGTGCGCTGTCGGCGATCTCGACTGCCGGGGCGCGGGCGGTTCCGGTCGCGCTCACCGAGGACGGCTGGGAACTCGACGCCGTACAGGCCGCGTTGCGTCAGCTTGCGCCCAGCCTGGCCTACCTGGTTCCCGACAGCCACAACCCCACCGGGTTCACCATGCCCGCCGCTGAGCGAAAGCGGTTGGGACAGATCATTTCCGATACGCGCACCCGCACCATCGTCGACGAATCGATCGCCGACATGTGGATCGACGAGGCGCCGCCCGAGCCGCTGGCCGCCTCGGTGCCCCGTAATGATCTGGTGCTGACCATCGGCTCGATGTCGAAATCGTTCTGGGGTGGCCTGCGGGTCGGCTGGATCCGCGCCGAGCGAGGAACTCTGGCCACCATCGCGGCGATCCGGCCTTCGGTGGACCTGGGTACCCCGATCCTCGAACAACTCGCCGCGGCCAAACTACTCGCGATGCGTGCCGAGGTACTTCCGGAACGCCGCGAGATCATCCGCGCCCGTCGGGAATTCCTGGTGGCCCTGTTGGCCCGAGAGCTGCCGGACTGGCAGCCGGGGCACGGCCGTGGGGGGATGTCGCTGTGGGTGAAGCTGCCCGCGCCGATGAGCACCGCGTTGTCGGCCGCCGCGATGCGGCTGGGTCTGGATGTGCCCGCAGGCCCGCGGTTCGGCGTGGACGGCACGTTGGAGCGGTTCGTCCGGCTGCCCTATGCGCTGCCGGAACTTGAACTCGAAGAGGCCGTGCACCTGCTGGTGCGCGCCTGGCACAGCATCACCGGCACGCTCGGCGCGCAACCTCAGACGTTGGTGGTCTAGTCAGCGATTCAGGGCTGCTGCGACATTGCGTAGCAGGTGCTGTAGTGCTCGATGGTGCAGGGAATCCCGTTCACCGTCGGCAGCTCGCCGGGCCGGTTCGTGATGTTGGTTCCCCCGGCGCTGGGCGCCATCACCGGCGGTGCCACCGCGCCCATCCCGCCGCCGGACGAACCGGCCACGCACACGCCCTCGAACTTTGTCTGCACCGTTCCCGACGGGCATCGCTTGGCCTCGGCCGGGGCCGCAACCGCCAACTGACCCAGGACCGCCGCAACGGCGAACACGCCAACCACAACCGTGTGCTTCAAGTTCGCCATGCCCCACACCCTACTTCAGGGGTGAGCCGGCGGTCAGTCCTCGGGGATCTCGACGCGACGCAACACGCCGTCCTGGGCATCGGCAGCTTCGATCTCGCCGCGGGTGACGCCGAGGATGAACAGCACGGTGTCCAGATAAGGATGGCTCAGCGACGCGTCGGCAACCTCACGCAGTGCCGGTTTGGCGTTGAAGGCGACACCGAGGCCGGCAGCCGCCAGCATGTCGATGTCGTTGGCCCCGTCGCCCACAGCCACGGTCTGCTCCATGGGGACGCCGACCTGCTGCGCGAAATCGCGCAGCGCCTTGGCTTTTCCTGGCCGGTCGATGACCTGACCGATGACCCGCCCGGTCAGCTTGCCGTCGACGACCTCCAGTTCATTGGCGGCCACGTAGTCGAGCATGAGTTCATGCGCGAGCGGTTCGATGACCTGGCGGAAGCCGCCCGACACGACGCCGCAGTGGAAACCGAGTCGCCGCAGGGTCCGGATGGTGGTCCGGGCGCCGGGCGTCAGCTCGACCTGCTCGGCGACATCGTCGAGGACCGACGCGGGCAGGCCCGCCAACGTCGCCACCCGGCGATGCAGTGATTCGGCGAAATCGAGCTCGCCGCGCATCGCAGCTTCGGTGACGGCGGCCACCTGGGCTTCCATCCCGGCCCGGGCGGCCAGCATCTCGATGACCTCACCCTGGATCAAGGTGGAGTCCACGTCGAAGACGATGAGCCGCTTGGCCCGACGGGCCAGGCTGTAATCCTCCAGCGCGATGTCGACGCCTTCGTCGACGGCCACCTGGGCCAGTGCGGTTTGCAGCTGGCTGTACGCCGCCCCCGCCGGCACCGAGACGCGAAGCTCCAGACCGGTCACCGGGTAGTCGGACACCCCACGGATCGTGTCGATGTTGACGCCCAGACCCGCCACGGCGCGGGCCACCACGCTGAACGCCTCAGCTGTGATCGGACGCCCCAGCACCACGATCGTGTGTGTGGACGGTTCGCGCATGACGGGCATGTCGTCGCTGCGCTCGATCGTCACGTCCAGACCGAGGCCGTGGATGGCCGTCTCGACATCGTCGCGCAGCGACTCCCCGGCAACCGTCTCGATCGGCGCCGCGACCAGCACACCGAGGGTGAGCCGGCCGCGGACCACGACCTGTTCGACGTTGCGCAGTTCCACCTGATGGCGGGCGAGCACCCCGAACAGTGCCGAGGTGACGCCGGGCTGATCGACTCCCGTGACGGTGATCAATACCGACGAGCGCTCGCGTGGAGCACCGTTCATCGAGTCACCTTCGACGTGCTCTCCCCCGGATGCCGCCACCCGTCAGCTGGAGCGGTCCGCAGACTCGAGCTCTGGGTGATGCGCACGGCCCACGTGAGCCTCGGCGCGCATCCGCTCGACCATGTGCGGGTAGTGCAGCTCGAACGCCGGGCGCTCCGAACGGATCCGGGGCAGCTCGGTGAAGTTGTGCCGCGGCGGCGGGCACGAGGTAGCCCACTCCAGCGAGTTGCCGTAACCCCACGGGTCGTCGACCGTCACCGGCTCGCCGTAGCGCCAGCTCTTGAACACGTTCCACACGAACGGCAGCGTCGAGATGCCCAGGATGAAGGCACCGATCGTGGAGATCACGTTGAGCGTGGTGAAACCGTCCGACGGCAGGTAGTCGGCGTAACGACGCGGCATGCCCTCGTCACCGACCCAGTGCTGCACCAGGAAGGTCGTGTGGAAGCCGATGAAGGTCAGCCAGAAGTGCAGCTTGCCCAGGCGTTCGTCGAGCAGCCGGCCGGTCATCTTCGGGAACCAGAAGTAAATGCCCGCGTAGGTGGCGAACACGATGGTGCCGAACAGCACGTAGTGGAAGTGCGCGATGACGAAGTAGCTGTCGGTGACGTGGAAGTCGATCGGCGGGCTGGCCAGCAGCACGCCGGACAGGCCACCGAGCAGGAAGGTGATCAGGAAGCCGACCGAGAACAGCATCGGCGTCTCGAACGTCAGCTGGCCCTTCCACATCGTGCCGATCCAGTTGAAGAACTTGATGCCGGTCGGGACGGCGATCAGGAACGTCATGAAGGAGAAGAACGGCAGCAGGACGGCGCCGGTGGCGTACATGTGGTGTGCCCACACGGCCACGGACAGGGCCGCGATGCTGATGGTGGCGTAGATCAGCGTGGTGTAACCGAAGATCGGCTTGCGGCTGAACACCGGGAAGATCTCAGACACGATGCCGAAGAACGGCAGCGCGATGATGTACACCTCGGGGTGGCCGAAAAACCAGAACAGGTGCTGCCACAACAGGACGCCGCCGTTGGCCGGGTCGTAGATGTGGGCGCCCAGGTGGCGGTCGGCGGCCAGGCCGAACAGCGCGGCGGTCAGGATCGGGAAGGCGATCAGGACCAGGATCGAGGTCACCAGGATGTTCCAGGTGAACACCGGCATCCGGAACATCGTCATACCGGGCGCACGCATGCAGACCACGGTCGTGACCATGTTGACGCCACCGAGGATGGTGCCAAGACCACCGACGGCGAGACCCAGGATCCAGAGGTCACCACCGGCACCCGGCGAGTGAATGGCATCGGTCAGCGGCGAGTAGGCCGTCCAACCGAAGTCCGCGGCACCGCCGGGGGTGATGAAGCCGCCCATGGCGATCAGCGCACCGAACAGGAACAGCCAGAACGACAGGGCGTTCAGCCGCGGGAACGCCACGTCGGGCGCACCGATCTGCAGCGGGAGCACCAGGTTGGCGAACCCGAACACGATCGGGGTGGCGTAGAACAGCAGCATCACCGTGCCGTGCATGGTGAACAGCTGGTTGAACTGCTCATTGCTCAGGAACTGCAACCCGGGCATCGCCAGCTCCGTACGCATGAACAGAGCCATCAGACCGCCGATGAAGAAGAAGGCGAAGCAGACGACGCAGTACATGATGCCGATCAGCTTGTGATCGGTCGTCGTGATGAGCTTGTAGATCAGGTTGCCCTTGGGGCCCATCCGTTCCGGAAAAGGACGACGTGCCTCGAGTTCTCCGATTGGGGGCGCTTCGGCTACCAAGAGATCCTCCAAAGATTCGTCGGGAAATCCCGCATATCGACCTGAATCCTAACGCTCCCGAAGGCTTGAGCGCCCCTGGGTCCTACAAACTGTCGTACTGAGTCGCCCCGCGGAGTCACGACTTTCGACGGCGAGGCCCTGACCAGCGGCAAAGCTGTGAATGTTACGGTCGGCCGGTGCTGATGAACCGACCCCGCGCCGCAGTCGCGGTGATCGCTGCGGCCGCGACACTCGCCAGTGGATGCGGTTCGGCGGAGCAGACGTCGCAGTCGCAGACGTCGATCTCTACCAGCGTCACCAAGATCGCCGATTCCGGCGTGCTGGGGAATCAGCGCAAGCCCGACGAGTCCTGCGCAGCCGAGCCCGCCGCCGCCGATCAATCGGCGCGGGAGGTCCGCAACGCGCGCGCCGAGGGCGGTGACATCCCGGAGTCCACCGAGGTACGCGGCGACCCCCAGCGCATCGTCGCGCTGTCCGGCGACCAACTGGACGCGTTGTGCGCACTGGGCCTGCAGTCCCGGATCGTCGCCGCTGCCCTCCCGGAGGGTTCGTCCGAGCAACCCTCTTACCTGGGTGGCGTGGTCCACGGGGTGGCGCCGGCCGGTTCCCGGAACGCGCCGGACCTGGATGCCGTCAAGGCGGCCGACCCGGATCTGATCCTTGGCTCGGCGGCGCTCACGCCGGCGTCCTTCGGCGCGCTGTCGGCCATCGCCCCGACGGTGTTCACGGGTGCCCCGGGCGCTGCCTGGCGGGACACGTTGCGCGCGGTGGGTGCGGCGACGGGTCGCGCTGACGCCGCTGCTGACCTGATCGGGAAGTTCGACGACGCCGCCCGCGACACCGGCGCGAAGAACGACGCCGCACACTTCCAAGCTTCGGTGGTGCAGCTGACCGAGAACAGCGTCCGGGTGTACGGGGCCGACACCTTCCCCGGCAGCGTGCTCGCCGCGGTGGGATTGGATCGCCCTGCCGCGCAACGATTCACCGACAAGCCCTACGAGGAGCTCGGTACCACCGACCCCGATTACCGCAGCGCCGACGCCGACATCGTCTACGTCTCGTTCACCTCCGCGGCCGCTCGGGAGAACGCGCCCAAGATTCTCCAGAGCACGGCGTGGCGCGACTTGTCTGCGGCCAAGGACAACCGGGTGTTCGTGGTGAACAACGAGGTCTGGCAGACCGGGCAGAACATCGTTGCCGCCCGCGGCATCCTCGACGACCTGCGCTGGGTCAACGCACCGATCAACTAATCTCACCAACGTGTTCCACGTCCTCACCACCACGTACACCCAACCCGCCGACGTCGTCGACCAGACCCGTCCCGCCCACCTCGCGTGGCTCGAGGAGGAGGTCGCCGCAGGTCGCGTCGTGCTGGCGGGGCGTCTGGAATCGGCGACCGGCGCCGTGCTGATCACCGGAGACCTCAGCGAAGAAGAGGTCGAGGACGTGATCGCGCGCGATCCGTACACCCTGGCCGGCCTGATCCGCTGCGAGCGGGTCTCCTTCAACGGGTCCTTCCGCGCACCCGGGCTGTGATCCCTTCCGGTGGTGAGCCGGGAGATATGTCACAGGCGATAGCGGGATTACCGCTGCCGCCCGCGTCGTTGCACGCTGCGGACTGCCGTCACAGGCAGTGATCAGTTAACCGGACTAATCTTTCCGGGATACGTACAGACGACGAGCAAAGAGGGCTTTGATGAGCACTGTTTACGCCTATGCCGCCAACTCGGCGACCGAACCGCTGGCCAAGACCACCATCACCCGCCGCGAGGTAGGGCCGCACGACGTGGCCTTCGACATCCACTTCGCCGGCATCTGTCACTCCGACATCCACACGGTGAAGGGCGAATGGGGCACTCCGAATTACCCCGTGGTCGCCGGGCACGAGATCGCCGGTGTGGTCACCGAGGTTGGTTCCGACGTCACCAAGTACAAGGTCGGCGACCATGTCGGCGTCGGCTGTTTCGTCGACTCCTGCCGGGAGTGCGACAACTGCAAGGCCGGTCTTGAGCAGTACTGCACCGGCAGCGGCATGATCGGCACCTACAACGCGACCGGGCGCGACGGCACCCCCACCTACGGCGGGTACAGCGGCGCGATCGTGGTCGACGAGAACTACGTCCTGCGTATCCCCGACAGCATCCCGCTGGACAAGGCCGCTCCCCTGCTGTGCGCGGGCGTCACCTTGTTCTCGCCCCTGCGCCACTGGAACGCCGGGCCGGGCAAGAAGATCGCCGTGATCGGCCTCGGCGGACTGGGCCACATGGGCGTCAAGCTCGCGCACGCGATGGGCGCGCACGTCACCGTGCTGTCGCAGTCGCTGAAGAAGATGGAAGACGGCCTCCGACTGGGCGCCGACGAGTACTACGCGACGAGCGACCCGGACACCTTCCGCAAGCTGGCCGGTCAGTTCGATCTGATCCTCAACACCGTGTCGGCGAATCTGGACCTCGGCGCCTACCTGGGCCTGCTCAAGACCGACGGGACCCTGGTCGAACTGGGCGCGCCGGAAAAGCCGCTGGTGGTGCCGTTCTTCCCGCTGGGCGCCTACCGCCGCAGCCTGTCCGGTTCGATGATCGGCGGAATCCCGGAGACCCAGGAGATGCTGGACTTCTGCGCCGAGCACAACGTGACCCCCGAGATCGAGATCATCCAGCCCGATTACATCAACGAGGCCTACGAGCGCGTGCTCGCCAGTGACGTGCGGTACCGCTTCGTGATCGATACCGCCTCGCTGCGCGGCTGAGTCGGCATTTCGTCAACGCCGCGGATTGCGGTCACCAGGTGAC